>WYAU01000030.1 GCA_011525665.1 Candidatus Brocadia sp.
CGACTTTGTCGATGGGCTTCAGAAGGTTATGTTTCCACCGCCCCCTGCCATCCAAGCTACATGGCTCCGGCTTTTACCACGACGGGACTTTCACCCGCTAGAAAGCAGTACCCTTCCCTGGGCACGCCTATTTTCAAGGTCTGACCCCATGGCTTTTTGTTTTTGACAATATTATCGAAAATCGATATTATATATAGATATCTATGAACGATATTAATGAATCCATGTTACGGGACATACACCTTGCATTTATAAAAACGCATATCCTTTATCATGCCTCAAAGGAAGAGGTTTTTGGTATTGGTTTGATAGAGGAACTGGGAAGGCATGGATACAGGCTTGGTCCGGGCACTCTGTATCCAACGTTGGCAAAGATGCAGGAAGCGGGTCTTTTGACCTGCGCAAGCAGGGTGGTCCGGCACAAACAGCGGAAATATTACAGGATTACAGATGCCGGGCTTGAGTTGCTCAACGAGGTAAAGATCAAGCTGAAGGAATTATATAACGAGGTTGCAAAAGGAAAGTGAAAAACACGTCTGATTATCACGGATATAATCTCCTAAGAATACGGCCAATTCGGTCATTGGTTTTATGGCCTGTATTCCCTTATATTTTTCAGACAATAATGCTTGCGGTATTTATTTCCCTTGCAGTTATTGGCTGGGGCCATTTTGCTCCAAAGGGGGTGAATGGTAAACTGCACGCAAAGTCAAATATTGTCAATCTGATGATCTGGGGGCTCTGGTGGCCCTCCATGGTGTGGCTTGCCGTTTTATTTGGCCGGGTGTGGTGTATGGTGTGTCCTTTAGAACTTGTTGCCAACGGAACCGAACGGGTAGGACGAAGAATGGGGGTCAGACAACGTGTTCTCGGCAGGTGGTTGCGGTCGGGTGCATTGATCGTGGGAATATATGCCCTTATCCAGTTGCTTGTTGCCGGCATACACCTGCATCGCGTTCCGGCTTATACCTCATTCTTTCTCTGGGGATTACTCGGGACGGCAGGGCTGGTCGGTTTCTTGATAAAAGATCGCGCTTTCTGCCGTGGGTTCTGTCCCGTGGGGCTTCTGTTAGGCACATACGGACGAGGGGGGATGCTGGCGGTACGCGCCGGATCAGGCCAGGTTTGCAGTTCGTGCACGGGCAAGGATTGTATTATGGCATGCAACAGGACCAGGTTTTCTGGCCGCAGTTGTCCAAGCCTGCTGAACCCGCCGAAATTAAACAGCAGCCGCGACTGCCTTGTCTGCGGCCAGTGTATAAAATCGTGCACACCGGACAATATGCAGTTGGTCTTGCGTCGCCCATTTCATCGGGCTGACGCGCGTGAACCGCTGGCATCGTGGCCGGCCACCATTTTTGTTATGCTGGTTTCCGGATTTGTTACCGGGGAGCTATGCAGTGAATGGAGTACCGCGCAGGCCATATTTCTTTGGCTTCCTGAACGTTTTATTGACCACTTCAGCCTTTCTGCTGTTGGCGGCTGGATCGAGGGCGTTTGGATGATACTCGTCTACCCCATGGTGCTCTGGTTTGTGCTTGGCGTGTTATCTTCACTGGGCAGCAGAGATGCATCCATGATAATAAAGTCATGGCGACTCCTGGCGCTTCCCCTTGCAGTTATTATTTCGGCAGGACACATGGCCAAGGGTCTGGCAAAGTTCGTTTCATGGGTGGGATTTCTCCCTTCTGCAGTAAAAGACCCTCCGGGTATTATGACCGCCTTGGAGATAAGTTCAAAAGCTGTTCCGCACCCTGCGCCTCTTTTGTCCATATCTGTTGTTTCTCTCATGGGAATGGCGCTCGTTGCTGCAAGCATGTATTTCTCCCTCCGTGAATCACGGCTTGCCAATCCTGAGACGTATCATCAGCGTTTGGCCCCGAAATTAGCGCTCGCTATACTCTTTGCATGTATTGTTTTTGGGTGGGGTTACATAAAGTAACTTTGGATTTAAGATTTGCGATGTTAGGTTTGAAACTTAAAAGAAAATCGCAAATCCTCCTTCGGGTCTTCTTGTGTATGGAAATGGAAAGGATATAATAATGGTCTATCTGGTTGTTTGTATCGTTGCGCTTTTTGTATCTGCCTTAACGCTCTTTTCCGGCTTTGGATTGGGAACACTCCTCATGCCTGCCTTTGCGATCTTTTTTCCGGTGGAATATGCAGTGGGTGCAACTGCAATTGTTCATCTCGCAAATAACGTCTTTAAATTAGGCCTGGTCGGGAAGATGGCTGACTATAAGGTGGTTGTAAAATTTGCAGTGCCCGCTTCAATCATGGCTATCGTTGGAGCGCTGCTGCTCAACTATTTTGCCGGTACCGAACCGCTGGCAGACTACACCGTTGGCGGAAAGCCATGTACCGTTACTGTAGTAAAACTGGTGATAGCGTTCCTCATTGCAGCTTTTGCGATGCTGGAGCTCCATCCGCGCTTTGAAAAAATTGCGTTTAACCCGAAGTACATTCCGCTTGGCGGGTTACTTTCAGGTTTTTTTGGAGGTTTGTCCGGTCTGCAGGGGGCGTTACGGTCGGCATTTCTTGTCAGGACGGGTCTTGCAAAAGAGGCCTTTGTGGGAACGTCTGTGGTGTCCGCCTGCGTTGTTGATATATCGCGCCTTGCGGTGTATGGTGTCACCTTCTTTTCAAAACACTTTACCATATTTGAAAACCGGGTGGGCATCGGACTGATTATTGCTGCTACCTTAACCGCATTTCTTGGGTCGTTTCTTGGCTCACGTCTGATAAAGAAGATCACCATGCGTACCATCCAGGTCATTGTCGGGATACTCTTGTTTTTTGTATCGATTATGTTGGGGGCTGGATTGATATGATCTGCCGGATTATGGGCAAGGTTCCGTTGGACGGAGGCATTTGCAAGCCGCAGCTTGATGAAATTGTCGCGTTCTTACCATCCATAACAAAATTCCTGAAGATGTCCTGACAATTCTCCTTTTTTCACCGACGGAACAGGATATTTTATCTCTTTTTTGGCTATTGAGATAATACGAACACTCTTCAGTCATTTAATATCGGGATTGCCGTATCAAAGGCGATGGGCTGGCTTGTCATATTCTCTGCAGTTCCGATTGTTCTCGCCTTCGGCTGCGCCTTTGCGACCGGTATGATCTTCGGCTCGATGGAGGGCGAAGTGCCAGTTCGCCTTAACGAAGCAATTGCTTCGTTCAACAATTTTGAATTTCCTAAAAGGAGGCTTTCGGTGAAGCGAAATTGGTTCCGGAAATGTTATGGAAAGTTTGTATTATTTCACTGTAAATTCCTTATCTTCTTATGTTCTTTATCCTTCTTCATATTTTCCTCATATTTTCCTTCTTCACTCCACGGATCTGAAGAATTTTCTGGGAAAAAACCAGACCTTACCCTTTCAAACTTCTTCTCTGAAGGCTGGAAGTTTATGCAATGGGAAGAGCCTGAGCAGGAACCAGACCAGTCTCCTCGCTTCAGACTCCTCAAGATTCCTGCCACAGTCTTCGAGCGTGAGGTACGCATGAATTACTCGTTTACCAATAACGGTGACAGAGGCAAGGTTGACGAGCACGAATGGGAGTTTGAATTTGAAGTGCCTGTCAGCAGAAGACTTTTGCTGGAAGTAGAACCAAAAATCATATCATTATCTCCAAATGATGGTGATACCACCAGTGGTTTCGGTGATACATCGCTTATAACCAGGATAATGCTTCTCGAAACGCGCAACACAACGCTGTTATCTTTATTGGAAACAACGCTGCCCACAGGAGACGAGGGTCAAGGATTAGGCAGTGGATTGACCACAATAAGTCCTGGCATTGGTTTATGGAGAGATCTTGGCAAACGTTACGCCCTCCATAGCTTCTTCGGACTTGATATACCCGTAGGAGGGAAAGACGATGACGATCCGGATACTACGATCGTTTATGGTACTGCCCTAACGAAAACTGTCACGTCTAAAGATACACCATTCTTTGGAAATCTCACCTTTTTTGTCGAATTCAACGGAAGTTCAGATATAGGGTCTGATGGCGATACTACTGTAGTAAGCGTTCTTCCTGGTGCCCGATGGAATCTCGGACGCGATTTCTGGTTAATGCCAGGGGTAGAATTTCCCATAACAGGACGGGATGAATTTGATACCAGAATTTGGTTTAGTATATTAAAGGATTTTTAAAGTGGAATTTAACAGAATCTTTTTTTCAGGAATAAAAGAACCCTTTTCGATTGCACTGGACTTTCAGGGAGCCCGTTTTGTTTCTCCCCCGATATAAAATCTTACTCCTGACCTTTACAACGGAGGGAATCGTAGCGCTGGCAGCCTTATTTCTCTCGGGATTTTTCGAAATAAAACTCTTTCCTTTGACTACACACCTTGCCCGCGACATCCTCCTGGGTACTTTTTGGGCATCGCCGCCTCTGGTTTTCTTTGTCTTTCTCGTTTCCAAAAAAGCTGTCGGCATTCCTATGGCTGATTCGCTGAGAAAGACGATAATAACGGACATAAAAGGCTTATTCTCGGAAACTACGTTATTAGATATGTGCCTGATTTCTCTCCTGGCCGGATTTGCCGAGGAGCTGTTGTTCCGGGGAGTGATTCAGGTTAAACTCGGGATAATTGCGGCAAGTATCATTTTCGGATTTCTCCACTTTCTCACTCCTGCCTATTGTATTATTGCGGTGTTTATGGGATTCTATATAGGGATCCTCTCCGATGTGTACCGGAGTATTCTTATCCCCATGCACCTGCATTTTATTTATGACTTTGGAGCGCTGGTATATCTCAGGTATTTTGTCAAGGCATCGGACACATAGGCGATATTTTCGTTTTTTTTATCTTTCAGTTTTGGTCTCTCCATGATAATTTTACGTATATGCAGTTATTTATGATTATGGTATAGTACTCTGAAAAAACTTTTTTGGTAGGTTTTTACCTCCCCCTCATCTCCTCCCTGTGAAGGAGGGGACTTCGTCGTGAGCGCTCAGTTGAACGATGAAGGGGAGGTTGCCTTTGGTTACTGCTATGCTGCCTTAGGTTATCGGTAACTATTCGGCGTATTTTCACCCACCGCCGCTACGAGCTGACAAAATCAGAGGATAAAATTTTGAATTTTACCAGGAGGATTGGCAATGAAGACTTCTTACCCTGTAAAAAGATCCTTTGTAATTGCTTTCATACTATTTCTGTTTTTCCGGGTAGCCTTCGGAGATACCTCTCCGTTTCAGCTGAATGTTGCCCTTTTAAAGGAGCGTGTTTCCGCCGGTGACAGTGTGCCCGTAGCGGTAACCATAACGATTGCCCCCAACCATCGCGTTTATAAGGATCAAGTGAGGGTGGAAAGCGCTGATTCTTCGCGATTCACCGTGATTTCCACGGAGCTCCCGGCAGGAAGGGTTAAGTACGACCAATTTCTGGAGAAAGAGGTGGAAAACTACGAAGGGGAGGTGGAAATACGATCATTCGTTCAGATAGCAAGGGACGTTCCCGCCGGCTCCCATACCGTAAAGCTCAAGGTGCATTATCAGGGGTGTTCCGATAAAATCTGTTTTATTCCCCGTATTGAGGAGTTTGCATTACCCCTCGAGGTGGAATTGTCCCCCTGGAGCACAGAAGCAACGCAACGCGAAGAAAGGCAGGTCCAAACGTCCATAAAGCCGGAGAAGGAAGTTGAGGCCGGGGTTTTCCAAAAAACCCTCGAAAGCCGCGGGATATTTGTATCCCTCATCCTCGTCTTCCTGGCAGGCGTGGGTTTGAGTTTTACCCCGTGTGTATACCCCATGATACCCATCACTGTTGCGGTAATTGGGGGGCAGGCTGCCGGCGACCAGACTACGGCCAGGAGGCCGTTGACGGCCTTTTTCCTTTCCCTGATTTATGTCCTGGGGATCGCGATTGTATATTCTGCCATGGGTGTTGCCGCCGCTTCTACGGGGGCGTTGTTTGGTACGGCGTTGCAAAGTCCGTGGGTCATCGGTTTTGTGGTGGCGGTTTTTGTTGGGCTTGCCCTGAGCATGTTTGGGGTATATTACCTGCGGGTTCCATCGTTTATATCGGACCGGCTGGGGACAAAGTCCGGAAAAGGACTCCTGGGGGTTTTCGTTATGGGGCTGGTGTCGGGGATTGTGGCCTCGCCCTGTATTGGCCCTGCCCTGGCGAGTTTGCTGGTCTATATTGCCAGCACGGGGAACAAATTCCTGGGGTTCTGGATGCTTTTTGTTTTTGCCTGGGGATTGGGTGTGCTTCTGATCGTGCTGGGAACCTTTTCCGGCGCAATGAAGTCCCTTCCGAAATCAGGGATGTGGATGGAGACGGTGGAAAGGATCTTCGGGCTCCTTTTAATCGGGGCCGCCCTCTACTATGTAAAGTTCATTATCCCGGAAAGAGCATTTATCATCATACTGGGACTATTTTTGATTGTTACCGGGGTATTTTCCGGTGGCTTTGACCGTCTGACTCATGAGAGCACGGCTTTTCAAAGGAGCAGAAAGGCATTCGGGCTTATAGCCTTTATCTTCGGAACATACTTTCTTGTGGGATATCTCATGATCAGGGGGTTTATTTTACCGCCATTTCCTGCCGCAACCGCTGTCGAGTCCGTAACAGCAAACGGGAAGATCGATTGGATAGTGAGCGAGGAGGAAGGACTGAAGCTGGCAAGGGAAAGCGGAAAGACTGCGGTTATTGATTTTTGGGCGGAGTGGTGCGCGGCATGCAAGGAATTTGATAAATTTACGTATACCGACCCGTTGGTTATTCGTGAATCGCAAAGATTTGTAAATATCAAGATCGACAGCACCAAAAGCGATGACCCGAAGGTCAGGGAGCTTTGGGCCAAGTACGGGGTCGTTGGCTTGCCTACCATCGTGTTTGTCAGCAAGGACGGAACCGTGCGGGGGGATAAAACGATTACCGGTTTTGTCAATGCAAAGGAGTTTCTCCGGATTTTAAAGGACATGGAATAATTGCACAGAATATATTTTTTATTAAAGGGTATTGATTTTTCTCCGAAAATAGGAGAGTGTTGCCTTTTCAGAAAATGAAATTGTTACCGGGAACTGAATTGCCAGAGACGAAAATGGTGAGACAATTCGGGGGATTTCAGGAACTTTTTTATTTTATCGGAATAAGTCTTGATTATTCAATAATATCGTTATATTATGTTGTCTTTTAAAAATTTACAGAAACTCCTCGGCTTGGCTTTTTCCCTCAGGCAGAACCCATGCGCTGAAAACATCCGGGAGAAAAACGAGTGCTTCCAGAAAAAAACGTTAGATGCGAAATTTTTTCGAGCTTTTTGAGAAGGGATATGCTGTTTACGCAAATTTTTACAAAGACTTCATCTCGTGTTTTCTTATGGGTGGAGATTTTGAAAAATAATTAATCACTAAAGCATTTAAAAATAGATACATAGATACATTTTCAAATAAATTCAGGGCTTATTGGAACAATTGTTGTTGTGCTCTGTAGTGCAGTATGTTTCAGTGCTTGCGGGTAGTGTTTGACACCTTCGGTTTATCATGAGACAGAGAAAATATTTTCATAGAGATTATTTATGAACTGGATTTTTGCTCCATTTAAATTCTTCGGAAGCATTACGCACAGATTCATAAGGGAACTGGGACGGATGGGATGTTTTTTTGCCGAGTCCTTGTTCTGGATGGCATTCCCTCCGTATCTGATGCAGCGAATCGTCAGGAGAATTCATTTTATTGGGGTAAAGACATCTTCGGTCATCGTTCTTACCGGTGCATTTACCGGGATGGTCATGGCATTGCAGGTGTATTATGTTTTGGTCAAATTTGGGGCTGAAGCCAGTCTGGGTCCTGTGGTAGCCCTTTCATTGATACGGGAACTGGGACCAGTTATTTCCGCGTTGATGGTTATCGGATGTGCAGGGTCCGCTTTAACGGCGGAGATTGGCATTATGAGAATAACCGAACAAATCGATGCCCTGGATGCTATGGCTTTAAATCCATACAAATATTTGATTATTCCCAGTTTACTGGCAGGCGTAATATCCCTTCCCCTTTTAAATGCCATTTTTGTCACGGTTGGTGTTTTTGGGGGGTATGCTGTGGGCGTCGGGCTTATGGGTATATCCAGTGGAACGTATTTTGGGGGAATCCGGGATTTTGTTGAAGCGAAGGATATTCTTGAGGGTATTTACAAATCTTTAAGTTTTGGTGTCTTAATCACCCTGATAAGCTGTTACAAGGGATATTATACCGGTTATGGGGCGGAAGGTGTCAGCAAGGCGACCACGCAGGCCGTGGTGCTTTCTTCGGTCACCATTCTGGTCTGGGATTATTTTATGACGTCTATATTGGTGACCTAGCAGGGTATCCATGATTGAAGTTGTCGATTTATACAAAAGTTTTAATGACCATCCGGTGCTTAAAGGCATTAACTTACGAGTAGATGAAGGGAAAACCCTGGCTTTGATTGGGGGGAGCGGTAAAGGAAAATCGGTATTACTCAAGATTATCATAGGCCTGATGAGGCCTGACCGGGGCAAGGTATTAATAGATAATCAGGATATCGGCAGGCTAAGAGGCAAGGCGTTGAAACGATTGAAGGAGCGGTGCGGCATTGTTTTTCAGGGGGGGGCACTTTTTGACTCACTTACGGTATTTGAAAATATCGCGTTCCCTCTTGAGGAAAAGACCCGGATGAAGGCCTCACAAATCCGGGACACGGTAATGAGGGAATTAGCCAGAGTGGGTCTTTCCGGATCTGAGACTAAATATCCTGCAGAGATAAGCGGTGGCATGAAAAAGCGGGTTGCGCTTGCCCGCTGCCTTGTTATGAACCCCGAAATTGTCCTTTTTGATGAACCGACAACAGGTCTTGACCCGCTCATTGGTAAGGCGATACACAAACTCATCCGGGAATGCCAGAAGAGTTTGAATTTTACTGCAATTATCGTTACCCATGAGATTCCCGCGATCTTTTCCATGGTGGATCGGGTGGCCATGCTTTTTGACGGAAAAATCCTTGCCGAAGGCACCCCTGGGGAAATAGAGACCACAAAGGACCCCGTAATTCATCAATTCATTCATGGAGAATTGGAAGGCCCTATTACCATACAATAACTTATGGTTTATATATACTAAAGAGGGAACAATTATGAAGAAATTTGATGCTGAAATTGCCGTTGGCATATTTGTCTTTATCGGCTTGCTCTGCCTGGGTTATATTTCTGTAAAGTTAGGAAAAATCAATTTAATCGGCAGCCACTATTACCCGGTTAATGCCGTGTTTAGCACCGTGAAAGGGCTTAAAAAAGATACGGTTGTGGAAATAGCCGGTGTCGAAGTAGGCAAGGTTGATGATATCAGACTTGTGGATTACGAAGCGGTAGTCACTTTACGGATTCGGGATGGCATAGAACTCCAGGAAGACGCGATTGCCTCTATCCGTACGAAGGGACTGATGGGAGAAAAGTATGTAGAGATCATGCCCGGGGGGTCAGATAAAGTGATAGAAGCCGGTGGTTCGCTGTATGAGACAGAACCGCCGATCGATCTGGAAAAGTTAATAGGGAATTTTGTTTTTGGGAAGATAAAGGATTGATGAAATGAACTATAGGAAAACCATATCTGCAGTTTGTGTTGGGGTATTTCTGATGGCATGCGCACCTGTTTTTCTGTGGGCAGGGGATGAGCCGGGAAAACTTCTCATGAAGACCATAGACAGCGGTTTGACCGTTCTGAAAGATCCTTCCCTGAAGGGGCCGGAAAAGACGCAGGAACGCAGACAAAGGTTGTGGGAAGAGATTTCCTTCATTTTTAACTTTGAAGAGATGTCCATGAGAGCGCTTGGGCAGCACTGGAAAAAACGCACCCCTGATGAAAAAAAAGAATTTGTTGAATTATTTACCCATATTCTGAAAGATGCCTATATAGGCAAGACAGATACGTATTCCGGTGAAAAGATTGTTTTTCTCCGGGAAAAACAGGACGGCAATAAATACGCAACAGTACAAACGAAAATTATCTTAACTACCGGAACTGAGGTGTTGGTGGATTATCGTATGCTCAATAATGACGGGAAATGGACGATTTACGATGTGATTATTGAAGGGGTAAGCCTTGTTAATAATTATCGCAGCCAATTCCATAGTATCCTGGTGAAGTCTTCCTATGAAGATCTTATTCAAAAAATAAAAGAGAAACAGGGCAAAGAAGAAATATCAACAAAATGAAAAAAATTTATTTTAAGGCGCTTCTACATTCCAAGAGGAGTAGACAATGAGAAAATTTGTAGCAGTGACGTTTTTTTTCGCAACGGTTTTGTTCGTGGCAATCTCGTGGGGTGAAAATTTGTCAGTGCTTGCCCGGGAGCAATATTCGGGTGAAACGGGGATCGATGAAAAAGTCCCTGATAAAGATATAATAATTAAGAACGATGAGGCTGAACTGACCAGTCCAGAGCAAGCCGTCTCAGAAGAAACACCTTCCATCAATACGCCGGTTCCTGAGGTACCAGGTGATGAAACGGTTAGAGGCGCCGGGATCTCTGATAATGACATCACAGAAAAAGGAGAAGCTGAACAGCCTGAGCTTGAGCTAGCCGAGGCGGAGACTGAAATGCCTCTCGTTAAAGATCCGCTCGAATCTTTTAACAGGGCGGTGTTTATCTTTAACGACAAGACATTTCATTATTTCTTTAAACCGATATATACCGGATACAATTCGATGGTGCCTGAAAAGGCACGGGTAAGTGTCAGGAATTTTTACACGAATATCAAGATGCCTGTCCGTTTTTTCAATTGTCTCTTCCAGGCAAATGTGAAAGGCGCCGGTACGGAGATGTTGCGTTTTCTTATTAACAGCACCGTCGGGGTGGCAGGGTTTCTTGATCCGGCAAAGTCAAAATTTCATATAGAGAAGCAGGACAGAGACTTTGGCCAGACCCTTGGCAAATATAAGATGGAATCCGGGACTTATTTCGTGTGGCCTTTTATCGGTCCGTCAAATACACGCGATACTCTAGGACTTCTGGGTGATGCGGCGTTAAATCCCCTGACGTGGGTTTCATATTTTTTCCTCACGCCGATAGAGAGTCTGGGGAATTATACGTATGACACGGTCAACGATGTCTCTATCGATAAAGGAAATACCTACGAGAGCGTAACAAAACCGGCTATAGACCCGTACATTGCACTCCAGGATGCCTATACACAAAACCGGATGAAGAAGATAAAAGAATCTCCGGATTACGATGAGACGATTGATTAACGGTCAAGTCCATCAACTGTAGCCGATGACTGAAGAGGTTTGTCATCCCTGCTAGCGGGAGAATCCGGGCTTTTCCCCTGGATTCCTCTCTGTACGCGAATGTCCGGAATCTGTCCTCGTGGAAACGGGGAAAGGCAATATCGTCTTGAGAAGAACCCGTCTTTGCATCCCCGAGCGTCCCCGCCTGTCATTACGGGGGTCAACCGGTAGGGTGACGACCTGCGCATAACCGGAAGATTCGGGCTACGGTTTGCCTCCGGCCGAAACCTCCGCCTTGCCTTTACTGCCAATCTTCGTTTCCGTGCCGTTCAGGAGTCTTTTTATATTCGATGTGTGCCGTATGATAAGAAGGGCTGAAATGAATATTGAAAACAACGTCAGGGGGAGTCCCTGACCGAAAGGATCCTTGCCCAATAGTATCAAGGACGTTACCAGCGTGATTGAGCTGAGCATCGATCCCAGGGATACATAACGGGAAATATACACCGTCATTAACCATATAAAGACGGAAATAAGGAGTGGCAGAGGAGTCAACCATAAAAATACCCCGCAGCCTGTTGCAGCAGCCTTTCCTCCCTTAAAACCGAGAAAGACGGGGAATGTATGGCCACATATTACCCCGACGCCACAGAATATAACGGCCAGACTGTGGCCTTGACCGCCAAGCAACCAATCACATAGAAAAACGGGGAGAAATCCCTTTAGCATATCTAAAACAAACACCACTATGCCATAGGGCTTACCCAGGACCCGGGCAACGTTTGTTGCTCCGGGGTTACCGCTGCCGGTTTTCCGAATATCAATACCCTTCACTATCTTCACGATTAAAAATCCGAAGGGAATACTGCCGATAAAGTACGAGATGAGGGGACCAATGATATTTTGTAATAACACAGATGCCTTTCCTTTTAAGAAAATAGAGACAAAGTTACCGACGGTGGCAGATAAAAGGGTACGGAGATTCAAACAGGAGCGCAACCTTCCCGGTTGCGGCGCTGGCCTCAGTCGCCTGCATTCTCTGTGAATTAATGACCCCCAGCGTCAACGCCAAAGGATGTAAAGTCATTCTGCTTTTCAGGGGACTTTTTGCGCAGGACCAAGCACACGCCACCACAATTTATGTATACCATGACGGGAATGGCATTCACGGACGTGCTTTTTCCAATCCTTGTCAGGGGTATTGCCACACAACATATAAGCCTTCAGGAATCTTACTCTGTCTCTTTTCGATATCAGACCTATTTTTTGACTCAAAGAGACACGTTTCCCCCCCTCCCCCGAGCCGCCGTTCCCCGGAACGGGGGTTTTCCATGAATGGTTTTGGCCGGGGAGCCCTTCCCGGAAAAGGGCGAAGCCCGGAGGCTTCTCGCCGGCGCCTGTTTTATTCCGAGATATTTTTGCAGTGGCCGAGAGCCAACGTAACTTTTCAAGAGAACGGTCGAGGCGCAACAGATTCTTCATTCTTTGCCCGGTGTTTAGCGCGTTTAAAACACCGGATTTATCGAAATCTATTATATAAGCATGGAATTCCCCGTGTGTATCGCCTTTCAGGAGTATGTTTTTCAGATGTAAATCGGCATGGAGTATGCCTGCATCGTGCATATTCCTTATCAGGCCGGCCACTTCAAAAATGATAGGTTTCTTAAACTTTTGTATAAATTCCGGAGAAGATTCCTTCAGGAATTGGATGACATCGACCGCCCCCGGTATCTCCCTGGAGATAAAATCAGCCTTGTAAAACAGCCCCCACAACTTTCTCCTGGCTATGGCAATTACGTCAGCGGATGGAATGCCTTTCCGCGCCGCTATTTCATTTACATAGAGCTCGTTCAAAGGCCTATTCCCGCCATAAAAAATCCCCCCAAAAAGTTTCCCCAGGAAACCACCATGCCTGTAGTTTCTGATAACAAATCTTTCGTTGCTGTTTTTTGGATCAGGGACGGACAAATACATTCCCCTTCCGTATTTTCTCAACGAATCGTCCCTATTTTCCAACCGGGAAAAATTTTTATCAGAGGTTATGAACAGTATGGTTTCTTTATATTCTTCTTTTACAAAAAAAGTTGTATCTCCCTTTTTAACACGGGAAAAAGACCCCGGTTCTCTTAGTTTCTGCGACATAATATTGATCATCATCAGTAAATATAGTTACCTTCTGCCGGCGATCAGCATTCAGGTTTCGCTGGTTCAAGTGTCCCTTCCCTGCAATGAACAGAAATTTCCAAAACCAGATTATATATCAGGATACGAAGTAATACAATTGCAAATTACCGGGATTGTTATTGAAAATGGGTTTCTTAACGATTATAGTATCTAAGTATTTAGTATAAAATCCGTTAAGGCGGCAGACCATGGGAAAGCGATTCAATAATCCAAAGAATATTCTGATAGTTCGGCTGGGAGCGATGGGTGATGTCATTCATGTTATACCGGCGGTAAAAAACGTCCGGCGGGAGTTCCCTTCCGCCCATATTGCATGGCTTGTAGAGGACAAACTCGATGATCTGATTGAAGGGCTTCCGGAAATAGACGAGGTCATTGTATTTCCCAGAAGACAATGGCAAAAATACCTTAAATCACCGCGAAACTATTTTAGGGCATTGTCATCAATGCGATTGTTTGTGAAAAAATTGCGGAAGAGAAAATATGACATTGCGCTGGATTTCCATGGTAATGCGAAAAGCGGTTTGTTGGCGTACCTGAGCGGCGCAAGGCTGCGGGTTGGTTTCTCCCGGGGCTATTGTAAGGAATTCAATTTTCTCTTTACGAACATCCGGATCAGACCGCGGCAAAAGAGGATGCACAGGATCGACAAATATCTCAGTCTTTTGGACGGCTTGGGCATACAGGCATACTATCACAAACCCGTATTTTCTATCCCTGACGCCGATCGCCTTTATATTGACGATTTTCTTTGTCACAATCACCTTGATCAGAAGTCTCTTGCAATAATCCACCCGGGAACCAGCATGTTCGGAAAATATAAGCGCTGGCCGGCTGAAAACTATGCGCGCCTTGCTGACGTCTTGACAAAAAAATTCCAGTATTCAGTCGTTTTTACCTGGGGCGCCTCGGAATATAATCTCGTGGAAAAAATTCTCTCATTCATGCAGTATCAGGCCACGATTGCCTGTGAGACGTCCTCGGTAAAACAGCTGATAACCTTACTGCAGCGCGCACGCCTTTTTATCGGTGGGGATACCGGCCCCACCCATATTGCTTCATGCCTGGGAATTCCCACAATAGCGATCTTCGGGCCGAAGGATCCGGCTGTTTATGCGCCGTACGGCAGGAATGCCCTTGTTGTGAGAAAAGACATTCCCTGCAGTCCCTGTGAAAAAAGGGAATGTGATCACGTTGCCTGCATTCATTCCGTTACTCCGGAAGACGTCGTGGAGGCCGTTCGCGATATTGAGAAATTTAAACTAGAAAAGAAGTTTGACTTTTTAAATACCGCTTGATATTATAACCTCTCTTTAACTTCCGCCAAAATTAAAAAAGGAGTTTGTCAATTGTGGAACCAGTGGGTATCTTCGACTCAATAAAAGTCCTTATGGATGAGGTTGAATCCCGATTCCATAAAGAATTACAACCAAGAACCAATTCGTTAGCCGATCTTATCGTTCACATCAGCAAGTATAAAGGAAAAAGATTGCGGCCGGCCCTGGTGCTGTTGTCGGGTAAATGCGTTGGAGACATAGCTCCCCAGCACATCGACCTCGCTGTGGTCGTGGAAATGGTGCATACCGCAACCCTTGTTCATGATGATATAATTGACGAGGCCTCAATGAGGAGGCACGTAGAGAGTATCAATTCAAAATGGGGGAGGGAAATATCCATCCTGTTCGGGGATTATCTGTTTTCCCGGGGATTTACGATACTTTCCGCACTTGATTCTCAAATTGCAACCCTTTTGCTTTCTCAGACGGTCAATATCATGTCTGAGGGTGAACTCATTCAACTTCAAAGGCGTTACGATCTTGGATTGAGCGAAACCGATTATTTTGACATTATTGAGCGGAAGACGGCTTCTCTCTGTGCTGCAAGTTGTCGGTTGGGTGCCACGTTTGCCGGAGCTAACCGCAAGGTTTCCGACATGTTATCCAATTACGGTTTGAAGATTGGTATTGCGTTTCAAATTGTGGATGACTGCCTTGACGTGATGGGCACTGAAGAAGAGATCGGAAAATCGTTAAACACGGATATACAGAAAGGCAAGCTTACGCTGCCTCTCATCCGGCTTGTGAATCAGCTTCCCAAAAACAAACTTGCGACAGCGCGTGATCTGATATTCCAGCACGGAGCAAAAGAAACGAAGAATGCTATAATTGAACTGTTGACAGAACACGATGCGGTGGAATATGCCTTTAATACGGCCAAAAACATGGTAAAACAAGCTCAGGAAGAGATTGCCCCTCTTCCGGATTCTCAATACAAAACAACCCTTACAGAACTTGCGGATTATATCGTTTCCAGAAGGACTTAAAGCGGGAGATTTTTATGATTAGTATGCCCGGTGGCTGGGAGTGGATTGTAATAGGTATTATCGTTTTTATTGTATTTGGGAAAAAACTGCCTAACACCATGAAATCGCTGGGGCGAACTGTTGCAAATTTCAGGCAGGGCATGAAAGGAGTTGAAGAAGAAATAAAAGATGTTAAAGAGATCAAGGATGACATCGATACGATTACAAAGCTGAAAATCGGCTAAACCCGAATATTTGCGTTTACTTTTCACTATCCGCTAAATTAAATCTCATCCCGTCCCCCGCTGCAATAATTTTTAATCCCGTCTCCTTTGATAAGTGCTCCGCAACCATGCGGGGTTGTGCCTTGATCATCGTCATGCCGAAATGATTTAAAATGGTTACCCTGGGCCTGAGGGTCATTACGATCTCCTTCACGTCTTTAATACTAAGGTGATAAAGCCAGCTTTTCATGTCTTTATCTACGGTATACCGGACTACGTTGATAATTACAATGTCCCCCCGGTAATGTTTCAATAATTCCGGAAAGTAGCGGGTGTCGACAATCAGTGAAATGGTATAGCGGGGAGTAAAAAAATTGAGGCCATAAGTCTCAGCCGGATGGTGGTGCTTCAGGGGGGTCTCGAAAGAAACGGTGTCCGACAGTTTATACCTTCCACCTTCTTTTATAATTTCGATCCGCGAGATGTAGCTTCTCACATATTTGAACACCACCGGGTCGTCTGTCAGTGCGTCTTCCGGCGTGTACAGTGTGCCACGCTTTTTAAATCCCCCCTCGGTCATCGCCTCAATCATCACATTCACGTCAGCGGCATGATCGAGGTGCCTGTGGGTAAGAATAATGGCATCCAGTTTCAGGGGGTCCATCTTTGGCCTGCTTGAAACACACCGGACCAGGCATCCCGGACCGGGGTCTACCAGGATATTAAAACCATGCAGGGAATACCACATTCCGCCCGAGGCGCGCAATTGCCTGGACACCACGATCCTTGCGCCGGCTGTGCCGAGAAATTTTATAAAATCGGTTTCCGCGATATCCTTCATATTTTCCCCCGGATGCTGGGCATCCATTCGGTTCCGGTCTCCTAAAAAATATAATATCGCAGCCAGATATAGAGGGTCGACAAAATCATTGTTTCAAAGGTAATAGGCACTGCGTAGATAAGAAACTTTTTAAACGATATGGGATATCCGGCTTTCTCGGCAAGGCCTATGGTGATAACGTTGGCAGACGCCCCCACCGGAGAGCCATTTCCTCCAAGGCAAGCCCCCAGCGCCAGTGCCCACCACACCGGCATGAGGGTTGAGTGCTGGACGACCGTTTTGAAATCCGTCCATGGCGGCAGCACTGCGTGGGCTGTGTCTATAACCAGCGGAATCATGCTCGCCACAAAGGGGATGTTATCAACAATCGCCGAACTGATTCCGGAAAACCACAAGGTCGTAATTGCCGTAACAAACATGTTCTCTGCGCTTGGATGTGTCAGTGAGATCATGCCCTGGGAGAGTTTCGAGATCAGACCTACCTTGACGACCCCGCCGACAATAATAAAAAGACCGATAAAAAAGAATAGTGTCGGCCATTCCAATTCTCTTAGTACATGATGCGGGTCTTCCTTTGAGATGATGAGAAGGACGGCTGCCCCCAAAATGGCGATGGTTGCAGGTTCATAGTGAAGCGTGCCATGGGTGACAAATCCCAGGACGACCATTCCCAGTACGCTCAGTGATTTTTTTAATAAACCGGGGTTTTTAATCAACGTATATTCATCTATGGCCAGTATCTTTTGTCTGACTTCTTCCTTTACGCGGAGCCTTTTCCCGAAGATAAATTTTATCGTCAGGAGGAAGGATGCAAAAATAAAGATGACGGCCGGCGTCGTATGATAGATAAAATCCATAAAGGTGAGTTGCACCTTGCTGGCAATCATGATATTGGGGGGGTCGCCTATCAGCGTGGCAGTGCCGCCGATGTTGGACGCCATGACTTCTGATATCAGAAAGGGAAAGGGGTCGATCTCCAGTTCGTCGGCAATAAACAGAGTAACGGGGACAAGAAGCAATACGGTAGTCACATTGTCGAGCAGGGCAGAAAGGATGCCCGTGATGCAGCAAAAGAAGATGAGAATCAGGAACGGCTTCCCTTTGGCCAGTTTTGCCGCCTTTATCGCCAGGAATTGAAAGAGTCCCGTTTTACTTGTGATATTGACGATAATCATCATGCCGATGAGAAGGAAAATAACGTTATAGTCAACGGCATATTTTTCTTCATAAAATGCCTCATGCTGGCTGACGATCTTCAGTATCATCATCAAACCGGCGCCGATGAGCGCAACTTTTGTTTTATCGATTTTCTCTGAGACGATCAATCCGTAAGATACGAGAAAAATGATAGTGGCGATCCAGAATACCATGAATTCGGCTCCTTAAAATGTGATATACGTTCCTGATTCTATTCCGCAGTCAGTGTTGCCTTCATCGGTGCAACAGTGTTCCTGGCGGGACTCAAATAATCCAATTTATTTTTCCGCAAGGACTCTCGTTATGTGCTTGAGCAGAAGTTGCCGTGGCACAATCCCGATAATGTTGCCGTTTCTTACTACCGGGAGGGAATGTATCTTGTTAACAACGATAAGCGCTGCCGCCTTTATTACCGTATCGTCTTCACGTACGGTGATAAGATTTTTTGTCATGATTTCGGTGACGGTTAAATCTTTGGATTCTCTGCATTTTTTCTCAAAATAGTTTTCATCCATTACGTGGATAAGCGACTCGTCAATCGTCAGGTACTTCGGTATTAAAACTTTCAGGATGTCAGATTCAGTTAAGACGCCTGCGAGCTTATTGCCGTCATCTACGACATAGATAACATGATATTTAACCTGGCCCAGCATCTTTATAAGGTGTTCAAAGGTATCTGAGGTTCGGAGAAGATCAGGAGAGGTGTCCATAATGTTTTTTACTTTCATAAGTTTTTCTCCTTCAGGAAAAATCGATGACATCTTTGCCGGTAAAAATAATCGCCTATTCCGGTATCCCGGGTATTATACCCCGTAAAAAGCTTGATTGTGAACGAAAAATCTTTACTCAAGAATACGCGGGTGGATAAGAGAAAGTAACCATAATTTTGTTGTTGACAGTTATAACTTAAAAAATATATTATTTCAATACAACTAAATAATTTATTATAAATAAACATCGTCTTTTCAAACGGGGTTAAAGGGAGGGGATTTTGTGCTGGCTATTAATTTCACCGATCAGGAAAAAGACAAAGCAAAGAATATCAGAATAGGCGCTTTCCTTACATTTGCCGGGGTTATCTCGCGATTCATAGTGGGGGACATCATCAAACCCCATTCATCCTTCAATTATCATTGTAAGGAGGGACGGAGCACCGTGACCCTAACTGAACAGGCGACTTTGTATCTATTTTGGACTTCCCTTAAACATCAGGGTTAAAATCTATTTAAGCATATATGTTCCAAGGGAGAAATACGAGGTTAAAGATATAATATCGGCAATTGCCAATACCATCGGGCACGAGGCGTGTGCAGGATCGATGCCCATTTTTTTAAAGAGAATCGGCAGGCTGCACCCAAGAAAAGAGGCGTTAATCAGGGTCAGTAAAATCGTGAGAAAGAGGGTCAGTGAGAAATTTTGATTGCCAAGCCAGAAAATGGAGACTGCATAGAGCAACCCGCCGCATAATAAACCGATTTTTGCCCCCACGAGCACCTCATAGAAGATCAATCGTTTCAATTTAATGGTCTTTTCAAGGCAGGAGAGGGTGACGGCGACTGCCTGTGTTCCAATACTTTCGGCAAGGCCCAATATGATCGTGATAAAGAAGGCGATGAAAATAAATTCATCTATTGTCCTGTTGAACAGTTTTGTAATGAAAGCGCAGATGAGTCCGCTTGAAATGTTAAAAAGGAGATAGGGGAATCTTAAAAAAGTACTTTTGAGAATCGTGGGTTTTCTGAATTCTTCCAGTTGAATACCGATTATCTTGAGGAGGTCGTCACGCGCCTGCTCTGCCTTCTCTTCAATAGCAATGGTATCCTCTATAAAATCATTCGCCCTTGCAATGCCAACGAGTCTTTCCTGGCTATCAACAACGGGAAATGCGAGAAATTTGTATAATATAAAATACTCCAGCGCGATATCCACTGAATATTGGGTGGTCAGCCGAATCGGGTTCCGGATCATAATATCGGAAATTTTTGCTTCTTCCTGAGCGGTAATGAGCTTTCGTAAAGGCACAACGCCAACCAGTTTTCCTTTTTGGTCTGTCACATAACAATAAAAGAAATTGCCGGACATTTTGCTGTTCCGGATGACCTCCAGGGCAGTATGCGTCGTATCGTCAAGAGAAATGGCAAATAATTCCGTGCTATATTTGAATGCCGATTTGTTTTTGGTGTTTTTTTTGCGAAAAAGCATATGATGTATCTATTTTATTAATTTCCTCTCTTTTAGTCTTTCATCCAGACGTCTTGCCTTTTCCGCTAAAAATGCGGCGTTGAGTTCTGCATTTTTCCATGCCTGCAGTCCAATATCATAGCGGATTTTGGACGTTTCCAGTCTCGTCTTAAATATCGTAACCCACTGTTCACTGACTGCCTTTTTCAGCAGCACAATGCTGTCAATCTTTTCCTGTAGCTTTCTTGAAAGTTCATCGTTCCTGCGCCCTTCTTTTACTGATATCAATTCCTTAGCAAGATTCTGCTCATCATTACGTGTTTTATCTCTGATCTCCTTCAATCTGCTGGTAAAAAAGGAAACCACCGCCTCCTTTTCTTTGATACTCTCTTGTATCTCTGCAATGTAATCCTTTGCACTGTCTGTCTCCTTTCGGATCATTGGGGCTGCATCATCCGGTGTCATCAAGATTTCGTCTTCCAAAGCTCCTATTCGCGTTAATAGTGCCACCAGATCGGCATTAACCTTTAATTGGTTTTGAAGTACGGTAATCCTGTCCTCATACGTCTCTATCTGTTCGTTATCTCTGTCTATCTTTTCTTTCACTCCTTCAATTTCTCTCTCCAGTAACTCCACAAATGCGTGGCTTTCCCCGCTCTCCTGATAACCTTTTTTCTCTTGCAGGAGTCTGTCACGATAGTTATTCATTGCCTTCACATCATCCTCTAACCCTCTGATAAATGCCCTTATTTCTTGGATGGACTTGCCTACGCCGGCTTTTACCTCCTCTTCGTTTATTTGCGCCCGCTCAACATCTTCCGCTTTTACTGTTATGCCTGTTTCGTCAAACTGTATTTTACCGGTCTTTTCCTTTTCGGGTATCACTGCAGTTTGCGCGTAGACAGGAAGGCACAGGTATATCCACAAGAAACAAATAATCAAATAGTGGACGGGGGCAAAGGAAATACTTTTTTTCAGCGTTGGGTACGTGAAAAACATCTCTGTTCTCCGGGCAACATTACGTATTTATTTCTCTTGTGGTTTCTTAGGAGAATTTTTATGAAAAGCAGGGGGAAATTGGAACAAATAAGTATCAACGAGCAACCGGATATTATGCGGGATTTCAGAATTATCCCTGTGTAGCGGAGAAAAGACAGGAGATTATCTTTTGCCTTTTGCAAAAGATGACATGAAGCGATAGGGAAATCAGTGTTTTTTTAACGAAGTTGCGTACGTATAATTTACCGTGTGTCTTCAGTTTGCAAAGAATTTTTTTTCTGAACCAATAAACGTCATCACCACTGCCCGAATAGCCGTGTCACCGCCTTTTTTATATGCCACACCACGGTCAATATGCTATCGACGATACATACATACACAGGAGAAGCTTCCGGCGGACAGACTCCGGTAATAAGCCTTTCCTCATGTTTTTCCGCATAGTGCCCTGCAAGTTTTTCAAGACTCTCACATTTATCCACAACATATTTCATGAATGCTTCATTCCTGTTTGCAATAGTATCTCCCGCAGTTTTCAGGATATCAAGCGATGCATGAAAGAGATAGCGAATTTCATCAAATCCCTTGTCGCTTAATATGATCTTTTCAGATATCTTGAGCCTTACATGCCGCGTCAGAGAATCCAAACCGTTTAGCGCCAGCCCCACGCTGCTCAGCGTTGCTAGCAGACATTTGATCTGTTCTTTGTTGCCTGCACGCTCCGACGCTTTGTTGCTGAGCATCTTTCTCAACTGATTTCCTTCTTCGCTGAGCGATAAGGTCTTTTCCCTGGCGCTATCGATCAACTCATCCTTATGACCCATAAAAGCGTCTATACAAAGGCTTAAAGCTGACGCTGCCTCAAAACAGATACTACCGATGCGCCCGGATACAACCTTTAAATCTTCGCTGATATTGGTAAATGGCATATGTGTGTGCCTCCAAAGAGGCCAGGCTGTCGCCCGGCGTTGTCTTAATATCATCAAATTATAAAGGAATCTGTTATGTGGTAAACGGCAGGAAAACCACCCTCCCATCGCAATGATAATGATATTGAAGCAGAAATTAGGAAAATTGCAAGCTTTTAAATCCATTCAAACATTTTTTGATTTCATCCGTCACGGAGGGTTGTAAACTCCGCATTTCCGGAACAAATCTGTTTTTCAAAAGGGTCAGATTATTTACCTTTTATTTGCAGATACCGTGCAATACCGTTCCTTGTAATGAGCCCGACAACCTGCTCGTTTTCCATAACGATAATCCTTCCTTTGTCCTCTTTTATCATTAATTCAAGCGCCCTCATGACATCGGAATCGGGAGTTACTTCCCACTTTTTGTTATGGGGAACCAGAACATCCGAAACCTTTACAATACTCCAGTCTTTCCGGGGGACATCTTTAATCTCCTTAAGGGTTATAATGCCCAGAAATTTACCGTCGTCCATAACAGGAAATCCTCCGTATCCATATCCGTATTTTAAAAAATATTTATCTATCGTCTCATCAATTGTCAGCGAGGAAGCAAGGGTTACAATATCCCTTGCCATAACGTCCCTGACCTTGATGCCAGAAAGCATCTCCTGCAGGGTTGCCTGTTGCTGGCTTGACTGGGCTGCCATGTAAAGGAACCATCCCAAAAGCAGCAACCATAACCCGCCGGGAGAGCCGGTAAAAACCGTAAACAGGCCAAAAAAGAGAAAAAAAAGGGCTATCGCCTGTCCAATGTTAGCCGCCCTTTGGGTTGCATGGAAGAAATCTTTTGTCCTGCTCCAGATTATTGCCCTCAGCACCCTTCCCCCGTCCATCGGGAAGCCCGGAATGAGGTTAAATACTCCAAGGATAAAATTGATTCGCGCAAGATAAGAAAAAAGAGCGGCTGGCCCACCCGTGACATTTATAGCGATCAGGAAAAAAGCTGCCGATAAAAGAAAACTAGAAATCGGTCCGGCGATGGCGATTCTGAATTCAGCCTTTGGATGCGGCGGTTCTCCTTTCAACTGGGCAACGCCGCCAAAAATAAACAGGGTAATGCTTGCGATAGGAATATGATATTTTCGGGAAATAAATGAATGAGACAACTCATGGAAGGCGACAGAGGCAAAGAGCAGTAAGGCTGCCACTGTGCCTTTAATCCAGTAGGCCGCTGCCGGAAGCTCCGGCGCAGCCTTCGGGAAATAGTGGGTGGACAAAGACCACGTTATCAGACCGAAGATAATAAACCACGAGAAATGCACCCGTATGGGTATTCCCATTATCGTTGCAATTTTCCATGAACCGTGTGTTAATGACCTGCTCATTTTATATCGCTCCTTCCTTTTTTTCATCCAACAATTTACAAGGCAGTGATAATATTACCTCTGTGCCCCATCCGGTTTTGCTCTTTATACGAATCTTACCTCCTTGTTCCTCAATAATCCTTTTCGCTATATACATTCCAAGTCCGGTTCCTTCACTCTTTTTTGAATAAAATGGCATAAAGATGTTTTCGAGGGTTTCTTTATCCATACCTGCACCACGATCCTTAATCTTTATAACCATATAATTCTTTCCATAAGTCATGCCAATTATGACATTCTGTCCTGTACCGGAGGCTTCAATGGCATTATCGATAATATTTATAAGTGCTCTCTGCATCTGAAAGCTGTCTATTGCAATGTTGACAGGCTCAGCGGGAATGTCAAGTGACAACGTTACGCCTTCCCTTTCGGTTTTTACAGTACAGGAATTGCACGCCCGATTGAGAACGCTTCTCATGTCTTCTTCTTTCAATTCAAACCGGATCGGTTTGGTAAAATCCAACACATCATATACGATTCTTTCCATATTCTGGGCTGATTCTATTATCGCCTGAATAGCTACATTGGGATTGCCTTTCCCCTCCCGAATATGTTTTGCAAAGCCTAAGATGGTAATAAGGGAATTTTTCAGATCATGCACAATGGTCGTTGAAACCTTGCCAATGCTGGCGAGGAGTCGATCCCTCTCCGATTGTTTTTGAAGTTCCTTATCACAATCCACAAGAAAGCCGGTAAGGAATGTGAACATCCCCGAAAACAAAAGATGCAGCAACCGATCTATCAAACTTAAATACGTTGCGGTCCAGTTCCCGGAAAAGTAAGGCAGATATAACGCAGAGACGTAGAGATAGATTAAAAGTGCACCCCTTAGTCCAAAAAACAGAGACCCCAAACCCAGTGGTATATAGTAAAGCTCCTCGAGAACAATATGAGGGGATTGATCCTTAAAAATCGAAAAATGTAAGTATGTAACAAGTAATGGAAAAACGATGATAAAAATTACGTAATGCTTTCTTCTGTCAATCATTTTTAGCCTCTTGCGCCGATAGGAGTTTCACCATTGCTATTCCGGAGGTTTAGCGCAGACATTATTGTCGTGATGACTACTTTTCAATAAATAGTATCCAACCGAAAGGGCAATTACAATAGCAGCGATGCCAAGCAACGTGAGGCTTGAAAGTTCTTTTACATCTAAAATAATGACCTTGCGTGCAACTGCAATCAAGGCAACCGCAAACACCACTTCAGCATGAATCTCTTTTTTTGCGATATAAGTCTTGACCGATTCCAAGAGCTCAATGCCAATTAAAACCAGCATAAAAAGACCAAAAATGTCAAGCAGCTCATTAATATCAAGTAAAACTATCGGCGGTGAAATGATGTTCTTTATAATAACCACGCCTAGGTCTATGGTCGCGAGAAGCAGCACAATGACCATCATTATGATGAGAGAGACGACGATTGTTTTTTCGATTTTTTTTAAATAATCCAGCATCTGTTTATAATCCAAATTTATCCACAAGGTGTACTGTGACCGGTGTGTCATTTTCACCAATGGTAAATTTGACCTCGTCCCACTTTGGATGGCGTCGCACTTTTTGCACGTCAAGTCGTGAGAATCCTATGGGCTCCTGAGGTATCCCCAGAATACCGCTACGTTCTAATTTCCCACTATTATTGAGGTCGTGATAAGCGGAAAGCGAATATTCCCCCGGAGCTACATTTTTAATCCTGTATTTCCTGAAACTGTCCGTTCGTTCGATCAGTTCCGCATCAATATCCACATATCCCTTATCCCTTTTCGTGTGGCATTCCTCGTTGTCACAGATTGAAAAGCGTACAGGGGCATCGTTGCTTTGATTAAATCTATCCACAGTAACAATCACATCGCCCGCAAATACGTGAAAAGAAAACACAGCGAATAGCAAAGGCAACCAAATTAAAATCATACTTTCCTCTCCTTAAGTCTGTAATTTGTCTCAAAAGAACTGAACAAATCGAGATACTGCTCCACCAGACGTGTCATTAAGAATTTTTCCCTCACGATTTCCTTTGCCTTTTTGCCCATTCTCTCCCTGAGCTTCGGGTTCTTAAGGATCTGGACAATGCGTGCCGCCGCTTCCTCGTCAGAATTCACAAGATAGCCGTTTACCCCCTTCCGTATCTGGTAGCGGATACCTCCCACGTTGCCGCCAATAACAGGGGTACCTTTCCACATCGCTTCAGCCACGGTAAGGCCGAAGCCCTCCCGGATGGACTTCTGAAGGACGACAGCTGCCCGTCTCTGAAGGGCATTCACAAGGGCTGTATCCTGTACACTAAGGATAATGACGCGTTCCTCACGTTTTCCAAGGAGAGACTCAAAAATCTCTGTGCCCTCGGGATCGTCGGTCGCCACGTTGCCAAGAAGTACGAGGGTGGCCTTCACCTCCCTGCGGGCAATATTGAAAGCCCTGATAACTCCTTCCGGGTCTTTCCAACGATCAAAGCGGGATATCTGCACTATGAGGGGCAGATCGGTGGGAATACCATAATGCCGGAGGCGCTCCTGTACCTCAGCCTCGGTAAACTCCTTATTTTTGATGGTGAAGGGATCAATGGCGGGGAGGAAAAAGACCTGCGGGGTGCCGAATCCTTTCTGCCGGTATTCCTTGAGGCTCAGCACTACGGCATCATATGCCCTGATGAATGGAATGAGATAATTCAGTGTCTCTCTGTTTGGCTCAGAGAGATCCACGTGGCAGCGCCATATCCAGGGACCGCGCTTCCGGTAATGCCTGATCATCGGGAGCGGTTGTGGGTCGTGGACAACAACAATGTCGTGGTGAAGGTGGTTGCGGACGGCGTTCTCGAAAATAACTTCCTCATAAATTTCCATCTTGAGTTTGGTAAGATTAATATCCGCACCCTGAAGGGCATTATGCATTTTCTTTGTAATACTGAAGAAGTCTGGGGAACCCTGTATCACCCGCCAGCCGGTCTTGATGCCCAGGCTGTTCATGAGCAGAGTCTTCGAAGAGAGCAGTTCTGCCACCCCGCCTCCGTAGTAGGTAGAATTTATATGAGTAACGTGGATATCCTTGAGTCTTGATGCTTTTTTGTATATCCGGCCCACCGCGTGTTCACCGATATAGGGTTCGTAATCTTCCACCGTTATCAATTTTTGTCCCATCGTCATCTCACTATCAATAAATGTAAGCCAGGAGTCCGGCGATCCTGTTGTTTCTTTATCAAATAAACCTTTATCTCTAACGTTACCATTTTACTTTTGGTATCCAGTGAATCTCAGGAGTAAAGTTCACAGAGTCAAACCCAATACTTCGGACGGCAATAATACTCATATAATGCAATTTCGTATTCCCTGCTCACAGGGATGGAAGGGTCGTATTCCGGGCTTTTTTTAATTACGTCCCGGCTCAAATCCACATATATCTTTGACTCCTCCCATCGAATCTTTTCTACCCACAGCGGAGCTATCACTCTCTTTTTGCCCGTCAGCCAATTTCCCGTATCCACCACGATGTATCTGATAATCCACCTTTTATCATCGATGAGGAAATCAGAAACATGGCCAATCTCGCCGCCGGTCGCACGAATGCGATAGTTTTTCACCTCCCGCATGCTTCTCAAGTGTGAATCGCGATCATCTTCCCGGTTTGAGGCCTTTTCTTGCCCTGTTTCCGAGATATGGGGAACCGGAGGGATGGTATAAGGTCCGGGCGCATGCCAGTACAGGGGCCATCCATAATAATTATGCAATTCGATTTGATGCTGGCGGGAGATCGGTTTATGGGTATCGATATCGGGGCTATTTTTTACCTGTTCCCGGGTGAGCGTAACGGGAAAATATCCCAATTCCCACGCTGGTTGACCACACACTGCCGGAGATAAGAGTACCTTTCGATCCAGGATCCAGTTTTCGACATCTACTACCAGATATCGTACTGCCCATGTTTCGTCATCGAAAAAGAAATCATATACCTCTCCGATATTCCCATCTTGTGCGTGGATTTTATATCCAAGCAGATTTTTTATATTCCTCAGCATGGATTACTCCCTTTTCAAGAAACAAAAAAGCCTTACCACGAAGCTGTTATATTAACATCCCGGCGGTAAGGCTATCTTTAACTCTCAGGAAGCCTTTCTCTTTTTAATCTGCTTCCCTGCAGATATAAAGACCCTTTACTTTGCGTCTCCTGATTGCTCAGGATTTGCCTTTATCGTATGTTCCTGTTTTATTAGTTGGTTAAAAAGCATATAACAAAATTTACCATAAACTGTCAATAAGAATTTCTTTGGCGATGAATTTCTCAATCAACCGGCGGGGTATTTATTCCGGCAAAGGTATTGAAAACAGAAATAAAAGTATTACAATGACTCAAGAAGACTCTTATCGTTTTAAATCCTATCCCATTGACGGCAGGGACCAGTTTTATTTGATTCAACACCCCGCTATTTCCCCAGAATAAAAACCGGCAGAAATTAACCCTGTCAGGGTTGACTCATGAATTTGTGCTTCGATTTTGTCTTTTCCGCTTGTTCAGGTTAAGGAGTTTACGCTTGAATTCAGTACGGCGACTCATGTTTATAGCAGGATTGTACTATTTTTTCCAGGGAATGAGCGGCAATCCCGGCCTTCATCGTCAGTCTCTTAATTTTTATCTTACTCAAGACTGGGGCTTCGGGGCCGCGGAGCTTGCGTATTTTACGTTTTTCATAACGATTCCGTGGATGGTTAAGCCGGTATATGGAATTATCGCTGACAGCTTGCCGCTGTTCGGTTATCGTATGAAAAGTTATTTTGTTTTGGGAAGTCTTCTTGCTTCGTTGTCTTACCTCACTATTTTCTGGTTTGGCTTGAGCACCCTACCATCACTGTATTTTTTGTTCATTGTGTCTGCGGTAGGGGTCGCGTCTTCAGATGTCCTTTGCGATAAATGGATGCTTGTCACGGGTAAACCGTTAGATGTAACGGATCGGATGCAATCTGCTCAATGGTTTTCGATCTCCATTGCGGGAATTATCATCATGGTTGTCGGTGGATATATTGCACAATACATGTCGTTACACCATGCGGTTCTGGTTTCTTTGCCGTTTGCCCTGATGATAATTCCCCTGACTCTTTTTTCATGGAAAGAAAATCGGGTTGCTTCCGTTGGTCATGCCGCTCAAGAGGCAAAAGAGGGTTTACGACACGCGGCAAGGTCCCGGAAGCTCTGGGGGTGTGCGGCATTTCTCTTTCTTTTCAACGCAATGCCACAACTGGGTTCACCCGTTCTCTACGTTTACGAAACCACCGTCTTAAACTTCTCTCAGGTATTAATCGGTTATCTTGATATGACGGCTAACATCGGCTTTGTCATTGGAGTTGCGCTGTATGGCCTCTTTTGTAAAAAGTTGCCGGAAAAATTGATGCTGCGGCTTATTGTGGTAAGCGCCGTGCTCTCAGCAATATGCTTCCTATTCTTCCGGGGTCCTTTTAGCGCATTTCTCATATTTTTTGTTTCGTCCGTCATAGGCATCATTGCCTATATGGGTCCCCTTGTCATTGCAGCCAGGGCGTGTCCTAAAAATGCCGAAGGCACAGTATTCGCATTGCTAATGTCGGTTATCAATTTTGGGAAACAGAGCGGCAATATAATTGGAGGCTGGATTTATGAACCATTTGGATTTACCTGGCTCGTAGTCTTTTCGACAGTTTGCGTGGCTGCAACGTGGTTTCTACTGCCGTTGGTTATAGTCGACGACTAAAGAAAGTTGTCATTCCTGCCCCCGCTGTTGCGAGGATAAACTCCAGCAGGAATCCAGTATTCTACTTTATTTTTCTAAATTCCCACTGGAGTTTATCCTCGCAACACTTGTCCTCGCGAAAGTGGGGAAACATGCGGGAATGACAACTGTAATATACAGACTATTATGAGACCATTAATAACTAACCCGAACTTAATCAAATAAAGAATGATATTGCGTTGCGAGAAACGTCAAGTCATTGAAGTGCTGCCGGAATTTCATAACGTATTGCCAATCTCTTCCGACTTGTTCGGGTTAGGAGATAAGGACTCCAGAAAGATCAGTTTTCTCATCACCGTCTCCCTATCAAATGCGAGGGCAACGTCTTATAATTATTTTATATGTAAATATTTATGTCAATTATTCTTTGACTTACGCTGTACTATTTGTCAAACTAAAGTAAATTTGTTAATAACATAGTTAGCTGCGGGCAATCTTAAAAAATTCAGATAACCTTTCTCGTAAATACTTTCTATTGATACTTGTATAGATTTGATTTAGTTTATAAATTATAATTCAAGCGGATAAGTCAATCAGTTGAGTAATTTACTCGAATAGCATTTAACACCCTTAGGAGACATTATAAATGCCAATCGCAGAAACGGGATACGAGCATATCATCCTTAACGAAAAAAAAGTGCCGATTATTGCAGGCACAAAAATGAAAGTAATTGAAATTATCCTCGATAAAATTGCATATGGTTGGAGTCCTGAAGAACTCCAATACCAGCATCCTCAGCTCACATTAGGCCAAATATACTCAGCTCTGGCTTATTACTCTGATCATCAGGAAAAGCTTGACCAAGAGATCGAAACGCAATTAAAGCAACTGGATCAAATGAAGAAGGAAGCAAAGCCAACACCACTCATTGTCAGGCTAAAAGCCAAGAAGCTAATATAATGGCAATCCAGCTTTACATGGATCATAATGATGTACCTCGAGCGATAACCGACGGATTGAGAGTGCGTGGAGTAGACATTATCACTGCACTTGAAGATGGCACAGCAGAAGTGGATGATCCAGAATTATTGGATCGTGTAAGCAAATTGGGACGCGTGTTATTTACAAGGGATTATAACCTCTTGCAAGAAGCCACAAAGCGTCAAAGGACTGGCATATTATTCCCCGGAATTATCTATGCTCACCAATTGCGTATTTCAATTGGAGATTGCATTCGTAATTTGGAAATCATTGCAAAAACTGGTGAGCCGGAAGACTTGCTGAATAGAGTACAATATCTGCCACTTTGATGAGAATGAATAATCAACTCCTTAAAGGTGCTGTGGGGTCACCCATGAGAAGGCTAAGCGAACAAATGAAAACACAAAGAAGATTTAAGGAAAGAGACGGATCAGATTTTATATTGTAGAGTAAAACACTGGCGTAGTGGCTACAGGATGAGGTTTGTATTCCCCGTTTCTCTCCGTTTCCTCTGAGAGTGTCACACGATCACAACCATACCCTATTTCCAGCATCTTCTCATCAG
>WYAU01000004.1 GCA_011525665.1 Candidatus Brocadia sp.
GTTGCTGCGTGGACTGACCGACGCAATCAGGCCAAATCAACAATAGATTGGAAGTTTACACGACAAGATGCTGATCAAAAGCTGTCAAGGCACTATGTTTCGTAATTAATTTGTTACAATACTAGAATAAACTAGGGGGCGAAGGGGGTTGTAAAAAACTATAAATACATCTCATGACTAAAATAACGAATAAAAAATCATTTACGTTTTTAAGTATTCTCCTTAGTTTGGTACTTGCTGTGGTTATCTATTTAGTTGCAGAATCTTTGTGTAACGGGAGAAAAAACGGTAGCATAGAAAATAGCTTTCAGCAAGTAGTGCATGGTGTGGGCCTGGGTGCCACAACAAAACCGACATGGTGCTATATCAATTTCGACCCGAGAATTGACCCGCGCTGTCCCTGTATCGAATGGCCCATCCCTGGGGGATACTGTTACTGTCCTGACCATACGGGCACGGTATCATATATAGCGGGCAATATGGAAATGGGTGTGGGGATTGAGATCGTTAGAAAGCATTAACCACTAGTTGTCAGCCCTGAACGCCGGAATTAAGCGGCTGCCCGCCCGCTACACGCAACGCGGAAAGAGCCACGCAAGATTGATGAGAGGCAAGCTGGCGGGCAGACCGCTCGAATGACTTGTTCAGCGGTGCGTGATTTTAACTACGCAACTTGGCTATCTGATTCCCAAACCGCTCTGCAACGCCAACATCTTTCCATAGGCGACAATCCGACTAGCGTATCTGATTTGCTCATACTGCCAATGCTCCAGAGCCGCTTCAATCGTGTCCGTGTGATAGCTTAAACTCGTTGCCAGCGAAATCGCATCATGTAAGCCTTCGACGTTCCCGAAGCCGTATGCGGTCTGACGACAAACGCCGCGTCCCCGATGATGCAAGCCCGCTCGAAAACCATTTTGGGAACTGTCAAATCAAATATCACCTGAACAAATGGCGTTTGTGTTTTCAGAACCATTTGGGCAAAAATTTCCGGCAACTCCGCAATCGCTCGTTCGCGCAATGCGGTGATATTTTTATCGCTCAAAAAACCTAAAGGAACTGCCCAAACGTCTCTGCCTGCCGTCTTTGTCGTGCAAAACCTCTTGCAACTCGGCTTCTGTTTTGTTGACATACCAGACCCAATTCAACCGCCGCTTTCCCGTTTCAAGCTCGCCGTTTGCACCCGGCACGAAATAGCTCAAAATGTGCGTGTCTGCGCCCTGATACAACGTGAACTTTCCCGCATAAAAGCTGACGAAATCTGCATCTAATTCGGACTCTTCAATCAAGCCGCGATAAGCAATATAGCCCGCATAAACCGGATTTGATTCGGGCAGAAAAGTTCGCCGCACGAGGGAATCGTAACCGTCTGCGCCAACCAGCAAATCGCACTCTTTTGTTGTTCCATTTTCAAAACGTACTTTCGCTTTTTGCTCGTTCCTCTGGATTTCAACCGCCTGATGATTAAAATGATATTTCTCTGCTGAGAATGCGTCTTTAAGCTGACGATAAATATAATCCCAAGAAGTAAAGGAAGTTTCGTTGGCGTGCCTCATCACGACTTGTCCCTTTTCGTTGAGATACTGCCGTTCGCTAGCAAGAACTCCGAAAACCTCTTTTGGCGAGATGTTATGCTCCATTAAATACTGCATCATATCAGGCTGAATAACAAGACCTGCGCCTCTGCCTTTCATCTCAGCAGGTGACTTTTCGTAAATCTCCACGTCAAAATTTTTGCAAGCTAAAGTCAAGCCCGCGCTGAGTCCACCGATTGAGCCGCCAATGACGATAATTTTCATTTTACGAATGTAATGCTAATTCAAACTCTCATCAAGGAAAGCCGCCGAACATTTATTTTTATCTTTATTCTACAATTGTTGGCATACTATTATCTAAAATAGATAATATTAACTAAAAATGAATAGAATTATGTTGAAAACACAGCTATATTTCGTCAAAAGGTTTGAGAATTTATTATTATACTGAATTATGATAATTGTCTGGTTTTGTTACGCTCTTGGTTTTTAAAGTGAGTCAGCAATGTAGGGTGGGCATTGCCCACCATAATCAATTTATTTCGATCCATTCCTTCATGCAAAATCAACCCCGAGTGCTCAATTTTTGGTAGGCGGTGCCTACCCTACCTGGCTTAAATTTATTATTATATTAAATCGTGGAAACGTATCAATTTAGTAGTTTGAAATGTAACAATAAAATGCCGACGTTTAGAGAGAGGTGGATTTGGCACAAAAAACAGTGCCTTAATCCACTCTACCCAATTTTCCAAAAGATATGGACATGAGTAGGGTGGATGGAGCAAAGCGCATCCACCAAAATTATGTTAAATTGTGCATGAATTTTCTAAAAAATGTTAAAACAGATTCTTTCTTATTAACTTATTTGGCGATCGATGTGGCGATATTTGGGCTCATAGGATAACATCTCCTGTTCTGGTCTTTGGGATGATAACCAGATCCATATCTTCCATCGGTATAACACCCACCAAAACCTGATCGCCCATTACGAGTGCACCTGCAAAACCAACACGATTTTTAAAATATACTTTTGCATTTGCTACGTTCATAAATCCCATTCCTTAACAATATCATTCTTCCGCAACCTTTATTTTTGTCCATTCACCGGCATGGTATTGTAAGAGATAGGGTGTGTCAAGCCAAAATCGGCATAATTACTTGAATAGGTGTGGATGTTTTCGATATAATGTGAAATAATTTTGTCACCAAGACATGAAGGCACAAGCATATTATTGTAGGGGCACGGCGCTCCGTGCTCCTACTGGTCAGGTGATCTTGTGACAAGTATGAATTTCTTACAATACAATCTTAGCCTTAAACAGTGAATAAACATTTCAATCTCCTCTTTCTGGCAACTGAAAATTTATTACGGCACAGGACAAAGACCATTGTCGTCTGTCTTTGCATTGTTGCCATCCTGACACCCTTCATTACCGCCATTGCCATTTCCGAAGGTGTACGTGAAAAATCGCTTATCTCCGTAAATGCTGGTGCGGATCTGTATCTGACATTTGACGAATTTGGCAGGAATGCGGCTGTTCCATTGAAATATCTGGACGAGATTAAAAAGATCTTCGGGGTGACAAAGGTGACGCCGCGTATTATCGGCAGGGGGTTTCTGCAAAACAAACTGGCAGTCATCGTTGGTCTTAATAAAGAAGATATTCCTGAGTCCATATCCTGTATTTCAGGCAGGATGTTTGAAAACGCAAACGAGGTGGTTGTGGGACACGAACTAGCAAGGCATTTTCATTTAAATATCGGTGACCAGTTCAGTATGCGCTGCCAGCAGCGCAAGACCTTTACCGTTGTTGGATTCTTTTCTTCAGACTCCAGTATCTGGGGATCATCCCTGATATTCATGTCATTCAGGGATGCCGGAGAACTCTTTGGCAAACAGGACGTTTCCACCGACATACAAATTTACAGCCTGCCCGGGCATAATTCAGAGATCGCCACCGATTTGTATGATATACTTCAAAATGAACCATACCGGTTACAGGATAAACACATGATAGGGTTGTATGTTAAAAAGGGGTTCATGCTCAAGGAAGGTGTCTTTAGCGCCCTCTATCTCGTTGCCTTTGCCCTGGGTGTGCCTGCCATTCTGGTTGCCGCCGGTTTTGGATTATCCGAGCGAAAAAAGGAAATCGGCATAATGAAGGCCACAGGCTGGCAGACCCTGGAGGTATTGGAACTCATTTCCTTTGAACAGTTACTCATCAGTTTAATGGGTGCTACTATAGCCATATTACTATCCATCCTTTGGGTTAAGGGTTTTCGTGGTGTGTTTATTGCGCAATTTTTTATTGCAGAGATAACCATGTTGCCCAAATTTCCGCTTCCTGCACGGTTTCTCCCCTTGCCATGCCTTCTGAGTTTTTTCTTAGCCTTTCTCATGACCATGGTTGGAAGCGTCTATTCTTCATGGAGGGCATCAACGGTGTCACCGGTAGTGTCGATGAAATAATGATTAGGACAGAGAATCTTTGTAAATCTTACAGACAGCATTCACAGTATGAGGTGCGCGCAATATATGACATTAGCGTAAACATTTCGAAAAGCAGCTTCATGGTGTTCAATGGGCCATCCGGCTCCGGGAAAACCACCCTGCTGAATATTATCGGTACCCTGGACAGACCTACTGCGGGTAAGGTGTTCATGTATGGAGAAGAAATAACATCATTTTCCGATATTGCCCTTGCCAGGCTGCGGCGTGAGAAGATCGGCTTTATCTTTCAGGACTTTCATCTCATCCCAAGACTTACCAGCTGGGAGAATGTCGCTTATCCGCTTATTCCTTTGGGGGCAGGCTTCACAGAACGCTTTGAAAGGGCAAAATTTCTGTTAGAAAAGATGGGACTTGGTGACCGTTTAGAGCATGCCCCTGAGGAACTCAGCGGGGGGCAGCAGCAGCGTGTGGCTATTGCACGGGCGCTGATAAATAACCCCGAAATTATTATTGCGGACGAACCCACATCGAATATTGACGATGAAACCAGTGCGCATGTAAGGCAATTTCTGGGCGAACTAAATGCACGGGGAGTGACCATTCTTGTTGCTACACACGATACTTTGTTTGAAAAGATTGCCGATGTTACATTCAAAATGAAAAATGGCAGGATTGTGTAGTAGTTTTGCCACGAATGAACATGCATTTTTTCCATGCAAAAACCAAAGCAGAAACGACGACCCCTGCCGCAAAATATTTCAAATCATAGAAGCGCAGCTAACACAATGCCTTGTTTCAGGGATGGTGAGTATGCGTTCACGCGGGATTTGCTTTTGGCATCTCACACACATCCCAAAATAAAATAATTGTCACTTTTCCTTCGCGGTCGCACCCAACCCGGTACTTTCAACAACTCCCACTATGATTATCCCCTGAGCGGCACACGGCTTTTTGTGCTCATCTTAAGGAGATTGGTAAGCTAATTTGTTTTTATCATAATAAGCAGCTTGACATTCAAGGTTTTAATCCATATTATATCAAAATAATTTGATATGTTTTTATGAATACTTTTCAAACTCAACAATTTGCCAGATTACTAAAAGCGTTGAGCGGTGATATCCGCCTCAATATTATTTCCTACCTTGCAACCGGCGAGAAATGTGTGTGTCATATTTATGAATATTTCAAGATCTCGCAAAATCTTGTTTCTCACCACCTGGGAATTTTACGGGAAAGCGGTCTCATTAAAGACCGGAAAGACGGTAAACGGGTCTACTACTCACTTAATGAACAAAATATAGAAAAAGTAACCCATTTTTTACAAGGGATTGTGCAGAAAAAGAAAGAAGAAAGAGGAACATGGTGATTCCTGAATCTTGTCAACTGCAAGATAATTGGTAAAGTTCAGGAGTTGATACGGTTCAAGGAGATATTTGCTGGGTTGTATCAAGCGCCAAGCAGTACGCCGAAACAGGCCACTATCATTTGGTGTACTGGTTCCCCACAGGAACGGGTTTTGATAAAATTGATGCACATTCGTTATTATTCGTGGTTAATTTCTATTTCTGTAATGATACGATGATTGTAAATATCTATACCCTTATCATGTTGTTTGTTGCCTTTTTGTCTCTCTTCTTAGGCGGATACCTGTTTTATGCGGCGCTCAAGATGTTTCTTTGTTGTGAACCGGGGATACCCTTCGAGACAAAAAGTAAATTTGAACAGAAGGGTTATCTGGTATTTCTCCTGGCCTGTGTGATTCTGTCGGTAAGGATGCTTGCGTGGCCGTGGTTTTACTTTATGCTCCAGAGCTTTGTATCCGAGGTGCCCGGCGCAATGTGTATGTTTGGCGTCACACGGATTTTGCCGTCCACGGTCACCTTTTTACAGATCATTAAACCCATTTCCTTCTTTATGATGGGTGGCTGGTTGCTCTGTTATTACGTTGATAAATCAATCCCCACAACACCCCTGGCCAGAAAGAATTTGTTTTTTCTTTTGATCGTCTGCAGCGTACTTCTGGCCGATAGTATTGCGGATATTTCTTATGTGTTCCGGATGAAACCATTGATGTCCGTATCCTGCTGTGCAACCTTCTTTGATGTGCCTTTAAGGCCTTCGGCCATGATCCCCCAGGCCATCTTTGGAAGACATTTTCAAAAGAGTTTATTCGTTGCGTATTATCTGGTGAATATAATCCTTATTGTTTTATTATTTGTACCTCTTTCAAAAAAATGGCTTTCATTGGCATCATTACCGAAAAAGATTATCCTTTCTAGCCAGGCGGTGATAGGGATTATCAATATCCCCGTTGTGATATATGCATTTATTGAAAATATTATCCCCAGGCTTATGCAACTTCCGTATCATCACTGTATTTACTGTTTTATGGGTAATGGCATGGTGCCCGATGCCCCTGTTATACTCGGATTGTATGTTATTGGCACCTTTGCGATTGGCTGGATGGGGATCCTGCGTCTTTTTTGCATGACTACAGAAACGCACGATGTGGCGGAAAGGCTTTTCGTGAAGATAAATGGATTGTCGGTCTTTTGCCTGTTTGCCTCCGTTATGATGGTGACGATACATTTGCTATTTACATAATAAAATTTTAACCGGGTGGCACGGACTTCGTTGTGAGCGCAGTCGAACGACAAACTTTTTTGTCCGTGTCTGGTGTAAATTGTTCAGTTTGCTTCTTTAACATCATTGACAGTTTCGTATATGACAAAAAAATTCTGGATAGGACTTGCCCTTGTCTTCGGTATTGCACTTGGGGGGGTATTTTATCAAAAATTCATTAAAAGCCCCCGTTGCGCCTATGACGGGTCTGCAATTCCGTTTATCTATGAGGTTGATATTGTCCTGAAAGACCACTCAACAAGCAAATTTTGCTCTGTTTATTGCGCGGTGCATTGGTTCAAAAACAATATTCAATTGATTGATCACGTGGTAGTGACTGACGAAATCCGCGGTAATAAGATCGACTCATATATGGCCTATTTTGTTGAAAGCGAGCTCATTACAAACGAGACAAACGATAACCGTATCCATGTCTTTCAGCAGCGACAGGATGCCCTCACCCATGCAGAAAAGTTTCATGGTATGATGGTAGATGATCCATTTATCCTGGATGAGTGACCAGGCGGGCGATATATGGGCAGTTGAGGTAAACTAATGTGCTGGTTATATCTTCCCTGTAATAACAGGTTGTTTTTTGAAACCGTAAGCAGTTAAAACGCCTTTATGTTAATATGTAGAGGCAATTCATGAATTGCCACTAGTGCGCCTGAGAGTGTGCAATGCCAGAGGGGTGAAAGTCCCCTTCAGGGAAAACGCTTTCCAAACCTGTAACCGACCGTAACTGCGACACCGTGATGTGTGGTGGGGAGCAACGGGAGGTTGGAGACGGAATGGCATGAAGGCGATGTGCATGAATCAGGGATACCTGATAAAGAGAGTGACTTTGTCAGGAGTCAGAGCCTCCATAAGAGCGAGGAAACATCGTAACGGATGTGGAGCAAAGGGAGGTAGGAAGGTGGATATTATGAAGTATATAAGTTGGGAAATCAAACCAATGGGAGTGGCAAACAAGCCTAAGCAAATTGGAGAAATTCTGAGAAACAGAATTGAACCTGGCTTATAGCGGATTATATGGTGACGGTTTGTATAGGACGAATGATGAGAAGCGCTGTCATCATTATTAGGTATGAGTTGTTCACATATACCGCAACTCATACTCTAATCTGTCAATCCCGAAGGGGTAGCCACTGACTGGAGAACCGTATGCGGGAGATCCGCCTGTACGGTTCGGAGGGGGGAGAGGCGAA
>WYAU01000031.1 GCA_011525665.1 Candidatus Brocadia sp.
AAAGTTCCATGGAAATAAAATCGTGAAAACCAAGATTTTGCAGGCTATTCCGGCTATACCAACCTCACTTCCCTTACGGAGGGCTGGTTAGCTGGTGTTTGCTCTATTTTTCACGCAACTTATGTGTTATTAAACGATAAAGGAATTTTGTAACAGTTTGGTTTTTTGAAAAACTTCTGTAACGAGACGATTTTCTTACCCCTGTGGAGGCATTTCATGAATTGCCTCCACATAAAATTGATGCAAAGGCATTTTTCAACTATTGACATTTTCAAAAAAATTTTTACCGGATAGACATTCATGAGCCATGACCGCCCGCAAAAGTGCATGAAAATATATTGCCCTTCCGTAATCCCTCGTTTGGCTGAGCGCTTACGGGGAAGTCTCGTCAAGGGAGGGAAAGTTTCCCCGCATCGCGCGGGAGGTGGTCAGGGTGGGGGATATATTCGTGCCAATACGGTTACGTCTTTTGCCTGTCTTGTCTTGGTATTCCTTTTTCCTGTGTTTGCCGTGAATTGCGGCTATTCTTCACGGTCATTGCTCCGGTCCAATGTCCGGAGTATCTATGTCCCGATTTTTGACAATAATACCTTTCGGAGGGGGTATGAGTTTGACCTCACCAAGGCCGTCCGTGATCAGATATTACTCAGAACGCGTCTTGACATTGTAGACAAGGATGAGGCAGATTCCATCTTGTTTGGGAAGATAACGAGTGTCGATGAAAATGTACTGATTGAAGACAGGGAGGATAATATCGTGGAAAGCCGGGTTATGGTTGCCATTGAAATCCGGTGGGTGGATAAAAGAACAGGACGGACTATCCTTGAACGGAAAAATATAAGACGGCCGGCGGAGTTTATCGTTCTCAGAAATGAAACGCTCACCTCTTCCCGGAATGAGGCGTTTGTGAAAATCGCGCAGGGCATCGTTGATGCAATGGAAGAGGACTGGTAATACAGTATGAAAATTCAGGGGAAGGGATTGGCGCAACCATCGGTAAAAATTTAATGAAGTAAGCTGGAAGCCGAAGGCGGATGGCAATGGAAATCTGTCATTGCCCGTCTGCTGTTAATTGCCAGCGGCTTATCTTTAATTCAGATGAACACGAATTTATACGAATACGAACAAAAAACGGGGGATAGCGCGGATAATTTTAAAAGAAGGATTTTTGATGTGCCTTATCCCCACGGCACACTGCATCTCGGGAGTAAAACCTATGTCATGGGAATCCTGAATGTTACCCCGGATTCGTTTTATGATGGCAAAAGGTATAACACCCTGGAAAATGCCATTGACCGTGCGCTCAAAATGGCAGAGGAAGGCGCGGATATTATTGATGTTGGCGGCGAATCTACGAGGCCAGGTGCATATCCCGTATCGGAGGCAGAAGAGATAAAGAGGGTAATTCCTGTTATTAAAGTATTATCGGAGCAGGTGCGAAAGCCCATTTCCATAGATACGTATAAGGCAATAGTGGCAAAAAAAGCAATTGATGCGGGGGCATCCATTATCAATGACATTGGCGGACTGCTTATGGATAAGGAGATGGCAGAAATTGCCGCAGAGTCGAAGGTGCCTCTTGTTATTATGCATAAAAAAGGCACACCCAGAACAATGCAGAAATATCCCATACGGAAAAATGTAGTGTCGGAAATACTCTCTTCTCTCAGGAAATCCGTCTCCCTTGCGCTGAATGCTGGCATACAGGAGGACAGAATTATTCTGGACCCCGGCATTGGTTTCGGCAAGACCGCTCAGCATAATCTGGAAATCCTGAAGCGGCTGGATGAGTTTCGAAGCATGGGGTTTCCCCTCTTGCTCGGCACATCACGAAAAAAGTTTATTGGGACTATTTTGAATCTTTCCGCGCGGGAAAGTTTATATGGAACGCTTGCTACCCTTGCCGTTGCAGTTATGAATGGAGCCCACATTGTGCGGGTTCATGACGTACGCGAAGCCGTTCAGGTGGTAACGGTGTGTGATGCAATCAGGAATAGTTGATGCAAGAAAGCATATCTGATTTATTCAACAACATAAATGTCTGGATGATCGGCAGGTCTCTGGGTGAGATATTCCTCATCTACATGGTGGTCTATGTTGTTTTAAGAATCATGCAGGGTACCAGCGGGACGAGCATTTTAAGAGGTCTGGCATTTATTATCGTTCTGATTTCCATTGGCGTTCTATTCTTTGTGCGAAAATTGCAACTCTATACGATTGACTGGCTGATGACAGAGTTTGTCCCCGTCTTTATCATTCCCATTATCATCCTTTTTCAACCCGAGTTCCGGCGCGCGTTGCTCAAACTCGGTCAGAACCCCGTTTTCCGTATATTTTTAAAATCTGAATATCAGGTGACCAATGAAATCATCAAGGCTGTCGAAATTCTCTCCAAAAACAAAATTGGAGCATTGATCGCCTTAGAAAGAGAAATTGGGCTGGATAATATTGTGGAGACGGGAACGAAGCTCAATGCGGACGTATCGAGCGAACTGCTTACTACCATATTCTGGCCCGGCTCTCCCTTGCATGACGGCGCCGTTATTATCCAGGAGCAGAAGATAAGCGCCGCCCGCTGCTTGCTTCCGCTTACGGAAAAGGCAGAAGTGTCAAAAAATCTTGGGACACGGCATCGCGCAGGTATTGGCCTCACGGAAGAAACCGATGCTATGGTGATCATCGTATCAGAACAAACCGGTACGATTTCCACCGGGTTTAAAGGGGCGTTGAACCGGAACGTCGATGAAAAAGGATTGAAAAAGATACTCGACGAACTATCCACCGAACGGTTTGGAGTCGCAAGGAGTTCCCAGATATGATCAAAGAGATATTTACCGGCAATATCCTTACAAAGCTTATGGCATTGGTTATGGCGGTTGCCCTCTGGTTATACGCGATCAACCGGCATACGGGCGATTTAACGGCGATGGTCAACCTCAGTGTTTTTGTCCCTGAAGGTATTACCGTACTCGAACAGAGCGCGGAGGAAATTACCGTACATCTGCGGGGACCGCAAAATGTGATTGACACGGTTGAAGGTATGATAAAAGACCGAAAATTTATGGCCAAGTATGCCGTACAGGAATCTCCGAATATGATTGAAGATCAGATCAAACAAACGATCTTTATCACGAGGGAACACCTGGATCTGCCAAGCGCCGTTAAATTGGTTTCCGTCTATCCCGATAAGATCGATATAGTCCTTGGTAAACTGCAAAAGAGACGATTAAAGGTTAATTTACAGAAAAAAGGGGAACCGGCTATCGGGTACGTTGTCGCAAACGAATTTGTGTTTCCCGGAGAAGTGGAGGTAACGGGGCCCTTAAACGCCCTGAAAGAGGCCTCTTTTATTAATACGGTTCCTGTTGATATCGGTGGTATTACCGGAGAGCAGAACCGCACTTTTCCCTGGAGGATCGAAATAGACCAGAAGGTAATAATCAAACGCGGCGATAAAAACATTGCCGTGCCGGTCGTATGCAATGAGGACGTACGGGTATGGTTACAGATCGTTGAGCAGCAAGATACGAGGTTGTTTGAGAAAATAAAGATAAAGATCATAGGGCCTGCGGAGTATCCTTACACAATTAAACTGCAGGATGAATTTGCCAACGTGCGGGTAAAGGGCCCGAAGCTTTTCCTTGATAAATTAAACGCTGAAGATATCGTATTATATATTGACGTTACTTCACTGAAACCACCGGGACCCTATAAACAACCGGTAAAAAGTGTCCTCCCGAAAAGCATTGAACTTGTTGATAAATTACCGGAGGTACACTTGGACATTCGTGAAACCACACGTTCTGCGGAGGTTAAATGATAAAGTTAGGAGTAAATATAGACCACGTCGCTACAATACGGCAGGCGAGGAGGACGTTTGAACCCGACCCGGTGACGGCAGCTCCTCTGGCAATCCTCGGTGGTGCTGATATTATTACCGCTCATCTGAGAGAGGATCGGAGGCATATACAGGACCGTGATGTGAAATTGCTCCGGGAAACGGTGTTTACCAAGTTCAATCTGGAGATGTCTGTAACCCGGGAGATCGTAGATATTGCGCGTGAAACAAAACCGGAGCAGGTAACCCTTGTGCCGGAGAAAAGACAGGAAGTCACCACAGAGGGAGGGCTGGACGTTGTTTCTCAAAAAGGGGTGGTTGCGGATGTCGTCAAAAGATTCAGGGATGACGGCATCCTCGTTAGTATTTTTATCGATCCGGAAGAAGATCAGATAACTGCTGCAGGGGATGCTGGTGTGCAGTATATTGAACTGCATACGGGAAATTATGCTCTTGCACGAGATGATATTTCCCTGGGTAAAATGATTGAGAAACTTCAACGGGGTATGGAGGTTGCCCGCAAAATGGGATTGCGGGTAAATGCGGGGCACGGTCTGACGTACCAGAATGTCGGTTTGCTCGTGGAATCCCTGGACATTGAAGAATTGCATATCGGGCACAGTATTGTGTCACGAGCGGTTTTTGTCGGAATCCAGAGGGCCGTTTCAGAAATGAAGGAATTGATTTTCCGCCATTACCTGGCGAGGAAATCTTAGATCAATAAAGAAAATGAAGGAAAACCGCATATTCACAGATTACGCAGAAAGATCACCAGGGATCAGGATAAATTTATGATTGGGCATGAGAAATCAATCCGGTGTCAAAAAGATACGGCTCCGCACGGCCAGGGTTCGTTTCTGCCGATTCTGGAAGCATTCCTGAAATAGCGTGCACTTCATGATTGTTTTGCAACAGTGTCAGTACCGACTCCGGACACTGCATACACACATTCCTCAGCAAGAAAGCCGCTGTCAGTTTTAAGTTTTTCGATAATAAGAGGGATGGCAGGCCTTAACCGCATTTCACGCGACAATGCTCCCCGCCAAGGGTTTCCCTTCATCTCACCGGGTTATTCTCGTAATCTTTTATTTCTCCTTGACTGAAAAATGTAAGAGGGTATTATGTGTGTAAGTAATAACGTACATGAGAATTTCTTTTTTTCTGGTAAGACAGACATGTTAAAGAAAATAGGCAGTCTTGGGGTAATTATTATCGTTTCGCTCTGGTATGATTTTTCCCTCATGGGGATGAAAGATACTCACATGCCTCCCGCAAAGGTGGTTGTATCGGAGGTCATGTCCGGTATGATAATTCCGGAAGCAGAATTTGTTGGAACGGTCTGTTACCCGCAGATTTCAGACGTTGCTTCGGAGGTGAGCGGCAAGATCGATAGCGTAAATTTTGAAGAAGGCGACCGGGTTAATAAGGGTCACGTGCTGGTAAAAATCAACTCGGACCTGCTCAGAAAAGACATCCAAACGAGGAAGGCGCTGTATGAACAGGTCTCTTTGGATCTGGAACTGGCCCGTCGTGACCTTAACAGGATAGAAAGGCTTTACCGTGAAGAAGCCGTTGCAGAGCAGGTGTATGATGAACACCGGTTCCGGGTAGCCGGTCTGGAAAAAAAATCCGCATCGATGAGGACTGAAATCGGGAGGCTTGGCGTGGAGTTCAGGAAAAAGACCGTCAGGGCGCCTTTTGACGGCGTAATTACAAAAAAATTTATTGATGTTGGTGAGTGGGTATCAGCCGGCACGACAGTGGCTACCGTTGCCAGGGATGATGCCGTGGATGTTCTTTTTCATGTTCCTGAGGATGTATTAGCATCGGTTACTCAGGGAAAAGTCACAGAGGTAAATGCCGGGAGAACCACGTTAACGGGAAAGGTATTTTCAATTATACCGCAAGGGCACATTCCAACGAGGACATTTCCTGTAAAAATCCGGGTGAGAAATTCTGCATCGCTTGTGGCGGGTATGGAGGCAAGGGCAATGTTTCCCCGGGGGCCGGGAATAAAGACCCTGATTGTGGAAAGAGATGCCGTTGTCAGTGCATTCGGAGAAAATAGTGTATTTGCCTGTGCGGACTCACGTGTAAAGATGATTCCGGTAAGGGTGACGGGATACAGCGGCATAATGGCCGGAGTGGAGGCATCTGGACTGGAGGAAGGGATGAAGGTTGTGGTCAAAGGAAATGAAAGGCTTCAGGATGGCCAGGTGATTGAAATACTCTCCGCTGATACCGGTTTTCAGACGGATCGGTAAAGATTTTTCGGGATGTATATGACTGCAGAAGGGTGGAAATTTGGACATCGTTAAGTTTTCCTTAAGGAAACCGGTTACTATTATTGTTGGCGTTATCTTTGTGGTGCTTTTTGGCATCATCGGGCTGCGGACTATGCCTTATCAGCTAACTCCATCGGTTATTGAGCCCGAGATTACCGTCACTACCACGTGGACGGGCGCCACGCCTTATGAGATTGAACGCGAGATCATTGAAGAGCAGGAAAAAGTGTTAAAAGGGGTGCGGGGACTTACGAAAATGGAGAGTGAATCCTTCAATGGTATCGGAATGATTACCCTGAAATTCAAGATCGAGATCAGTTTGGACGATGCACTATTACGGGTATCAAACAAACTTAACGAAGTCCCGTCCTATCCTGAAAACGTTGACAAACCAATAATCAGTGCAACTGGCGCATCCGCTCCTCCCGTGATATGGGTGGTGTTAAAAACTACCGATGAAAATCCGTCCTCTGCCTTTGCCTATAAAACGTATTTTGAAAATGAAGTCAGGCAGTATCTTGACAGGGTGGAAGGCGTTGCAGATCTCTATATCCGCGGCGGCAGGGAAAGGGAGATGCACATCGTTGTAAAAGCTGATAAACTGGCAGCCTATGGCCTTACCGTAGGAGAGTTGATACATATCCTGCAGTCGGAAAATATCAATATATCAGCCGGGAACATGGGGGTCGGAAGGAGGGATTACCGGATAAGAACCGTGGGGGAGTTCAACTCCGAAAGGGAAATAGAAAATATCGTCATCAGGTCAACGGGGCAGGAACGTGTATTGCTTTCAGACCTGGCCAGCGTAAGTTTTGGATATGAAAAACTGACAGAGGCGATGATTCATAACGGAAAAGAAGGTATTGCTATTGGTATAAAACCGGAACCGGGAACGAATATCCTGGATTTAACCAACAAAATAGACGCCGTGGTCAATTGGTTGAACAATGAAAAACTCAAAGAAGAAAAAATATATCTGGACTGGGTTTATGACCAGAGACCTTACATAAATGGAGCAATTCAGCTCGTCAAAGAAAATATCCTCTATGGCGGACTGCTGGCCAGTATTGTTCTGCTTATCTTTCTTGGGAGCATTTCACCAACACTGATTATTGCCGTATCAATACCCATCAGCATCATTGGCGCATTTATTTTCATGAGCGCCTTCGGCAGGAATCTGAATGTTGTGAGTCTTGCCGGGATCTCATTTTCCGTTGGCATGGTTGTGGACAACGCCATTGTGGTGCTGGAAAATATTGACCGGCACCGGGGGATGGGCAGGTCGGCCATCGATGCCGCCTATCATGGCGCAAAAGAGGTCTGGGGCGCAATACTGGCGTCCACCCTTACCACCGTTGCGGTCTTTCTGCCGGTGATCTTTGTGCAGGAAGAGGCAGGGCAGTTATTCAGAGATATTGCCTTAGCAATTACTTTTTCTATAACCTTGAGCCTGTTTGTTTCCCTCTTTGTCATTCCCATGTTGTCAAACCAGTTTTTCACCCTGCAGGAAGGGAATCGATTTTCTCAAAAAAATGTATTTATGCGCTTTGCAAATGCCTGGGGCAAAAAGGCAGACGTGTTCAAAGATATTTTTGTAAAAACCGGTGCTACGATCACACATCTTTTGATGAAAATCGTGCAGTGTGTGATAAGAGACTGGAAAACCCGGCTCGTAACCGTTCTCTCTCTCACCCTGGCATCGGTTGTGACAACAGTCTTCCTGTCACCAAAGATGGAGTATCTTCCCCAGGGTAACAGAAACATCATCATGAGCATCCTCGTTCCCCCGCCGGGCCTTTCTTACAAAGAAAGAAGGGAGATAGGAGAGCATATCCATACCTATGTCACCCCCTATATGGGGAAAGACCACAACGGCTATCCGGGTATCAGGAATATATTCTATATTGGGGCGGAAACCATGATGGCCTTTGGCGCAATAAGCATCCACGAAGAGCGTGCGCGGGAGCTTATTCCTTTGTTTAAGCAGATAATTGATACAATCCCCGGTATGTACGGTGTGAGTTTGCAGGCAGGAATATTTGAAAAAGAGCTTGGGACGGGCAGAACTATCGATATTAATGCAAGCGGCAATGATATTCACCGTATCGTTCAGGCAGCGGGCGCTATGTTTGGCATGATAGGGAAAGAAATACCGGATGCACAGATACGGCCAAAACCTTCTCTTGAAGTCCTTTATCCGGAAGTTAAGATAATACCCCGGAGAGACCGGCTGAAGACGGTGGGAATGGACGCAGAAGATCTGGGTATTGCCCTTGACGTCCTCATGGACGGAAGAGAGATCGGCGATTTTAAACAGGAAGGGAAGAAAAAGATCGATCTTATCGTAAAGACGTCAGACGATGAAATGGATACCCCGGAACATCTTTACAACTCACCCCTTGCGATACCCGGTGAAAAGATAGTGCCGGTATATTCACTTTCCGAGCTTTTCAGAACAACGGGTATTACTCAAATAAGACACCTTGAAAGGATGCGCACCATCACCCTCCAAATAACGCCACCGGAAACCATTACCTTGCAGGAAGCAATGGAGTCCATAGATGACGCAATCATTCAACCGCTCAAAAAGCAAGGCATGCTCAGGGGGGTGGATGTCACAATGACCGGTGCTGCCGATAAACTCACGGCAACAAGAAAGGCATTTCAGTGGAACTTTATCCTTGCAGCGGTCATTACGTATCTTTTACTGTCCGCCTTGTTCGAACATTTTATCTATCCCTGTATCATCATGTTCACCATTCCGCTTGCGGCAGGGGGGGGATTTATCGGCCTGAAACTGGTCAACCTGTTCATTACCCCGCAACCCCTGGATATCCTTACCATGCTGGGCTTCGTAATACTGATTGGAGTCGTTGTCAATAATGCAATCCTCATTGTCCATCAGGCGCTTAATAATATCCGTTATTATGGAATGGACTATCGCCATGCAGTCATGGAATCAACGCGGACGCGATTACGGCCAATTTATATGAGCGCAGCCACAAGCGTTTTCGGAATGCTTCCTCTTGTTATCGCACCGGGACCCGGTTCTGAGCTCTACAGGGGACTTGGAAGCGTTGTTCTTGGAGGGCTTGCCTTTTCAACCGTGTTTACCGTCTTTCTCATACCTCCGCTTCTTATGTTTGTCATACAGATAGAGAAACCCGGGAAACATGCAGATACTGATCGCGAAAACCGGCACGGCGGAATCTCAGCCGGAAAAAGTTAGGATCAGAAATTTTACAAATTATGCAGAATTAGATAGGGAAAATAAGTACGCGATACTTTACCAGTAAACGATGCAGGCGCATGATTATGAAGACAAGAGACAAAATCCTTGAAAGCGGACTAAAACTCTTCTCCCGACAAGGCTATCTCGGTGCAACCACAAAGGAGATTGCAAAGGATGCGGGTGTTGCGGAGATCACCCTTTTTCGATACTTTGTTTCAAAGGAAAAACTCTTTGAGGAAGTAATCAATACCCATTCATTCCTTCCGGCACTGAGAGGACTCCTCCCGGAGATTGCAGGGTTATCATATGAAGAAGGATTAAGGGTGATTGCAAAAAGATTTCTGGACTCTCTCATGGAGAGAAAAGACTTAGTACGAATTATGCATTCAGAAATATACCGGTATACCGAAAAAATCCACAGGATTTACCATTCCATTATTGATGAAACAGTGAAAACCCTTGCATCCTACTTTGCGGACATGCAAAAGAAGGGAATACTGAGGACATTTGATACAGAATTAGCGGCACGGGCTTTCCTCGGGATGTTCTTTTCATACTTCGATGCCGAGAATTTTTTGTTGCTGAAAAAATACCGGCGTACCGATACGGACACGGTCGTCAGAGAATTTGTCGTAATCTTTATGAAAGGAACAGGGAAATGAATTTTTGTTTCTCCATCTACAGCCGGTTAGAAGGGGTTAAATAAAGTGAACCCATCGACATCGTAGTTTTGTTGGGTATGCTTTCACCCAACCTGCAGACTACTCAACAACATCACGCATGTCATCAAATGAAAAAAATCATGTTAAGATTTTTGTTTTATTTCAATCAGGTTGCCGGAAAAATCCTTGAGGAAGTATACGGTCTTCTCCTTATGTTTCCCAAGGATAAGCTCAACATGAGACCGCAGTGCCTTTTCTGTTACCTCTGCAAAATTATCCAGCATCAGGCCGAAATGGATGAAATTGGGGCTGGCGTGTTGAAAATCGGATATGAATACCTCGATCTTTAGTCCTGGCTTTTCAAATACGAATACCTTAATCTCCCGCGAAAGAGAAAACAACTGTTCTGAAAGTTCCTGGGCCAGGAGTATTTCTCTTGTCTTTTCAAGGCCCAAAAAATCCTGATAGAACCGTATCGCCTGCTCTTCACTTTTATTTGTTATACCAATGTGATTTAATTCCATGCCGTATTGTATCGTTTCATTGTTCGGTATGCAAGTCCATAATGCCGGGAAGTGGTTTGCGCGCAGCATGGGGAGGCGATAATGCGCTTGAGATACAGGAAAAATGTAATACAATAAATGTTCTATGAAAATAAATGAGATCTTCAAGAGTATCCAGGGGGAAACGTCCTATGCCGGCCTGCCCTGTGCCTTCATACGCATAACGGGATGCAACTTACGGTGCAGTTACTGCGATACCACGTATGCGTATGAAGAAGGGAGGGAGATGCCAATAGCCTCCATCCTTGAGCACGTTGCCGGATTGAAAACGAAATTGGCCTGCATAACAGGTGGTGAACCTCTCCGGGATAAAGATACTCCGTTATTGACGGATGAGTTGCTTGGTAACAATTATACGGTTTTGGTGGAAACAAACGGTAGTTACGACATTCGTGTCATTTCGCAAAAAGCCGTAAAAATTATGGATATGAAGTGCCCTGACAGCAATATGAGTCATCTGATGCACTGGCAGAATATTCATTATCTGACGAAGTCAGACGAGGTAAAATTTGTCTTACATTCCCGGAGAGATTATGACTGGGCAAAAGAAATGATAAAGGAATATCGTTTGTCTGAGATTACCAACGTATTGATAGGTACCGCTTTTGGCGCCATCTTGCCGAGAACGGTCGTTCAGTGGATTTTGGAGGACAATCTCAACGTCCGATTTCAACTGCAACTCCACAAATATATCTGGGAACCACAAACACGAGGGGTTTGACAGTGCATAAAGATTTAGCTATTGTGCTGGTCAGCGGCGGTATGGACAGTTGTGTTACTGCTGCCATTGCGTGCGAGCAATACCGGCTTGCGCTCTTGCATGTTAACTACGGTCAGCGCACAGAATCGAGGGAGCTTCAGTCGTTTAACGATATCGCTTCATTTTACAACGTTCCCCGGGAGAGGGTTCTTATAGCAAATATTGACTATCTCAGAAAGATCGGAGGGTCGAGTTTGACAGACCCGCGCATGGATGTACCTGACGTTCAGTCAGATACCAGGGAAATCCCTAATTCGTATGTACCCTTCCGAAATACTCACTTGCTGGCAATTGCCGTCTCCTGGGGTGAGGTTGTTGGAGCGAGGAAAATATTTATCGGCGCTGTGGAGCAGGACAGCCCCGGCTATCCTGATTGCAGACCCAGCTATTATGATGCCTTCAATAAACTCATCAAGGTGGGCACAAAGTCAGCGACCCGCATCGAGATAGAAACTCCCCTGATACACAAGAGTAAATCGGAGATTGTAAAGATGGGCATTTCTTTAAATGCTCCGCTCCGCCTCAGCTGGTCCTGTTACAAAAATACCGATAAGGCATGCGGACAATGCCACAGTTGTTTCCTGCGTTTAAAAGCCTTTAAAGAAGCCGGTATACAGGACCCGATTCCTTATGTTTAATTTGTAATATGACGAACTTTTAAAATATTAAATTAATACGGAAAAAGGGGTCAACAGGGTCACCGAAAATAGACGTAATAAAGTAAACCTATCGTGATTATGCCGATAAGGCATTGTAATGGGATGCCGATTTTCAGATAATCTTTAAACCTGTAGCCGCCGGGACCATACACCATGAGATTCGTCTGATAACTGATTGGCGTTGCGAAACTGGCTGAGGCGGCAAAAAGGACTGTGAGTGCAAAGGCACGACTATCAGCGTGAATTGTCGATGCTGAAGAAATAGCTATGGGAAATAGTATTGCAGCGGCTGCATTATTGGTGATGAAGAGGGTATAAAAACTCGTCATGATATAAATGCTGGTTAAAACACCTATTACTCCGAAACGACAGCCGATTCCGGCGATTCCGTTGGCCAATAATCCTGCAAGCCCTGATTGCTTAATTGCCGTTGCAATCCCCAGGGACATGGCAATAATAATGAGCGCCCGCCAGTCTATAGCCTTTTTTGCTTCTGCCATTCTTGTCGTCCGGGTTGCCATCAGGATGATAACTCCTAAACCTGCTGCAGACAGCAAGGGAAGCACTTCCAGAACGGTTAACAGGATGGTTAACAAAAAAACACCAAGAGACAAATATCCCCGCCACTGCGGCTTGGAAGGCAACGTTTCTGCTTCTGCAATGAGATAAAAGTCGTTTGAATGGTACCATTTCTTACGGAAATTCTTTCCTGCCAGTAATAGTAATGTATCGCCGGGCTTTAAGCTGATATTGCCGATTTTTTTCTGTATCCGCTCTCCGTGACGGTGGATGGCAATGATAACCGCCTCGTATTTGGCGCGAAAATCACTTTCGCGAACCGTTTTTCCGACCAAAGGAGATCCGGGAGATACGACAGCTTCAAAGGTATTGATCACGGCGGAATCATATTGTTTTAAATCGAAATGAGAATCCTGTATCAGTTGTAAACCAGGCACCTTTTGTAATTCTAATATGGTTTTCGGTACACCGGTAAAAAACAACCGGTCGCCGAACAATATTTTCTCGTTCGGTTCCGCCGGTGCAATAATCCGGCCATTGCGTTCTATCTGGAAAAGGAATAGGCCTTGTAAATGCCTCAGTCCTGCGTTTTCAATGGTTCTGCCGATATGTTCATATTCCTGAGTGACTTTTAGTTCGATAACAAATTCTCGGGTATGCTCCCCTAGTTCAACCAGGGGGTCTCTCCGGTTGGGAAGGAGGCGATGACCGATAAAACTAACGAATAAAATGCCCAGAAAAGCGAGTGGCGCGCCAACCCGTGAGATTTCAAAAAAGGATATTCCTTTCATTCCGGAATCGATCATCAACCCGTGAATGATCAAATTGGTGCTTGTACCAATCAGCGTGCATGTCCCCCCCAGAATCGCAGCGTATGAAAGAGGAATCAGATACTTGGAAGATGCATAATGGTGTTTTTCCGCCCAGGAACGTATTACCGGGATAAACATCGCTACAACCGGAGTATTATTAATGAATGCGGAAACAACGGATACCGGAAATAAAAGCCTCAGGAGCTTGCGGGAATTACCGGTATTTTTTCTGCCAAAAATGACATGAGTGACCTGATTCAGCATACCGGTATTGCTGAAAGCCCCGACCATCACGTACATCAGTGCAATGGTTAACATCCCTTCGTTGGAGAATCCGATGAAGGCGTCCTTCAGGGTAATAACCTTTCCTGCGATCAGGAGCAATAAAGTAGAAAAAATGACCACCTCTATTTCTAAAACTTCCAGGAAGAGGAGAATGCTCATAATGAGCAGCAAGGCAGCCGTATACCAAATTTTAAATTCAATTATCATTTATTATTACAACCACAAAGGACAAGGACGCGGAGACAAAACGTGCCTTTGCATCCTTCGCGCCTTTTTGTTTTAAATACCCCATTTTTTGTTTATTTCATTCAGGATATTTTTTGTAGTAAAGCCAAAGTGCCCGGCTAATGTTTTTGCCGGCGCAGAGGCGCCGTATCGATCAATCCCGATGATAAGACCATCTCCCCCCACAAATTCATACCAATCGTTTTTTCCCGCGGCTTCTATTGCCACCAGCTTCCTGCATGCAGGGGGGAGTATGCTGTTCTTATATTCATCTGGGTTTGCCCTGAATAACTCAAAGCAAGGTACGCTAATCAGTCTTGCCTGGACGCCTTTTTCCTGTAACTGTGATGTGGCTTCCAGGGCAATAGAGACCTCAGAGCCGGTGGCCATGAGAATAATATCGGGAGGCTTTGCCGAGTCCTTTAGTATATAAGCGCCATATTTCAGTTGATCTTGTGACGGATAGAGAGAGCGGTTGATTACCGGGATGTCCTGACGGGTCAGGATCAGCGCCGTTGGACCATCTTTATGATTGAGCGCCGCTATCCAGGCGGCCGCCGTTTCGGTGGCATCCGCCGGTCTTATGACGCGCAGGTTTGGGATTGCGCGCAGGGAAGGCAGATGTTCTATGGGCTGGTGGGTCGGTCCATCTTCTCCGACAAAGATGCTATCGTGGGTAAACACGTAGATAACCTGGAGCTTCATCATGGCTGCAAGCCGGATGGAAGGTCGCATATAATCAGAAAACATCAGAAAGGTAGCGCCGAAGGGAATGGTGCCCCCATACAGCGCCAATCCGTTAAGAATACCCCCCATGGCGTGTTCCCTGACGCCAAAATGGATATTTCTTCCGGCAAACGTATCTTTGCCCAGAGAAGGCGCGCTTTTAATGTAGGTCTTTGTGGACGGACAAAGGTCTGCAGAACCACCGATAAGAGAGGGTATCAGGTGCGCAATCACCTGCATCATCTCACCGGAGGCCGAGCGGGTGGCTATCGAATCCTTTTTGATTGTTTTGAGTAATTCAGATTCCAGGGCACCAGGGATTTCTTTCTTAAAGTAGCTATTCCACAACTGAGACAGATTCGGGTCTTCTTTAAGAGAGGAAGTGTACAGGGACTGCCAGTTTTCATATTCTTCCTTAAGTTCAGCCACACGGGTCTGGCAAAGCTGTTTTACTTCGTCCGGGATATAGAATGCCGGGCTTTTCGGCCAGCCGAGTTTTTCCTTTGTCAGTTCAAGCTCTTTGGCGCCCAATGGTTCTCCGTGCACGGAGGCAGTGTCTTGCTTGTTGGGGCTTCCCATGCCAATGTGTGTCCTGGCGATGATCAGGGAAGGCTTCTCCTTTTCGTTCCGCGCCGCTTCGACAGCCGCGACAATTTCACTATGGTTATGTCCGTCGATTTTAAAAATCCGCCAGTTATACGCCTCAAATCTTTTCCCGACGTCTTCCGTGAAGGTAATAGACGTCTTTCCCTCAATGGAAATCTGGTTGCTGTCGTAAATATAGATAATATTGGAAAGACAAAGGTGTCCGGCGAACGAGGCCGCCTCTGAGGTGATCCCTTCCATCAGGTCGCCGTCGCTTACCACCCCGTAAATCCGGTGATCGAAAATCGTTCTGCCGTCTCTGTTAAATCGTTCTGCCAGGATCTTTCCAGCCAGCGCCATGCCTACTCCGTTTGCAAATCCCTGCCCTAAGGGTCCGGTAGTAACTTCTACTCCCGGGGTATGTCCATACTCGGGATGGCCGGGTGTCTTACTGCCCAATTGACGGAATTGTTTTATGTCATCCAACGACACATCGTATCCGAAGAGGTGGAGTAATGTATATAACAGCACGGAACCGTGTCCTGCAGAAAGGATAAATCGGTCTCGATTGGGCCATTGCGGATCCTTCGGATTAAAACGCAGGAACTGCATCCAGAGTACAAAGGCGGCATCGGCGAATCCCATGGGCAGGCCGGGGTGGCCTGATTGGGCCTTTTCTACGGCATCTGCCGAGAGCATTCTTACTGTATTTACCGCCAGATCAAGTTGGTGTTTGTCAAGCTTATTTATCAGCATCTCTCACCCCTCTGTTTATAATAATTCACCTAATTTCTTCGATTTCACGGTGGCGGACTCAACGGCGTTTATCATGGCTGACCTGAGTCCACCGTCTTCCAATTTACTTATCCCTTCAATGGTTGTCCCGCCCGGTGAGGCAACGGCGTCCTTCAGTTGTGCGGGATGTTGTCCTGTTTCCAGTACCATCCTTGCAGCGCCCAGCACGGTCTGTGCGGCAAGGGTGGCAGCCACATCCCGTGGTAAACCCATTTTGACTCCCCCATCGGACAATGCCTCAATAATCATGTACACGTATGCAGGACCGCTTCCGCTCAGACCCGTTACGGCATCAAGGTGCTTTTCGTCCATCCGGAATACCTTTCCAACGGCATTAAATAGCTGGAACACCAACTGCCCGTCCGCGTCCGTTGCGTTTTTCCCCAGCGCGAAGGCTGTGGCCGATGCACCTATAAGACAGGGGGTATTGGGCATTACCCGGATGACCCGCATACCCTCCTGTAATCTGGATTCAATAAACCGGATAGGAATGCCCGCTGCAATTGATACCACCAAATGCCGCCCGGTAATCTCATTTTTTAAATTGTCGAGCGCCTCGTTCATTATTTGAGGTTTTACAGCCAACAGAATAACCTCAGCGAACGAAGCAATGTCCTTGTTATTTTGAGTGGCCTTTATCCCAATTTCTTTGCTTAAAAGGGCGCATCGTTCCGCAACCACGTCGCTTGCCATGATATTGCCAGGGGTGCTTAATCCGGCGTTAATGATACCCCTGATTAACGCCTCCCCCATTTTCCCAGCACCAATAAACCCGATCTTTTCTTTCAGCATAGGTATTTCCTTGCAAAAAATTTTCCCCATATCTTAGCATTTTCATCCGTTCAAATTCTATATTTTTTTATCTTTGCCATTTTTGCGGATATTTTTTAAAGGGGGTAAATCTTTCGGGTGCACTTTAATCCTGAACGGTATTCATAATCAATGTCTTTTTATACCCAGGAAAGCAACGATGAGGATTTTGGCCGTTTGCCGTATCACTCCATTAAAATAGTTGTATATTCTCTTTTTTTGCTTGACATAAACTACTTTTTTGTTTTTAATATGTCGCAATACACTCCTCTGGCGAAACATAAAAATAAAACATTACGATAAAGGCAAACCCTGAGTGATCAGGGGACGCAAAGTAAAGGGTCTTCAAACTTACACGGAAGTATATGTAGTAAAGACACTTGGGTAAAAAAAGATAGCCTTACTGCCGAAAATGTTCGTTGTCAAAATATGTGTGCAGTAAGGCTTTTTTGTTTTAACTTACACCGGTCACTCAGAATACAAACGAAAGGTGAAGGTAAAACATGGTCCAGGTCGATATACCGATAGCGTTTGCCATAGGCCAAATCTTTGCCGATGCAGCCCAAAGACAACTGCTGACCCGAAGGCCTGAGTATTACTTGGGTGCATTGGTAAAAAACAACCTGTTTCATATATTCTTCTTTAGCTGGATTCCCGTTTATTTCCTTGTGAATTATTTTGGCTGGGAAACCACTCATATGTGGTGGCACAAGGATTCTGTGACGGATTACCCTTTCTTCCTGCCCATATTTCTCCTTGTGTTCTTTTTTGCTGCAAACAGCGGGTTCTGTATATCAACATTCCTGATAAGAAAAAACAAACTTTCCTGGGTCAGAATCACGTATAGTGGTATATTCATTTATACCTTCCTGTGGATTTTTGGCCTATGGGGGAGAACAAGCTATCTTGGTTCTTATCATGAATGGGTTCAGGGGACGGCCAAAAGGGTATGGGATATATCAGGAGGAGAAACATTTATCTACGCGCTGTTTTTTACCCTGGTTGTATGGTTTGTTCCCCTTATTTTTTTCATCCTTAATCTTCGTTCAGAAGGAAAGCACCTCGATACATAGTGCAGTGCATCCGCAACCAAATTGACACCTCTTTATCCTCCCCCTTCGCAAGGAGGGGTAAGGGGGGTGGTAAAAAACTTGCTAAAAAGAGGTTTGTATAAGGTAAAGAATAAGCCGGTACAATAGCGAGGTATAGCCCTATGTTCACGTTATGGTACACCCTTCTTATCGGATCTTTTGCAGCTTTCATCTTCTTCCTGATTCTGCAAAGGATCATCCCCCTGGTGATAAACTGTTTTGACAGGTCAAATCTCAACGACCGCTATCACCTCCCGCCGGAGTATGAAATCCCAAGGTATTTTGCCATTAACCCTGACGGCTCCGTTAATGCCAAACGGAAATGGCCGGGGTGGGACGGTTGGTATTTCCTGGCGCCTTTTGGGCAAAAAGACTCCGCACGACTCGTCCGCGGAAGCATAATGACAGGGATGTACGGCGTTGAAGACATTGATAATTACCAGAGACTGATGTTAAATCTTTCTACCGATAACGTCATAGAGTGTTTATTCACGTTACCGCAGCCGGAAATAACCTTGCTCTCCCACGAATACCTTCCCAAAGACCTTTATTTACAAATGCAGCCTGATCATCTGGATGTAACCGTGGCAAACCGGGGCAAAATAACGGGGAAATGGCCGGAGTATCGGTTTGAGTTGTCTGACCCGCAGGATGAAATCACGCTCTCTTTGAGATACAGGGCACAGGATATCATCTGGTGGGCTGATGTGCCTGAAGTGTTTAGTTATTTCACGAGCTTTGGCCACATGGAGGGTGAATTAACGAGAAGCGGGGAATTGTTACAGGATATAAACTCTATGGGAAGCTTTGAGCATGGTTTTGCAAAAAAGTGTTTTAATTATGATCCACTATTTTTCCCTGTAAGAATAGTGAAGCGATTGTTCCCGTTTAACGTTATTCGTTATCACTATGATCTGCTATTTAATGAAGAGGGGCTCCATGGAGGATTAATGTGCTCGGATGGATTCGGAATCAAGCTGCGCAATTTAGGCGGTGTGTATTTGCCGGGAGGTGCGTACGTAAAAATCAAAAAGATTACATCTATTCAGTACGAGCATCCGAGACGTATGGAGATTGACTGCATGGCCAGACCGGTGACCTTTTACGAACGGTGGCAGGTAAAGGCGGTAACGGAAAAAGGTATTTTAAGCTATACCGCCAGGCAAGTTCATCCTCCCGCCCATATTGCCCGGCACATGATTTACTACAGCTTTCTTTTTGATGGTTCATTGGGAGATCAGCGTCTTAGCGGCAGAGGATACGGGGAATATGTATGCATGTGACGGACTTTATTTGCATTTTTCTCAGCCTCTCAGCATGAAGGTGCAAATTACATTTATCCTGAGGAAGGGTTTTTCTCCTTTACCTCCCCTTATCCCCTCCTCGCGAAGGAGGGAAAAGAGGGGGCAATTCGGTTGCGGTTCTGATGCGCCATGATATTGACCGATAGCTTTTTCAAACGTATGTTCCTTATCGCAAGCTTATGGAATCTGCTGGGCTGCGGATTCCTTTTTTTCTTGCCGGGTGTTGTCTTTGTTTCACCTTCCATGGCAAAACCGGTCCCGCCGTTATTTTACCAGTCCTGGCTTGCCCTTGCCTTTGTTTTTGGCGCTGGGTACTACTTTGTCTATAAAGACATGTATGCCAATAAAAATATCGTTATTTTAGGCATCATGGGAAAGACCTTTTTTGCAATAATCTTTTCGGTAAACATGCTCCTGTACGCGGACATACCGAAAATATTCTGGGGTGCAGTTGGTGGTGATGCAGTCTTCGTCATCCTTTTTTTAATGTTTCTTGCCTATGCAGAATAGAAAATTCAAAAGCCACACAACAAAAAGACGTTACGATACAGTCATTATCGGTTCAGGCTTTGGAGGATCGGCAGCGGCATGCCGGTTGGCCCCGTACCTGAAAGATTCTCTCTGTGTCCTGGAGCGTGGTAAACGTTATCACATGGGCGAATTTCCCCGTGATTTTTTTAAGCCTAAAGACTGGTGGTGGCGCAATGAAGGAAGCGACGGCTGGACGGGTCTGTTCGATTATACCAGCTACGATACGTTTGCCGTGCACCGGTGCAGCGGTGTCGGGGGAGGGTCTTTGATTTATGCCAATGTCATCCTGGAACCGGTCAAAGAAATCTTCAAAAATTCCCGATGGCCGAGGGAATGTACTGAAGGCAGGCTAATCACCTGGGAAAAGGAGTTTGAGAGACAGTGTAAAAAAGTGCATGATATGCTCAGACCGCAAAAAATTCCTTATGGTCTTTTTAAGACACGGGCGCTGAGGCGTGCAGCGGAAAAGATCGGCAGCGGAGATGTGTTTGATACGCCCCCACTGGCTATATATTTTGGGGAAAGGGGTGTTTATCGGGAAGACCCTTATGACCGAAAATGTCCTGCCCAGATTGGTTGTACCCTATGCGGAGAATGTGTCATTGGCTGTAATAACCATTCAAAAAATACCGTTGATTTAAATTATCTTGCCGTTGCCCGGAACCATGGCGCCCAGGTGTTTTCACAGCATGTCGTTCGATATCTGGAACCGGTTGCCGAAGGATACATTATTCATTTCACCAATCTGAGATGGAACTACAGGGATAGCGTCATCGCCAAGAGGGTTATACTCTCTGCCGGGAGTCTCGGATCAACAGAACTTCTGTTACGCTGCAAATATGGGTATAAGCGGTATAAGTTTAAAACAGGTCCAACCTTACCCGACCTTAGTGACAAGCTGGGTCATTACTTTTCCGGGAATGGTGATTTTGGCGGGCTTGCCACCTATACCGACCAGGTGGTCAATTTTGCCGAGGGGCCCACCATAACCGGCATGATAAACTACAGCGCCGGAAAGAACGGCCAGCGGTTCATCATTGAGGAGGGTGGTTTTCCCGATATCCTGCGGTCGTATCTCAGGAGCAAATTCCCCGATTATGGTATTGCCAGAAAGATCATTCAAAAGATCAAGACCTTCGCGGGGTTTGATCGTGGATTGAGCAAAACCTTTTCTGAACTGCTCGGACTCCTGGAATTCCGGTCTGACCATCGCATGCTGATGTATCTCGTCATGGGACTCGATGCGGCCGACGGGAGAATGGAAATAAATGAGGAGGGATACCTGAACATAAAGTGGGACCCGGAAAAATCATTGCCACTGTACCACGAAATAGAAAATACCCTCCAGAAACTTACCCACGGAATTAAGGGAAAATTGATGGGAAATCCCTGGTGGATATCCAGAAACAAGGTCTATACGGTGCATCCCCTGGGGGGATGTCCTATGGGACGCAGCAGGGATGAAGGCGTGGTGGATTGCTATGGAAGGGTATTTGGTTATAAAAACCTCTACGTCTCGGATGGTTCTGTTTTTCCCACTTCGGTAGGGAGCAACCCTGCCATGAGTATTGCCGCATGGGGTGAAAGGGTTTCTGAACATATTATTGACACGGAACGGAAAAAGGAGTGAAAGATATGCCGGATATACGATATGTATGCCTGTCTGATATGCATCTGGGTGAAGAAGACAGCATTTTAACTAATCTCAAGGGCGCCGGGAGTGAAATTGATCCATTAAAAGCTGGTCCTGTAATGAAACAACTGGCTGAGTGTCTGCGTGGGCTTATTTCAAAAAACGAGGACAACAAAAAGCCGACGCTGATTTTGAATGGAGATATCCTCGAACTGGCGCTCTCTAACACCAACCTTGCTGCCATGGTTTTCGAGCGCTTTATAGAGCTGATAATGCCGAAGGGCGGGGAAATGTTCGAAAGGATACTGTACATTCCGGGCAATCATGATCACCACCTCTGGGAACTTGCACGCGAAACGCAATACGTAAATCACATGAAAAAGTTCAAGCCCGGTGAAGAGTTGCCGATCCCCTGGCATACAACCAATATGTTTGTCGAAAACGCCCCCTATAGCCCGCCGTCCTATTTCCTGACGAATCTCGTGAAGAGATCCGAACACTTAAGAGATTTTGTCATTGCCACAGCGTACCCGAACTTTGGTCTTCTTTCAAGGGACCAGCAGAAGTGTGTCATGTTCCATCATGGTCATTACATAGAAACAATCTACCATGGCATGAGCATATTTAAGAACCTGCTCCATGAGAAACACAATATGCCTGAAAACATCTATGATATTGAGGCGGAAAATTTCGCCTGGATAGATTTCTTCTGGTCTGCGCTGGGCCGTTCCGGAAAGGCTGGCCAGGAGATGGAAACACTCTACGAAAAAATGATTGACCGGGAGGAATTTGAAAATGCCCTTTCTGCCTTTGCCGACAATCTTGGCAAAAGGTATAACTTGCCGGGAATTGACTGGCTTACCGTGAAAGGCCTGAAAGTACTCTTTGGGTACCTTGCAGATATGGTTGCCGGCAGGGAAAGGGCTTATAAAGATCAGGTGTTAAGCAATGATACAGAAAGCGGTCTTCGGAAATATATGAATGTGCCCCTGAAACAGCAGATCATGACGGACTGCAAACAAAATATCCCCTCTGATGTGACCTTTGTGTTTGGCCATACCCACAAACCTTTTCAGAACGATATGATGTTTACAGAGTATCCAGGCTGGGTGAATGTGTATAACACCGGGGGATGGGTGGTAGATACCATAGAGCCGCAGCCGATCCATGGTGGTGCAATGGTGCTTATTGACGAAGACCTCCATGCCGTTTCGCTCCGGTTGTATAATGAAAATGCCGATCCCGATGCGTATGCAGTAAAGGTTGAAGAAGCCACGCATGCCGGAGAGGAATCCAATCCATTTCATAAACGGATTGCTGGAATGGTTGATCCCTCCGGCGAACCGTGGAAGAGGTTTTCCCGCATCGTGGCCCGCGCGGTATATGAACGCGCACAACTTTTACGTGCACGGATACAGGAAAAGAGTTAGCTCTATTATACAGGGAATTTTCATTTTATTTATGCGGTTTTTTAGGTATCTTATGGAACTCAAAACTTTAACCTTGAGAACGCTGGGCTCAAACCTAAAAGTTTTGGTAAAGGAAGTAAAATGTGGTGAAACAGTAAGAAGTCAGGTATATTTGCAAGATTGGGGTGGAGCAACGCACGCACACGGGGGGCTGCCGAACCATCGCGCTGGATAAATTATATCCTTACCCCAACCTTTTTAAATTCCTTCTCACTGTAAAGGACGACGTAGTCGTTTAATCCTGTCTTTTCCTTAATCGCCTGGATTACTGCCTCGCATTCGGCATCTGTATAACCATGGATCATGGTAAAGACATTATATTCCCAATCGGAATAGACAGGGCGCTCGTAACAGTGGGTTACCTCTTCAAAACCGGCCATGATCACGCCTACTTCATCCACCCGTTCCTTTGGCACCTTCCACACGCACATGGCATTGGCATTGATGCCGATCTTGCGGTGGGCAATAGAGGCGGCAAGACGCCTGATCTTTCCAGCCTCCAGGAGTTTCTTGAGTCTTTGTATTACTTCATCTTCTGACATTCCCAGTGCCTGGCCAATGTCTTTATACGGGGTTTTCGTGACAGGCAGACCTTCCTGAATGTGTTTAATGAGTTTAACGTCGATGTCTTCTTTTTTCATTGTCATAGTTTAATAAATTTTAAAACGAACGCCGATCTTGAATTTCTTTGTTGTAGGCATACTTCGAACGGTGAGTCCTGTTCGGTTCTCAATCTCTTTTAATCTGCTATGGAGTTCTTCGTCGTCCTTAGCCGACATGGTAAACCACATATTGTAAGGGATATGTTTGTTTTTGCCTTTCCGCAGGTAATTGTGGGAAACACCACTGTATTCGTTGATGATTGCACTCACCTCATCGATGCGGTCTTCCGGAACCTTTATCGCTGCAAGGGTTGCCTCCCGGCCCATGGCCTGGGTATTGATGATAGGTGCAAGCCTCCTGACATATCCCTTCTCGATCATAAACTTAATACGTTCAATAATGGTATCTTCGTCTATATCAAGCTCTTTGCTTAATTCCAGGAATGGCCTTGATACAAGGGGCAGGTTAGACTGTAAACGGTGCAGTATTTTTCTATCAGTGTCACTCAGTATCATATTTTCTTTTTAATTTCCTCAATTCCGTGTTGTTCTATCACTGTTCTGAAGCGATGTTCGGTTTTGTTTGAAAGTATCATATCGACGCAGACGTCCAATGCCTTTAACGCAGCGGATTCATCTGCCCGGGGTAACAGGTCTAAGGCAAACCTGGGATGTCGCCCAACCTTCCCGCCAACCATTACCCGGTATTTTTTTTCAGAGGCCTTTATGGAACCTGTCGGACATACCCTCGCGCATAATCCGCAGTGGACACATCGTTCCTGGTCAATGGATACATGACGGTCTTTTATGGCAATGGCATCTTCACGGCATGTCTCCACGCACTTCATGCACTCAATGCATTCAGAGTCGGGGTCTACGGAAACGGGTTCGATTGCATGGACGCCAAAGTCCTTGATTTGCGGCATGGAACAGCTATTCGGACATCCCGATACGGCGAGTTTCATCGTATGATGGGGGAGAATTTGTCCTTCAATCTTGTTCATCAGATTCTCGGTAAAATTCAACTCCTCCAGCCTGTTTCTGAGTTTATTGCTCAGGACGTTGGAATCGGTAATAAGAAAAGGACAATTGACCTCCGCGCCTCTGCAGGGTTTCACCTGATACAGCACGGGATTTCCGTCTTTATCGAAATATTTTGCATATTTTTTGAGGATAGAGAGTTTCCCATTGTCTACGGGTTTCTTTGCGGCCGCATGCTGCGCTGGCGTGGTGGTATTCTGTGGCCTGCCCATAAACGCCTCCCGTGCAGCCATAACCTCCGCCTCCGTAACTAAAGTCTTCCCGCGTTCACGGGCAAGTATCTCCACCTTTTCTCGGACGGTTTTTTGCACAAAGGGGGGTACTTTTTCCAGCAGCTGCGATGCAGACTTATCCCACTCCAATTTGCTATCTCCTTAAAACAAAATTGCCACAATACAAAATTGCGGCAGATTTTGTAAACCACATAGAAAACGAAATTTTTTTAAATTATATGTGCAAAAAAGGGGATTGTCAATCTCAAATTTTGTGGGGTTTTTCTTCCGGCATTCTCCATTATTTTAAACCTTGACATTTTATCAGGTGTCACTTATATTTTGATTGTCAAGAAGACCTTTGTTCTAAAAGAGAGTCAAAATATATTTTAAGTCAGAAGCGCGGGTTGCACCTGCCGCTGATGAAAATAACTGATGGAGGTTGTTTATATGGACGAGGAAACTTTTCATAAAAAACTGCTGGATTTAATCGAAGAGGTCAAACGGTTTCCCGAGGCAAAGAAGGAGAGTCTGGAGATGCTTGCCGGTGAGATCGGCAAAAAATATGAAGACCTTCGAAGCAGCCTGATGTTTTTGCAGGATACCCTGGATTCATTACGATTGAATGTAAAGTATTTGCTCTTTGATCTGGAGGCAACGAAAAAGGAAAATGCGGCATTGAGAAAAAAACTGGAAGAACACGGGAATAACAGATAACGAAAATGGAAGATATTAAACTATCACATCTGTCGGAACAAACGCGGAAGATTATAGAGCCTTTCCTCCTGGATATCCTCACCCATTGCTCGGAAGACATTGTTTCGATATACGTCATAGGCAGCGCTGTAACAAAAGATTTTCACACAAAATATTCCGATATTAATACCCTGATTGTTGTAAAAGAAACCAGAGTCCCCTTTCTCGATTTTATTGCGACTCTGGGCAAACGCTACGGAAAAAAGAGGATACACGCCCCGCTCATCATGACCCGTGATTACATCAGCAGGTCGTTAGAGGTATTTCCCTTAGAATTCCTGGAGATGAATCTCATACATCAGTTGGTTTACGGGGAGGACATCTTAAAAGATATAAAGATTGAAAAGGCCGATGTACGGCTCCAGTGCGAACGGGAATTGAAAGGAAAATTTCAGCAGATCTGCCAGGGTTACATAAGGTCAATGGGAAACAGAACGGCCTTAACAGACCTGTTTGTAGGGTCACTCTCCGGATATTTTCCGGCATTTCACGGTATACTTTTTTTGTGCAATCAAAAAATTCCCAGAGAAAAAACCGATGTCCTTTCCGCCCTGGAAGAGCACTTTAATATAGATATGAACGTCTTTAAAAAAATCCTCGAAATAAGGGCGAAAGATGTTTATCCCTCTGTTGAGGTGCTCAAGGAGATATTTGAAAACCTGTATCATGTATTGGATGCGATTATTAAAAAGGTGGACGAATTTGAGATCAAATCTGCGTAGAGGAAATTTTTACCGGTATTTTGGACTTTTCGTATTTTTCTTGTGCCTTTGCTCAATTGCAGAGGCACAGGGATTACCTGTTCCCCAGAGATATGTGGAAGACAGGGCCAACATTATCAGTGATGCAGTAGAGAATGGGCTTAATGGTTATCTCCAGGAACTGGCACAGAAGACCGGCGCACAGATGATCGTTCTTACGATTAACACAACCGGAGACATTCCCATCGAAACATACGCCATAGAACTGGCAACAAAGTGGAAATTGGGTCAGGCGGGAAAGGATAATGGCGCTCTCGTTGTCATAGCAAAGGATGATCGCGCTTACAGGATTGAGGTCGGGTATGGGCTCGAAGGGATATTGCCCGATAGCTTTTGCGGTACGGTTGGAAGGACGTATTTTGTGCCCAATTTCCGAAAGGGGCATTTCAGTGAGGGCATATTCCAGGGCGTGGTCGTCATGGTGCACAAGATTGCAGAGGAAAACGGCGTGAAAATTACGGGGATGCCCGATATTGCCGAGCTGAGAAAAAAATCCACAGGACGCCAGAACCCGTTTCTTTCATTGTTAATCCTGCTTGTTGTATTGCCGTTTTTCATAAGCCGCCTGTTCAATCGGAGACGATACTCATCGTATTGGTGGGGTGGTCCGCCGATCATCTTTGGCGGGTCACGGGGGTTTGGTTCCGGAGGCTCTGGTGGATTCGGAGGGTTTGGCAGCTTTGGCGGAGGCATGGGTGGCTCGTTTGGTGGTGGGGGTGCTTCAGGAAGGTGGTAATCAATGGATCGGACACAGATTTTTCGCAGGCTTATACAGACTTCGTTGTGAGCACTCAGTCGAACGATAATACTATACTAAAAAGGCACAGGTCTGTTTTTTTATCATTCTCAAGTTAATAGAGTAGGGTGGGCATTGCCCACCAAATAGCTGCAAAATTTCTCTGTTATGTAAATAAGAAAGGTAAATTATGAAAAAGATATTACCTGCTATTGCTATTACCGTATTTTTGGGTATTATCTTCAGCGCCTGGTATATTAAGGGGTATAATAAAGTTATTGCCCTCAATGAAAACGTAAAGAATGCCTGGTCTCAGGTAGATACCCAACTCAAGAGACGATACGACCTTATTCCCAACCTTGTAGAGACCGTGAAGGGTTACGCCTCGCACGAAAAAGAAATCTTTGAAAAACTTGCTGAGGCCAGAAAGGGCTATTTTAGCGCAGGAACGATAGAAGATAAGACCCGTGCGGCAACACAGATTGAAGGATTTTTATCCCGGTTGTTAATGTTCCGGGAAACGTATCCGGACTTGAAGGCAAATGAATCGTTTCTCAAGATGCAGGATTCATTGGAAGGTACGGAAAACCGTATCTCTGTGGAACGTAAGCGCTATAATGATGCCGTTCGGGAACTCAATACCTACATCAAAAGCTTTTATGGTAGGTTTTTTGCTGCACGCACAGGGATTGCAGAGGCACAGTATTTCGAGATTGCAGAGGCAGAAAAAGAAGTACCCACGGTGAAATTTTAGCGGGGCATTTTCCTGATCACCTGATCAATAGAAAAAATGTTTAAAAACCTCAACAAGCCAAAACAGAGACGCTGTAAAGGCAAAAGCGAATTTATATAATTCACCCTTCCCAATCCCTCCCATCGAGGGAAAGGTGTTTTTCCATTAAGGAAGAGGCATAATTATACCGTTTCTTCTCCTCAATAATTTATTATAATCATTTATGATTCGACATGTCTTCGACATGAGTTTAAACGAACGCTCACCATGAATGGTTTGATATTCAGCTACCCGATCATCCTGAGAACCTTTATAAAGGATGTTTTCCTACGACAATAAATACAAATGCTAGAATAAAAATGGGTAAATGCCAGGACAAAAAATATCCATGTGAGGACTGTTTTAGCTGTCAGTTTTGCAGTGACGAACGCTGCGCCATGTGCCTGTGCGGCAAGCATAAGGCCAGACAGTTAAGCGTGGAAGAGCAAATCGCCATGTATGAAGCTCTAAATAAGGATACGTTCGGTAAATGAGGGAAACAAGACACAACATCTGGTTCTAACAAACCGGAGCTAAAAAATTTTAGATTTACGATTTCTGATTTGAGATTTAAATCGCAAATCGTAAGTCTAAAATCGCAAATCACAATTTTTTCCACACTTGCTAAAATTTAACTCGTACTATATTCATGCCCACTCCTTATTCCCAAAACAGGAGACCTGAATTACTCTCCCCCGCCGGCAATATGGAATGCTTTTTTGCTGCCCTTGAAAATGGGGCTGATGCCGTTTATTTTGGCTTAGAACATTTCAGCGCCCGTGCAGGGGCACAAAATTTTACCCTGGATGATACCAGCAAGGTCATTGCCTCTGCCCGCAAAAGGTCTGTTAAGGTGTATATCGCCTTGAATACACTGATCAAAACACATGAACTGGAACGGGTAGTTGACCTTCTTGTTGCACTGGAAGAACTACAACCCGATGCCCTGATCCTCCAGGATTTGGGGCTTCTCTATTTGATACGATCCCAATTTCCCCAATTTAGTCTCCACGCCAGCACTCAAATGACCATTCACAACCTTGCCGGGGCTAGACAACTGGAAAAGATGGGATTTAAAAGGGTTGTTCTGGCCAGGGAGCTATCGGTCGATGAAATAAGGCATGTTTCCCAAAATACCTCAATAGAGACAGAGGCCTTTGTCCACGGGGCATTGTGTTATTCCTATTCAGGGCTCTGTTTTTTTAGCAGCATGATCGGCGGACGGAGCGGAAACCGAGGGAGGTGTGCACAGCCATGCAGGATGTATTATAAATCTCCATCGGGGGAAGGCTGTCTTTTTTCCATGAAAGACCTCCTCACCCTTTCCCGAATGAACGAATTAATGACAGCAGGTATCCATTCATTTAAGATTGAAGGACGTATGAAGTCGCCGGAATACGTGGCTGTCGTGACAAATACGTATCGCCAGGCAATTGATGGCAAGCTGCAAGACAGCGACGAGGCCATTAGCAGGATAAAGACCGTATTCAGCCGTGAGACAACACATGCGTACTTATTTCAGGATAGTGATCATCGCATTAAAAAAAGTACAAATACCAAGTCTGCTCAACATCGAGTGAAAGGCACCCTTCCTCGCGAAGGAGTGATACGAAAAGTTATTAATTTTACCTCCCCTTTATCCCCTCCTTCGCAAGGAGGGGATAAAGGGATGGTTATAAAATCCTCAGTGAGACCCTTGGACATTGAGGAATTGCCAAATTATGATGAGATTAAGGCAGCGGATATGATCAATCCATCCTATCCTGCAAACATTGGTTTTTATGCCGGAGAGGTAATAAGGTCTGAAAAGGGATACGTTGTTATCAGGGCTGATGCCGATATTGGTGTGAGAGATTTATTACAGGTGTTTGAAAATATTCGGGGAAAACCCACCTTGCTGCATGTTAAGAATATTAAGATAAATGGGAAAAGGGTATTTGGTGTCAAGGCAGGAGAAATTGCCGCTATTGATTCTGGACAGAAATTTAAGCCAGGCGCAAAGCTCTCTATAATTTCTTCCCAAAAGGTCAATGAATCATTTGCCTCAAAAATTCCAAAAAAACTTATGCCCTGTAAGGTACTTGTAGATGTAGAGGTCAAAATAAGCACCGATGGGGTATCTATAAGGGGAACGGTAAGGCGAATTTCATTTGCCAAAGATTATCCAATGAAACTTGAGAAGGGAATGAACCGGGTAATTGGGGAAGAACAGATAAGGGATGTCTTTTCCCGCCTGGGTGAGACACCATTTGAGTTGTCAGGTATTTATACGGATATTTCCGAAAAATTATTTGTCCCATTAAGTGTATTAAACGATATTCGGAGGGATTATTTCCAAAACCTTTGGGAAGCATGGCAAACGGAAAGGGAACGGCGGTCTCAAGAGATAAAGCAATGGACAAAAAAGAGATGTTTGGATAATAACCTAACGCAGCACAGCCTCGACCAAAAGACCACCCCTTTTTCCCCTCCTTCGCAGGGCAGGGACTCCATCGTAAGCGCTTATTCTAACGATAAAGGGGTGGTAAAAAACCTCCTAAAAAAGAAGTTTTTACCTGGTGATACAATAGACTGGAATGGGGGTTTTGGGGATGATATTTTTCATGACAGCATTCGGCTTTCCCTGAAGGTAGATAAATTATATTATTTGAACCATATTCCCTTAGAAAAGGTTTATAAAATCTATATTGTATTATCAAACGAAATCCTCACGGTTCCTGGGCCAACAAAAAAGACTGAAACGAGTCCCCTTCTCTCTCCCCCTTACGAAGGGGGAGACAATGAGGGGGTGAAAAATCTATCCTCGGATGAGATCACCACAAACTCAATGAGAGAAAATAACGTCATGCATACCTTGTCAAAATTTAGAGACAAGGTTGTTTTCTCATTGCCAACTATTATGCGTGATATGGGAGATAATTTTGGAACGTATGACTATTTTAAAAAGGCCGTGCAGGCACTGATAGCTCAAAATTTTCAAAAATTCCAGATTTCCAATCCGGGTGCCCTGGATTTATTTGAGGGAGAAGACGTGCAGTTGTATGCCGACTATCCCCTGTATTGCCTGAATCCGCTTTCTGCAATGAAGTTGAGGGAATTGGGATTTACCAGATATACCCTTTCCCCGGAAGATGGCGAAGAAAATCTGCAGACGCTGTTTTCTGCAGATGCAGATCTGATCATTTATCAAGATGTCCCGCTCTTTACGTCAGAAACCTGTGTATGGGCCAATATAAAAGGATCATGCCCTGGAACAAGCCGGTGCGGTTTCAAGGAGGTAACCATAGAAAATGAACACCGTGACCGGTTTACAGCCATAAATGAGCGGTGTAAGACGATCGTCATTGGCGGACGACCATTCTCCATTACCCATCTTATCCCAAAACTCCTCGATGCCGGGCAGGGGGTTTTCAGGATTGATCTGTGTTACCGGGATTACACGCCTGAAATGATAGAGGACATATTCCGGAGTTTTCAAAAGAAGGGCAAGGTTAAAGATTCAATGATAGGAAATTTTGAGAGGGGGTTATTATAACATACATTACATTGACGAAATAACCATTGGCATTTCATCACCAAACGCATTTTGTAAATTCCTTTTCTTATTGACATTGTTTTGGCAATTACTTAAATATATCGGTAAATAATGTACAAACTTTATCTTGGATAAAAACTCAGAACTATACCTAGGAGAATAAAATGGAAATTACTTTACTATTAGAAAAAATGTCTATTGAAGAAAAGATCCGAGCTATGGAAACTATTTGGGATGATTTGTGTAGAAAAGCGGATAGTATATCGTCTCCCTCGTGGCATAAAAAAGTTTTGAATGAAAGAGGTGAAAGAATAAAAAAAGGAGAAGAAGAATTTGTTGATTGGAGCAGTGCTAAAAAAAACATAAGAAATAAGATTTCATGAAAATCAAAATACTTTCTTCAGCGATTCAAGATTTAATAGATGGTTATTGGTTTTACGAGAAACAGGCTGAAGGACTTGGTTCATATTTTTTGGACTCCCTTTTTTCGGATATAGATTCATTGATTATCAGTGCTGGCATCCATCCCTTATATTTCGGCAAATACCATCGTATGCTATCAAAACGATTTCCATTTGCTGTTTATTATCGTGTTGAGAATAAAACAGCACATGTATATGGAGTTCTTGATTGTCGCAGAAGTCCTGCATGGATAAAAAAGAAACTGGAATAAAAAATAACAAGTCACTCTACCTGACCGCTATTCCATTTTAAATTTGGAGATTCGAATCATTATGAATCTGCTCCGGAAAATCTATTATTTCTTGAGGAACTCCAAACAAGAATAGAAAAAAGGAAAATGACATACATCCTGCGTTTTCTTCTCAATCAGATTATCGTATTTTGGGCTCTTCTATAGTGCGCGTGATCCCCGTACCATGAGAATGCAATTGCAAAATCGAGACGAACCAAAGAGTCCGTAATGTTAGGTTGGGGAACGAAACCCAACTTTTCTGTAAATCTATGGTTAGTGTTGGGTTTTCGCTTACACTTAACCCAACCTTAACTAATAACCGTAAAATAAGATGGCTATTAGTAAGGCTAATTCGTGTTATGCCTAATCCTAAATATGTTAGAAATTGAACGCGACGATGGTGACATTCTTTCAATTACACTGAACGGAGAACCACTCCATTCAGGTGATGGTGAAATTTGGTTCCTACCCAAAGGTTTAGTCAAGGATATTGAGGTAAACGATTTTCCGGACAATGCCGTTTTTGAAGTCTGTAATCGTATCGATGATTCCATGATTGTCCTCGACACAATTCCCTTTCGTATCCAAAAAATTGGCGATAAAAAAGTTCGTATCGATTTTGATAACTCTGGAACTCGAAAATACTGGGATGGAACAATTGGTTTTAAGCCGTATATGGAAGCCAAAAAAGCAATAGTTGAAGAACGTGCCAATGAAGTCGGCGATGTTTCGCTTGTCAATTATGAAGATGATGGTGCTTGGATTCATTTGTCATACTCAGCCGAAGTTGAGGCGGAGAAGGTTGATTTAGCAATTCAGCTTGCTGAACAAATCGTTACAGAAATAGAAGGTGCTGCTGAGATGCGTCTGGGTTCAGAACTTTGGGCACCAAAAACTACTGACAACGAGAAGGAATTTACTTTAAGAACAGTACTTCCCATCTTGAGAAAACTCGGATTCCAAAATGTAAAATATAATCATGGTAAACGAGAATATGGCCGTGATGTTTTATTTTCTCGGATTACAGAGTTTTATGAATTTGAGCACTGGGCGGCACAAGTAAAGTTTGTTGACATTTCTGGTGGCGTGGATAGTGAAATCGATGAAATATTAGGTCAAATCGACGATGCATTCAAGATGCCATTTTATGATTTATATACCAAACAGAAGCAACGCATTTCAAAGCTTGCAATAATTGTCTCTGGAAAATTTACTGAGAATGCAATTGAAAAAATATGCGAGAAAATCGAAAGCCATGCTGTACGTAACAACTTGACTTTCATTGATGGTGAGAAACTACAAACACTTGCAGAACATTTTGGAAGCAAGGCATAACATTTTTTTGCAGCTGATAGCGGGACTTTTGTGCGAATTCAGCCACATAACGGTAGGCACCGCCTACCAAAAATTGAGCAATCGGGGTGGGTTCTGCATGAAGAATTGGATCGAAATGGTTTTGGCAATTAATCGGTAATTGGGGTGGTGCGTGTACGACATTCTGCGATAAATATTCGGATGTCTGCCGCTTTGGAACCGTGGGATTGATTATGGCGGGCAATGCCCTGCCCTACCTGACTTTAAAAAGCAATGGAGTTCTCCGATTGCAAGGATGTGATAATTACAAATGTTAGTGGCATAACGTGATGTTAGCCTCAACGAAGCAGAAAGAAGGATACCGATGTTCAGTATTTTCAAAGGATGGTTGGGAGAGAAAGCTACGCAGTTCGGCATGTGGCTGAAACTCGATGCCAAGACCTACAAGCGCTTTCACAATCTCATCGTGAGCACCCGAAATGGAACGACACAGATTGATCATGTCCTGCTGTCGCGGTTTGGAATATTCGTGATTGAAACAAAGAATTACAACGGATGGATCTTTGGTAGTGAAAATCAAAAGTCCTGGAGTCAAGTTTTGTATGGGACAAAGCATGCATTTCAAAATCCACTGCATCAGAACTATAGACACACTAAGGCCTTAGCCGAACATCTAAAGGTTGACCCCCGTCAGGTTCACTCGGTTGTGTTCTTCATTGGTGATGCGGAGCTAAAAACTAATCTGCCCACCAATGTCATGACGTCGGGACTCTCTGATTACATCAAGCAATTTGATCGTGTGGTCTTTTCGGATGTTGAACTGACCCGACTTGAACAGCAACTGTCAAAACTCCACAGTGCTTCATTGTCAACAAAAGAGCACGTCTCTAATCTCAAAGAGAGGTATTCGAGCAATACGACATGTCCAAAGTGTGGTAGTCCACTCGTTAAGAGAATAGCAAAGCGAGGACCACAAGCAGGAGACGGGTTTCTGGGTTGTTCCGGCTTTCCAAACTGCAAGTACATCAAGAAAAAATAGAAGTGACTAATTAAGGCATGCAGGCAAATGGTTCGGCCACGCGGCTTTGCCTTCGCAAATCAAGTGAAAAAGGCGGAATATCGGAATATTAGCGAAAAGAAGCCTGTTGTAAAAATAGCAAATAATGGTATCTCAGAAGGCAAAAGAAACACCACCCTTTTTAAACTGGCTTGCAGTTTTCGGGCAAAAGGGTTAAGTCCTGATGCCACATTGAAGGCATTGGAAATAGAAAATCCTAAAAAGTGTAGTCCTCCTTTAAGCAATCACGAAATCCAACAAATTGTTTACTCAGCATACAATTACGGAAATGAAACTATTGTTGAGATACGCATTAATGCAACGGATTTGGGGAATGCCCGACGACTTGTAAATTTATATAGGGGAAATATCCATTATTGTTTTGCATGGAAGAAATGGCTTGTTTGGGGCGGTAAGTCCTGGCATATCGACAACAACGGTCAGATTCTACGGCTTGCAAAAGAGGGGCTTCGTTTGTTACTGACCAAGGCCGGAGGGAAGAGATTGCAAAGTGGGCAATAAAATCCGAGGAAGAAAAGAGATTAAAACCAATGGTATTGTAGGCGCAAAGCGAGGAATGCGTACCTATTTCACCCGACCAGTTAGATACAAACCCTTTCCTACTTAATTGCCTTAACGGGATGGTCATCCTGAAGACAGGTCAATTAAAATCATACGGTCCGAAAGACTCCATCACTAAGATAATACCTGTATTATCTGATTGTGCGCAAACAGCCGATTTTGAGACATTCCTAAAGACATTCATTTGCAAGCTTGCAAGGCGACATCGGGAGGGGTGCTATCGTGACACAAGACATCTTGGGTCATAGCAAGGTCGACATGACTAAACACCATAATTTGTATGTTGTTAATGGTCAAAGATTTATGGAATTTCCCAAAGTATGAGTCAATTATTTATTTAAAGCCAATCTCTGTTGTAGAATCAATACCACGATTGGCCAAGGCATCAGCAATGACATTTTCCTCTCTGCGCACATGCTGAATCTTCCATGCGGGTATTTTGCTCAGGAGTTTCATAAGATGATTGTAGAGTGGCAGAATGTTTGGACTTTTTACCCGGTATTCGCCGTTGATCTGGCGAACCAGGAGTTCACTGTCAGTTTTAAAGATTACTTTTTTGGCATGATAGGCAATTGACTTCTGGGCTGCAAGTATCATCGCCTGATATTCGGCAACGTTATTTGTAGATTCTCCGATAAAACTGCACACATCCTCAATAAGATGATAATCCTTGTCGAAAATGGCTACACCAATGCCCGCCTTACCCGGATTTCCCCTTGACGCCCCATCGGTATGAATGATAAATTCCTGTAACCCTTTCGGTCTGTGTTGCGACACATCGTGATGCGGGAGGCAGCTATCGGCCCCGTCTTTCCCTCTTTCAGTTTCTAAGATTTCTTTAAAAAGCGCATGGATCATTTCTTTGGTAACTGAAGGATTTTCCCTCGTCAATCCTTCTATATCGAGATACTTTGTTATTAGTGCCACCAATTCCTGCGAAGATATATTTTTCATACAAAAACCCTCTGAGTGGAATTTTTAAAATTTATGATGTATTCTAAAAACCTGCTCAGTGAATAGCAAATATTTTAAACTGCCCATCCCTTGCGCTGGAAACAATTGGTTTTTTTCTTGAAACACGACACGTTTCAACGTAGCATGAATGATTATCACTATTTTGGTAACAGCCATCTTCACCCCAAACGCCGCAGACTTCACAGAAGTAATAATATTCTGAAATTACGTGATCTTCGGGGTATAGTGATTCAGGGTACTCTTACTGGTGATAAAGCTTATTCCTCACCCGAAAGATCGTTACAGGAGAATTTTTAAAATAAAAATGTTAAGCTGACACAAAAAGCAATCCTGAAGGGTGCCTTATAGTGTAAAATCTGATTGGCGCTACGATTAAAATCTGCTATTCAGTGCCATCAGCAGGGATAAAGCCTTGCCCTGCGTCACTGTGTTTTTTGCGTTTAACTATCTGTATTGAGAATTTTCATAAAACCTCACGAACAACATAAACAAATCAATTCCATGGGAAGAGTTATCTCATTCATTAACTACAAGGGCGGGGTCGGCAAAACAACCACCACTTATCACATCGGATGCGCCCTGACCTTGTACCACAACAAAAAGGTATTGCTCATCGATGCCGATCCACAAACCAACCTGACCTTTCTCTGCGTTGTGCCCGAACGATGGGAAGTATTCAAAAATGATAACGGAACACTTGCAAAACTCTTTGAGTCATATTTAAAGGATAGTTTTGATACGTATCAAATTAAAAACATTTTATGGAAATCTCCTATTGAATTATTTACAAAGGGCAAGGTCACGAAAGATGTGGCGAGGAACCTTGACCTCATCCCATCTGACGTTGATTTGCTGGGGGTTGATATTGAATTGGCTGCAAAAACATGGAGAAAAATAGAATCCGGTTTTTATCAGGAACAACTTCAAATTTGCAGGCGAACAATCAAGGGTATAAAGGAGTTCTTCGGGATTGATACTTCTGATGATATACGCGATGCCCTGTATTACGTCGAGCAGCGTCATATCCTGAAAAATGCCATTCACAGGATAAAAGACAACTATGATTATATCCTCATTGATTGTCCCCCAAACCTCTATCTGGTGACGCAAAATGCCCTTGCTGCAAGTGATGCATTTATTATAACGACCATACCAGACCATATGTCAACCATTGGAATAAATATCCTCACCAAGAAAATCAGGGAATTACATGGTAAGCTGAATCAGAAATGTTGTTTGACGAACACAATAATAGATAACCTGACACTAAAAGGAATAGTGTTTACCATGGTGCGTACCGCAGGCCAGAGCATTGTCAGCACCCACAAGGACAAAATGAATGAACTTAGAAAAGACAAGGACTACAGTAATGCATGCTTTGAAAACTCTGTCTCATGGGGTACCGGTTACACCGAGGCCTCTGCGCTGGCAGTACCCGTGTTTTTGATGGACGATGAAAATGCAATGCGCGTGGCCGAACAATATAAAGAGGTAACAAAGGAATTCATAGAGAAAGTCAGTGGTGATTACTATGGCAAAAAGGACGAAAAAACCTGATCTGATTGAAGCCTTAACAAAAATAAAAGGATGCCTGCCGTTCCTCCCGAAAGAAGATGAAAGACATATGATGGCACAAATTATCCCGGAGATAATACAAGAGCTCAAGGTATTACAGGAAAGCATCGACCATTTCCCCGACGAATCTGAGACACATCAGGTATCGGATGCCATTAACACCCTGCTATCATTCTTTGACACGCTGAAAGAAAAACCCCTCCTCGCCGAAATGCTGCTTCCAAAAAAGACAAAACCCGGGAAAACCCCAGGCATTGCCGTTGACATTAATGCTTTACAAAACCGGCTGGAAACGCTGCCGACAGAAAAGATCCTTGAAGAACTCACAAAACACAAAAAAGACGTCCTGCTTGAGTTATCTGCAAAGATGAATATAACCACAAACAAAAAATTGACAAAGCATGTCCTGGCGGACAGGATTGTTAAACTAGGGTTTGCAAATAAGAGGGGATATAATTTATTGGGTAATCAACAAAGTTAAAGAAATTACCAAACCTTTGTCATTCCCCTCTATTACGACCACTTGGAATATTGCGGAGCATTATGTAAATCGATAGCGGGTTCTTGCGTTATAACCGCATCCGCCCGAGTTGTCGCTGCCTCATCCCCTTCCCGTTTCACCTTTTCCCGGGCATTGAATTGCATCTCGAAGAGCTTTTTGTAAAGTCCTCCACGGGCAAGAAGTTCATGGTGGAGTCCCGCTTCCACAATCCGTCCCTTCTCCAGTGCCACGATCACATCGGCATGGAGTATGGTCGATAAGCGGTGCGCAATAACGAAGGTGGTGCGGTTTTTTACCAGACGGTAGATGGCATTCTGGATAAGTTGTTCGGTCTCCGTATCGACGGAAGATGTGGCCTCATCCAGAATGAGTATCCGGGGATTGGCAAGGATGGCCCGGGCAATGGCGATGCGTTGCTTTTGGCCGCCGGAAAGTTTCACCCCACGTTCACCGATCAGGGAATCGTATCCCTTCGGCAACTCAATAATAAAATCATGTGCATTGGCGGCACGGGCCGCTTCTTCAATTTCCTTGTCCAATGCATCGGATCGGGCATACGCAATATTCGCTTTTACCGTATCATTGAAAAGAAACGGTTCCTGAAGCACCATGGCCATTTGCCTGCGCAGGGAGTGAAGTTTTACTTCCCTGATATTGTAACCATCAATGAAAATCCCTCCCTTTGTGGGGTCATAAAACCGAGGAATAAGTTTTGTAAGGGTAGTCTTCCCGCTACCGCTGGGACCCACAAAGGCAATCATCTGGCCCGGGTGTGCAATGATATTGATATCTGTCAAGACTTCTGTATCCGGGCTATAGCTGAAGTGAACATGTTTGAATTCTACAACACCACTCACGGGCGGCAAAGCAATAGACGTGGGGGCATCTTTCAAATCACACGGCGTATCCAGTATCTCAAAGATACGCTCGGTTGAGGCAATGGCGCGCTGCACCTGATTGTAAAAGCGTGTCAGACCCGTAATGGGACTGTACATCATCTGGAGATAGGGAAAGAATATGACGAAGGTACCCGCAGAGAGTTGTCCCTGAAGTACTTTATAGCCACCCAGGCAGATGACGACCACGGCACCCGTTTCGGTTATCAGGTCTACAATGGGTCTTAGCGCTGAAACGAGTTTTAATATCCGGACATAGAGATTATAATTCTCATAGTTTCTATTCCGGAAGCGTTCCATTTCCTCGGCCTCTTTCGCAAATCCCGCAATGACCCGGATACCGGAGATATTGTCCTGAATGAGGGAGTTCAGTTCCGCAGTCTTGTCCCTCAGGGAGCGAAAGACCTTCCTGATCCTTGTCCCGAAATTATAGGTGCACAGGGAGATAAACGGGCAAACAAATAAGGCGATGCCGGTGAGCTGCCAGTCGAGTTTTAAACAGAAATAGAGAATCCAGCCAAATTTAAACATGTCCGTGATGAAGGTAATGACAGGGCCTACAACTGCCTGTTCCAGTGAATTCACGTCATTCATGAGACGGCTCATGATGTCTCCGGTCTTCGTATTCTCAAAATATTGCAAGGGGAATCGCTGAATATGGCCATAAAGCTGATTCCGCATATCATAAATGAGCCTCTGCCCCAATTCGGAGGTAATAAAGCCGTGTACCAGCGTAATGCCGCTATGAAAGGTATGCATGAGGATAAAACTCACAGCGAGAAAAGCCAATGTCACGATAGTCGGATTATAGCCTTCAAACCAGTGCTTCTGAATAGAATGTGAGGCCGTTAGTAACGGCCTTGAAAGCGGAATAGGGTTTTTTTGTCCGTAAAAGGAGTTTGTATCGGATGGCTTTTCCTCATGCGGATTGCCAGGAGTCGTTTTTATAAATCTGTCAGCCATCCTGATTTCATCCACCGCAATGCCCAATATCTGGGTCGGCAAGACGGCAATACAGGCACTGACCGCCGAAAGCATGAGAATAATTACTGATTTATACCAATACGGTTTTAAATAACCTAACAGTCTGATGTAGGTGCTTTTTGAAGAGACTTCTTTTTTCATACGCACCTATTATAAGGGAAAAATATCTTTTTACAAACTTTAGATGTGACGCTTCAGTCACAATTATGCCTCGCAGTACGTATGGAAATAGCCGTACTCCATGATCCTTAGCGATTTGGTTTTGGATAATGCACTGAAATACCTGAGAGAGTTCACAACAAATATCTTTTGAACGCTGGTATTGAGGCAGAGAATTTCCCGTCGTTTTATTCCGGATGGGTCGGGCAGGACAGGAACTGTTGCGGCAAGGGCGATTGAAAAGTCACGGACGCCAATTCTCGCACGGCAAGAGTCTTTCCCCGGAAAGTTCCTGTCCGGACCAAGCCGCTGCGGTGTAATCTGCGAGATTAACGATGACTTAGGAGGAGACTGATCAGGCTACCCTACTGTTGGGATGCCGCCTTTTTTGACGACATCCCAACAAGAAAGGTATAGGAGGAGAGGTAATGCGGTATAATGGCCTTTCATTTTATCTTTGCCTCCATACCGACTTGCCACTAAGAAAGGGAGCATAAAATATGCCAATTAAATAAAATCTCTTTATCCTCAACAAAATTATTCAAAACGGGCAAGAAATTTTCGATATTGCTGTGAAAAGGTTCTACATTCTCCCGGTATTTGAGCAGGAATGAAATGTTTTTTCCCGTCCGATCATCAAGAATGTCTTTTACAATAGCAACGTTATACACACATTAACCACAAAAGCAAAAATCATGTATGTATAATTATTAAACGTTTTCGTTTAATAATTATACATACGGTACAAAATACGGACAATATCATGCGAAAAAATATATTAAAAAATCTTTTTAATCATTATTGCACTCACATGTACGCAAAAACACCAAAAAATAACCAATAAATGACAATTATGTTTTTTTCTATATCCTGATATTCATCGGCATTATTGATCCTGTATTGCAAAGTTTGCACCATCATCTTGTGATGCTATGTATGACCCGATAGGACACAGCACCTTACTGTCCGCTTCGCAGCGGATCAGAATCTTCCATAACGACTCAAGATTCTCTTTTTCATGTTCTGTTTCCGGAATTAATTTAATCCTCGTCTTGCTTTCAATAGAAATTTTCATGCAGTAATTCCTTTCACCTTTAATCTGGAGTCTTGTAATGCTTCGCAGACCATGGCTCGTATTCACGTATGATACTGAACAAAAGAACAGTTTAAATGAAAATCATTATATATTCAATATTCTTTTTCAAGCAAATCACCATTTATTCATACCTGAGCGCCTCGATGGGATTAAGTCTTGATGCCTTCCTTGCCGGATAATAACCGAAGAAAATGCCAACCATATTGGAAAAGAGAAATGCAACGACAATGGACGGCGAAGAGAGTAACGATGGCCATCCTCCGTAGTAGGAGACTAATTTTGATACTAGAATGCCAAAGATTATTCCTATTAGCCCCCCGATGGAGCTCAGCACGGTAGATTCTATCAGAAATTGGAAGAGGATATCCTTTTCCTTTGCACCAACCGCCATCCTGATGCCAATCTCCCTTGTCCTTTCGGTCGTGGAAACCAGCATGATATTCATAATGCCAATGCCTCCGACAAACAGGGAGACCAATGCAATACTTCCCAGAAGAATAGTCATCGTCTGACTTGTTTCCATTACTGTTGAAGCGAATTCTACCTGGCTGATAACGGTAAAATCATTCTCTTCATTGGGTCTCAGCCGGTGGCGTTGCCTTAAGAGCGCAGTAATCTGATCGATCGCCTCGAATCGTGCCTCCGTAGTGATGGTTGAAGCGAGAATGTAATTAATATAAGTAACCCCCATAATCTTTCTCTGTATGGTCGTGTAAGGCATGAGAACCGTGTCATCCTGGTCCTGTCCCGTGGGCGATTGCCCTTTCGCGCTGAGCACACCGATTACCCGAAAGGGAATATTATTTACACGAACCCACCGGTCAACAGGGTCCAGCATTCCAAAAAGGTTAGTTACAACGGTTTGTCCCAAAACACAAACCTTTGCCATAGTATTTACGTCCCGCTGGGTAATAAATCTCCCGCTTTTTAAAGGCCAATTCCGTATTATCTGATAGTCAGGGCCTACCCCCGACACGCCGGTTGTCCAGTTCATATTGCCGTAAACAACCTGTGTAGTTGTCCTCATACCGGGTGAAACGTAACCGACCGCACCACATTCCCTTGCTATAGCATAGGCATCCTCTGCCGTTAAGGTGATCGTTCCGGTGGTACCCCGGGCAGCTGCATGGGTGGTGCTGATGGGGATAATAATGAGTACGTTTATGCCCAAACTCTCAAGTTGTTTCTCAACAAAGACCTTCGCGCCCTGTCCAATACTTACCATAACAATTACGGCGCCAACGCCAATAACGATGCCCAGGATCGTCAGGGAGGAACGCAATTTGTTCCTCATAATTGCACGTAAAGCTATTTTAAAAAGCGCCGTCATAGGCAAAAAAGGTTTTGCTAAAAATTACCTTGCGGATTTAGGGGACTGTTTCGCAGGACGCATGAACGGCGGGCGTGCCGGGGGAATGAGAAGGGGTATCACTTAAAACCCTGCCATCCTTGAGAACGACAACCCTGCCAGCGTATCGTGCGATATCAGTTTCATGAGTCACCAGCACAATGGTGATACCCATTGTACGGTTAAGGTCACACAGTACATTCATAACGTCTGTGCTGGTAGCGCTATCCAGATTCCCTGTCGGCTCGTCAGCAAGGAGCAGGGTAGGATTATTGGCAATCGCCCGCGCAATGGCAACGCGTTGTTGCTGCCCCCCGGATAATTGATTGGGATAATGTTTTTCAAACCCCTCGAGACCCAGAATACGTATGATCCGATAAATCTCATCGGTATCGTTCTTGGATATTTTCTTGCCATAAATAAGAGGGAGTTCGATATTCTCCACTACCGTAGTCCTGCTGAGAAGGTTAAAGTTCTGAAACACAAACCCCAGTTTTTTGTTACGAATTTCGGCCAATTCATTTTTTGAGAAACGGGAAACTTCAATACCTTCCAGATAATATTTCCCCTGAGTAGGACTATCGAGACATCCGAGTATATTCATTAGGGTGGACTTGCCTGACCCGGATGCCCCCATAATAGCCATAAACTCGCCTTTTTTAATCGCCAGAGACACCCCGTCTAAGGCCGTGACCTTAATATCCCCCATCGTATATACCTTATACACGTCCTTTAACAGCACAATATCCTGCATATTTTAATAACGGGCCCTGCCCCAGGGAACTTTTTGATGGCCTTTTTTTCCTGTCGGAGGAAGTATCTCGCCAATTACAATCTCCTGACCTTCTTTTATGTCGCCCTCCAAAATTTCGGTAAAGCTGTCGTCTCCTATTCCCAGATTCACAGGCACCTGCGTCAATTTTCCCCTCTCTAACACCCAAATATGCGCAAAGGCTTTTTTCGCAGACTTCCTGTCCGGAAGCGCTTTTTTCTCCGCTTCGGTTTTGAGCGTCTCCGAAGGGGCATATCGCAGCGCGGCATTGGGGATCCTTAAAACATTTTCTGTCCCGGCCACAAGAATGGACGTATTTGCCGTCATGCCGGGCCTGAGCTTCAAAGAGGAATTATCAACATTAATTATCGTATCGTAGGTCACGACATTCTGAAAAATAATGGGTGCCATGCGGATCTCGGAAACCCTGCCCTCAAACAAATCGTCAGGAAAAGCATCGACGGTAAACTTTGCCTCCTGCCCTATTTTGACCATACCAATGTCGGCTTCATCGACATTCGTATTAACCTGCATGTGAACCAGATCTTCGGCAATAGTAAAAAGCGTGGGGGTTTGAAAGCTGGACACAACCGTCTGTCCCACATCCACATTTCTGGAAATCACAATGCCGTTCAAAGGAGATAAAATTACCGTATGTTTTAAATCTGTTTTTGCAATTTCCAGGGCTGCTTTGGCCTGCAATACTTGCGATTCTGCCAGTTTTACATCGGCCAGGCCCGCCTGATAAGTAGTCCTGGCAGCATCAAGTTCTTCAATGGAAATTACTTTCCTGGCAAACAATTGTTTTGAACGATGGTAATTTCTCCGGTTATTCTTAGAGTTTACCCTTGCCTTTTCAAGAGAAGCTATAGCAGTGGCAAGGGCTGCGTCCGCCTTTTTTACCTGATGCTCGAAGGGGACAGGGTCAATTTGGGCCACGACCTGTCCCACCATGACTTCAGAGTTGAAATCAACATATAGTTTCGAAATAATGCCGGTGACCTGACTGCCGATGATAACGGTCCTTACAGGGTTTATGGTACCGGTTGCAGTAACATATCTCCTTATATCCCCCCTGTCTATTTTTTCTGTCCTGTATTGAATAGATTCCGCGTTGCCAAGAAAATAGACTGACGCTGTGACAATGGCAATAAGACAAGGAATACCAATAATAATGTACTTTTTCATAATTCAGTCTAAGATAATAAAATTTGGTAATGATGGCAATTACTATTTTAAAAGTGTCGTAAATGACATCGGCTTTTCTATGCCAGCGGCGGAAACCCCGTTTATAATATTCAACACCGGCAGATATTAACCGCTGATTATGAAGACACTCTGTGGCAGGCGATGTAGTCTTCCGGAATTTGGCAGCAGATGCCGGGAAAAGGCAGATAACCGGGGCTGTATTGGAGGCGCTGTGCCGAGACGGGGAAAGGGGCGTCATGATTGTCGGTGTTGCGGATGGTATCGGTGGCGGTACATAAACAGCGCGGAACACGAAAAGAGAAAGAGGGAAGGACGGTAAATTGGGACGTACTGCCGATGGCACCGCAGTACCGGCAGCGAGCGCCCCGATTCCATGGTCAACCGATTTATCTTCCTGATTCGAGGAAATTATCCCCTTCCCTATAAATGAGAAGCAATCACGTGGGTCAAATTACCACCCAATAACACCCCTCTTGCTCTGTTTGGAAATTTCCTTTTCATCTTCCCATACCGCCAAACCATCGTTGTTTGTAAGGGAGAGCTGGAAGCTATAGGAAACCTGTCGAACTTCATCCTGACGGTCTCGCTTCTCAATGATCTTGCCGGAAAGTGTGAAATCAGGCATGCGCTGCGGCTCCTTTTTGTCTGCGTAAAATTCTTTTTCCTGTTGAATGCCCTTAGCCAGCGGATCCTCCGCTATACCACCTATCCCGATTGTAGTAGTGGTCAGTGCCTTTCCGCTCTGGTTGAGGGCAACACGGATCTTTTTTGTTAACAGGTCGGTATCAATCTGCTGGGTGGTATTGTTGACAATGCGGCTGATGGCGAGCATTGCAGGCTGTATCTGCGTTTTATCCAATGCCCCTGAGGCCAGAAGCGAGTTGATCATCTCTTCGGCCGCGTAAGAAAAGTCCTGGATATTGATATCGGTGGTAACTATAGTGCGCGGACCGGTGGATTCAACATACCTGGTATGCGTGGCACATCCCCCGAAGAATAATAATGAAGGTAAAAACAAAAGACAATATTTCAAATATTTTCTCATCTTGATTTTCATCCTTTCTCAATGTCCTTAGTTTTTTCGTACATTTTCAATAAATTTTACACGAAAATCCTTTACACCTGCTGCAGGGGCTACGGCAGTGATCGTCATTGTCTCCTGCCCTTCAATCTGTCGTGGTATCCATACGGAAGTTGGCGTATCCACCAGCATGCCGTTCATATCGAACCATTCAAAGCGATAACTAAAATCCTGCAGGGAATTCTTTCGGTTAAGCACTTCAATTTGTACTTGCAAAAATCCGCCATTTGTGACACCTTCGTTCAGGCCAACAATACTGACTTTTTTATTCAGGGTCGAGTCAGTAATAACCCGTTTGTCAGCAATTATCTGCTTTGTTCCAACAGGGGTTTCCCGCTCAACGGTATTAACCGTTGTACACGAAGAAAAGAGAGCAATACCAGAAAGTATATACGCCGATAATAAAGGTTTATAAAAAATATTTCTCATCATAATATTTCCTTACTCCAAATGTTTTGTGATTTCGATAACGCGAAGATCATTTGTTAAATCTTCCGACAGATTCCGTTGATTCGACTGTGTCCGTTTGAGGATGAAGCGCAACCTGTTCTGATTTCTGAGAGACATGGGGATGGGCGCTTTTCGCCATTTCAGTTTCGGAAGGCGGGAAAGCAGCATCGCTCAATTTAAACTGGTTTACCAGTAATGGACTACCCCGGCTTACTGACTTAACCCATACGACATTAATGAGTCCTTCGTCTATAGTTACGGGCAGTTTGTATCCTGAATACGGGGACGTCAGTTCGATCTTCCGATCGGCGGGGGTGCAGAAACGGCAAAATTGAATTTCCTTGGGCAATGTCGTCCACGTCCTTAAATCAGCCTGGTTCATGGCTGCCTGATAAATAGCTCCGGCAATTAACGTTACAAATCCGGCGGTATCGTTTTTCTGTGACACTGCCTTGCTTATCCCATAGGCAGCACCGGCCTTTACAGCAGATGCAATAAGCGTCTTTGTGATAATAACAGGCAATTCATTTTTAAACTCACGGGCAATGACTTTATCCATGCTTGACAACAACACAGTCGACTCTGTCGTTTCACCGGCCACGATACATTGGCGTCTCTGTTGGCGGAGTTTTATGACTTCTTGCGTTTTCTTGCCGGGATGAAGGGGAGCCTTTTTCCGAGTTTTAGACTGTGCGAAAGAAACATGAAGAACCGACAGATAGTTGTTGCGATACTGGAGCTTCGGAAACGCAGCGCCCACGTATGGCACACCGGGCGTGATCAGAAAAAGCGGCAGGTCAATGCGAATTTGCTCTCGTAAAGGCGCCAGACCTGTCTCAAAAATGACATAGGTTGTTGCCGGTATTGGTTGTCCGTTAATAATCCTCTGCACCGTTTCTATGTCCTGCAAAATAAACTTATTTTCACCAATCATGTCCCGGACACGTTTGAAGGAATTACGGGAACGTTCCAGGTCGGAACCTCCCGTTGCCTGCGCCATGAAATACAGTCCATCCAGATAAACGGTTGCCGGATTTACATAATCTGCATAAGCACTGAGTTGGTTGAGGTCCGCGTAATAATTGTCAAACTGGTTTCTAAATCGTTTGTCGTTATTGACCGCATGCAGGTCGACGTGAATGTTTTGTTTCTTCCCTTCCTCCTGCGCTTTTTCGATGCGCCTTGTATTGAGACGGACGGCGTCTCTCTGTCGTTCATACGCACGGTTCAGTTCTACGCGCGCCTTTTCATAATCTCCCAGCCCCAGATAATTCAAGGCCTTGTAAGCATTCATCATTATCTTGTCGTATGCAAAACCTTCGTATGGGAGGGTTGTCAGGTTTGTGACGGCGGCAATCGCCTCCCGGGAAACACTCATTTTTGCGGCATCATCATATTTGTTAATCAATTCTTCCGCCTTATCAAATGCATCGTTACTCTCCCCCAATCTCCCTGCCGCACGCAAGACAGCCCCCTGCTCCAATCGCCATACAACGGCATCTTTCCCTTCTCCTCGCTTGTCCGCCTCAGCCGATATTTGTGTTGCTGCAGTTTGCATGTCGCCCAGTCCGTAACTTTGACTTATTTTTTGGGTTTGCATATTGTAACTGGCGCATCCGGAACCTACATATCCAATCATGCACACAACAAAAATAGCACGAAGCCAGATTTTACCTTTTCTGTTTGTATACTCCATACTATCCCCCTGTTTGTGGGCATTCGCCCTTTTCCCTCTCCATGAGAAACGGCTATTATTGCGGCTTTCTTAAAATAGCATCTTTGGTGATCCCGAAATCTTCAAGAATTTCCGCGGTTGATGTCTTAGGCAGTACGCTGATGATTTTAGCCTTGCCGACATGCACCTCTTCTCTCCCCAGGGACTCTTTGGTGTCGGGATCGATCAATTCTTCACCCACAGCGAAGATGTTCCAGATTTGTCCGGCTGCTATGTCTGTGCCGTCTCCCCGGTTGATGGTTATTTGTTTGTCCCTTTTGACAAGCACCTTTGGCGGAAAAATCACGTCGATTACGCGATTGGCAATTTTTCCCGCCATTTCACGGGCGATTGCCACCAACAGCTCATCGCTCATCATACCGTCCATCACGGAATAAGTCTTCATTTCAGATATATCCTTGTTGCATATCTGGAAGTTAGCAGATTCCAGCAATTTCCCCGTCGTAGAATCATAGATTTTTCCCACGCAGGAAAATCTGATAACACGCTTCACGGCCTTTCTCCCCGTGCCTTGAAATGTGGCTGTTTCATTGTAATCCTGAAAATCATCGGCGGTAGTAACAAGGAGATATTTCACCCCTGCCAATTTAAAAAGCTGTGCGGATGATTTGTCATCAATATCAACATTTCCTGAGTGGGCAAACTCCTGTTCCCTTACCACATCCTGGACATCACTCCGCCCCACCACCTGAAACTTTCTGGTTGCGTTAATGCGGTCAATTAGCTGGCCATCAAGCGACTGTATTACACGCTCCATTTCTCCCTTTTTACCGGATCGCTCCGCGCTCTGCACCAGCGCAGCCGTTGTTTTGACGGCGCCAACGCCAATTGTCTCCAGTTGTGCCAGTGCAAGTGCAGGTGTCAAAAAAACCACAATACAAAATGCAAAAGAACTTTTCGTGACGGCTGGTAATTTCATGCGTACTCCGTTTGTTTAATTAATTGAATACGTTATAAACAGAATGCCAACTTTTTCTGGTATCCACTTTAATATCCTCTTTAATGTCCACCTTATATCCGCTTTGTCTGAACATCTGGGCAATACCTTTTATCTTTTCAACTTCTGCATCAGTCAGTTTCTCATCTCTTTTAAATTTGTAGAGAAAGTCTGTATTATCTTTCCACCGCCTATAACCCTCATCACTCATCTGCAAGGCCACTTTAAGCTTTAGACTATCAATAAGATTAACCGCCCTTTCCCAGTCATTAAAACCCTCGCGGGATAGACGTATCCTGCCAAGGCCAGGCGACACTTTGAATGTTCCGGGGGCCGAACCTATAACGACACCGTTAAGTTCTACGGTAACGTCCAGCGTCTGTATTTCCAGCGTATTCTGTTTTATCATTATCCTGTTGTCTTTGTCAATCCGGATGTCTGGAATACCTATCGGCAGTTGTGCCAAATCCTGCATGCCACAGGCAATGGTAATTTCGACAAGTTCTGGCCTGGCTTGGGGTGGAGCAACTTGTTTTTTAGACAGGCTCTCAGCAACCTTAATTGCGGCTTCATCGAGTAGTTCGTTGATGATATCGCTGTTGTCATTTTGGCTATCTTCGGTAAAACGGGTAGTTTTACTCACCTTAACCGTATCAGCAACAAGGGTTCCACCACCGTATCCAGCGTCAAGGATTTTGTAACTCACGCGTAAATTGTATATAATATTCTCTGTCGTTACCCCATACCCTTTAAATGTCTTTTTCTCACTGCCAAAGGATGCGATGGATGCCACAATGATGTAGTCTACAAGATATTTTACACCCGTCGATTGCGCAAGTTGCACGGAAATAAAGTCTGCCATATTGGTTACGCCTGCCGATTTTTGAATATTACTCAGTTGCGGACCCGCCTTACCGGCTGCCGCGCCTTGACCCGGCTTTTGACTTGAGTCTTGCTTTGAACCAGAGGGCTCTTTATTATTGGGACTTCCAAATGCACTGAGCAGCGTTTCCTGATTGACAATGCTGAAGCCTTGTTCTGTAATCCGGCTGGTTATAAATTCTTCCAGAACAGACTCCTTATCACCTAAGAATTCTTCCCCTTTGTAGAAATTTCCCGCCAGGTTTTCAACAAAAATTGTAGCCTTCCTCATACCCTGATCACTTGGCTGCTCCCAATTACAGGGTGTTCCAGTGTCAAGCATCGATTTAACTTTCATTGTGCCCGGATCCCTATCCCCGCATTTGGATCTATATATTTCAAGTGCTTTTTTTAAATACTCGATGACCTCATCTCGTTTATCTAACTTACACAACATAAGACCGAGATTACAATAATTGGTTGCAACCATGAGATGCTCTTGTCCATAAGCCTTGATGTTGATGTCAAGCGCCTTTTTTAAATACCCGATGGCTTCATCTGGTTTATCCAAAGAACCCAATGCCGAACTAATATTATTATAATTGTTTGCAACAGCGGGGTGTTTATCTCCATACACCTTTTTGTTGATATCGATTGCCTTGTTATAATATTCGATGGCCTTATTTATGTCATTTATGTCGTATGAAGAGGCTAACGCCAGGCCAATATTATTATAATTAGTTGCAACAGCAGGATGCTCTTCTCCGTATACCGAGCGGTTGATCTCAAGAGCCTTTTCGTAATATTCGAGCGCCTTATCCGTGTTGTGTAAAGAAGCCGATGTCAAACCCATGTAATTATAGTCTCTTGCAATGTTGGGATGATTGAAATGTTTTTTCCCATCCACCTTGAGATCGATTTCGAGCGCTTTTTTGAAATTATCTTCAGCATCTTTGATCTGGTGTAAATTATACGACGCTTCACCAATATTACAATAAATAGTTGCAAGATCAGGGTGTTCTTCTCCATATAGGCTACGGCTGATAGTGAGCGCATCATTAAAATACCGGATGGCATCTTTTGAGTTACCTAAAGTAAGTAATATCTCTCCGTACTTATTGAGGTATTTGCTATTTTGAGGATCGTATTTTATCGCTTGTTCGTAATCCCGCCTGGCTTCTTCGTAGTTTAAATCCAACTCCTTAGTCAAACCGAGCACATAATAATCTGCGGCGGTTTCTGCTTTGTTCTTTTTTGCACGCTGCTTTTTTTGTTTCAGCGACTCTTGCAGAAGTTTCTCTACGCCCTCAAGATCTCCGGCATTCAATTTTTCCTTCGCCTGAAAACCAAGGGCATCCTTGCGTGTGCGTGACGCAAGTTGCTCCTGTAATTCATTATATCTTTCAACCCATTTTTGAATTTCTTCATCACGGTCTTTTTTATCGATGTTTTTTTCTTCAAGAATTTTCAGGAAACGGTCTATCGTCTTCTGATTTCCTTTAACCACCTCTGCAAAGGTATTGAACATTTCCTGAGATACACCATAATTAATTGTCACATCTCCACCTGCTTCAATTGACGGACTATGATTCCCGGTGGTGTCCTGTTTTACTGATTTTTCAGCATAGGAAGGGTTGCCAGATAAAATCCCGAACAGTATACAGCTGAAAAAATATGTTACAAATCGTGTATTATCGCGGAACGTCATGGTCATAAACCTTTTTTTCTGAATAGGATTGTCAGCGTTTTTTATGCAATTATTTATGTTTCACGTCCTTATTTGTTGCCATAGGTAATATTTATATCTCCGCCGCTGCTTATAGCAGGACTTTGATCCCCACGGGTGTGTTGTTCAATATGCTTCGTAGTACCAGCAAACTTCTCCTTCAGATAATCGCTCTTATTGACTGCATCATCAAACCAGCTAAAGAGTTTCTGTAAGAATTCCTTCTTAAGATTTGGGTCTTCCAGTTCGGTTAGTTTTATGCTATGGAAGATTACCATGAACGAGGTAAAGGCATTTCTTATCCACTCGGCCTTCTCGTTGTATTCTTCTCTGGTTACCGCAAAGGCATTCCAGTCTTTACAAAGTTCTCTACTCTGCATCTGGAGTAATTCCAGGACTTCGCTCGCATCCCTAATTTTCTTTTTTTCTACAGAGCCACTTACATCTACCTTATCAAGGACATTTACCTTTAAAGAAAACGCCTTCCCCTGATACTCGATATCTTTATCACAATCCCTGAGTATCCTCGTTTCCTTTTTACCATCTATTTCCCCTTCGATTGTCTTATTTTTATCCCAAAACCATCCGTATGTTGGGATATTATATAGAAGTATGGTTATTAAAAGAGAAAGTAACAGTGGGATAATATATTTACGCATACATATAATCCTCCACATAAATTGAGTTTGATCATGTATGGACACTTATTAGCTACTTTGATCGCTTCAGCGCAAGTTTCGTTGCGCACTATCTCAAAAAAACATAAATCAAATATTTCACACCATTACGGCATTATGGAAAAAACCCCCTTTTCCCTATCCATCCTGCGGCAAACCATACTGAAAAAAGACAGTGGGAAAGCAGGAAAAAAGAATTGATTTATCATCACTACCACAAAAAGGTAACATTAATGCATCAGAGCAAAAAAAAGCCCACAGCAAGGATACAGAAAAATAATTTACAAAAAAAATCATTAAATTTCTAATTTCCAATACTTATGATTACAAAAAACAGAAGGTCTGGCAATAAGTTTATCCAGGCAAGGCCGGAAAAATGTAACATGACACACTTGTGTAACGTCACACTTCTGTGCCATGACACACACGCTCGTCAATTTCAAAATTATAAAAACACAGATCGAATGGAAATGAAGTTCTACGGGAAAGGGTAATGAACGCATGTACTATTGCCGGAGGGTGCTTTGGCCGTGTCCTTTTTTAAAGCTCAACCACCAATCCGTCAAAAGCAAATTCAACACCTGGCGGCAGTTTTTTATTGTCTTCTTCATGTTCGATATCATGGCACATATGGGTAAAATAAGTCTTTCGTGGCTTTAACAGTCTGACGATACGCAGCGCCTGGTCGATGCTGAAATGTTTTACGTGAGGAATATAGCGAAGCGCTCCCAAAACAAGCACATCCAGGTCTTTTAATTTCTCCAGCGACCCGACGGGTATCTCGCTTGCATCGGTAACATAAGCAAATTTTTCAAATCTGTAACCCGTTACCTGGCCGTCACCATGAATCGCTTCGATAGGCGCAACGGGAATACCTCCTATTGTTACATTATCATGGATAACGTTCATCGAAAATCTGGGTTTATAACCACCCGGATTCGATTCGTTATTGAAAACATATGAAAAGGCATTCCGTATGGTATTGAGGCTTTCGAAGGTGCCATAAATCGGGATATCCATTCGTTGAACCATGTTGAACCGCCGAAGGTCATCCAGACCAAAGATGTGATCGGCATGGGGGTGGGTAATAAGCACGGCGTCCAGCCTTGTAACGTTGTTTTTAATGCACTGGAGCCTCAGCTCCGGCGTGGCATCAATAAGGATATTGCATCCGTTTTTGCTTATCAGCACGGAAGTGCGCATCCGCTTATTTTTCGGATTATCAGAGGTACAAACCCTGCAATCGCAGGCAATCATGGGAACACCATGAGAAGTACCAGTGCCGAGAAATGTTATCTTCATAAATTCCGGAATGCCCTTTATCGACGAACAATTTTTCCCCTGTACACCATTGACTGAATTCTGTTATTGTTTATTATTATAGGAATAATTTTGTTACGATTTCAAGGATTCTTTCAATTTGCGAATAACGATGAAGCAAAAATTTCTGTTGCCATGGATAATGATTCTCCTTTTTGTATTTTCCAGAGATGCACATGCGGTATATTTTTTTCTGTCCGACGATCAAATAAAAGAGGCCATCGAGTATGGCGAAAAAAACAAGGACAGTGACTATGTCTCTTTTTTCAGCGAATGGATGGACGTATCGAACGAGGGGTATGAATGGGCGGTCTTAAACACGGAATTTAGCACCCTGGCGTATGAAGCAAGGCAGTCTGCCCTCGCCTCCGGAAAGCTAACGCAAACCCGTATATTTCACCTGATTTCCGAGGCGGAGGATATTTTGTCATTTCAGGTTATCTTGTACGGCAATTCTCCCGATTTTGCAACGGATTATCATGCTGTCCTGTTATACAAAAACAAACCCATTCATCCGGTCAACGAGCAAAACGACACACACGCCAGACCCAGTAATCTTGGAATCCGGCTGCCTGCGACTTACCGTGCCGCGTGCCGGTATGATTTTCCAAATTATTTTATAGAACCCGATGAAGTGGTTACCCTCATAATCATCAGTCCACTCGATAAAGAACGAAGGTTTTTTTTTGACCTGAAGGAAATGCGATGAAGGTTGGCTTTTTACAAACATCTCCCCTTTTTGGAAAAAAGGATGAGAATGTGCTCAATGCCATTCAGATAATAAAACAGATGGATGCCGACCTGGTAGTTTTACCCGAACTCTTTAATACGGGTTATCAGTTCACATCAAAAGACGAAGCCCTTGCCTTGGCAGAAACAGTACCTGATGGACAGACGACACGCGCATTGATCCGTCTATCACAGGAAAAACACCTTTATATTGTCGCAGGCCTTGCGGAACGGGAAAAGGGATGTTGTTATAACTCGGCCGTGCTGGTGGGACCGGGCGGTCTTATCGGCTGCTACCGGAAGCTCCATCTGTTTTATCATGAAAAACGCTGGTTTGAGCCGGGAAATCTCGGGTTAAGCGTCTATGATATCGGACAGGCAAGGGTCGGCATCATGATCTGTTTTGATTGGTTCTTTCCCGAAGTTGCAAGATATTTGGCCCTGAAAGGGGCGGATATTATCTGCCACCCCGCGAACCTCGTCCTGCCGTACTGTCCACAGGCCATGATAACGCGATGCATCGAAAACAGAGTCTTTGCGGTCACCGCTAACCGCACGGGCGTCGAAAAACGTTCAGAAGAAACGCTTACTTTTATCGGAACAAGCCAGATTGTAGGGACAAAGGGGGAGGTCTTCTGTCGCGCATCTTCTGATCGCGATGAGGCAATCGTCATTGAATGTGACCCAAAAAACGCACGTGATAAGCAAATCACACCGCAGAATCATCTCTTCAATGACCGGCGGTTACAGTTCGCTGTCTCCGTCGAGCCGTCGAATGATCACGACCATCAAAAGTCGCTGATAAAGGATCATTAAACACCTTTGAGGCTTCTTCAAAACGGACACGATTTTTTGTATTTTTTGCCTTTGCGGTATCCCGTTCAAATTCCATATTTGAGTATCTACGAAGCCATGACGTCCCATTGCGCAATCCTCCTGCGCCACATGTCCGTGCTAATGACCTTGCTGAGGAATATCACGCGCTGCTGCAGCATCCATGGCCCGCAGAATATTGGATGGCTAAGGAAAGATCATGTGTCAGCATCATGACCCTCTCCGCCTCTTCTCTCGTTAATGTCCCTGTCCCGCAACTGGGGGTAATGATAGACCTTTCTTGAATTAGTGTCTTTGAAAAACCTTTATTAATGAGAAATTGGATACCTTCTTCCAGTTTTTTGATCAGGTCATTGAGTGAAACGTTCATTACCTTAGGAGAAGTTGGAACAATGCCCCAGGCCAGGTAACCTCCTCTGTCAAGAAATGCCTGTATTTCACGCCAGTACATGAGGTACTTATCCATAAATTCATAGGCATCAAAACTGATGATGTCCACCTTGGATTCCATGAGCATGGCCCAGTCCGTATTGCCGCAACAATGAGTGCCTGTTAATCCACCATGAGATTGAACTGCCTCGTAGACCTCGTTGAGAGCGCCAATTGCCCTTTCCCGGCTGATGTTCATAAATGCCGAGCCGAAGCTGGTGAGATACGGCTCGTCCGCAAAGATTATGACAGGCAAACCATATTGGGATAGCTTTGTAAACTGCCAATATGCCTTCATCACCATCAGCTTGATGATTACATCAAAAAATTCCTCGCTGTACAGGGCTGTAATGCCCGTTGAAAGTTTTAAAGAGCCTGCCAGGGTAATAGGACCAACCACCTGCCCTTTGAGCGCCCGCAGAGATTTTTGGGATGATTTGTTGAGTCGATCCAGCATCGCATAAAATCCTGCAGCACATTCAGGGCTTATCTTGAACAAATCCGGGTCATTTTTCAAATACACCTCATAGAAGCCTGCCAGCGCGTTTGATGTATCTTGAGAAACGTCAATGTTGACTGTTTTTCCATCTGCATCTATTACCGTGCAGGGTAGTCCTTCGGTGTATTGAATGCACATATCCTCCCTGACACTGAGCTTTGGCAGCTGAGGCCAGCAAGGAATCTCCGGAAGTGATTTAAACATGAGCTCACATGCCGCTTCGACGTTGGTATGGGGAAGACTGCCAATGGCAGTAGCAGAAAAATTACCCTTAAAAGTAGTTGGCATAGACTGTTACTTTCATAGAAAAATTCTCGATATTAACGGTGCTATAGTTACGAAGCAAATTATTATAAAACCTCTTCCTTTTGGCCTTTTAAGGCGCTTTTTCTGACCAAAAGGAGCAATGGGGCCGAGGCAAGCTGTGTCACAACTGAGAATGCAATGAGGAACGTGAGGGAGAAGTCGTAGAGAATCCCCATGAGTGCACTGCCGAGAAACCAGCATATGCCATACCCGGTATTGAAGATGCCATATCCCGTGCCACGCCGGGCTATGGGGACCATTTCTGCAACAGCGGCCCGCATGATGGATTCCTGTGCCCCCATCCCCACCCCCCAGAGTGTCACTCCAATGATAGCAACAGAGAAGTTTCCTAAAAAAACCAACGGTGCGAAGAGCAGGGAAAAGAGAGAAGCAAAGATCAGGATAGAAACGCCGTTACGGTCAAACAGATATCCGAAGAAAAGCGCCGCGATGGCATCGACACCCATTGCAATCGCGTAAAAGAGAGGTATCCAGGTATCGGGGACGGTCGATACTTTTTTGAAATGATATGCAATCAGCGGAAAGTCAGCATAACCTGCGGCAATCAACGCAACGGCAATAAGATAAAGCCAGAATTTTTTTGGGAATCCCTTCGTCTCCAGTTTATGCTGATCCACTTCTAAATTTCTGGGTTGAGGGTATAACCACCAGGCCGTCACGAGCACGCATATAGCCATGATAGCAGGTACAAGCAGGACAATGTAGCCTGCCTCATAACCCTTCTTGAAGTAAAGGACCCCCGCAACGGTGAGAGGGCCTAGCACGGCTCCAATTTGGTCCAATGCCTCGTGTAATCCAAAGCCCTTTCCCCTTCCAATCTCCCTGGTTGCATGCGAAAGCATTGCGTCACGTGCCGGTGTCCGGATTGCCTTCCCTATGCGTTCTGTGATCATAAGCATGGCGGCAATCTCCCAACGTCCCGCCAAAGCCAGGGCTGGTACCGCCAGCATATTCAGGGTATAGCCAAACAACGTGATTGCCCAGTATCTCCCGATCCTGTCGCAAATATAACCCGAAACAAGCCGCAGGCTATGTCCGATTAACTCCCCAAGTCCGGCAACAAATCCAACCGTCGTTGCACTTGCCCCAAGTAAGGCCAGATACGGACCGTTTATACTGCGGGCACCTTCGTATGTCACATCCGCAAAGAGACTCACAACACCAAGCAATACGATAAATTTCAGGGCAGTTGCTTTTTTTGTACTGGGATTGTTCCTTATACCTGAAATTGAATAGTTTTTCATTATATATTATATTGTAAAATCTTCTCTTCTTCGCAAGTTTCCTTACAACCCCCTTCGCCTCCTAGTTTGTTAAGGGGGACACTCTGAAATCCCCCTTAGAAACTAGGGGGACTTAGGGGGTTGTTTCCCTTTGATGAGAGGATTTGGTTGCGGCTTTACGGCATTATGATGTTTTTAAATCAGATGATCCATATGCATCTGTGTCCAAAGCGAAAGAACACATACTAATAAATTTAAAATGTTGAGTCAAGCAAGTTAAAGATGTTATAGTATTTCTTTGAAAAACTCTTATGTAATATAACCCGTAACACGCAACACGTAACCCGATCGTATAGTATTTTCCAAAGATAAATTTGACATTTTTAGCAAAAATTATGAATAAAACTAACCTTGACAGGGTTGACTAACAAATTTCGTACGGGTTTCAAGGGTGTTATGAGTAAAAAATCCCCCATAGACTTCGTCGTGAGCGCTCAGTCGAACGAAAAGGGGGAGAGGGGGTTGTAAATAATCTTGTTGAAAGAAAAAATACAACCCCCTGTTCCCCCTTTGGTAAGGGGGACTAACTTAAAACAGTTTTATTTTTGCCAGAGAAACCAAGGGATTTTATGGGTGAATTCTCGTTCATACAATGGATTCGGAAGCGGCAGAAACGGCGTAAAGACGTTATTCTGGGTATAGGGGACGATTGTGCAATACTAGATGTATCTGCAGATAAGTTGTGTCTTATTACAACGGACATGCTGGTCGACGGCACCCATTTTGATCTCAAACAATGTGCCATCCGGGACGCCGGCAGGAAGGCAATTGCCTGCAGTATCAGCGATGTGGCGGCTATGGGGTGTCAGCCCACAGTTGCGGTGATTTCTATCTGTTTCCCTGAGCATACCACTGAAAAATTTGCGGGGGAACTCTATAAAGGTATATGGGACATTGCAGATAAGTATAATATCGAGATTGTGGGCGGGGACATTATCAGTGGCCGTAGTCCTTTCTGTATCAATGTTGCCATGCTGGGGAGGGACGATGGACTAAAACCCGTCAGGCGCTCAGGGGCAAAAGCCGGCGACATGATACTGGTAACGGGGGCACTGGGAGGGTCGATTCTTGGCAAGCATCTCCATTTCGAACCTCGGCTGAAAGAGGCACTCACGTTAAACAAAAACTTTCCGATTCATGCCATGATTGATATCAGTGACGGGTTGACGGCAGATTTAAATCACATTTTGGAAGAGAGTGGTGTGGGTGCCATCCTGTATGAAGATCAAATTCCCTTCTCTGATGCTGCCGTAGAATTATCAAGGAAAACAGGACATACACCGCTTTACCACGCGTTATCGGACGGTGAGGATTACGAATTGTTGATGACAGTATCGAAAGCCCAGGCAAAAAGGGTCTTGTCGTCCGGATTACTTACAGAGGTAAAGGTAAGTTGCATTGGGGAGATCGTTAAAGGAAGGGGTATTCGGATGAAGTCCCCTGGTGGTACTATCCGCCGTATAAAGCCACGCGGGTACGAGCATCTGAAACAATAAAGGAAAAAGTATTCGTTAGCCGTGAAAGGGAAAAAATTAACTTTTAAAAGTACGAGTGTGGATGAAACGATAGGCTTTGGCAGGAAGCTTGGTATGCTGTTATCACCAGGAGATACAATCGCCCTGGTAGGTGAACTTGGTGCCGGAAAGACTACTCTGGTGAAGGGCATTGTCCAGGGGCTGGGCGTTACGGACAGGAGAGTAGTGAAAAGTCCTACGTTTGCTTTAGTGCATAAATATGAAGGGCGTATTCCGATTTATCATTTCGATGCGTACAGACTGGAAGATGCTCAGGAGATGCTAGACATCGGGAGTGATGAGATGATTCACGGAAACGGTGTGGCTATTGTGGAGTGGGCAGATAAGGTACCAGGATGTTTGCCAGATGAATATCTGAAGATAACGTTGACAGCCATTTCTGAAAATGAAAGAAATATTGAGATAAGGAGTTACGGAAGCCGTTATGACAAAATAATAAACAATCTATTATAGCCCATGCGTGATTCTTGCGCCACATACAGAGCACATTGAAGGCAACCAAAATAAATCACCCCTTGCTCCCCTCCTTCGCAAGGAGGGGACTTCATCGTGTGGTTCTATAGACTCACCATGACCGGTGTTGCACTGCACCTGAGTCCTTCGATGAACTCAGGACATGCCTGTCGAATAGTCAGTTGAACAATGAAGGGGAGAAAAAAACTTGCTTAAAAAGGAAAATTTTATGGAGCAAACAATGCTGTAGCAGCCATTCCATAAGGGTGGCACGGACAAGCTTGGCTTGTCCGTGATCTTCAATACCATGTGAACATGCTTGTATGATGAGTTCCTTTGCCCCTGGCAAGTATTTACCCCAGAAAATTATTCAGCCGATGGGAGGAAAATGTTCTCGTGGGTGTCCTTGATTAATTTATTTCTTCTTGCCCATGCAAAAAGCATTGTAACGGCTTGCTTCCCGATTTCACCCAGGTCAACACTGTAGTTATTAACGTATAACTGGATGTGCTGATTCCGAACGATTTCATCCATTTCCTGGGCATGGCATCTGACGAATTCCCTGGATGCCGCAGGATGGGCAAGGGCATATTCCACGCTTTTTCTCACAATGAGGTTCACTTTTTGTGCAATTCCAGCGGGGATGTTCCTTTTTATGGCAATTCCACCCAAAGGGATGGGAAGTCCTGTCTGTGTTTCCCAATATTCTCCCAGATCCATAATTTTAACCAGCCCTTTCCCCTCATAGGTAAACCGGTTCTCGTGGATGATGACGCCTGCATCTACTTTGTCGTGTACAATTGCGTTTTCGATTTCTGAAAAAAGCATTTCTACTTTACTCGTTACCGTAGGAAATGCCATGCTCAATAAAAAATTAGCGGTTGTGTATTTTCCTGGAATTGCGATGATGAGACCTTCGAAGTCACTTTTTTGTTTTTCCGGCTTTGTAATGAATAACGGTCCGCAATTCTTACCCAAGGCGCTCCCTGCATCCAATAAAACATACTGGTTGGTTATGTGAGCATAGGCGTAATAGCTGAGTTTTGTGATGTCCAATACATGCTGAAAGGCGAGTATATTCAGTTTTTCCACGTCGGCCATGACCAGTTCAAACGACAACCCTTCCGTATCAATTTTTTTATTCACCATGGCATCAAAGATAAAGGTGTCATTGGGACAGGGAGAAATACCGAGGGTTAGTTTCATACGTTAAGGCATTCCTTTGTAAAAACTGCCTTTTGCAGGTTTTTGTTCATGAAGAATCTTCAGAATAACTCTTTTATGGTTTCATCATTCTATAATCATGTCATCCCTTCGGGATTTTTCCAGACTGCCCGTTTTCCCTATTGGCTTTTAACTATTCTGAGAAAATATTCTCTGTCAGTTTCGCTGAATAGTTATGAATAATTTTTAAAGCGATTTTATTGAGATTTTCTACAGCCAAAGGGATGTTCCACCGGTCTTTGTTTCTGTCTTCTATATAATTTGAAATAGCCCTGATTTGAAGAAATGGGACATGTTCCATTAAACAGGCATAAAAAAAAGCCGCCCCTTCCATGCTTTCAATATCAGGCTGATATTTTGAAATAGTTTTATCAATGCTGTATTGGTAACCGTGAACTTTGTTGACGCTTATACCTTTTACCTTTTTTATCGCTGCTACTCCATACGCCGAATCAGGGGTTGTGTTCAACAATTTACCGGTATTATAAGGGAATTGGTCAGGGGGTAACAGGTGTAGTTCCGTAACATCCAAAAAATTTTCTCTATCCTCTGCGCCTAAATCTGCCACGACTTCTTCCACGACATTCACGGTCATACCAGGTGCAATCTCTTTTCTGAAACTCCCTGCAATTCCGAATTGTAATGCCAGATTATAGGTGTTGTTTGCCAAAACCTTCCCCATGAAATAGGCCGTATGCATCAGTCCTACCCCGGTAATAAGGATATCTATGCTCAATTGGTGGTAATGAATCTTTTTTATGCTAAATTCTTTGGCTTCACTATGTCCAAGAGATAATATGAGCGGCTTAATCTCAGGGAAGGTAGCTGCAACAACAAGTAATTTCATACATTCTTTTCCTTAAAAATATGACACTATTTTATAAGAAACGATTTGAAAAAATCACGGCAGTTTTTCCTTTTTCCTGATTACACTTGAGTTCAACTAATATTAGGAAATCTGGGGTCACCCATTAGATCTGTGAGAAACAAAGCTAATCAAGCCTTTCTTCCAGCGCCTCTTTTGTATATAAGGAAGTATACAACCCGTTTGCAGTAATGAGTTGTCCATGTGTACCTTTTTCAACAATCATACCGTCTTTCATTACTGCAATCATATCAAAATCTCTGATTGCAGGCAGCCTGTGGGTAACAACCAGCAATGTCCTCCCGGGGAAATTTTTCAGGATATTTTTCATGATGGTGTCTTCTACCCGTGCATCCACGGCCGAAAGGCAATCATCCAGGATGATAATGGCGGGATTTATGGCCAGCGCCCGTGCGATAGTAATCCGCTGCTTTTGTCCGCCGGACAGATTAATTCCCCGTTCACCCAGATAACTTTCAAACTTATGGGGAAGTTCCATGATCTCCTCTTCCACTCCCGCAATGCAGGCAAGTTTCCTGACGCCATTATCATCGCCGCCTGTCTTTACGCCAAACAACAGATTATCTTCGATCCTCTCAGAAAACAGGAACGTGTCCTGCGGGACAAAGCCTATATACTGCCGTAAAATCTTGACCTCTATCGAATTAATATCTATACCGTCGATAAAAATACACCGATCATTTACCGGGATAATGCGGGGAAGCATATTTACCAGGGTTGATTTTCCGCTTCCTATGGGACCTACAATAGCCACACGTTGCCCGGCGGAAATCTTCAGGTTTATGCCTTTCACTATCCATTTCGATTGCCGGTCATAGCGAAAATTTACATCCCGGAATTCAATCTCACCCCGGGGTATAAATTTCGTTGCAACAGTATCTCTTGAGACGATCTCAGGCCTTTCATCCATCACCTCGTCGATACGCTTCATCGATGCATTTCCGCGCTGCAGAAGTGACAAACACCACCCGATGGCGGTCATAGGCCAGACCATCATAGAAATATAACGCTGAAAGGCCACGAGGGTACCCAGCGTAATCGCCCCCTCGATAACCATCTTTCCCCCAACAAAGAGTAACAGAATGATGCCCATATAGGTAATATATTCGAATACGGGTCCCAGGAGGGACTGCGGGATGGCAAGTTTAAGATTCTTCTTCACAAAATCTTTACACAGACCCAGGAATATCCTTTCTTCCTGTTGAGACATATTGAATGACTTCACAATACGGATACCGGATATGTTTTCCTGCGTCTTTTCGCTAATCCTCGAAAAGTGTTCCTGCACATCACGGAATCGTCTGTCAATGACATCCTTGATCGTATAAGCGAGGAAGGGTGTCAGCGGCATCAGCAGGAATGTATAGAAAGATAATTTTGGCGATAAATAGATAATGACGGGAGGTATCACAAAAAAATAAAATATGGCATCAAGACCGATCAATAACCCTGGTCCTACGGCCATGCGGACGGCGCTGATGTCGTTGGTGGCTCTCGACATGAGGTCACCCGTCTTGTATTTTTGAAAAAATCTCTGGGAGAGGTTCTCGATATGGTCAAAGAAGGCCATACGGAGGTCATAATCGCACCGAAAGGAGGTTCCAATGAAGTTCATCCGCCAGAGATACCGGCATATCCCCTGACAGAGGCTCACCAGGAGGAATAGCCCGGAAAAAACCGCAATTTTCGAGAGATTGACCTCCTCCGAGAGGGTATCTATGGCCTTTTTGATAATGAGGGGAGGAAAAATATTAATGATATCTACAGCAATCAGCGATATCGTGCCGAAAATAAAGTAACGCTTATACTTCTTTATAAAAACCCTGTAAATAATGCTTTTTTCCCAATACCCCCTTATCTTCTTAAACACCATGTCCTCACCATTTCTCAAATTCAATTAAATATAGAAAATAGGTAAAAATTGCTCATTTGACCCAGTCTGGGAGTTTGGGAACGAATGTGGTAATACTCCCGTAACTTCTTATTGAAAAATTGTTTCTGAATTTCCTGAATTTACCAGTAAAATACAAACAGCATTTTTACCAGAATTATAGAAATTTGCAAAACCATATTTTGACTGGTTTCTTTTTAACAATTTTCGGGTATAATAGACTCAAAATAAAAACTTGCCGAAGACCTATTTATATTGTAGAGAATTTTTATTTTATGTAAGCGGTTTTCCTGTGGCGCGGGCAACCCCCCCCCTGTCGGTGCCCACAACTACGTTGGGTCAAGCTAAGCGAACCCATCAATAATAATAGTAATCTTCAACTACCCGCATCCAAACTCCTATTTGGGAGTTAATTGACGAGAAACTCAGTTTTCCGGTAACGGTTGAACCAGTAAAACTTCGTTCAGCATGACAATACTGTCATTCTGAGAGAAACGAAGAATCTCATTTAATCTAAATCACGGAGGTGTTGTATGGATGATCACATCTATAGAGTAATTGAACTGGCAGGTACTTCCACGACGACAATGGAAGATGCTATTAAAAATGCTATTTCAAGGGCATCAAAAACTTTACGCAATTTGCGGTGGTTTCAGGTGGTTGAAACCCGGGGACGCATTGAAAATGAGAGGATTGCCCGCTGGGAAGTTATATTAAAGGTGGGGTTTGCATTAGAGGACACCCTTTAGTTAGAGAGAATTGGGGTGTAAGAGTACAAAAAATTAACCGTATTGTTACGGTGATTAACCTTATACCAGAAAGGCCTTAAAGCCATCACGGAGGAGGGCAAAATGACACAGGAAAAGAAACTGAATGGTGTAAATGTTGACCAGTTGTTCAGTACGATAGAACTCATTAAGAAAAAACCGGAAATTGCAAAGTTTAAATTCCGTGCAACAAATACATGGGTTGCCGGTACACACAACCGCGCAACCATCAAGGATTTTTATGGTGCCGGTCAGGAGGACACCTCACGGGAACCTATGGTTTTTGAATTAGACGAGCCGCCTGTTCTTTTGGGGAATAATGAGGGTGCTAACCCCGTCGAGTATCTCCTCGTTGCCTTGTCGGGCTGCCTGACAACAAGCCTTATCGCTCATGCATCTGCCAAGGGAATCAAAATAAAGGCAGTTGAATCCAGATATGAGGGTGATCTGGACCTCCGTGGTTTTCTTGGAATATCGAAAGATGTCAAAGTGGGCTATGAGAATATCCGCGTGTATTTCAAGATCGATGCGGATATATCCGGGGAACAGAAGGAGGAACTCATCCGAATGGCACAGAAATACTCACCGGTATTCAATTCTATTGCCAATCCGGTACCGGTCTCCGTCCAACTGGATAAGAAATGAATTCTGCTACAGATGGTGCTATCGTCAGTGTCACTCAAAAAAACAAATCCCCCCATAGTCCCCTTTGCTAAAGGCCGATTAGGGGGGGATCAATTATTTTAGCCGGAGTTTTTATTTTTTGTCAAATTCCCAGTCCCTTCCTCTTTTTCTGGATATGACGAATCATTGCCTTTGCTGATTCTTCCGGGTCGATCTCCACGATCAACGTGCTGCCGGTAATCTCTTCCATTCCTCTGGTGAGCATATTGACCACATGCGGGGAACCACCAAGCTTCGGTGTGACGCCGATATGTGTCGTTATACCGAGGGCAATTACTCCCATGTAGATAGCGGTTGCCTTTTCAACTACATGCTCCGCAGCACTTGCTACCAGGGGCAGTTTATCTATGGAGGTATCCAGATAATCGGCAATTGCGGAGGCCAGCACAGCGCAACGTGAATTATCCACACATGAACCGAAATGCAGAATCGGGGGCATTTTACCGTTTAATCCGGCAGCCTTCCCAAGGGTATCAAGGACACCCTGCAATGAATCTCCCACAAGGTTTTTTGCCTCGCCGGTCAGCAAACCGTGTCTTGCGCACGCCGTGGCGGCACATCCGGTGGCAAGAACGAGGACATTATTTTTGAGGAGTTCCTTTGCAATAGTGACAAAGCTCATATCGGTCTGAATTTTTGGAGAGAGACAACCCGCAAGCACGGCAACGCCCTGGATTGAACCATTAATGATCAGATCAACAAGCGGTTTTAAAGGCTTTTCGGGATTTAATTTTTTAAGTACACCCATGAGGGCTTCTGTTGAAAATCCGCCCAACAGGTCATGGCCTCTTGCCTTTGGCAGGAATGCCCGTTCCGATTTGCGTTCTTTATATGCGGCAATGGCCTCTTCAACGATCTGTGTGGCTGCTTTATCGGCGTTATCGGGTGTGAATTCGATGTAAATATCGTTGTCCATTCTCAATTCCGGCATGGTCGTGATGAGTCGAGTGTGAAGCCCCTTGGTTATCGTTGAAAGGGACGGATAAACGCACTGAACGTCCACGCACACGGCGTCGACCAATCCGGTCCCTACAACAAGTTCCTGCATAATTGTGCTGCCCGCCATCGGAATTCCATGCCGTACCAGTATTTCGTTTCCCGTACAGCAGATGCCCACGACATTAATTCCCCCTGCACCCGCCTCCCGTGCCTTACCTTCGAGTTTCTGTGCACAGACGACTACCATTTCGGAAAGGACAGGGACATGGCCGTGAACGAGGATATTCACTTTTTCTCTATCCAGGACGTCCATTCCAATTTTACTTTCCTTCGGTGCGGGAACACCGAATAAAATATCCTGTAACTGGGTAGAAATGTAGAGGGACATCATATCAATCACACCAAATTTTAAACAGGACATCAGGAGATGATGGGTACTGCTCATCATACCCTGAACGGTACTGTGGACTCCCTGTACGACGGTCTCAGCGGCGCCCTTCTGGGGTATGAGTTCTGCCTTTGCAAGTCTGTCGGTCTTCTTAGGCGCAAGGGCAAGTGCAAAATTCATTGGTCCTTCGCCTGGCCCGATGAGGTCTTCTATGGCCTTTCGCCCAACCTCCTTCGCAATCTCTAGGCTTTGTTTTCCCTGTATATCAATCCCCAGTCCCTTTGCAACTGCACGGAGCTTTTCTTCGTCTTTTATGGGATAATTTGCGGAACCCTCCGCCGCCTTCACGAAAGTCTTTGCCGTATGTATCGCGTGGCCGAGATGCGCGCTTGTACCACTTACTACGGTCTGCAGGAGCATCCCTGCGACCATGCTATCGGCCGTTTTGCCGCAGGAGCCTCGCTTTATATCGGGGACGGTAAATTTCATGTGGAGGGGGATCTCTTCGCCGTCCAACCGGCAGGGTCCCAGATGACAGTTGCGGCAGCAGAGTCCGTGGCTTCCGAAGGAACATCTGTCCTTCAACCCAAAAAGACCCGCATCATATGCGGCCTGCACATCCCAGACGGTCTCGATACCCTTTTGGCGCAAGAAGCCAACGGTCTCTTCAATCTGCTTATCTGCAAATCCCTTTTTCCGTAATTCCTTTTCCTTTTTCAACCACTTTTGCATATCATTTTACCCTTATCAAATTTGATTAAATTGATTTTTTGTAAATCCTTATTCTCAGAAAGCCATGTTAATTTGCTGGTAATTCTTTTTGCCATTCTTTTCTCAATTTTTGATAACTCATCAATGGCTTTTGGCTGAATGATTACGCGATACTTATTCGGGTCCCAGTTCCTTTACTACTCTTTCAAGCGGAATTCCTTTTCAACCTCCGGTCTCAATTCAAATCCATAATCAGGATCGATAACCTCTAAGACCGTGTCTTTTATCAGTTTCTTAAGCGCTCTCACAGTCAGTCTTTTTGGATGGATGTTGCCATCCAAGATAGTCCAGGAACGCCCGTAACGCATTACCCGGCTATTTTTTCAAAACCAATACTATACACCTGTTTTTCATTTGTCAAATCTTGTCCCCTTTTCCCTGTATGCGGCTTTCAAAGACCTCTTCAGTCAAGGACGCTATCGCTTCGCATCTCTCCGGATGTGTTATGATTCCGGTATTTTTCAAAATCGGCAGCAGAAACATCAAGGTCATGATAGATGTTTGCATTGAAATTTAAGTTTTTCTTCGGCTCTATCCGATCCTGTTGCCCCTCAATTATTCGCATTGCTGCCTTAATGAAATAACGTCTGAATTGCAGGATCACCACTGCGTGTCTTCAAGGCATCTTCTGCAATTTCAAGGATATGTTTCGCCACTTTCTTTGAAATTTTCAAAAGCTTAGAGTCCGTTAAGGCATACGATTTGATCTTTCCCTCAAGCTTATACGGCGCAGAAACCGATTTTCCCTTGAATCCAGCCAGTTTATACGCATCGTGCATAGATTTACCGGCATTGCGAAGTATTTGAAAAGTCTCAGCTTTTGATGTCAATTTTTCCATATTTTATACCTCCCTTATACCTTCTTTTATATACTTCTTTCCGATGTTTTTATCAAGCTACTTCCAGGAAAAAATTATCCGCACCCAGAAAGCTATTTGATTAATATTTTTGTAGGTGGGGTGGCCTCCAAAGGGGGTGGGGGTATCTGTCCAGTGAATCCCCCACCAAGTTTCATGTCGTACTTATGTCGTACCTGGTGGTAAAAACATATCAAAAATGGTAAAAAGAGACAAGAATTAAAATCAACTTGAAAGCCTTGCGAATACTGGTAAAATCAAACAATATCAAAAGACATAAGAACACATGAAAAAGCTTGCAAAATCCTAAATAAATAATTGACTCATACTTACAGGTATGATATAGTTTCAGCCTGCAATTAAGGCAGTTGTTCACTGTAATCGTGATTTTTCTGGTAATGACAAACATCCATAGACTGTTGCAGGCTATAAATCTAGTTAAAGAATACACGGATGGAGACCGCACTGTTCCGGTTTTGCAGGGGATAAACGTATCCATTGAAAAAGGTGAAATTGTTGCCATTGTGGGCGCCTCCGGTGCGGGAAAAAGTACTTTGTTGCATATCCTGGGGATTTTGGATACACCAACCTCGGGTTCTGTGGTATATAAAGGAATAAATCTGACTCAATTAAGTGCAAAGAAACAGGCGGACATGCGTAACCGTATTTTTGGTTTTGTTTTTCAGTTTTACCATCTCCTGCCTGATTTTACTGCATTAGAAAATGTTTTGCTGCCCGGTTTGATTGGAAGTGGATTCTCAAAGTGGGGGGCGGTAAGTAAAAACTATAAAAATCGGGCAACTTCGTTGTTAGAGAGAGTTGGCCTGGGAGACCGCCTGACACACAAACCCTCCCAACTCTCTGGCGGTGAAAGACAGCGTGTTGCCATTATACGGGCGCTGATTAATAACCCCGAAGTGTTGTTGTGTGATGAGCCTACAGGCAACCTGGACACAAAGACGGGTTGTGAAATCCGGGAATTAATCTGGGATCTGAACAAGACACAGGATCAAACGGTTGTGATCGTTACGCATGACGAAGAAATAGCTAGATATGCCGGGCGGGTGGTAAGGATTGTTGATGGGTGCATTCTCTAGAATAATCGAGGGAAGAGAAAGGAGTAAAAATTACAGCAATGGGATTGAAGATTTGTATAAATGGTCGGATACTTCCTCAGGAAGAAGCTACAATATCGGTTTTTGACCATGGGTTGCTTTACGGAGATGGTGTGTTTGAAGGAATACGTGCCTATAATGGAAAGATATTCATGCTGGCTCAACACCTGGACAGGCTTTATAACTCCGCGACGGCAATCGCTCTCAGGATACCCGTTACGAAGACTGAACTGGCGGATACGATAAAAAAAACAATGGAGGCCAATAACCAGAGAGACGCATATATCAGGCTTGTTGTCACCCGGGGAGTGGGAAAACTCGGATTAGATCCCAATAAATGCTCAACGCCTCAGGTGATCATCATCACGGATACGATCGAGCTTTACCCGAAAGCGCTGTATGAAAAAGGGCTCGATATCGTAACCGTTGCTACGATTCGGAACCATTTTTCTGCCTTGGATCCCAAGATCAAATCCCTCAATTACCTGAATAATATTCTGGCAAAAATTGAATCAATACAAGCTGGCGCAGGGGAGGCATTGATGCTCAATAAAGACGGTTATGTGGCGGAATGCGCCGGCGATAATATTTTTATTTTTAAAGACAATGCCCTTTTAACTCCCCCTGCGAATGCTGGAATATTAATTGGCATTACCAGAAATGTTGTAATGGAATTGGCTGCCAAGATGGGAATTCAAGTCAGGGAAGAACTGATGACCCGATATGATGTATATATTGCGGATGAATGTTTTCTGACCGGGACGGCTGCTGAAATTATTCCCGTCGTGAAAATTGATGGACGAATTATCGGCGCGGGCAAGCCTGGAAGAATTACTCTTGATTTGTTAAAAAGGTATCGGGACCTTACGACAAACGGTTCTTAGACGGATTCTTTTGTTTGGGGGTGAGAGAATGAGGCGAAAACCATAACAGATATGCCAATGCAGATTAGACTGTCGGCGACATTAAAAGTAGGCCAATGATATTTATTTCCAATATGCAAATCTATAAAGTCCCTTACGTATCCATACCATATTCTGTCCCACAGATTTCCCGCTGCACCTGCCAGAATAAGCCCCAAAGCAACGTTTGACACAAAGAGCGACTTATCAGACTTTATATAAATATAGAGAATAATTGCAATTGCTATAGCCGAAAAAATAATAAAGGCGTTGGTTTTGCCGGGAAACAACCCGAAAACAACGCCTTCATTCTTGCTTTGCAATATATTGATGAATCCGGGGACTACATTAATCCTTTTGAATTCATCTAATTTTGAGAATACAATCCATTTTGATACGATGTCAGCGATAACACCACCTACAACAGTAATAACAAATGTAGCAGTGTTTTTCATAAAGTCATTTTAAAATGCCGAGGTCTCCTCTTCCCGCTGGCAATCTATGCAGAGTTTAGCATACGGTACTGCCTTCAGTCTCTCCTTGTTTATCTTTTTTCCGCATAATTCACAGATACCGAAAGTGCCTTCTTCGATCTTTTCCAACGCAGTATCGATATTCCGCAAGCTTTCTTCTCCGGTCTGAATGAGTTCAATCATAAGATCTCTTTCATAATTGTCGGTACCTACATCTGCCATATGTATTGGAACGTTTGACAAATCGCCGGAAGCATCCTGCCTGGATCTTTTTAGTGCCTCGCCTTGCATAGAATCCACTTTCCCGACAAGTCTTTCCCTTAAAGAAAGGAGGAGCTTTTTAAATTGAGCAAATTCTTCTTTCATTATTCTTCTCCATGAATTAAATTGCAAAATAACCCATCTAAAGATACTCTACATCCGTTCAGGCATCAGACGTGTTTTGAAGGATACAACCGGAAGACTTGATTTAATATATTTAAAGACCATGGCATTTACTGTTGTCCATCAGTGATGCAAGAGAACAACATTATAGCATACAATGAAAATTAGTCAATAGAATTTGAGACCGCTCTGGGTTTTGTGCAGGGATTACGGAAGGCGTGGGGTTTTAATCAAAATACCACGAGTAAGGCATTGAGGAGTGTTTCGGAAAATGTCCAATAAAACAAAAACGGGATAATACGATCGTATTATCCCGTTTTATAATTTGAATGTAGCGCAAAAAATTATAATATTATTAATGCCCTTTTTTCCGTTCTTTTGTCTTTTCAGGAACTATGTCATCTATCTGCCAATTTCTCTCGAAGGCCGTGCAAGACATGTAAGCCACATCACGCATGAGGATGTTACAAAACACCTCTTTGCCATCCAAAACAATTGCATAATTACATCCAAAACAAATGCTCTTCTTCATTTTTTTGTTTTTCATCTACTGATACTCCTTAAGTGGTAGTAGAAATAAGTACACCACAATTTTACATAATAAGCATAAAACAAGTCAATGTAAAAAATATTATGATTTATCTTGTGCATCCGGCAGATTTTGTAAAGGGTGCGCGTGATAAAAATTTTTGTAAAAATGGCCGAAATTGCTTGCAAAATCTCTTTATGGATGTAATATTATCATCAAATTGACAAAATTGAACATCGGTTATCATCCTGTTGCAGACGAGAGAAATATTTCAGCATATTGCGGCCAAGCCTATATCTTGTTATTTTCAAAACAGGCTCGATAGCCATAATACTTTTCGTCTTCCGTCTTACTCAAGGGAGGAAGAAATAATGGCAATGCGAACATTACTTAAATTTATGCCGGGCAGACTATTCATTTTTTCTGTGTTGTTACTCCTTGCTGCAGACAGCAGAATGGTTTTTGGGGTGGAAAATTCATATAAATATATGAAACATGAAGAGAGATTTCGAAAGAGTTCAGTGAGTAAATTCCAGAATGGACTCAATCGCTCTATCAGCGGTTTGGAAGAAAAGTCAGACAATCTTGAGGCCATGAATCAAAATCTTGAAGGGCGGGTCAATATGCTTGCTTTGGAGAAAGATAAATTGAACAAGGCATATGCCCAGATGAAGGCAAAACAATCGATTCTGGAAAAAGAACACACCAAACTGAAGAAGAAGGCCGCATCTTTGGAAGTTGCTTATAAGAAGTTATCCGGCAAGGTCACTGTGGCAAAAACTTCTAAAAAATCAAAGCCAATAGCCCAGAAAAAACCGGTACCAAAGAAGACGACGCAAAAGAAGGCCGGTACCCAACACAGGAGTACGGCCAAACTATCATCCGGAAAAAAGGCTTCCAATACAGGGGAGCAGGATGCCAAAGCCGGCAAAGCCATTGTACAATCCTACCCTCCGATAGCGCCTGAGACAACGGTGTCCGGAGGCAAAAGGGAAGAAGCGGGCGGCGGCGTGGATATAAAAAAGATTAACGAAAAGGGGATTGAATACGGCAGGAAAGGTATGTATGACCAGGCAATAAAGGAATTTCAGAAGGTTGCAGCCATTGAACCAAATCTAGCCAATGTACATTACAACCTTGGTCTTGCTTATAAAAAGAAAGGCATGATATCAGATGCCAATAGGGAATTTGCAGAATACGAACGATTGAAGGGGCAAAACAATTAAGAATCCCCTTTCCTGCCTGATTCAAAATATCTATCTCGTCGGGCTGATAAGCGGGAAAATAGACAATCTACAAAATATCTAACGTTGTAAAAGTACTTCTATCTCCCTTACATTATCGTCGATATTTGTTTCGTCGGGCACCTTCTCTAATTCTGCACGTATGACATAAGTCCCTTCTTTTAATCCGTCGGTGTTCCAGGTATAGACGATTTTCTGAGAAGCCAAACTTTCCAGTGTTTCAGCCTCCCTGCCAATTTGTTGCTTTGTTGTAGGACATGTTACCGTCAGTATCGTTGTTGCCTTCGATGCCCTTTCATTCCCAATAACGATTTCAATATGAACTTTTCTTCCGATAGTCGCCCGTAAGGGTGCATCAAGGGATACGATTATTACACCAGGGACTACCTGCGCCGTTTTTTTCTTTTCGTCGGCAAGGCCATTGGATGTTCCAAATGATAAAAAAGTCCCTATGAAAAGAACCAAAAGCATCCCCCACCCCGTCATATCACATTTCATTCTCATAAACGAACTCCCTCTTGGTGAAAAATATGCTCAATGAATTCATCGAAAATATTTACAAAATAACTAATATGGCGAGTCCATTAACTGTTTATTTTCTACAACTACCCTGCCTTTCTTTATAGTTGTCTCTACGTGGTTCATACCGAAATAATAAGGTACGTGATGGTAATCCTGGATATCCAGGATTATCATATCCGCTTGTTTTCCGGCCTCTATACTTCCCACGCGATGTGCCGTTCCAATAGCATGCGCGGCATTTATCGTGGCAGCGTTAATTGCCTGAGCTGGTGTCATCCCCATCTTAAGACATGCCAGGGTGATTATCATTTGCATGTTTTCACTTGGGCATGTACCGGGATTAAAGTCAGTTGCCAATGCCACCGGTACCCCATTTTCTATCATTTTTCTTGCAGGCGCATAAATATCTTTCATCAGAAAGAATGGTACTCCCGGCAATAGAACGCAAATAATATTACTTTTTTTTAATCTTACTATATCACGCTGTTTGATGTTGTCAAGATGGTCTGCTGAGATTGCATTCAGTTGAATAGCCAATGACACACCACCGATATCTTTAAATTCGTTGGTATGTATCTTTACCCCAAAGCCTAACGCCTTCGCTGTTTTGAGGATTCTTTCTGATTGTTCTGAGCTAAAGGCCCCTTCGTCACAAAAAGCATCACAAAAGGTTGCATAGGATTTTACTTTCGGTAGCATGGCGCACAGTAAATTAATATAGGTATTTGGAGCTTTCCTGTATTCGGGGGGAATTACATGAGCACCGAGAAAAGTGGCTACAATGTCTATAGGATGTGTTTTTTTCACCTGGCGTATGGCCTTGAGGATTTTTAATTCGCTTTTCATATCGAGTCCGTATCCGCTTTTAATTTCCACGGTAGTTGTGCCATACAGAAGCATGGTATCGAGGTATTTCCCCGATATTTCGGCAAGGTTCCGGGTGTTCAGTTTACGGGTATTTCTGACGGTACTTAATATTCCTCCCCCTTTTTTCAAAATTTCCTGGTAGGTTTCTCCCTGAATACGCCGGACAAATTCTCCTGCACGATCACCGCCAAAAATGGCGTGAGTATGGCAATCCACGAAGCCGGGCAAAACAACCTTTCCTGCAGCATCAATGATTTTTGTGCCTTTACGGGGATACTTTTTTTCCAGTCTTCTGGTCGTGCCAATATCAATAAAATTTCCGCCTCTTATGACAACGGCGCCATTCTCGATAATTCCGAGTTCATTCATCCCGTCCAATATTTTAGGCCTCTGGGATGCTCCTGCAACGGTCACCAATTGACCAATGTTCTGTATGAATAAATCGGGTAATATGTGCATCGTATAGAAATTTCCATTTTATTTATACGGGTTTCGTGATCATAACCCATATGACAAATAACCCGCGGAAGACCTCCCCTTCATCGTTCGACTGAACTCACGACGAAGTCCCCTCCTTGCGAAGGAGGGGATTGAGGGGTGGTTATACGGTTACGATTTCCTTCGATTGGGCAATTTAAGGTCACAGTATTTCTGGTACTCTTCCGGGGTATTCAGATTGATAAGGGGTTGTGTAGATACGTCCAGTTCCTTGAGTTCTTTGAATTCCTGTTCATCAATAATTTTTACCTTCACTTCTGAAAAGAAATCGATGATTCGCAGTCTCCCTTCATGAAGACAACGATACATCGGTTGTATGCAGTTCTTGGAATAAAAGGCATGCAGCGGTTCCAGCCCGCGACTCGTCCGTGGTACGACCACATCATAGCCATCGATCTGCCCTTGGAGATAGAGGATTAGCTTCTCATGGATAAAAGGCATATCACAGGCTATTACGAAGGCGTGGAAGCTCGTAGAGCGTATGAGACCCGCACAAATGCCACCCAGCGGGCCTTTTCCCGGTATTACGTCGGATACAACGGGTAAATTCAGATGGGCATAGAGTCTGGCATCGTTTGCGGAGAGAATGATTTCATCGAAGACTTTACTCAGTCTTGCTATTTGATGTTCGATGAATGTTTTATCTCCGTACTTAAGAAATGCTTTATTGAAGCCCATTCTGCGGCTTTTGCCGCCTGTCAGGATAATTGCTGTCACTGAATATCTCCCTACCGGTAATAGTTCACCGCAAAAGATGCAAAGGGCGCAAAGTAAAAACTTTAAAAATGAGAAGAAAACATTACAGGAGATTGTCTTCTCCAAAAAAATTACAAAGTTTTTCAGAAATTCTCATTCTTGCTTTTAAAAATAATGCCTTTGCGTCCTTTGCGTCTCTGCGGTGAGCTGTTACAAAAACATTGACACCTTAATTTTAACTGTGATATAATTTAGAATCAATTTTATTCATTATTTTCTATTTACTGGCAACACTCTCTTGTTTGCAATACCTGCTCCTATGAAAATCCGTATAACTGGTACTTTTTTTTCTCTGATGCTCTCTGCCGGCATGTTTTTTACCCAAACGGTCTTTGGTGAGGGAAAGAACGATGCCAGATCCACGAAGAGCGATCCGCAGATTATTACCGATAAAAATATTGTGGCAATTGTAAACGGTCAAAAGATTACCAGGCAAGATCTTTATAACCTGTTGATTGATACGTATGGAGAGGATGCATTAGATGTGCTTATCCGGAGGACGCTGATCTATCAGATGGCAGAAAAAGAGGGGATTCGTGTTACTAGTACCGAAGTGGAGCAAAAGGTAAACATCCTTATTAACGGCGAAATTGAAGGCTTAATGCGTGCGTACCGGATAAAAGATAAGGCAGACCTTGAAAAAGAGCTAGCCAAGATCGGCAGCAGCATCATGCAACTTGAAGAAAAGCTGTCGAGAAAAATGAGAAAACAGGCCGAGATTGAACTTATTGCCGAAAAACTTATGACAAAGACAATTACCGTGACAGAGGAAGAGCTACAGAGGGCCTACGAGGAAGAGTACGGTGAAAAGATTGAGGCCAGCCAGATAGTTTATAAAACCCGCAGGGAGGCGGAAGAAGCGCTTAAAAAATTAAAATCCGGCGCCGATTTTGCCACCCTTGCAAGAAACGAATCTGTCGATCGCGCCTCTGCTGCCAGGGGCGGAAAGATGCAGCCTTTCAGTCCAAAAGATAGCCTTGGCGCAGACGTGGCCCGCCTGAAGCCGGGCGAACTCAGTGATATTATCAAAACAGACTACGGTTACCATATTATTAAGGTACTTGACAGGAAAGCGGCCAGTAACAAGAGTTTTAAGGCGGTCAGGGGAGAACTGGAAAAAGTTGTCAGAAATCAGCATTACAAGGAAAGAATAGGCCCCTGGCTGATAAGCCTTATAGAAAATGCATCGATTACAAAGAATTTGGTTAGTGATTGAATTTCAGACAAGTCGCTATTTAATGACTCCTAATTTCCAAAGGTTCTTTTATAAACAAGCAATGTTGATTCTCCCGGAAAAGACCCAATGTCAGAAGAGTTTGTGATTAATGTTGCCAACAGGGTTAAGCAGTTACCGCCGTACCTGTTTGGACGTTTAAATGCCTTAAAATACGAAAAACGACGCAATAACATCGATGTAATTGACCTGGGCATGGGAAATCCGAACGATCCGACACCCCAGCCAATCATTCAGAAATTATGCGAGGCCGTTCAGGACCCGCGGAACCACAGATATACCGTTTCGGCGAACGGCATATTCAATCTCAGGCGCGAGGTAGCCAAATATTATGAAAAGCAGTTCAACGTATCCCTTGACCCGGAAGAGGTGGTTTGCACGATTGGATCAAAAGAAGGGATATCTCACCTCTGTTTGGGATTATTGGAAACGGGCGATACCGTTGTGGTGCCGAACCCTGCCTTTCCTATCCACATCCACGCGGTAAATCTGGCCGGTGGCAATGTCATCAGTGTGCCGCTTACGGAAGACGAGAAATTTTTGCCAAACCTGATCAATACCGTAAAAAGCCTTATTCCCCATCCCAAGATGCTTATTTTAAATTTTCCCCATAACCCCACTGCTGCCACCATCGAATTAAGTTTCTTTGAAGAGATTGTAGCCTTTGCGAGGAAACAGAACATCATCGTCGTCCACGATTTTGCCTATTGCGGGATCGCATTTAATGGGTACACGCCACCGAGTTTTTTGCAGGTTAAGGGCGCCAAAGAGATCGGTGTGGAATTTAATACCATGTCCAAGTCATTTAACATGGCTGGCTGGAGGCTCGGATTTTGCGTGGGAAATAAAGAGATTGTCAATACCCTGGCAAAAGTTAAGGGATATTATGATTACGGTATTTTTCAGCCCGTACAAATTGCTTCGATCATCGCACTCCGGGAATGTAGTAAATATACGAAGGAGCAGGCACAGATTTACCAGCACCGAAGGGATGTGCTTTGTGACGGACTGAATCGCATCGGATGGAACGTCAAAAAACCAAAGGCATCTATGTTTGTGTGGGCGCCTATCCCTGAAAAATGGCGATCGATGGGCTCGGTGGATTTTGCTTATAAGCTCATTAACGAGGCTGAGGTTGCCGTTGCCCCCGGAGCAGCCTTTGGTGAACACGGTGAGGGGTATCTGAGGTTGGCTATCGTGGAGAACGAGTTGCGCCTGAAACAGGCGGTGCGCCAGATTGACCGCGCACTGAGATAACCGCTGAATTCATGATAACCCTTGTGAAATCAAAATTAAAAACATTTGCCGGCGGTATACACCCGGACGAGGACGGAAAGGTTCTTACCCGTGATAAGAAGGAAGTATCCATTCCACTCCCGAGGACTGTGTATGTGTTCATGAGCCAGCACATCGGTGCCCCTGCTAAACCTGTGGTTAAAAAGGGGGATATCGTCAAGAAAGGGCAATTGATCGGTGATGCACAGGGTTTCATTTCTGCAAACGTGCACGCCTCTGTTTCCGGTAAAGTTATTGATGTTGTACCCTGGCCGCACCCCGTTACAGGGGTAAAGTCTCCGGCTGTTATTATAGAAAATGCCGGTGATGATTCCTGGACTGAGGGTGCGAATGTAGCTCCTGATTCTGATATTAATCTCATCACCCCCAACGAGATCAGACAACGCATCCAGTCGGCAGGCATTGTTGGCCTGGGCGGAGCAACCTTTCCCACCCATGTAAAACTCACCCCCCCAAAAGATAAAACAATCGATACGGTTGTAATGAACGGCGCAGAATGTGAACCATATCTTACCTGTGATTATCGGCTTATGCTTGATAAGCCTCATGAAATTATCCAGGGTTTAAAACTAGTCATGAAGTGTACAGGATGTAAAAAGGCACATATTGGCGTCGAGGAGAATAAAACAGATGTTTATGCCCTTTTCAAAGATCTCCTGTCAAATGACCCCCAAATAAAGATAGATCTTATGGAAGTAAAGTATCCGCAGGGGGCGGAGCACCAGCTTATTAAGGCATTACTGAACAGGGAATTTAAACCGACCCAACTGCCTCTGGAGGTAGGCGCCATTGTAATCAATGTGGGGACGGCATTTGCCGTATATGAAGCCGTGAAATTTAGGAGGCCATTAATTGAAAGATTGGTTACTGTCACGGGAGACGGGGTGGAAAATCCGCAAAATTTTTGGGTGCGTTTGGGTACCCCGGTAAAACAACTGTTGGAAGAGGCAAAAATTGCAGCGAATGTCAATAAGATTATCTTCGGCGGTCCCATGATGGGTATTGCACAGGGAAATATAGATACAGCCGTTACGATCAAGGGAACGGGCGGTATTCTCGTGTTAAGGGGCGCTCAAAAGTGGGAATCTCATGCCTGTATCCGGTGCGGACGTTGTGTTGATAGCTGCCCGTACGGGCTTAATCCCAGTGAGTTGAGTATCCTCTGTGAAGCAAAAGAGTTTAGCCTGGCGCTGGAAAATAACGTTATGGAGTGCAAGGAATGCGGATGCTGCAGTTATATTTGCCCGGCGAAAAGACCGATAGTTCATAGTATTAAATTTGCAAAGGCCGAGATTGTAAAACAAAAGGGAAAAGCATAAGGCAATATGGCAGTGTCCAAAAACCGGTTTGTCTGAACTGCAAAGGGACAAAGCATTTATCCCCTATAAAAAAGATCCACCCTAACCCTCCCTGTAAACGGCAAGGGAAATACGTCTCCCGCCGTTTTCCGGGGGGATTAGGGGGGAACATTTCAAAAACTAAATTGTTACAGAAACTTTAATGTCGAACCAAATTCAAGGCAATACTGCTTTAATTGTTAGCACATCCCCCCATATCCGTGATGCGGAGAGCATTCCCCGCATTATGTGGTCTGTGGTGTTTTCGCTGATTCCCGCCGGAATTGCCGGTATTTTTACCTTTGGATATTATAGCCTCTACGTTGTCTTTTTAAGCTGTGTTGCTGCCGTTGTTTCTGAAATATTCATTTTGCTCTTACGAAAGCAACCGGTTGTGAATACAATCAAAGACGGCAGCGCTGTTGTTACCGGTATTCTGCTGGCATACACCTTGCCACCGGGCGTTTCCTGGTATATCCCCGTTGTGGGGTCTTTCTTTGCAATTGCCGTTGTGAAACACGCCTTTGGTGGTTTAGGAAATAATATCTGGAACCCGGCTCTGGCAGCGCGTGCATTTTTGCAGGTGGCTTATCCTGCCGTTATCAACTCTGATTGGCGTGTGTTGCAGCATGGCATTGGCAATCTTGTCCATAGTATCGTCCGTATCGATCCCGAAGGTAAGCTGGTGGATGCTATTACACGGGCGACACCATTGGCAAAAGAAGCGGGGGCGGAAACATATCTCCTTACCCAGCTATTGATGGGGAATGTTCCCGGTTGTATCGGGGAAACCTCTGTGATTGCTTTATTGGCGGGAGGCGCTTATCTGATTTATAAGCGCTACGTCAAGTGGTATGTTCCTGTGTGTTATATAGCAACGGTCTTTGTCTTTGTCTTAATTTTACCTCCGCGGGTGACAACCCCCTGGGCAAATGATCCATTTTATCATATCTGTGCAGGCGGGTTGTTTCTGGGAGCATTCTTTATGGCTACCGATATGGTGACATCTCCTTTAACGAAAAGGGGGCTTGTCATCTTTGCAGTCGGTGCCGGTGTGTTAACGGCGCTGATCCGTTTTTATTCCGGTTATCCGGAAGGGGTATGCTATTCCATACTGCTTATGAACACGGCAACTCCTCTGATTGATCGATATACGAAGCCCAGACTCTACGGAACAGGGGAAAAAAGGGTTTAATATGCAAAAGAAGGCGCAGTACACGATTACCCTGACAATCGTTTCTCTTTTGGCATCCCTGGGGGTATCTTCTGTTTTTTTACTTACAAAAGATACGATTAAAAGGAAAGAGGCTGCCGTTCGTACAGAGGCCTTGTACGTGGTACTTACAGGTTTGGAAGGTGCTCCGGTGGAAGTAACACCACCGACGATTGCAGATGAAGACCGTGTCTATAAGGGTCTGAACAAAGCAGGCCAGCTTATCGGTTATGCGGCATGTGGAGATGCGCAGGGATATTCAAGCAAGATCAAAGTCATGGTGGGAATCGACCCCGGTCTTGAAAAAATTATCGGGATCAATATACTTGCACAAAACGAAACACCAGGACTCGGCACAAAGATGACAGAGGTCGAAAGCGCTACCACATTGTGGAGTGTAATTTTTGGCAAGGACCCGGGAACAATTGATCTGGATAGCGAGGGATCGTGGCAATTACCGCTGAGGGGGCAACCGGAGAGGATAAAAAGGTTTGGGTTATCAAAAAAAGAGAAAAAGCCACTGCCGTGGTTCCAGGAACAGTTTAAGCATAAGACCTATAACCAACTGGTTGTGTCGAAGGTGAAAGACGACGAAAAGATCACGGCCATTACAGGAGCTACTATATCTACAAAGGCGGTAATTAATGCCGTGCAGAATGCCATTGGTAAAATAAAGGGCGTTGTCCAGACCTCCACCTGGGAGATTAAGTAATTTCTTAAGGTTCATAAGTAAGGGATTTCATTATTTATGCCGGTTTGGGATGGCACGGACTAACTGTGTTTGTCCGTGTTTAATGTGATGCGAAAGATTTCAAGATTTGTATCATAGCGTACCAGACAACCACCGTAATCCCTCTTTGAGTAGGGGAGAATGGCCGTTCGGCCCCTCCGCGAGGAATTCACCTTAATAAACGAAGGGGCGCGGGGGAGTTGTTTTTCATTGACACGTGCCGTGTATCTAAAAGTTGCTGCCGAAGGCCTGAATAAAACGGCATCGTGGTGGGTGGAATTATGAAAAAAATTGAGGAAATTAAACCTATCGTTGAATCCTTACTATTTGCAGCCGAAGAACCCGTCTCTCTCCGTAAACTCACAGATATCATCGAAGGCGTTGACAGCCTTGAAATTCAGGAGGCAATCACACAGTTAAAGAGCGATTATGATGTGCAGGGGAGGTCATTCCAGATTGAGGAAATTGCCGGCGGCTATCAGTTATTTACCCGGCCTGAGTATTATGAGTGGATAGCGAAGCTGCGAAAAAAATCAGGTGAAACGAAACTTTCACAAGCAGCCCTTGAGACGCTCGCTATAATTGCTTACAAACAACCCATTTTGCGCGCAAATCTGGAAGCCATCCGCGGGGTTCAGTCAGGTCAAATAATCAGGTTGCTCATGGAAAAAGACCTTGTTAAGGTCGTGGGAAGGGACGAATCATTAGGGCATCCTTTGCTCTATGGCACCACAAAAAAATTTCTCGAATATTTCGGATTGAAGGACATTAAAGATCTCCCTAAAATTGAGGAACTGGAAGCTCCGTAAAGCCTAACAGCATTTTCAAAAATAATTTTTACTCACGACTCGTTCGGGTTTGGTATTTTCCGGTGAAATTCAACCGATTACATCCATGGCGTGTAGGTTACAAAAAGGCCGTTGAGATTCAGGATGCTTTAAGAGATTTATTAGTCTTTAAAAAACCTGAGGGGAAAATTTCTACCGTTGCAGGTGCTGATGTCTCTTACGACAAGCGCAGCGATCGATTTTTTGCCGGTGTAGTTGTATGTACCTATGGTAAACGTTTCGAGAAGATTGAGGAAAGTACGGCTGCGGGCAAGGCGGGATTCCCCTATATTCCCGGTCTCCTTTCATTCCGCGAAGCGCCCATCCTGCTTAGGGCATTTAAAAAACTGAAAAACACTCCTGACGTCATTCTTTTCGATGGGCAGGGAATTGCCCATCCCCGTTATTTCGGCCTGGCATCGCACATGGGACTGATCCTCGACAGACCCTCCGTTGGATGTGCAAAAAGTCGTTTGGTGGGTGAATATGATTGTGTCAAAAATGTTGCCGGTGGATATTCGAGGCTTTTTTATAAGGACAAAGTTGTTGGAGCAGTCCTGAGGACAAAGGTAAACACAAATCCAATCTTTGTATCCGCCGGCCACAAAACAAATCTGAGGTTTGCAATCCGTATTGCTTTGAAGACATGCCGCGGATATCGTATTCCCGAACCGATACGACAGGCACATTTGCTGGTAAATAGAGTGAGAAGGGAATCAGTCAGTTAATACGTTGGCATCCTTTGCAGGTTGGCAATATATAATTGAACGATTCAAAATAAAATGTACAATAAGCGGCATGATACAAGGAAACTCAAACCGGCTGTGGAGTGGCAAAGCGCGCCTTGCCGTTACGCAGGTATGAAGAGCAGCCGAAGGCTTTTATACAAGGAATGCCTAGGTTTGTAGTATAACAGAGCAGGATAACCCCTGAATTCCTCTTTGAGCAGGGGCGAGCGGCCGTTCGGCCCCTGCTTGAGGAAATTCCCCTTGCCAGGGGGTTTTGGGGCATTTGCCGTGTATCTAAAAATCGCTGCCAAAGGCAGTCTGATTAAAGTAACTGAATAGTATAAAAGTATTTGGTCAATTGAGGGTATTGGATATGAAAATAAAGGCTGTGATCTTTGACTTGGACGACACATTGTACGATTGTACAGGTTCTCTTATTGATGCATCCAGGCGACGCGCTGCCAGGGCAATGGTTGAGGCAGGACTGCCGTGCAGCGAAGAAGAGGTCTATCAGTTACAAAAGGAACTTACGGAAAAACATGGTCCGTACTATCTCGTATTTAATGAAATCGTGAAGAAATATCACGCAGATGATGCTTTGGTCAACATTGCCTACAAGGCATACAATAGTAGTGAGGTTTCCGAGATCACACCATTTTCTGATGTCATTCCTACCCTGAATGAGATGAGGGATAAAGGCTATAAACTTTTTCTACTGACCGTAGGTGTCCATGAACGGCAGGAAAAAAAGATACATATGCTTGGATTAAAGCCATACTTTGATGAAATTGTCATTACTGATCAGGAAATTGGCCTTCTCATGGATGATTGCATCCGTGACCTAATGGGAAGGTATAATATCAATCCAAGAGAGGCAATCATGGTGGGCGACAGGGCGCGGGATGAACTGCGAATTGCTAAATTGCTGGGGATGACCACCATCCAGATGCTGCATGGAAGATTTAAGAGCGAACCTGCCGTAAATGAGTGCGACAGGCCGGACTATAAGGTTAAACGTATTTTCCAGATTCCCACAATTCTTCAGCTCAACAATATGGGAAAGACGCCAGAAAGACTTAAGATTGTTGCCATCGGAGGAGGCACAGGGCTTCCCATTATGCTTGAAGGTTCAAAGACGTACAGTAGGCATCTTACCGCTGTGGTGACTGTCACCGATTCAGGGAGAAGTTCCGGAATCCTGAGAGAAGAATTTGGAATACTCCCGCCCGGAGATGCCAGAAATTGCCTTGTGGCGCTTTCTGAAACGGAAGAACAAGAGCGGGAACTCTACCAGTTGTTTCAGTACAGGTTTAATAGGGGGACGCTTGATGGTATGAGTCTTGGGAACTTACTGATGACTGCATTAACGGATATAACGGGCAGTTTCGAACAAGCCATTAAACGGGCAAGTAAGATATTAAACATTCGGGGAAAGGTGCTCCCCTCCACCCTCGACAATACTCATATTTGTGCGCAGCTGGAAGACGGAACCTATGTAGAGGAAGAGTTTAATGTGCGCGCCGTGGGGAAGCCGCCGATTAAAGAAGTCTTTCTCAAAGACAACAACGTTGCGTCTCCATCGGAGGCCATAGAAGAAATTTTGAAAGCCGATATTCTTGTAATAGGCCCCGGCAGCCTTTATACAAGCGTTATTACAAATCTTTTAGTCTCCGGTATCCGGAACGCCATTCGAAACAGCAGGGCTACCAAGATTTACGTTTGCAACATCGTTACCCAGCCCGGCCAGACTGATCATTACAAGGTGTCTCATCACATTAATGCTATTATTAAATACCTTGGGGAAGGCGTGCTGGATTATGTTATCGTGAATAATAATATTCCCCGCAAAGATATCCTGGACAGATACCAGAAAGAAGGAGCCGAGGTGGTTTTGATGGATGAAGGTGTTTACAATGTGAACGTGAATGTCAAAAAAGCCGACCTGGTTGAAGACGTCAGCCAGAAGCGTATCCTCTGGGAAAAGCAGGATTTACTCCGGCACGATCCGGACAAGCTTGCGGATTCCATTTGCAGGGTATATGCCAATTTACCTGTATTAACAACAAACACCAACCAGGGATAGAATTTGTCCGAGTTTATGTCACGGTATTTCAAGATGGCAGGTAGGGAGCGAAGAGACTCTTCTCTCTCCGGGGAGAAAGTGGCCGATGTCTCAGGTGATATCCAGGAGCGGGGGTTAGCGGGGTGATCATTTCACCATTCGATCGAGCGCTATGCGTACAAGCATCATTATAAAAATATTCGTCTCATTTCTCCTTGTTTCCCTGCTTCCCATTGCTGCCCTTATTGCCTATAACGATTGGGCTAACCGAAAGATCGTCTATGACATGAAAATTGAGGAGATAAAAAAACACGCAGGTAAAATCGCCAGAAGTATTGATCGGGAACTTTCTGAAAAAAAGAGTGCGATACGCAGCCTGTGCGGCAAACATCTGTCGGGGATTACGGGCAGAGAAGTCCGTTCTGATCTTATAAAAACCCGGCTGGAGAGACTGATAAAATCTGTTGAGTCCACGGAATCGGTTTTTGTTCTCGATAGCGGCGGAGATATTGTCACACATACGCATGAGATTCCGATAAGGAATTATGGCGACCGCGATTTTTTTAAAGAGGCGATGAAGGGAGAAGTTTATGTTTCTGAACCGGCTATGGAGCAAGGGGCGGGGTATATCTACTATAGTGCACCCATCGGGAATGATAGGAAGGAAATCGTAGGTGTTCTGGTAATGATGAGGCAGGCAGAGGGGTTGTGGAAACTGATTGAAGAAGAAAGAGATTATATGGGAAAAGGGAGTCTCTGTATCCTTACGGATGCTTATGGTGTGAGGATAGCCCATGCAACGGACAGGAGCCTGATCTTTAAATCATGGGTCATGCTGGATCCCGGGGCAAAAAATCAATTGGAGACGAAGTGTCATTACGGTGAGGATGTAAGAGAGATAGGATTTACCACGATTCCTGAAGTCTCAAAAGCGCTGGCCCGGAGCTCGGAATTCTACTTTATCCATCCCCTGGTGATAAATACCGAGAATAACCATGGATACTGCGTACCGCTTGAGGAAAAGAACTGGAAGCTTATCTATACGGTGCCAGCCTCTACGTTCCTTTCCCAGGTCAGGCATCTGACCCGGAACGCCATTTTTTCATCAGGGATTGTTTTTGCCGTTATTGTGGCAGTAACATGGCTGCTTTCCGTAAGTTTATTGCGTCCCATAAAACGGCTGATGTCTGCGGCTGATGAAATTGCCAATGGAAAACTTGACCACCCTATGAGCATTAACGGGCCACGGCAGGATGAAATAGGCAAGTTGATGCAATCGTTTGATGTAATGAGGCACAAGCTCAGTGCGTCTTACAGAGAACTGAAAGATGCCAACACGGAGGCAATACTCATGCTGGCGAGGGCCTGTGAGGTAAGGGATGAAAATACGGGCAACCATGTCTTGCGTATCAAGCAGTATTCTACTGCCCTGGCAAAAGAGATGGGTCTGGATGAGTCCTTTGTGAAAGAGTTGGGGACATCGAGTATTTTACATGACGTGGGGAAAATACACATTGCCGATTGCATATTGCGAAAACAGGGGAGTTTTACCGCTGAGGAAAGAGAGGAGATAAAGAAACACCCCGCACTGGGAGACCGGATATTGGGTGAGGGCTCTTTCTTTCAGATGGCCAGGGAGATTGCCCGGTGGCATCATGAGAACTGGGATGGCACAGGATACCCGGATGGATTAAAAGGCGAGGCAATCCCCGTTTCGGCGCGGATTGTAAGGCTGGCCGATACCTATGACGCACTGGTCACCAGGAGACCTTACAAACATGCGTGGCCTGACCGGGCAGCCTATGATAATATCATAAAATATAGTGGCAAATATTTCGACCCCACTGTGGTAGGGGCCTTTAAACGCCTGTTTGAAAAGGGGATTTTTCAGAAGATTGAGATTGCGTATACATGAAGCTGTTCGAAAATCTACCCATAGGAACAAAACTCCTTCTCGTTCTCCTGCTGATATCGATCCTGCCGCTTCTTACTGTCACATACGGGTTTTACCGGTTGGCGAAGACCAAATTGACGGAACAAACGATCCACACGCTTGACGTCCAGGCTAAAAGCATTTTAGGGGCCATTCATAACTATATAAATTTTAAGTTCAGGCATATGAATGGGCTTGTGAGGATACCGCAGCTTGTACGTATACTCAGGGCAAACAGACAAAACAAGCCGCACGACCTCTCTCCGTTTACTTCTTTCTTCCGCGAGAGGCTGCGTATCGATCCTGATTTTTTGGCCATGTTCCTTTTGGATCGTGAAGGGCATCTTATTTTGAGTACAGATGCCAGGTCGGGTGAAGGGTATTCCCTGAGGCCTTTTTTCCGCGAGGCCATGAAGGGAAGAACCTGCGTTTCGGAACCATGTATGGATGGTGGTGTGCCCGGTATTTACTTTAGTAAGCCCGTTAAGTCAAAAGATGAAATACTGGGGGTTGTGGTACTGCAGTGCAGGGCGGAGGAATTATGGGAGATTATTGCATATGAGAATGAGCGGATAGGGGCGGGGAATGTGGTAATACTGTCCAATTCAGACGGGGTGCGTATTGCCCGTTCCTCACGAAGAGACCTTGTTTTCAAGTCCTGGGCGCCGATGAGAGCAGAAATCAGAGAACAGATTTTGAGGGAAAAGAGGTACGGAACTGATATTAAAGACATAGAGGCTACTGATATACCCGAGGTAATGAATGTGATAACTAATGTGGTAAATAATACTGTGTCGCCCCGGCATTATTTTTCGCATCGGCTGGCTGTCGGGACATCTACCGCTCATTCGGTGATCAGGGTAATGGATAACGGGTGGAGGATTCTTTGCACCATACCCGAGGAAACCTTTCTTGAGCCTGTGAAAAGCCAAAGGTCTTATATTTTCAGCATTGCCGGTATTATGGCCTGTCTTATTGCCGGGGCATCTATTGCCATTGGACGACTGGGGGCAAAACGTATTAATATCTTTGCCTCAATATCAAAAGAGATTGCACGGGGCAATTTTGCCAGGGAAGTCCCCTTTACCAGTGGTGATGAGATTGGGCAGTTAGGAAGGACATTTAATTTCATGATCGCCTCTGTTAGGCGAAAGATCGAACAGCTCAAGTACCTGAATGATGTGGCCATAGAGGTGCATTCCCATATTGAGACAGAAAGGTTGTTGCAGGACATTGCCAATATTGCCAAAAGACTGATCAATGCCGAGATCGGTGTTCTTCTTTTACTGGATGAAGGTGGTGAAGAGATTAAACATTTCAAGGTTTCTCTGCCGAATTCATCGGAAGCGGTTTATAGTGAAGACCGACCGAAGGAAGAGGTGACGCCGTCGAGAACAGTGGGCGCTAAAGCTATGGTGAGGTCTTGCGGGTTTCTGGGGATGGTGCTGACGAAAGGCCTGTCCCTGCGGCTGGATAATGTGACAAATGACCAATACCTTGTAAGTCTGCCCGCGAATCATCCGCCGGTCCGTACACTTCTGGGTGTACCGGTTAAACTGGACTATAAGGTCATTGGGGGGTTGTTTCTGGCCAATAAGGTCAGCAACGAGCGATTTACCCTGGAGGATGAAGAAATTCTCTTTAACCTGTCTTATCAGGCGGCCGTTGCAATAGAAAATGCAAAGTTGTTTGGAGAAGTCCGGCAGCTTGCCATCACCGATGGGCTTACCGGCCTCCTGAATCACAAGGAATTTCAGAGAAGACTGGATGAAAATATTGAGGGTTCCAGGCGTTACCGGTACCCTGTTTCCCTTCTCATGATCGATATTGACCACTTTAAACATTTTAATGACACATACGGCCACCAGACGGGCGATCAGGTTTTGAAGACCGTGGGTAATGTAATCAAGGAGTATATTCGGGCTGTGGATGTATGTGCCCGTTACGGAGGGGAGGAATTTGCCGTAATACTGAGGGAGTCCGATATGCCCCCGGCTGTTGCCCTCGCCGAGCGGATACGTTCCACCATTTATGCGTACCCGTTTAAACACGACGGGATAAGGTCTCAACTGTCGGTAAGCATCGGGATTGCCTCCTTTCCTCAGGATGCGGCCGGCGCAGAAGACCTTATAAAAAAGGCCGATGAGTCATTATATGCCGCAAAGAGGACAGGCCGGAACAAGGTCTGCTGTTACCGGTCTCTCCCATTATAGTCAGAGACGATTCCATTATTACATTAACAAACTTATGAGAGGATTCGAAATGCTAACAACACCTCCTTCCCGAAAAGAGTTTCAGGTAATACAACGGATTTTAGACTATTTAAAAGGCGCCCCGAACGTCATTAATTCCAGAGACTGGACATTGCGACGGAGCGCGGAACGATTTGCATCGTTTACGAAATTTGGAAACGTGGCGGTCCATTCTGCCGTCAGGAATCGCAGCGCAAAGGTAACAGTCTTTGTGGGAAGCGATGCTGTCCGGCAAAAGGCGCTTAACCCGCAACAAGCGGAGATTATGGATAACCTTCACAAAACATTATATACCCTGGAGGAATATGTTAAACGGGCGCCGATTGTTTGGGTTAATCGAACCATGGGAAACAATGATGAATTTTCACCGCATTGTACTATTTTTGTTTCCATTCAGAGACCAGAGATGATCAGGCTTGCCTATATGACGTGGGCAACGCTCTTTCCAGTCAAGTCTGACGGGGAACCGAAACAGTATATTGTGTATATTCCTGAGTGGCAGGAAAGTGAACGGCAAATTCTCGTCTTTCCGGAGATAAGTACGACCGTTGTTTTGGGGACGGATTATTACGGCGAATCCAAAAAGGGGTTCCTGCGGATGGCCATGTGGAACGCAAAACAGAGGGGAATGCTGGGTCTGCATGCAGGTTCAAAGATTTTAAAGGCTAGAGGGCAAGATGGTCGTCTGAGAAGATACGGGATGCTGATCTTCGGGATGAGCGGAACGGGAAAAACGACGCATACCTGTCATACGCACGGACTAATCGATAAGGACGAAGGGATTGAGATACTCCAGGACGACGTTGTCTTTCTCAAGAAGGATGGTTCCGCATATGGTTCTGAGCGCGGGTTTTATTTAAAGACGGAAGGGCTTGACCCAGTAACCCAGCCGATCATTTACAAGGCGGCAACTTCCCGTAATGCAATCTTTGAAAATGTGATGATTGATTACGAAGGGAATCTCTATTTTGAAGACGATACACTGACCAGCAACGGACGTGGAATTATGATCCGGGAAGATCTTTGTCCCTATATTTCGGACGACATCAATCTGCCACCCCTTGACGCCCTGGATGGACTTATTGTTGCCTTTATTACCCGCCGCCATACCGTGGTGCCCCTTGCCGCCAAGCTTACCCCTGAACAGGCAGCGGCAGTCTTCATGCTGGGTGAATCCATCGAGACGTCTGCCGGCGACCCGAAGCGTGCGGGAGAGTCTATAAGGGAGGTGGGTACAAATCCGTTTATCATAGGGGACAAGTCGTATGAAGGAAATTGGTTCTATGATTTTATGAAACGACACGACGGTAAGGTTCAATGCTATCAGTTGAATACAGGCGGCATCGGGGAGATTATTGAGAATCATCCCAACGGTGTAAAGGTTTTTAAGCGTAAGGTGCAGCGGGTGGAGATCCCCGAGATGTCCGCTATTATCCGGGGTATCGTACGCGGTACGAATAGATGGGATAAAGACAAATACTGGAATCTTGAGGTGCCAACTTTTGTTGATGGTATGGATTTGTCCAGGTACGATGTCGAAAAATTCTATAACGTGGATAGTATTATCAGTCAGGTATCCGATTTACGGTGCGAACGTGCCGGGTATATGGAAAAATTTAATACACTGGATGAAAAAATTATTAGGGCGGCAGGAATGATGTGAGAAAAAAGGTGTAAAAAAGGAGTTGACATTCTCCGGTATTTTGTTAGAATGTCTACAAGTTCTATATATTTTATTACTGATATCGTGGATGTGCAGGATTTATGAAACTGTCAAAAAAAAGCGATTATGCCTTACGCGCTATGATTTATCTTTCCATGCGATATAAAAATGGCGCTGTGCAGATCAAAGAAATTTCCGCCAAGGAAAGGATCCCGCAAAAATTTTTGGAAAACATCCTTCTTACCCTCAGGAAATCAGGCATACTCACCAGCAAGATAGGGCTTAAGGGCGGTTATGAATTGGCAAGATCGCCTGATCTGATTACATTGGGAGAGGTGATTCGCGCACTCGATGGCGCAATTGCGCCGGTAGACTGTGTCAGCAAAATATCTTACAAGCCGTGTACAGAAGAAGTTACCTGCGTCATAAGGGGCGTGATGCTGGACATACGGAATGCAATAACGGATGTCCTGGATACAATGACCTTTGCCGACATGTGTAGTCGTGTTAAGGATTCGCTGGAAAAGAGAACGAATGACGTGTTAACGTATTCCATATAGCAAACAAATTTTTTTGGTTTAATATCTAGTAATATGGTAGAATTTGTTGCATTTTGCTGAGATTTCCGAAAGGTGGTGAATGTTTTGAGGACAGCAATAAGTTTTTTCCTCCTGTTCTTTTTCATGGTTGCAGGTAGTGCCTGTTCAAGGAAGAGTAACGACGCAACGATCCGGGTCGGATATTTTCCGAATATTACCCACGCGCAGGCCGTCATTGGGATGGGCAACGGTGCTTTTGCAACATATCTGGGGCCGCGGATCACGATAAAGCCGACGCTTTTCAATGCAGGACCGTCTATTATCGAGGCAGTGTTTTCCGGGGATATAGACATTGCGTATGTGGGGCCGAGCCCTGCGATAAACGGCTATGTCCGATCGGGTGGCAGGGCGTTAAAGGTAATTTCTGGTGCAGCAAGTGGGGGTGCGTTGTTTGTGGTAAGGCCGGACTCTTCCATCAAAAAGAATACAGACATTTCCGGCAAGAGGATTGCAACGCCGCAACTGGGGAACACGCAGGATATTGCCCTTCGGGGATACATCAGAAATTGTGGCTTAAAGCCCAGGGAAAATGGCGGAACTGTCAATATCCTTCCCTTGCGGAATCCTGATATCTTAAATCTTTTTATGAGGAAACAAATTGACGGCGCCTGGGTTCCGGAACCTTGGGGGACAAGGCTTATTAAGCAGGCGGGCGGCGAAATCTTTCTTGATGAAAGGACGTTGTGGAAAGACGGCAGGTTTAGCTCCACACTGATGATTGTCAGGACAGATTTTCTGGAAAAACACCCCGATTGGGTCAGGCGGTGGCTGGCTGCCCATGTTAAAGTAACCCGCTGGATCAATCGGCACCCGGAGAAGGCACGGATGGTTGTGTGTGACCGGATTAAGGAACTTTCGGGAATTAATCTCCCGAAAGAGATCATTGACGATGCGTTCTCGCGATTTGAAATTACGTATGATCCCGTTGTTCCGTCGCTCTTCTCTTATGCAGAAATGGCGTATCATGCAGGTTTTTTGGGTGACCAACTGCCCGATTTATCAAGGCTGGTTGACGTGCGGTTGCTCAATGAGGTGCTCAGAGAGAGGTCTCTGCCCCTGGTAAATGAACAGGAGATAATTGAATTGTAAGGGATTTCATTTACGGCAAGAGTTTAGTTTTTTGAAAATATTAATAGTTGAAAAATTCCTTTGCGTCAATTTTATGTAGAGGCAATTCATGAATTGCCACTAGTGCGCCTGAGAGTGTGCAATGCCAGAGGGGTGAAAGTCCCCTTCAGGGAAAACGCTTTCCGCCCTGTAACCGACCGTAACTGCGACACCGTGAGGTGTGGTGGGGAGCAACGGGAGGTTGGAG
>WYAU01000032.1 GCA_011525665.1 Candidatus Brocadia sp.
GTTGCTGCGTGGACTGACCGACGCAATCAGGCCAAATCAACAATAGATTGGAAGTTTACACGACAAGATGCTGATCAAAAGCTGTCAAGGCACTATGTTTCGTAATTAATTTGTTACAATACTAGAAACGATTCCTTTTAGACCAGAGGATTTTTACGATGGAGGGCTGCTGGTTGATGAGATAAAGAAGACAGGAATAAGAATCCTGGTAAAAGGCTTAAAATAACACCAAACTCCATTACTATTCAAAGAAGGAGAATGTATGGAATTTAAACTGAAAACACTGACGCCCATTTGGACGGGTGGTGTAAGAAGAAACGACAACAGTATTTTGCATTTAACAGGCATTAAGGGTTCTTTAAGATGGTGGTATGAATCATTGATCCGTGGACTGAATGGTTATGCCTGTGATCCATCTAATGATGATAAAAGATGCGTTCTTGAGCTAAAAGAATTTGAAAAAATAAGGCATGGCGGAAAGACAAAAGAAGAAGCATTAAATTTATTAATTTGCCCAGCCTGTCAAATGTTTGGATGCACAAACTGGGGTAGCAAGTTTATTCTGCGGATAGACGATAATTCCAGGTCTGTTATTACGAGCATGGTTAAGCGGGGCGATCCTTTTACGCTTAAATTCATAGAAAAGAAAGTCTTTACACCTTACGAAAAAAAACTACTCCATGCGACAATTAAGCTTATTGTGGAATACGGAGCAATTGGTGGAAAAACTGTACTGAAACCATCTGAAGTCCCTAACAAAAACTGTGAAAATTATTCGAAACACAATCATGTTGATTATGGGTTGTTGGATTATCAAAATATATCCATTGCATCCAATAGGCCCAGTGTATTTACTTACAAGCTAAAACAAAATGAAACCGATTGGCCAAATTTATGTAACTTCTGGTTTGTAAAAGGGGCATATATAAATCGTAAAGAGCATAATGCATTGGTTGCGCGGCAAAGTGCAAATCCTAAGTTCTATGAAAAAAGCGCAACTGAGTCTAATCTGTTTCGTGGCGGTTATATCAAAGACAATAACGGTTGCAGGATTATTCCTAATGACTTGCAACCGACAGTTGAAAATAGAAATCTGCAAAGCAGCGGCGAAAGCAAAAAGATTTTCTCTTTTCATGGGCTCACTCATTGCGATAAGAGTAGGGACTGCGTAAAACAGGATTTCCCACCGCGATGTTTTGGATATGGGAGAGGTGCAACAGAGCGAGATAATAGTAAGAATGAGATAGAAAGAATATTAAACGGAAAGAGTATCAGATATGAGATGAAAACAGGACAGGAGGTGTTGGATGAGCTTTGATTGGTATATAAAGAGTAATGAGCAGATCAGGTCATTGATAAAAGCCATTGCAAGTCTAAACAAACAAATTGCAACAAAGATGAATGAAATAAAAGACGCAGCGCAGGATAAGAAAGCTCAGTTAAAAAAAGAGAAGAAAGACCTTGAAAATACCGCGGAAAACAAATGGAATGAGGCTTATAAACTAACTCCCTATTTTAGCGCCTGCTGGAAATCCTTATCTTCTTGTTATTTGGCAGAAGACCAACCATTAGCCGATCTTGTAAGAGATAGATACACTAAATTGCAAAGTGGTGAAGAGAGAGTGAGGATAAAACAGGATATTGAAAGCCAAAAGCTACTTGATGTATTCAACTTTTTTAAGATACCAGCGGTAGATATTTCTTTGCTTCTCCCGTTCTCCTTCTTCCTCCAATTCACCTTCACTCTTGCAAAACCCTATCTTTCCAAAGACGATGAAGGGTTTTATATCTGCGAAAACCCTGTTAAAAAAGACAAAGTCTTCAAGGTTCCAACAGTACCCGGAAGTACCTGGAAGGGGAATATGCGATGGACAGCAGGCAGGTTATTAGAGATGGATGGAAATGTAAGCGAGAGATTTAAGAAAAGAATACAAATATCAAATTTGTTTGGTAATGAGAACGAAGCAGAAAAGCGATATTTTGATGCTCTTATGCCAGAAAAAAAAGAGGCCTTTGAACAAGTGACAAGAACCTTGTTTAACAAAGAAGGACTCAGAAAGGGACGTCTGAATTTCTATCCTACCTTTTTTGACCAGATAAGTCTTGAGGTTATTAATCCTCATGACAGAAAGACAAAGGCGGGCACAGTGCCCATCTATATCGAAAGTGTGCCAGCAGGAGCATCTGGAACATTTAGTCTGCTTTACGTGCCTTTTGACTTGATGGGTAAATCTTCGGAAGAAGTTAAGCAACAAGTGTCTGAAGATATAAACTTAGTCTATAATTCTCTAAAAGAAATGATGCTTACTTATGGTTTTTCTGCCAAAAAAAGCTGCGGTTTTGGGGTAATCGAGGAGGACATTAATGGTATATTTGAAATGTCAGGAAACAAAGATAAGAAACCAACAAATCCGGAACCAGGACAGCCAACACAGACCAAGAAGAAAAAGACGTATTCTACTTTCAGCGAACTTTTAGATTCTACACAACCAACCAAACAACCCAATAGTTTAACATTTTCTTCCTTTGAAAAATTGAAAGATATTATAAATCAGGTGAAAGCAGAGGTGATGAAAAATGCTGGGTAAGCTCAGGACGTATCGAAATCAAATCCTTTTCATTGAACTTGCAGGCTTATTGCACGATATAGGAAAACTCAGTAAGGTATTTCTTGAATACCGGCAGACATGGCAAAACGATCCTCATGGTTATGACAATGACCCTCATGACCACTCATACCTTGAAAAACATGAGGTATTCAAAGATTTGATACCTTCCGAATTTAAAAAGAAGCTTGATGAAATCCCATCGTTAGGCAAAGGCGGATGTATATGCTGGGAACCGGACTTTACCATAGAAAAAGCCGTTCATTTTCATACGAAACCCGGTGATATGGCTATTAATAAAATGCTCAACGCTGCTGATGGAATTGATGCTGCTATTGACCGCAATAATCCACTTTTCAGCGCAGAGCAAAAAGACACCGTATTCAAGTCAAATGTCTTTGGCTATGAAAAGGGACGGATAGTTACTTTCGAAAGCCAGGAGGATGCCAGACAAAAATTGTACAGTTATTTACGTTCTAATCTTCCTACGTATTTCAAAGATTTTGGTGATGAATACAGGTTGGGTATTATCAAAGGCGTAAAGGATGCATTTGAAAAAGGGATTGCTGATACCACGAGACCTTCAAACGATACGACACTCTGGGAACACTCTTATGCCGTAGCTTCTATTTTGAAGGTATTGGCTGTTCACAATCTCCTTAATGATGATGAAAAAAGCAAAATAGACAATTTTAAAAAGGTAAAATTTGGTATTCTCGGCATAGGATGGGATGGAATGCGCTTTATATCTTATGGTCAGAAGATCGGAGACATTGTAGGGAGGAAAGAAGTCATTGAAAATATAAAGAATGAAATAAAAAAGATTGTGGAAGATAAGTATCCAATTGGTAATGAGATTTATGCGGATGATAACGGGATCTATTTTATAGTGCCGGTTAACCTTCAAAACAATCTAAGTAGTGTCTGGAACGAGATTGAGAAAGATATATACAAAACTACCGCTGGGAATTCAGAGGGGGAGATTCAACCGTACCTAGTATATATTGACCGTTTAAAAGGAAAAGAAAAGACCGAAGCTGAATTAATAGAAAACAAGCCTGTATATATTAATACATTAACACTGTTATGCAGGGCTATAAAGGAAATGACGAAGAAGACACCCTATCGCTATGATAGCAATGCTAAAGGATTTAAGGTAAGTAAGGATTTTTTGAAATATACCAACGGCAAAACCATCTGCCCCATTTGCCGTCAAAGGCCAGTTGATGATGAGGCAAAGAAAGATGCGACAAAGAAAACTGAAGTAAAGAATAAGTTGTGTAAAATCTGTAAAAAGAGAAGAAATAACAAAGGAAGGAAGATAGATGGAGAGACCATTTTTATTGATGAAATTGTTGATGAAAACAGACGCGCCGCCCTAATAGTGGCAAGATTTGTCCTTGATGATTGGCTTAGCGGTAAGATGGTCAGGAGCCTCTTTATAACTGAGGTCAATGGTTTATGTAAGGAAGTTAATAATTTTGGAAACGTGAAGCAATTTGAGAGTGATGAAAATAAAATTAAAAAATTCCTTGAAGAGAAGAAACTATTAAAATTCAACTACGAGAGGATCAGGGCTGATATTGATGCCTTATTTGAAGAAAAAGACAAAGAAAGGGCAGAACACACCGTATTTTTGTATGATCAAAGGGTAAAAAAAGGCTCTCTTTTTAGAAATATACACGAGACAAAGGAAAACTGGAGAAGCCTTCTTGAACAGGCAAAAAATGAAGATGATACTATTGATATCTATAACCTGCTCAATGCCAAGACTCCAACACCTTCAACAATTCTTGATGTCTGGGAAACTACGTTAGAATTTATCCAAGACATACCTAAAAATATCTTACGATCTCTGCTGCCCGAAAATAAAAGACTCGAACTCGCTGTTAAACTAAAAGAAGGGGAAAATATTGAAAACTGGGACAAAGGAACTCTTGATGCAGAGGTGGTATCAACGCAAGAAAAAATCGAACTTCTTTATAAAGGACAAGAAACTTTCGAGGTTGTTGGAGAAATGTATTCACTAGAATCATCAGGTAAAAAATGGGTAAATGAGCAGAAACCAATTAGCATTAAAATTATTGATAAAGAAAGTGATTCCTTTGGAAATCTATACGAAGTAAAAAATTGTAATGCAGGAGATACAACCGTTCCGTACCGCACAATAACGGTGTCTCCTAACCTCTTCATGGCCATTGTCCCTGCGAAAAGAGTTGTTGAGATTACAGACCTGATTTATCAGAAATACAAAGAACAATTTGGGAAGGTAATGGGAAGACTTCCCTTTAGCATAGGGAATATATTCTTTGGCAACAAGATGCCTATGTTTGTTGTACTTGATGCAGGGAAACTGATGATTGCTAATTTCGATAATCTTGCTGATAGCAAAAATAAGAAGGCATTTTATGTTAACCAAACAACAGAATATACTGAATCTAATATTAGTTTTGATTTGACATCCTCTCTTGGAAGATTTTGTAAAACTTTAACATGGCAATTGCCTTATAAACTTGGCAATTGTGATAAAGACTACCATCATCCGTATTTTCCCGTTGATTCCAGTGGAAAAGACTTGTCCACAGAACGCTCTACGTTCTTTAAAACCATTGCTGGAGATGTTATTCACTTCGCAGAAATAAAAGAAGGGGACAAACTTTGTGTGCATCCCAATTATTATGATTTTGAGTTTCTCGACTCAAACACGCGAAGACATGACATTCATCTAAAAGATGGCAGACGAAAATCAAACGTCGCAGGTTTCAAGTCGAAGCCGTTCCTTCTTGATGAATTGAATCAGAAGATAATGCGCTTATGGAAAGAATTTATGCAGGGCAAACAGCTCAAGGGGATTACGGACACAAAGCTCAGAAACCTGCAATCACTCTGGTTAACAAAATATCAGGAATGGAATGTGGATATCGGAAATGAGCCATCTGCACGGTATGAACAATGGGTAAACCTTGTTACATCATCCATTCAAAAGGAATTTAATGAACTTGATAATGAACAGTACAACTTACTTCAGGAAACCATTGGTAATGGCTTATTCTTCGATATGCTTGAGCTTTATCTCGGCATATTAAAAGAAAGAATCGAAACGAAATAAAGGAGGAATTTAAAATGGCTGACCCTTTTGTAAAAAAGACATACTATGCAATGACCCTCGACCCTGTACACATAGGTACCGGCGGCTATAGACTGGGAAGGGTGGACAATACGATAACCAGAGAGCCGGGGACAAATATCCCTAAAATACCTGGCTCAAGCATTTCAGGGGCAACAAGGGCATACACGGCAATGGCAATACAGAGCGCGAATCAAACAGAAATAAACAAAGATTATGAGATCGATTACAAGAAGTATCTCAAGTGGAAATATCAAAGACCACGGTACAAAATGTCAATAAAAGGAAACGGCAATGCCATAATAGTAGTTGATGCTGATAAGAAACCTTTATATGAAGGTGATAATCCTAACGAACCAAAATATTATAGTTGTGCAGGCAAAGGAGCAGATGATGGAGAAGGACACTGCGGTGCACCTGATTGTGAGGTTTGTGTCCCTTTTGGTTTTTCCAAAAATGGTAACAGTTTCCAGGGGCTTGCACAGTTCTTTGACGCACGAATTTTATTTTTCCCTGTTCATTCAATGATTGGGCCTGTTTGGATAACAAGCCCCTCTATCTTAAATGCCTTAACCAGCACTGATACATATGCTGTTGATAAGGAAAAATTTAAAGCTATAAATAATAGTGAACAGATAGGAAAATTGAATTTTGGTTGGCTTATGATAGAACAAGGTACGCCCAGCGAGATACCTGTTGATTTTTCTGCATTTTCTGATTCGGGGCAATTTTGCAATAATATATGTAATAAAATAATGAACAGGGCATTTCTAGTTTCTGACAAAGTTTTTTCCCGCATTGTCAATGATAACCTGGAAGTCCGGACATCCGTTGCTATTGACCCTGCCACTGGGGCAGCAGAGGACGGCGCTTTATTTACTTACGAAGCAATCCCACGGTCAACGATTATGTGGTTTGAGGTGGTGTATAACAAACCGGAGTATTTCAGGATAAACGGGCAAGAAATTGAAAAATGTGAAGAATCTGGTGGTACCTTAACAAAAACAAAGGCTGACGTTGCCTGGATAGAAACTAATGTCAAAAAGGGATTGAAGTATCTTGAAACACTTGGAGTCGGTGGGATGAATACCAGGGGGATGGGAAGGCTTAGGGTCTTAAATATTGGAGGATAACAGATGGAAATACTTGATATGAAATGCGCTGAGTATGGAAATATGATCGTAGAAGAAATTGGCAACGCCAGCGAAAAAAACAAAATAGAATCAATGATTACAAAGGCTTTGGGTGTTTTACAAGAAGACGGATTATACGCCTTTGCCTTGTATTCTAAAGCAAAGAGTGGAGAGGAAAATACGGAAAAAAAGACTGCTAAGCTGCTCTATGACAAAACATTTGAATTACTGAAGACCGATACAATAGGAATACTAACCGGGGATTGTAATGACCTTCTCATTGGCATACGAGAAAACTTATCGAGTAACCTTGATAATCTTTTCCTGGCAAAAGAACTCCTTGAACGCACCCTTGTCTATGCCCGATATCATGCAAAGGCATTGGACGGCAGTTCAAGCGCCGGAGGTGCATAATGGGATGGAAGGCATACAGGCTTGTCTATCAGGCAAAAAGCCCGATTCATATTGGCTGGCATACGCTCGGATATATTAAGCTTACTCGGTATTATATTACGGGAAGAAACATGTGGGGAGCCATGACCGCAAATATGGTGCGAACCCTTTATGGGCATGAGGATTATCAGTGTGTAGGAGAATTGTTAAAAAAGGATATACTTATTAGTTATTTCTATCCGGCTATTGATTTTCAAAATCCCCTTCTCCCAAAATTTCAAAATACTGGTCTGTACTACGGTCAATATTCTGAGTCTGATTTTGAAAGGCTCTTTGTTCAATCTTACGGGCAAACCGCCGTCCTTCCGGAAAGCAATACCGCTGAGGACCAATCTCTTCATGAATCTGATTTCATTTCACCTTATATTGAAGGAGAAGATACCCAACAAAACCAAAATGTATATTTTGTCGGATACATCTTTATTCACAACAAGGCAAACCACAAAGGGCAAATATTAACACGGGAGAATATAGAGAGGGCTATCTCGGAGATATTTGTTGGTGGTGATAGAAAATATGGATGGGGAAGATTATTGCTGGAAACCAGAAAAACAGAGGAGATTACCGATTGGAAGATATTTGGCAATCAACTTGAACCAAGGGACGAAGGCTTATATGTTAAGATAGCGAAAGACAATCATATTCCAGCACATTTGGAACTAAAAACCGAAAAGGATATTAAGATAAGAGGGAATATAGAGCCTCTTGTTGGATTATACTGGGGAACGCATGAAACCAGTCCGGGTAAAATTGGTGCGGGACAAAAAATCAGCAATGCAAGGATTTGCTGGGTGCCTGGTTCTATTATGGTAGAAGAGAAAATATTAAAAATGTGTGAATACGGCATATTAACACTATAAGGAGATGTCAGATGCCCAATAATTTCCAGAGTATCAAAAGTCTTCCCAGAGACATTATAGTTAATCTTGTTGTGTCACTTCTTGGGTCTGCCCTTATATCATTAATTCCGTGGATTTTGTCGGGTAAAATAAGGTTAAGCATTTTACTGTTTGGAGTGTTAATTATTTCAATACCCTATCTGCTATTTACAAAGTACAAAAGACTCTTCAAGCTTATAAAGGCAGGCATGGATGGATATTATTATTCCTTCGATCTGTCTGAAAACAGGAAGGTATTTCGTGAAACTCAGCATTCCTTCTGCTATCTTGGAATAAGTTCAAACTCCATTCTTGAAGATTTTAGAAAGTGGGCCGATGAAACCCATTCGGTAAATAAATATTTGTTTCTACTTACGGATCCAGATTCATCAGCATTGAAGAGACAGATAGCCTATGAAAAAGGGGTAAGTCTTGATGCCGATTTGTCTTCATTAAATGCCCAGCTATCCCTGGCAATCGAACATGAAGTCGAGACAGAAAAAAACGTATCCGTAGTGCAATAGAAGTGCTTAAAAATCTACCTTCTTTCAACAACGGAAAACTCAGTATCCGTCTTCACAAAGAATTTATTCCGTGGTGGATGTATATCATAGATGACAAAAAAATTTATCTTGGTATCCTGGAGAAAGGGAAAAGAGGACAGGACTCCCCTGCAATGGTTATTTCCAAAAATCCCGATTACCCTTCGCCTTTTGATCCTTTCAAAAATACCTGGGATAGAATGTGGGCAGATGCCGGGAAAGACATTTAATGTGGGATTTAGATTCACTCTACGCAAGTTTTCAGCGTGTTAAAGAAAATCACGGCTGTGCCGGCGTTGATGGGGTTACTCTTGAGCAGTACGAAGGCATTCTGGATATAAACCTTAGAATCATGCAACGGGAACTGGTTGATCAAACGTACTCACCCCTCCCCCTGCTGAAGATACTCGTCGATAAGGGAAACGGTGAGGCAAGGGCATTGTGTATTCCAACGGTGAGAGATCGGGTAATCCAGGCAGCTGTTTTACAGATGATTGAACCTATACTTGAAAGAGAATTCGAGGAGTGCAGTTTTGCTTATCGGAAAGGGCGTTCAGTGAAACAGGCTGTGTACAAGATTAAGGAATATTACGAACAGGGGTATCATTGGATTGTGGATGCCGATATAGACGCCTTTTTTGACAACGTGGACCACGCCCTTCTTCTGGCAAAATTCAAAAGATATGTCTCTATTCCCTATATTCAAAAACTTATAGAACTCTGGCTGAAAGCAGAAATCTGGGATGGAAAATCCTTAACCGTATTACAAAAAGGTATTCCTCAGGGTTCACCCATTTCACCCGTCCTGGCCAATTTGTTTCTCGATGAGCTTGATGAAGAGTTGCTCAGGAAAGGATATAAGTACGTCCGATACGCAGATGATTTTGTTATTCTTTGCAAAAGGTCTGAAGACGCAAGGCATGCGCTTCACGTGTCGAAAGAGGCCCTGGAAAGGCTTCTTTTGAAGCTGGACGAAGAACAGATCCTCAGCTTTGAAGACGGATTCAAATTTCTCGGCGTTACCTTCGTGCGAAGCATGATGATGGTGCCTTTCGACCGCCCAAAGAAGGAGAAAAAAGTCCTGTTTTATCCAAAACCATTAAATCTCGAAGAATATATTTATAGAAAAACCAGGTTTGCCACAGAGGCCACAGAGATCACAGAGAATAAATTATGGATTTTTTAACGGAACAGGTTATAGCGGCGGCAATAGAGGTTCATCGTATCCTGGGACCAGGCTTATTGGAATCTATTTATGAAGAAGCCCTATGCCACGAATTATCATTGAGACGGATTCCCTTTGAACGGCAGAAGGAATTGGACGTGATCTACAAGGATAAGATAATAAAGGGACAGCGACTTGATCTGCTTGTGTTTGGAGAGGTGGTGGTTGAGATTAAATCCGTACGTAAGATAGAAGATGTATTTACTGCTCAAGTACTCTCCTATCTGAAAAGTACAAAGTTGAAATGGGGATTATTAATAAATTTTGGTGAGTCAAGACTCGTTGATGGAATCAAACGTATTTCATTGTAATTGTAATTTTAGCCACAGAGGACACAGAGGTCACAGAGGCCACAGAGAATAGATAATTCCTAAAAATACTTGTTTTTAATTCGATCCGATGGTTTTACTCATTGTGTTAACGCTTGTATTATAAAATTTCTTTATAACTCTCTGTGTCCCCTGTGCCCTCTGTGGCAGAAGGGTTACCTATGGCGAATCTTTATCTGACCGAGCAAAATTCCGTTTTACGCAAGAGCGGCGACCGGCTTATTGTCCAGAAGGACGATGAAACCCTCCTCGAGGTGCAGTGCCACAAGATCGATGCCGTGCTCATCTTCGGAAACGTCCAGTTTACCACGCAGGCCGTGCACGAACTCTTTGAACACGGGATTGAGATGGCCATTCTCACACGCACGGGAAAACTTATCGGGCAAATAACCTCCCCTACACCCAAAAACATTACCCTGCGTCTCCAGCAGTTCAGGAAATACGCGGATAATGACTTCCGGCTCATGCTCTCAAAGGCGATTGTGGCGGGAAAGATCATGAATTGCTATAATGTCGTCCGCCTGTTTTCGTATAATCATCCGGAGATTAACCTTGAAACGGAGATCGCGGCGCTGAAGGCAAAGTCCGGTGATGTGGCACTGGCTACCCAAATTAATCAACTGTTTGGCCTGGAAGGGAGTGCGGCAAAGGTCTATTTTGATGCCTTTGGTAAAATGCTTCTGGGCGGATTCACATTTCCGGGCAGGAAGAAGCATCCGTCCACCGACCCCGTCAATGCGCTCCTTTCCCTGAGTTACACCATGATTTTCAGCGAAATATCATCGCTCCTGGACGGTCTGGGATTTGATCCGTACCTTGCTTACTATCACAGCATCGACTATGGGCGGGCATCCCTTGCCTCTGACCTCATGGAGGAATTTCGGGCGCCGGTGGCCGACCGGCTGACCCTGAATCTCATCAACAACAGGGTCTTCGGACAGGAGGACTTTTACTCAAATCCAAACGAAGGGGTGTATCTCAGACGCGAGGCGTTGAAACGCTACTTTGTGGAATACGAGGGCATGCTCAACCGTGAGTTTGTCCGGCAGGAAACCGGAGAGACTACCACGCTGCGAAAGTGCTTTCGCTGCCAGGCGGAAAAACTGGCTGCCACTATTCAAAATATTACACCGTATATTCCTTTTTTGCAGGAGGTATGATATGCTGTATGTCGTATCTTATGATATACCTGACACCGGCAGGAGGACAAAATTGGCAAAGGCGCTTAAGGATTTTGGGGATCGGGTGCACTATAGCGTCTTTGAGTGTATGCTGGACAGCGGTCTTTTGAACAAAATGGTGGCCAGGGTAAAAAAAATTGTCTTGCCCAATGACGACAGCGTGAGGATATATGCCATCTGCGCCAATTGCGAACGGGCTATTCATGTTATCGGCCAGGGGAAGGTAACCAAAATGGAGGATATTTACATAGTGTGAAGCACCACAATGGGTTAACGAAACTTAAAAATCTTGTAAAAAGAGGGGGTGGTTACAGAAAAAATTGTAAAGAATGTGCTTATTGATAATTAGGATAAATTTTTTACCAAATTTTCAGGAGGTAGTAGGAAAAAATGATGCTCAAAAAAGGAGGTTACAGAAAATGCCCTTGTAAGTATTTGTATTTATTATGGTTGGAAGGGGTACAGTGTGAATCATTGACCTGATGAATAAGGGATTGATCTTGACGGCGGCGCGGGAACTCTATCCCGAAAAGAGAATATGTGTGAATCATTGACCTGATGAATAAGGGATTGATCACAGGGAGCAGTGACCAGTGACCAGATGACAGGGAAAAAAGCTAATCTACTAGATATCTGGCAACTGGAAACTGGCGTCTGAGAATGGCCTGATCGCAGGGGACAGA
>WYAU01000033.1 GCA_011525665.1 Candidatus Brocadia sp.
CATGGAAATAAAATCGTGAAAACCAAGATTTTGCAGGCTATTCCGGCTATACCAACCTCACTTCCCTTACGGAGGGCTGGTTAGCTGGTGTTTGCTCTATTTTTCACGCAACTTATGTGTATATATTTAGATGTTTTAAGTTACATTGAGGCCCCGAAAATTAGAGATGTGTAACATTTACGCAGAATAGTTACAACAATAACAAATAAGCCTTTCATAAAGAGCCCGGTTTTCATGGTATACATAAAGATTATTTTAATGAGAATAACTATTCAGCGAAACTGACAGAGAATATTTTCTCAGAATAGTTAAAAGCCAATAGGGAAAACGGGCAGACGGGAAAATCCCGAAGGGATGATATGATTATAGAAAAATACACACCACAAGATTCAACCCCGCAGGGGTGAAATATCGCGAAAATAATGATACCATGCCACCCCTACGGGGTTAACAATAACTGTATAATGATATGCTATAATAATGACATCCCTTCGGGATTACTAATCAATATTTTGTTTACCCGTAGTGATTGTGGGCGAAAGTACGCTGAATAGATACATCTTTATTTACTTTTCTCCATAAGGCTTTTAATTGCCTCTGAAACTATCCTCTCATGCTGTTCCGCAGTCTCTGCCCTCCCGTATTTTTCGATTATGTTATACCATTCAGGTGTTCCATGGTGCTGGTGGCATCCCATGCACAAACCTTCCCTTTCAACGAGATCCCTCTCTTCCTGATTTAACGACCTGTCTTCTGGGAGTGGCATGTTTTGGATCTGTTTTCCGCTTCTGACAACCAGTTGGTCAAGCGCATAGGGAAAATCCTCTATCTTTGGGGTCTGCCACCTCCCCGTCTTTGCGCCGGGGATATCTCCATACACCCCTTTTGATAAATCCTGGAACAGAGGTTTGTCCCCCAGAAGCTTTTCAGCGCTCCGTGAATTACTCGTGCCATATCCTACGGTCTTGGGGTTCGTATGACAATCCTCGCAGGTTCTGGCAACCAGGCTGATTGAATGAGGGTGCATGGGCGCTAACGTAGGGGAATTATGCCCTGTAGAGGTAATATAATGCTTGTTGAGTGCCTTGACATTTCCCTCCTCATCAACAAAGGTATAGAATACCTGGCAACCGGGTGTCACCGGTGAAACCTTTCCCCTCAGATTAATTCCCAAAATGGGACTTTCCCATCTCATAAACGACCTGTTCTCAAAAGAGAGATCACCTGATTCTTTCGTCACCGTTTGTCTGCCCGTTGCGGGGTCTACTTTCTTGGATGTCGTTATCCAGTCAGTACCTTTTACCCTCCTGTCATATTGCATATGACATCCATAACACTGGGGCGCCCACGTGGCATGGCAGGCGTAACACTCCAGTTTTTCAATATGCCTGTCAATGGTTGACATGGCAACCTTTCCCTGTTTGGTCTTAAACGCATTATGCGCATTTATTTCCTTGAGCAAAGGGGTTTCATGCTTCTTGCCTGTGTACAGGCTTACGATATAGGCCTTGTTGTCTTCCCTGACCCAGTTGGCCTTCGCATTTCCCCTGGAGGTAAGGAGATATTCCCTTGCTCCACCCGTATAAACACCCCTGTCCCCATCCAGAGTCACGGGTGTCCCGTATCCCACGGGAAGTTCCCATGGATATTTCTCCGGTGTGCCATGGCAATCATAGCAGGTAATCTCAGCTTGATAAACAGTCGCCGGATAGATATTCCCGTCTCCATGGACGTCTATTGAGGTATGGCAATCCGCACACTGCATACCCCTTTCAAAATGCACGTCCTGTCTTACATGCTGATATTCCTTCGTAAAGAGGGATTCCTGGGGCCTGGCGTGTTCGTCATACGGAGGCGCGTGGCTATCTTCCACATAGTCATACTCAAACATCCCGACAAAGGTGGTGCCTATTCTCCTTCCCCTTGTGTGGCAGTGGGTACACTGAGCTGCCGGTATAGCGCTTGTAATCCGATGTCTTAAAGGATGGGGCCGTGTAGTATTTGCCTTGATATTCGGATCATCGCCTTCATATTTACCGTCATTCCCATAGATCACATGACATGCGGCACACCCGGATGCCCGTAAATCTCCCCTTTCATTCCTCCCTTCGCCCCATACATGACACCGTGCACACTGTTTCCTGTACGTATCTGAAAAACCTGCTTTTTCTTCCGATCCAAATACCTCTGCACCATGTTTAAAATCCGGTATCTCTTCAACCTTTTCAAGCCTTCTCAGATAGCCCGCGCCAATCGCCTTTTCAACCCATTCCTTATATTTTTCAGAGCCTACCCTTGGAGTCAGGCCATCGGTGTCTATCATATCAAAATTTCCGTACGGGAAAGAACCCTTCGGTATGACACCATTCGAAGAAAGGGTCTTACTGGCAATCCCTGTCATAAGGGAATGAAGTGACATCGACATCCGGTAGGTATAATCTATCCCCAGTGTTCCGGTAGGCTCGGATGAAAGCAGTTGCCCGGACATGAGCTCCCCTCCGACAGGCTGTTTGAGAGGCTTCCCCATCAGTGTCGTTATACTCCCTTTCCCATCATGGCACTTTGCGCAACCCTTTCCCTCATGAAGCGTCCACATGCTCGAGGGGTTTGGAATAAGACCGCTGTGGGCAGTTTCTTTTCTCCCGGATGCGGGATCGCCCTCATGGCAGATCGCGCATTCGTAACCCTTCCCCTTTCCGTATTTCATTTTGGCAAAACCCAGGAGAAACGGCTGCATCCTGTCATTAATAACTTCGATCCCTTCGTGGCACGAAAGACACCCCTTTTCTTCCGCACCCTGCATCATAATATGTTCGTGAAGAGGGCTATTGTTTTCCCTTACACTTTTTGCCCCTCCGCAGCTACTCAAGAACCCTGTCAAAATGATTGCCGTTGCCGCTGAAAATAGGGATATTTTACTCATAGTTTTCTCCTCTTTCCTTGTTCATTGATTTCACCTGTCCCGGGAAAAGTAAAAATGGCCCCGCGGGCCCTTATTGGCACTCATGTGGCAATTGAGTGCATGCGGTACGGTGGAATGCCTTTGCGGTTCGCCTAAACGTAAGAATTTCTGAAGACCTTCCCTCTCCGGAGCCTGAGGGTCCGGTCTCCGTCCGGTAGTCACTCTTTCGGAGTTGCGGTTAACCCGTCTTTATAATAGTCAGGATTTATATTATATTTTTTAATCAATTTATAAATATCCGCCCTGTAGCGCTTCGCCATTTTCGAAGCGGCTGAAACGTTTCCCTTGCTTATTTTTAAGAGATTTTCAATGTATTCTCGTTCAAATCGTTCCTTGGCGTCCTTGTACGAATTGAAGGTATTCTTCAGGACATTTGTATCAGCAAAGACATCCTCCGTCGCAACGACATTTTTATTGGTTATGATGGCGGCGTGCTCAATCTTATTTTGCAGTTCGCGCACATTGCCGGGCCAGTCGTAAAGGATCATCCTTTGGATGGCGGCAGGGGTAAATCCGACGATATCTTTCCTGAGCACCTTGCAAAATCCCGTCAGAAAGTACGTAGCTAACAGCGGGATGTCATCTCTCCTCTCGCGCAAGGGGGGAATATAAATAGGCACAACGTGAATTTTGTAAAATAAATCCTTGCGAAACGTTTCGTCATTCACCGCCTTTTGGAGGTCAGTAGTTGAGGCAACAATGATCCGCACATCGGTTTTCATACCCTTCGCGCCGCCATCGGGTTTTATTACTCCTTCCTGCAACACCTTCAAAAGCCTTGCCTGTAAGGAAAGCGAGGCGGCCCCGATCTCATCCAGGAAAATGGTGCCTCCCTTCGCTTGTATGAACAGTCCCTCCTTTTTTTCATGAAAACCTTTGTTGCCCCGTACATATCCAAAAAGTTCAGCTTCTAAAATCTCCTCCGGAACGGTATCGCAATGTACGGTTACAAAAGGACCTTTCGGACGATTACTGTTATGATGGATGGCCCGTGCAATAAGTTCCTTCCCTGTGCCACTCTCACCGTAAAGAGAAACGATACAGTCTGTATTTGCAATCCTGACAACCTGTTCAAGAATTTCCTGCATTCGTTTGTCTTTGCCAATAATATGCTTAAAATCGTTCCTTTCATCAAGCTGGCTTCTGAGATGTTCAATTTCCCTTGCCATATAGTGTTTTTCAAGCGCATTTTTGATATGGAGCAACAGATCCTCATTGTTAAACGGCTTGGTTATGTAACTGTATGCCCCCTTTCTCATGGCTTCAACGGCGCTTTCGATACTTCCATGGGCAGTCAGGATAATAACGGGAATATTGGGGTAAAAGCGGATGATTTTTTCCATTAGCTCAATGCCATTTTCTTCAGACAGCCGCAAATCAATAATGACAAGGTTAAAGGGCGTAGAGGATAATGCGGCTTTTGCCTCATTGCCGTCCCTGGCAATCGTCACAAAATAACCCCATGCCTTTAAACGCATCCGGATGACTTCCAGGATATTTATGTCATCGTCTATAACCAATATCTTCTCATCGCGCATGGCCTGACGCACCGTAAAATTGTTTTTTTTGTTCTCTACCCGCTTCGCCAACGACGCCTCTGCATGAATGGATTCCCCTGTGCCCCTCTGTTTCGTTTAAAAAAGTTTAGAGGGGATCGGTTAAGCCGTCCGTTGTCGTTACCGATCCAGTCCCCCCGGCTATCCCCTGAAGGCTCTCCGGAATCTTTTCTTCCCTGCCCGTATCGACCTCTTTCTTCTTCTCCTCGACCTGCATATCCACTTCCCGGAGCTTCTCTATATCGCCTTTGATATCCTGAATCGTCTTCTCGGCGGAGCGGAGTTCATCGGTGAGTTTTCCAATTTCCTGATCCTTCTGAGAAAGACGGTCTAAAAGTTCACTAATAGTTTTTTCCTTGAATTGAAGGTCGAGTCTGAGAGTTTTGATTTCTTCGTTTCTCGCACAAAATTCTTTATGGGTCATGCAGACGCAACCCGTACCCTGAATAAGTACGGAAAGAAAAAAGAATGGAAAAAAGTAGCTTTTTTTCATATTACAATGTCCACTGACAGGTTTTCAATTTTAAATCAGGCATTCCGAGACTTTCCCGGGTCACACAGGTATGAGCCGTCTCCTGACGGCGACCGGCAACTCATACGGCGTTCATACGCCATGCCGCCAACAGGAGCCGGCTCCTGCCAAACACGTTGAATTTCCTTTCCCCTAAAGGAAGGACAGACAAACAGAATTTGGCCGTGCCGCCCGAAGATCTGCTTAAATGACGTGAAAATTCATATTCTCTATAAAAGATTTTCCTAACACTGTACGGCATAATCGTATCGGCAGGGCAGCGTGAAATAAAAAGCGCTACCCTGCTCTCCGTTACTTTCTACCCAAATATCGCCCCCATGGTCAAGTATAATATGCTTTGCGATGGAAAGTCCCAGTCCCGTTCCTTTCATGCCGCCTTTTCCCTTGTTGCTGACCTGCTGAAATTTGTCAAAAATCGTTTTATGGCATTCGGGCGGTATCCCAATTCCTGTGTCAGCGATACCGACTCTGACAAACGAATGAACGCTGTTCAGCCGGTTTTTTTCTGCGAAAAAACGGGGAACACTGCCGGACTCCACTTCATCCACCTGTATGACAACAGAACCACCCGGTGGCGAAAACTTAATGGCGTTGCTCAAAAGGTTATCCATTACCTGGGCGATTTTGTCAGCATCAAGCAGGATATTAGGCAAAGAGACTCCGCTCACAGAGTGAATGCCGATATTTTTCCTTTCCGCTAAAAATCGTATTGCGTCCACGCTCCTCCGGACAACGTCCTGAACGTTCGAGCGCTGGAAATTGTAGCGCATCAATCCTGCTTCTATCCGTGAAATGTCCAATAAGTCGTTAATCATCATCGTAAGCCGGAGGGTTTCCTCTTTGACAATGCTCAGAAGTTTCATCTGTGGTTCATTTATGGGGCCTGCAATTTTTTCCAGCAGAAGATCATTTGCCTCACGGATAACCGTCAAAGGAGTTTTCAGGTTGTGGGACACATTGGAAATGAACTCCGTTTTCAATTGGTCCATTTCCCTGAGTTTATCGCACATCTGATTAAAAGCCCTCCCCAGAGTACCAATTTCATCGCATGATGTAACTTCAATCCGATGACCCCACTCTCCCCGGGCAATACGGTCTGTGGCATCCTTCAGATTCTTTATGGGGACACATACACTGCGGGTAAAAAACCAGGCGCACACCGCTCCAAACAGGACGGCCAAAAGGATGATGATAAGGGAAATTCTGGCCGACTTGTCCCCGATGCTTTGAAAAAGTTCTATTTTTTTTACCAATCCCGCCTGGGTGGCAAGGGTTAGCTTGTTAATAGACTCGGTAAGCAGGTCAAGCGTTTTTTTCTTTTCTTCTTCATAGCGAATGTCAGGCGGAAAAATCTCTTCCTTGCCCACCAGGATGATTTCTTTGGAAACCAGGGAAATATATTTCTTATAAAGTTCCCTCATGTGGTTTATAAATGTCTCCTTTTCACGGTCTGTCGCCGACTCTTCCAAAAATTTTAGCCGTTCCAGAAATTCCTTTTTTTTCTTACCGAAGAGGTCCAGAAATGCACTGTCGTTCGTAATGATATATTTTTTTTCATTCCTCACCTGCTCAAGGAGGCTATCCATAAGTTTTTCTCCGTTTTCGATGAAAGGAATATCGACCCTCATGATTGAGTCAGTGACCTTGTTGAGATGGGTGAGACGAAAGATCAAATAAAAACTCATCGCCAGCATAAATAGCGCAATGGCGATATAACCAAAGAGTATTCGCTTCCAAAGGCTATTTTTAATCATACGCGACTCCGGTAAGGAAGATGCTGCAGGGGCTCCTTTCTTCGGGAATCCTACTCACATGACGTGAAAAGACGGAGGATGAAAAATGTCGTGAATAAGAATATTACCCGATAACGGGATTGGCGGCAAGTAAAAAACGAGCGTGGAAATTTACCTATTGCGGTAATATCGGGGCTTATGCTATAGTAAAATTTTAAAGGATGACTTCAGATTGCCCCGCACCATGACAGAATAATTCATATCCTTTAAGGAGACAGCGATGGATGTATCAGCGAGATTTCTCCAAACGGCCCTGGATGGCATTCACGATTGTATTAACATCGTGGACAAGAATTTTCAGATCATATTTATCAATGAAGCTGCAAGTAAGAGGGCCGGGAAAAATTGGCGAACGATGTTAGGGAACAAGTGTTACGCACAATTATGGGGAAAAAGCGCGCCGTGTGAGAATTGCGTGACAGGAAAGGCTTTTGAGACGGGGAATACGCAGCAAACAATCAAGTGGGAAATTGGGCCCGATGGCAAGAAACGCTTCATGGAACATTTTGCATATCCCATTCCTGACAAAGAAGGAAATGTGGAATACACGGTAGAAATCTTCAGAGACATTACCGAAAGGATACTGCTTGAAGAAGAACGGGAACAACAGCGATTGGAACTGGGCAAGCGGATACGGGAACTGCGCCACGCCTATGAGGAACTCAAATCCTTGCAAAATCAGCTCCTACAAGCGGAAAAAATGGCTTCTATCGGGCTTCTTGCCTCCAGCCTCGCCCATGAACTGGATACGCCACTTGCCACAATTTCCGGATATTGCGAATTACTGACAGAAGATAACCAGGATAAGAATGTGCTGGGGCGTATCAAAACCATTTCGGAGCAGGTAACAAAATGCCAAAAGACGATTAGAAACCTGTTGGATTTCTCAAGGAAATCCAATTGCGAAAGAAAGTTATGCAATATCCATCACTTAATCAACACCATTCTCTCCCTCGTCGAACATCGATTAATAATTCATAAAATAAGATTGCACAAAACTTTTGATGAGCAGGCGCCGCCTTTGTTTGTGGATGGAAATCAAATTCAGCAGGTAATTCTCAATCTCGTCAATAACGCCGTGGATGCATTACCCGGAGGAGGAGACGTCTTTATTGAAACAAGGGTAAATACAGAGTCGAAATCCTTTGAAATTATCTTTGAAGACAACGGAGTCGGCATATCGGATGAAAGTCGGAAATACATTTTTTCTCCCTTCTTTACAACGAAGGAACCGGGAAAAGGAACGGGATTGGGATTATCAATTTGCAAAAATATCATCTCGGCTCATAATGGAAAAATAACGGTGGAAAACCGCGCCGGGAACGGGGCAAAATTTGTTATATCGTTGCCGCTCTAATGTGAGGGTGAATGACCGTGAAAAAGATATTGGTTGTAGATGACGATATGGCAATGGGAGAAATGTGTAAAGAACTCCTGAAAAGCAAGGGCTATGCATCGGACGTTGTCACCAGTGGCAACGAAGCTATTGAAAAAGTATCCCGGGACGGCATATATACAATTATCCTTGCCGATCTGGTGATGCCGGATATCGATGGGATTGAAGTTTTAAAAAGGGTCAAACAACAGAATCCGAACATCGATGTCGTCGTCATGACGAGTTATGGCACCGTAACAAACGCCGTGGAGGCTATGAAACTTGGTGCCTCTGACTATATTACGAAGCCGTTTAAACGTGACGAGCTTATTATCATCATTGAAAAAATACTGCAACTGCAACGACTCGAAGGCGAGGTTGACCGTCTGCGCTCGGAGCTCGGTGAAAAATACAAATTTGGCAGTATCATTGGCGAGAGCCCGAAGATTAAAAAGATCTATGAAATCATATCCAATGTATCGAACACCGAAGCCAATATCCTGATCCAGGGTGAAACGGGAACCGGCAAAGAACTGGTAGCCAGGGCCATTCATTACAACAGCGCCCGTAAAGATTATCCGTTTGTAAAGGTAGATTGCGCGGCACTGGCAGAGACTCTGCTGGAAAGCGAGCTTTTTGGACATGAAAAAGGGGCATTTACCGGCGCCACAAAAGACAGAATCGGCCGTTTCAGAACGGCTGACCATGGCACGATATTTTTGGATGAAATCGGCAATATTCCCCTGGCAGTGCAGGCGAAACTGCTTCGCGTCCTGCAGGACAGTGAATTTGAGGCGGTGGGGAGCGACGTGCCGATAAAAGTGAACGTGCGGATCATTGCGGCAACCAATGCAAACCTGGAAGAAAACGTTGAAAAAGGCCTATTCCGCAGAGACCTTTTTTATCGGCTCAATGTCATTCGTATTTTTCTGCCGCCCTTGCGTGAACGTTCAGACGATATCCCGTCTCTTGCTTCTCATTTCCTCTCCATTCACAATAAAAAGAACAGAAAAACCGTCGAGGGTATTTCCCGTGATGCGTTAAACAAACTCGTATCGTATACCTGGCCCGGGAACATACGGGAACTGGAAAATGTCATTGAACGTGCGGTTATCCTTTGCAAGGGAAAGATGATCGAACCCGTAGATATCCCGCTGTATCAGGAAAAAATGGGTTTCCCGCAGGATCTCTCCGGAAAACCGCTCGATGTACTCATGGATCAGGTTGAGCGTCACATAATCATTAATACTTTGGAATCGGCGGGGTCGGACAAGGAAAAAGCAGCGAAAATACTCCAGATTTCCCGCGCCAGTTTTTATAACAAGTTAAAGAAATACAAGATTACTGAACTGATATAGCTGAAAAATGAAAGAATTCCCCATTCTCCATATCGGACACTGGTATAATTTTCTGCTTGCCTTTATCCCGCTTTTTATCGCAATTGACGTGGTGGGAATATTGCCTATTTTTATGTCCCTGGTGGAAGGGTTGGAAAGGCCACAGAAATTAAAAACGATAAACCAGTCGGTAATTACCGCCCTCTCCGTCAGCGTGGGTTTCCTGGCCATAGGAAAGTCCGTTTTTTCCCTGATGGGCATTGAAATATTCGATTTTAAACTGGCAGGCGGGCTTCTGTTGCTGGTGTTTGCCATCTATGACCTGCTGTTTGCAGATAAAGGGAAGAGGATTATCACTTCGACAATAGGTGTCGTGCCCCTCGGCATACCGCTTGTCGTGGGGCCTGCTGTTTTAACAACGATTATCGTTACCGTGGATACCTACGGCTATATTCCGACGGTAACTTCCCTCGTAGTCAATCTTCTCATTGTCTGGATCGTGTTTCTGAAGTCACATTTCATCTACCGCTTTATGGGTGAAGGAGGGTCCAAGGCCGTTGCCAAGATCGCCTCTCTATTACTTGCAGCCATAGCCGTAATGATGATCAGGCGGGGCTTCGTGGATATGATCCTCTATATGAAAAAAATCTCCTGACATACCTGTGCACCTATTCCCCTGAAATCTTTAACAAATTTATGGAGGGAGGATTATTGGTTGTATCGTTATTGAAAATCCGCAGGGATGTAACACCGGGAGGGCACAACATAAAGGAAAAGGAAAATATTCATCATGAAGAAAAAAGAAGTAGTTTGACATTATAAGTCACGATATATTACAATAATTCTTTAATTATTTTTCATTTTTTAGAGGAGAAGTCGATGGGAAGAGTATTGGTTAAGCCGGTAGGGATTGTGTTGGGTGGGATATTGTGTATTCATATGAGTATATTTGCCGCTGAAACGGATACAAAAAAACCCGCTACGCCCCCAAAAAAGGCAAAAGCTGCGCCGAAGGCAAAGACCGATGAACAAAAAGAGGCGGCGGCGCCCAAAAAACAAGAGGGTGATTCAAATAAGGTCCTGGCAACGGTAAATGGCGAAAATGTCAGCCAGGCGGAGGTTGATCATATACTCAGCAGATATGGAAACCAGATAGGCGAAGATCAAATTCCCGCGGTTACGAAACAAATACTCGAGGGACTGATTACCCAAAAGCTTATCCTGCAATTTATCCGGGATAATAAAATCGAACCGACCCAGAAGGAAATAGAAGCAGAGGTGAATACGGTACGGGAAGACATCAAGGCCAATCCGGCTTTGGCAAACCAAACACTGGAGCAAGTATTGGAATCTCACGGAAGTACCATTGAAGATTTGAAAAAGGATATTACCATATCCCTCTCCTTGGAAAAATATCTTGGCAAAGACCTTGACGACCAGAAAATAAAGGCTTACTTCGAACAAAACAAGTCTGTCTATGACGAGACGGAAGTAAAGGCCAGCCATGTCCTCGTAGATACACGGCAAATGAAAACGGAAGCGGATTTAGCGCAGGCGAAAGAGAAAATCAATAAAGTAAAAGCTGAGGTAGACGCAGGAAAGGATTTTGCAGAGGCTGCAAAGCAGTATTCCGACTGCCCTTCGAAAGAAAAAGGAGGCGACCTGGGTTTCTTTAAAAGAAAGGGACAAATGGTTGAGCCGTTTGCTGCCGCAGCATTTGGGTTAAAGGTAGGTCAGGTAAGTGACCCTGTAGAGACGCAATTCGGATATCATATCATAAAAGTTGTGGAGATAAAAAAGGGGAAGGACATCGACTTCGATGCCATAAAGTCAAATGTCAAACAGGATATCCTCAGTGAAAAAGCCCGGGTGCTTATAGCACAACTCAGACAGAATGCAAAGATAGACATGAAAACGCCCCTCTAATAATTTCCTGGGCCCTCATATCTCATTGACAGGCTTTTATTCTGAATAGCGCTACAAGCTTCCCATTCAAATCACAACGGATGGGAAGCTTTCTTTTTTATATCTTTAATCTTTATAGCTGTTTACATTGATTTTTGCTTCCCCTGGAGGATCTTAACCATGCGCAGGGGGTATTTTTAAGATATTCTCATACAAGCAGATGGAACAAAATTTATGAAAATAATACTTTTGACTATCGAAATCGTATGTGATATATTCCCTCTCATTGATTCAGATAATGTAAGATAACGAATCCATTCAATTGCATATATTCGCTTTAGAGATTGAAAAAGGAGGTATATGAAATCAATGGCGCCGAAGAAGAATGTTACAAACAAGCTTGTATTAAGTTCCTTTTTCAAAATAATTACTATTGATGGGAAGACAGAGCAGGTAACCACAAAAGTGAGGAGGACGCTTTTCTTTGACGACGAAGATTGTTTCCCCTTTTCGAGAATAAAGAACGTGGAGGTGGTAAAAGACGTCCGTGAATCGATACCTCATGACTCTATACGATACGCAGTATTGTTGCACCTGACAAACGGCAAGAAGATGGTGGTTGACGAAGTGGGAGAATCATCCACCCGCGGGGGACTCAAGGAAATGAAAAACCTCGGGAAAAAGATCAGCATGATAACAGGCAAGGAATTAAAACTCTTTGAAGCATAAAAAACGTGAGGGATAGCGGCATACAAAACATCACTTAAGGAGGGCGGTTATGAAGGGCATTATCTGGTATATGGGATTAATAGGGGTAATGGTAACGGGAATACCGACGCTATCAGGCGCCTTCGACATTCAATTAACACAAGAACAGATGGAGGAGGCGCGTGAATACGGTGCAAAATATAAAGGAAAAGACGTCTTTGACAGCCCCGTTGTAAAATCAGCCTGCTTTGGCGATTACCCTCAAGGCGGAGGCGGCCTTATCATGAGCAAATATATTAAAATTGCGGTAAGTTCCGCCATGAGGTCATTGAAAGATCAGACCCTTACCCCTTCGGATTTAAAAGAAATCGGAGAATCCACGACCTTCACTGTCGTTGTGAGTGTTCCGGAAGAAAGCGTCCAAATCCCGGAAGACGTTCAAATTATCCTGAAACAAGGGACGAACACCATCCTGCCGCAAAAGACCGAGTTTGGCATGAAGTACAAGGACAACAGACAGGGCATTGTTGGCGCTTTCCGCTATGACAAAATCAATCCCGGCGCAAACACAACGATCATTGTCAAAACAAAAAAAAGTGAGGAAAAATATAAGATCGATTTTTCTGATGTAAAATGATTGACACTTTAGAAAAGAAACACAGCGGCCCGAAACGGACGCTGAGAGACAGGGTATTCGATTACTCCTGCCAGAGGATCGGCAAGGAAAGGACAAAATTTTTCTTTAAGTTATACGACCTGGCCAGGTTCGACCTTTTTGGCAAACCAAAAGGCGCCATCGGGGCAATTGATATTACCAACCGCTGTAATTTGCGCTGCAAACACTGCTATTTCTATGCTCACGACTACGAAGGGAGGCCTGAACTCAGTGATGACGAATGGATCGGCAAACTGGAGAGTTTGAAAGAGACACATTTTCCCTTTTATCAATGTTCCTGGATTGGCGGAGAACCCCTCCTGAGAAAAGAGTTAATAGAACGCGGGATGAAATATTTCAAGTCAAATCTGGTTGCCACCAACGGCACAATTGAGCTGCCCGACTGGCGGGACGTGAACTTCTATATTTCGGTTGACGGCAGGAAAGACATGCACGACGCCATTCGGGGAAGAGGTTGTCATGAAAAGATAAAAAAGCATGCCAACAGGCCGGAATTAAAAATTCACGTGTCGATGGTGATTAACAAGATGAACTATCAGGATATTGAGTATTTTCTCGAAGAATGGAAAGATAACAGTGTTAAGGGGTGTTTATTTCAGATACACACGCCCATAAAAGGACTGAAAAACGACGACCTGTGGCCCGGCTGGCAATTGCGCGATGAAATACTGGATAAACTGCTCCGGCTCAAAGAAGATAAGTACGGGGATTTTATCGGTGTACCCGCTCTTGTCCTTAAACTCATGAAATCAGATAAATGCAAAGAGGTCACAAGGAATTGCATCTTCAAAGAGGTGTCTTTTTGTCTCGACCCGCAGGGGCAGATCAAAAAACCCTGCATGATGGGCCCGCAGGCGGACTGTCTGCGCTGCGGATGCGTTCTGCCCTTTCACATGTGGGCGCTTGAAGACAAATGGCTTATGGCAAGGGAAGTTTTCATGTCATTCAGGCGCAAGTTGGGAAAGAAGGCGCTCCGGTAAAGGATACACATTCAAAACACATTCTCCCTTTTTCATTCGGGCAAACGCCCCGGATGATTGGAAATCCGTTTGGTTTCCTTTTCCTTTCTTTCACCAAACCATTTTATGAACCCGTCAGACTCTTTCATGATGATGCTCCCCAGAATGGCGCTGAGCAGCACATAGACCCCGGTAAGGGATTTCAGGGGATAAGGCAAGCCGGGATTCATTGCAATCGTTCCGGCCAGGATAATCGAAAATTCCCCCCTGGGGATGAGGCTGAAACCAAGCCTTAGACCCGCCCTCGCGCTCAAACGATACCTTCTTCCGACAAAATAACCTCCATAAACCTTGCTGAAAGAGGAGACAACAAAAATAAAAATCCCGACCGGAATGAGGCCCGCCACGTGTTTATAATCGATCGACATCCCGAATGCGACAAAGAAAATTGCTGTCGAAAATTGCTGAAAGGGCTTGATCGCTTCGGAAATCCGATGCCTTTGCTTTGTTTCTGACAATAAAAGCCCGGCAAGGAACGCCCCGATCGCCTCGGAAAGCCCTATTTTAGACGCGGCACCCGCAGAGAGCACGATGATCGAAAGGATCAGGATAACGAAGAGCTCCGTATGCTCAATGTCGATAATCTTATCGATAAATTTCTTTGACGTCCTGGCGAGAATAATAAAGAACAGAAAAAAGGCCGAGGTCTTCAGCATAACAATGCTTGTGCCCTTCGTGTCGATGTGGCCGTAATTCAGAATCCCAACAATGAACGCGAGGAATATGGCGATAAACATGTCCTCGAAAATCAGGATGTTAAGGAGGTATTCCGTCTCCGGGTTTGCAGAACGCTTCAGATCGATGATAGACTTGGCCACAATCACGGAACTGGTTACATAAACAATCCCTCCGAACAAAAGGGAATGCATCAAATCGTACCCCAGTATCCAGCCAAGAAAGAGCCCAAGAGGAAAATTAAAGAGAAGGTCATAAATCCCGGTATAGAATATTTTTCGCTGGTTATTGAATAAATTACCCACGGAAAATTCCAGACCGAACATAAACAGCATAAAAATAATACCCAGCGTGGCGATAAATTCCGTAATGATCGTGAGGGGAAAAAAATTCTGCAGGATCATTCCTACCACGATGAATACAGCAGTAAGGGACTGATTAACTTTTGTGGCCAACAAGCCGGCAAAAAATAAGGCAAGAAGGGAAATCCCCAGGGATAATACCGTTTCATCAACGATCATTTTTCCACGTGTTGCCTGATCTCAAAGGTGGACATAAAATTTTTAATCTGGTCCGTATTCCCTATGATGATAAGGGTATCCTGGGGTTTAATAATTTCGCCGGAACAGGGATTAGGAATTACCGTTTCTCCCCTGATAATTGTGGTAATGGATACCCCTGTTGTCTTTCTGATGTCCAGTTCTTCAATCTTTTTATTGGCAAGCATCGAATCGGGGGCGATCTTAATCCATTCCATGGTCACATTTTTCATCGTTAACTTCGGTTCGTCTTCAACAACAGGCTGAAAATATGTCCCCGAAAGTATGGCGCCAATCTGACGCGCCTCTTCGTCGCTAAGCGTGGTTACGGACGTAGGCTCGTCGTTACCCCTGGTAAATTTAAATACCTCCCTTTCCCCTGAAGAATGAATCACCACGACTAATTTATCTCCGGAATCCAGTTCCAGGCTAAATTTTTTCCCTATGCCAGGCAGGTCGCATTCTTTGATTTCCGACATATACAACCCCTTTCTCCTCTCTCCCTTACATTTCCGACAAACATAAAATGTTCTTGAACGTTCCATGGAAATAAACTGATATTACGCATTGCATCGTCAGTTGTCAATTCATTTTACAAATTGCCGCACATTGTCTTTCTTCAATATCCTTGACTTTGAATCCTGATTCATATAACCTTTTACGTATAATGAAAAGATACATTCTCACGCGAAGGAGGAGACTATGGGAAACGGACTGCTCCTGATACATACAGGCGACGGAAAGGGCAAGACAACAGCGGCATTGGGTCTTGGCCTTCGGGCAGTTGGTCATGGCATGAAAGTGCTCATGCTCCAATTTTTCAAAGGGCCGTGGCCTACGGGAGAACTCACTGCGATAAAACGGCTGGAACCCGGTTTCAAAATCATACCGTTAGGACAGGGGTTTGTCAAAACGCGAAATGAGGAACATTCCGCAGCAACCATTGAAAATGCCCGCGCATCCTGGGATTATGCAAAACAGGAAATTTTTTCAGATTTATACGACATCATCATTCTGGATGAGATCAATAACATGATCGACCACGGACTTTTGCGCGTTGAGGATGTCATTGCAGTATTACAGGAGAGACCGAACAGATTAACCGTAATCCTTACGGGACGCAATGCCCATGACAAGATTATCGAACTGGCTGACATGGTGACCGAAATGCGGGAGATCAAACATCATTACAAAAGTGGAGTCAATGCCCAAAAGGGTATTGAATTTTAATTTACCCTTAATCTCCTTATTTGTAAATTTAGGCCTTTGACTACTTGCTTGCCATGAAAATATCAAACCCGTAGTAGGGACACGGTGCACCGTGTCCCTACATTGAAATTCATAAAACGGAAATTTATGCCGGAATCCAAACTACAGGTAATCCTGCTACGATACACACCAAACCCCGAAGAACTCGTGGCACAGGCGGCTAAGTTGTGTTATAGCCCCGCATCTCTTGAAGAACTCAAGAAACAGGTCGAAAGGAAAGACCAGGCAGGTTTTATTGAAAAATTGACCGATATGAGACACCTGTCACCCGTTGAGCACGTTACCTTTACCTTTGCCGTAGAGGGGATATCCCGTGCCTGTTCCCACCAGATGGTACGACATCGCCTTGCATCCTATTCCCAGCAGAGCCAACGATATGTGGGGCAACAGACCGGGAAAACCGGAGGATTCCATTTTATTGTCCCGCCCGGTATAGAAAAGATCGGCAAAAAACAGTGGTTTACGGAAAAGATGGATATCATTCAGGCGTGGTATGATGAACTTGTAGAAGCGCTTGGCAACGGCGGGGAAAGCACCTTTGAGGATGCCCGATTTTTATTGCCCAATGCCGCCGAAACAAAGATCATTATCACAATGAACGCCCGTGAACTGCTGCACTTCTTTCGGGTTCGCTGCTGTAACCGCGCGCAGTGGGAAATAAGGAACATGGCAACAGAGATGCTCCGGCAGGTCAAACAAGTTTCTCCGCACATCTTTAAAGATGCGGGGCCGGGCTGTGTAAATGACAAGTGCCCTGAGGGAAAGATGACCTGCGGGAAAGCGGATGAGGTGAGAAAACAATTTAAAAATCTTTCGGAAAACGTTCCTTCACGCAACAGAAATCAAAGCATACTCGGTGATACGACTCATTAAACCTTTTTTGTGATCTCCTTGAGTACGCCTCTATCGCTTTTTATGGAACACCTCGGCCAACCACGGACATTCTGCCCTTTACAAGAGTAGGTATAAGCTGCTAACAACTCGGCAGACTTCAATAGCCGGCCATGTGATTGATTTGGATCCCTGTTGATAGCCCGTATGTAAGCATTCGCGCCGGGGTTCACATCAACCCCGTTATCTGCCACTGCGAGAGATGCAGGAGAATAACCACAACGCAACGCTTGAAACCCGCCTATCAGGTTAGTATTTTTCAAAAAATTCGCGTGTTCGTGCGTCCAAAAACACGAGCCTTACGATATGGTTTTCCCTATAAAAACCAGGACAAATAAAGCAACCGTCTCAATAACACCAAGGGCCATAAGGTAGTTGCCGAATCCCTGTCCTGTTTCTGCCAATGCATCGGCAGCCCATGCGCCTGCGCGTCCCTGCAACCATGCAGAAAGTCCCATGGCAAAACCACCCATCAATCCTGCCCCCAGCAACACGGGAAATGCCGTGCCTGACAGGGCAGCCTTTATGACGTTTCCCATTAAAATGATCCCATAAATAGTTTGTGATAATGGCGCTCCGACAAACTCAACAAGCATAAAAGGGGCGGACTTATTCTGCGCGTAACACTTTTTCCATCCCCCGATAGCCGCAGCGGCGGCGGCTCCGGTGCCGAAACAGGAACCTAATGCCGACATTCCTAGCGCCGCTACCGCACCCAATTTACCAAGGGACACAAGTGTTTCCTGGTCTACTGCCATACGCACTCCTTTCTTGCCTGGTTACCAGCACTTTAGCATTTTATTATTTGATTTTTTGAAAATGGATGATAGGGAATACCTTTCCATTTCCACAGAACATCCGCGTGACTGGCAAATTCCAGTGTATTCAACCGTATGCCATGCACCAAAATACCCAACGCCATGAGCGCACAATTAAGACCGTGTCCGAGAAAAAGAATCATTGCCGCTATTAGCCCGGAGTATATTTCCACATGAGATGAGTCCTGAATATCAATTTTCCTTCTTTGCAAAGAGAGATTCTTTTTATGAGATACTCATGCGTGCATTGCCTGGCCAGAATTTCTCAATCAATTTTGTCGTAATACCAGTTTCCGCAGGTTGAAAACAATCCGCTAGTATCTGCCACTCGAAATCAAGCGCCTGGTCAAGAGGGATGTTTACATTTAAATCCATCATTTCGTGTTCGAAACGTTCGCCATACCTGAGTAATTTATTATCCCATGCGCTCATGCGAAATCCCATGGACTGTTTTTCCGTGCTTTCCTTAAACATAGCATAGAGTTGTATCATGGAGTCCATAATCGCACAATGATCTTCCCGTGTGTTCTTATTGACATGCTGCTTGAGTCGGCTCAATGAGCCAAAAGGCTCTATTCTGCCATTCCTCAGATAAAATTGTCCCTCGGTAATGTAACCGGTATTGTCCGGTATCGGGTGGGTAACGTCGTCTCCCGGCATAGTCGTCACGGCGAGAATGGTAATTGACCCCCCGCCTTCAAAGGCAACGGCTTTTTCGTAACGAGATGCAAGCTGGCTGTAGAGATCACCCGGATAACCACGGTTTGCCGGTATCTGTTCCATGGTATTTGCGATTTCCTTAAGAGAATTGGCAAAGTTTGTCATGTCGGTTAACAAAACCAGGACACGTTTTCCCTCCAATGCAAACTGTTCGGCAACGGCAAGGCACAAATCTGGCACCAGGATGCATTCCACTGCCGGGTCGGCTGCGGTGTGAATAAAAAGGATCGATCGTGTAAGGGCGCCATTCTTTTCCAGCACATCTTTGAAGAATAGATAGTCATCGTGTTTCAGTCCCAAGCCGCCCAGAATAATGATATCCACCTTTGCCTGCATCGCAATCCTTGCAAGCAGAGGGTTGTATGGTTCTCCGGCAACGGAAAAAATCGGAAGTTTCTGCGATTCAACGAGGGTATTAAAGACGTCAATCATGGGAATTCCGGTTTGTATCATCGTACTCGGAGTCATGCGTTTTACCGGATTTACGGAAGGCCATCCGATGTCTATCGGGTTTTCAGTAATTGCCGGACGTTTATCACGCGGTTCACCACTGCTGTTAAGGATGCGTCCAAGCAGGGATCTTGAACAGGGTATTTTCATTGCATGTCCCAAAAAACGGACCTCGGCGTTTGTAGATATCCCTTTTGTCCCTTTCAAAACCTGCAGCGATACTCTGCCACCTTCAAGCCGTATAACCTAGGCAAGAGAACTGCCTTCCGGGGTTGTTATGGTGGCTAACTCTCCGTAAGAAACCTCATCGGCAATAACGGTAACCACATTTCCAACGATTTGTTCAATTTTTTTGTATACTCTGCGCATGTTCCACAACCTTTTCCAGCATGGTGTCGATTTCTGATTCAATCGTCAGAAATTCATACGACTCCATAGCACTATAATTCCAATCTTTTGTTTTTTGTGTTAATATTTGAAAAAACCTCCTTGCCTCATCTTTTTCATCAAAGTCCATTTTCGTTCCCAGTATCTTTACGATCTTGTGATGGGTATATCTTTGGCGTTCCACAGAGACATAGGTAATAAAATCATCCATTAAGGTACCTTCTTCGTCGACCACCTTCATCATCTGCACAATGTCATTGCCATTCCGGAGAATTTTTTTGCCAGTTTTATGTCGTCTGATTCTATAATACTGCAATACTTGCTCCAACTATCAAGCGGGTGAATCGCAGGATACCTTCTGGCGTCTGAACGTTCTCTGGACAACCCAAGAAATGCCCCCACTACTTTAAGCGTTGCCTGAGTAACAGGACCGCCAGCAGGACTTACCGTGCCGCCAATGGTAACGGATCCTACCGTTCCGTCACGGAGCTTTACCATTGCAGCACGTTCATAAAACGATGCAATAAGCGACTCAAGATTCGCGGGGAATGCCTCATCGCCGGGTATTTCTTCGAGACGCCCTGATACTTCCCTGAGTGCCTGTGCCCAGCGCGACGTGGAATCGGCCAGCAGCAAGACGTGCAGTCCCATTTGACGGTAATATTCCGCCAGCGTTGCTGCCGTATAAATGGAAGCCTCACGGGTGGCCACCGGCATGGCGCTGGTATTGCATACAATCACCGTTCGTTCCATGATGCTTTTCCCCGTACGAGAATCGATAAGTTCTGGAAATTCACGAAGTGTTTCTACCATTTCATCTGCCCTCTCGCCGCACGCGGCAATGACAACGACGTCCACATCCGCATTCTTGCTGATGAGTTGCTGCAATATGGTCTTGCCGGCGCCAAACGGGCCGGGAACGCAAAATGTTCCTCCTCTTGCAACGGGAAAATACGTGTCAACAATTTTGATTTTTGTCACCAAAGGGTCCGTTGGCATCAGCCGTTCACCGTAACAGCTCAGAGGGATTTTTATCGGCCATTTCTGTACCATGGATACCTCTACACGGAAACCCCTCTTATCTTGTAACTCAGCAATGAACTCGCTGATCCGGTAGAAACCATGCGTTGCAATCCTTACCACTTCATATCTTCCCTTCAATGAAAAGGGGACCATGACACGATGACTGAAAATCCCTTCTGGCACGGTTCCAAGAGTGTCACCGGCACTCACCGTATCGCCATTTTTTGCCACAGGGGTAAATTCCCATTCTGCATCTCTCGGAAGGGCAGGTAAATACATGCCGCGCTTTAAGAAGAAACCGCATTGTCTGGCAAGTTCGGGAAGGGGATTTTGAAGCCCGTCAAATACTTGTGCAAGCAGACCAGGACCTAATTCAACGGTTAGCAGGTCTCCCATGAAATCGACATGCCCTCCTACTTTCAGCCACTTTGGTTCCTCCAGAATTTGTAAGTCTGCGTAGCGTCCCCGTATTCGTATTACCTCGGCTTTTAGTCGTAGATCTTCCCGTGTTGCGTAAGCAACTTCATTTTGCCTTACGGTACCATAGAATTCGGCAGTTATCATGTTGCCATTTATCGCTACGATTTTTCCACAATGGCAATGTGCGCTTTCACGATTTCCGCATTTACATCCCATAACGTATTTCCTCACACGTACTATCCAGAAGCCCTCGCACCACATCACGTCCTTTTTCTTCATTGAACGACTTCCACCGCATGACCAGCTTCAGCTTCAAAATAAAAGAGAACAGAGAAGACACACCGAAATAATCACTCGCTGCCAGCTCATCGAGAAGCTGCCACCGGTATGCGTCCAGAGTACGCTCCTTCTCGAGAGGATTTTGTTTACTGAGTATCTCTGCTGCCACTGATGCACTGTTTCTGCCAATCTCTTCAGGCTCGCGTAAAAATTGCTGCGGATTGATGTGTAATCTTGCAGTTCTTGCAAATACGAGGGCATTTTTCAATTGGTTTTCCCTCCAAAGCCATTGCTGTATAAATGGATGGCACACCGTTTCTGGCTTTCCGTTTACCACCCGTTCAAGATCCTCCCTGTCCTGGAACGAAAGTAAATGCTTGCATGACTCAAAAAAATCTTCAGGGGTATGGGAAACGTCACTGTCGAGAGTAAGCGGCACAAGGCTTGTGGCGAGATAATAATATGCCAATCAATTTCCCCTCATAAAATTGTTTGCAACCCGGTGAATAATCTCAGCGAATTGAGGTTGTAAGAGACAACAGAGGGATTCTGCTATTGCCTCCTGTGTGAAATCATGAAAGACACCATCCGATTTCAGCGATACCCTGAATCCTCTGCGTATCGTATCGTCAGCCTGTATGTCAATTCCTTCCCGGAACCGTTCTCGGTACTTATCCATAAACAAGGTAACCAAAGTTTTTTGATCTTCCCGGCTTAGTAACAGTTTAACTCCCCCTTCCGCAAATCCCTTTTCAGCGTATGTTGAAATAAGTTTAACCATCATCTGCATCAAGGTGTCAGAAGAAAACGATTCACCGACTGAATAAAACACAATTTCCTGCAACAGGTTTTCCATGCTCTTGCCAATGGCAAGAATAAAATCTCTTGCCGCCTGTTCTACCGTCTTGATGCCCTGTTCGGTAAGCAGGGCTGCCTCATGTCGTGCGTGCTCAAGGTTTCTTTTTGCCGCGGCTTCAGATTCCTGCACAATCCGTGCAGCCTGCTCTCTCGCTTTTGCGATGATGCCTGCAGCCTCTTGTTCGGCTTTTTCAACACCCTCTTTTTGAATACGAATTAATAAATTTTCAAGATTTTCAGCCATCATAAAGGTTCCCATCACCTCTGGTTTGCTGGATCTTTTCCTCGTGAGATAAACATGAGGAAAAGACTCATAAAAGAGTATGAAAATAGCCATTTTCATACCACAGGATTCATCTAACGGGATCTGGCAAAATGTTCGACCTGTTCCAGGTATTTTTGTACTTCGTCACTTGGTTTCAGTTGCTGAGCCCTGCGAAGCAGCGGAAGCGCCTCGTTGTATTTACCCGTTTTCACCAGCATCTGAGCGTGGCGCACTTTAGCATCCGCTTCATGGGTTTCAATGCTTGCGGCACGTTCATAGTAAAAAACGGCCTTTTCCGTATTGCCATTGCGTGCAGCGTGTTGTCCGAGCAGGATGAGCGCTTCACCATCCAGAGGATCGAGGGCCACAATCTCTTCAAGAACATGAGCCTCTTCATCGCCGGCTCCTTCCGCAACAGCAAGTCGTGCGCGGAGCTTAAGCAAGCCTTTCTGTTCCGCTGCTCCAAGCTCTTTACCGTGCAGGGTTTCTATGCGTTCAATCAGTCGCCGTGCTTCTTGAAGGGCACTGCGGGCAGTCAGCACTTTGGCAGCGCGAAGGGCACGGTCGGATTTTTGTTGTGGATTATTTTCCATTGCGCGAAGGTAGGAATTGACAGCCATTTCATAAAGACCTTCGTTCAGGTAAATGTCACCCAGCATATTGAGGCTGTCGCTGGTAGATTTACCGAGGCGATCGACGAGTTCATAATTTTCAGCGGCCTTGAGAGGCTGATTCATCCCGATATAGGCATTGGCCTGAAGCAACCAAAAGTCTGCGCGATCCGGTTGCTCAGTTATGAGGCGATCGCAGAACGCAGCAGCTTCGGCATAACGCATCTGCTTAAAAAAGCTGCGCGCCAGCCCCATTTTCCAGTCCATCGTAGATGGATCAAGCAGGACGGCCATACGAAATGCGGTCTCGGCGCAAAGGTAGTTCTCCACGGATGCATAAGCAAAACCAAGCATACCGTAGGTAATCGAATCTCCGCCTCCGAGCTCAATAACGCGGGTAAGTGCGGGAATCGCCTTTTCATATTCATTCTGACGGACATAAATCAGACCAAGGTTACGCCAGGCGCGGAGAAATTTGGGATATTTTTCAACGGCACCACGATAGACCTCAACCGCCTGTTCATATTTTTCCTGCTGAAAAAAAATATTCGCCAGCAGGAAATCATGAAGGGCGTTAGCCGTCTTACCGCGGCTTTTTTCAAGCAACAGGGCGGCATTATCCATCTGGTCAGATGAAATGAGGTCAAGCATCTTTTGCATCTTGATTCGCTCATCCGTAGTAACGCGAGGCTCAATTTCCGTCTCCGACAGGTAACTTTCGATAAACCGTTTTTGAAATGCCGGACTGTTCCATATCTCAAGTACCGGTTGAGGCAACTGAGATGCGCCGGTGTGTGTCATCATGATACCAGAGGTAAAATGAATAAAGGCAAGGCTTATAAGGTATCCGGAAGTAAAATAGAATCGTAAGAGTTTCATGGATATTATCCTTTCGGGAAGGTAATCGGTACACGCATACGGAACCGGACGGGTTTGCCGTTCCGCTTGCCGGGTTCAAATTTCCATTGTCTAATGGCAGAGAGCGCCGGTTTGTCGAATACCGGGTCGCTCGAACTCTGCACCACAGGCATCTCTACCCGTCCGTCTGCAGAAACTACAAAAAGAAGATAAACCGTGCCCGGCGCTTTTTTCCGCATGTGTTTGTCGATTGCCGGTGCAGGTTGATACACCACGCGCGGTTTCTGGTCGAGGTCTGCCAGAGAGAAAAGTGCGTCAGCATCAAAACCATCACCATTGCCGCCTGAACCGAGGGTATTGAGTTTTACAAAAAAATCTCCCCCCATCAGGCTCTCGTTCAATCCTGGATCAAGTGCAAGCTCAAGCTGCGACAAATCAAGCGGTGGCGACTTTTCCGTTAACTCCGGAGGAGGTTCCTCCGGTTCAGGTTCTTTTTCCGGTTCTTCCTCCGGCAGTGGTGGCGGCGGTGGAATGTTGCCCGTTTCCATGCTTCTCACCACCAAATCGGTTGCCGGCGGTTTGGTTATGGTCTGAATAAGCGGTAACACAAGAAAAAAGAGAAGCGTAAAGCCTGCGGCACCAAAAGCAATCTTCAGATAATACTTCAGCTGTTTGACGATAGAATCTTTCTTTTGCCTTTTCACGAAATTATTCGCGTTTGTTTGTTTGACTGGTAGCGACGCTTACCTTGTTGGCCCCACCCAGCTTTGCTTCATCAATAATACGAACCAGCAGTCCCGATTGCGCTGCATTGTCAGCCTGAACGATAACCGGAATTTCCTCTTTCTGAAGCATGCGCTTCACGAGAGACCGTACACCGCTGACGCCGATTTCCCGCCCTCCGTAAATCACTTCACCCTTTTCTGTTAGTGCAATTAAGATACTGTTTTTTTCAAGCCGAGATGCGGATGCTGCCTTTGGCTTATCCACTTCAACACCCGTCTCCTCGACAAACGTGGTGGTCACAATGAAAAAGATGAGCAAAATAAATACGCAATCAATCAACGGAGAGATATCAATTCCGGACTCGGTACTGTCATCAGTAGTAAATTCTCGAAAGCGACCCATACGGTTCCTCTGTATTAAGGTTTATCGGTTGTTTTTACCAGAACTTCCATCATCTCATGAGCGTTTCCGGATTGTTTTGTCTTTCTTAAGAGTTTCTGGGTGTAGATTGTTTCGAGATGCGCCAGAAAACCCTTATACCGTTCATGGTGTCGGGCAAGCTGATACTGAAAAAAGAGTCCGGGCAGCGCAATGACCAGTCCCGTTTCCGTCGTAATTAAGGCTTCGGAAATACCCTGAGCCACAAGACCCATGGTTTTTTCCCCCCCGGAACCGGAAGCCAGCGCTCCAAACGTGGTAAGCATGCCCGTCACCGTCCCAAGGAGTCCTAATAAAGGCGAGGCACTAACACAAATTTTCATAACGCGCAGGTCACGCTCGAACGGAACAATTTCAGTTTCACGCAACTCCTGGAAAAGAACGGCAGTATGTTTGAGTGAATTACTGTTTGTAACAAAATCAAGCAGGCTGCCTATCGGGCCTTTTCTTTCGTCCGGCTGGTCAATCCAGCGCCTCAATAATCTGTCGGGGACATTACGAAAGCCTTTTTCGTTCAGTTTAAGAAGTACGTGCATGCCCAACCCATACAGCACAAGGGCGTTTAGTGCTAACGCAATCATGCCCCATCCGCCGGAAAGCCAGATGGAATACGCCTGTTCCCATAAAACTTTTCCTTGCTCAATTATTGGAATCATTTTCTCATCCTCTTCATTCTTCATCAATCATTACGGTATCTCTTCTAACGTCTTCATGTGCAGCCCGAAAGGGAGTTTTGTTCATTTGGTTGATAAAAGCGACAGCTGCCTTTTGCATCTGATCGGTGACACTGCGGGCCTTTCGTGAAAGAAAGGCATGGAGCAGCAACGAAGGAATTGCCACAATCAGGCCAAACTCAGTGGTAATAAGCGCCTCTGAAATACCACTGGACAGTGATTTAACGTCGCCTGAGCCGAACACGGTAAGCAGCTTAAAAGTGTTAATGATGCCGGTGACCGTTCCGAGCAGACCGAGTAACGGTGCAGAAGAGGCGCTAATGGCAATAAAGGGAAGCAGGCTCTGAAGTTTGAGACGCGTGGCCTGAACCGTTTCGTACATAATCTCTTCTATCAGTTCGCACCGCTCCTGGAGATGCTCTGCACCGGCAACAAGCATTTTGCCAACCGGGCCGCCAATGGCATCGGCGGCAGAAATCGCCGCGTGTTTATTGTGCCGGGCAATGGCATGTAGGAAGGATTTGATAGTATCCTGAGACGGTTTGCGCAGAGAAAACAGGACAATGCATTTGTAAATCGTCAAGAGAAAGGCAGTGGCAGCCAGCGCCAGGATGGGTATCATAACTGGCCCTCCTTTTGTAATATGTTCCCAAAGCGCCTCGTTCGTTGCCTCAATTTTGTGTGCATTTCCAAGGGTAGGATCGAGCGGGAAATAGCCACGGGAATCAGTGACGACGTGCGCCGCTGCATCAGAATCACCGGAGTTTTGAAAACCAAGTACGCTAGGTTCGAGTGACCCAAGGCGCTGTTCTGCGGTTCCAACGCTTTTTCCATCATCCGAGCGAAAAAGCGCAACCGGGCCAACAAGTGCAAATGTGCCGTTCTTCACCAACCCGCCGATATCGACAGCGGTACCGGTAAAACGAGTGCCACCAAGTGCTTCGTCCAGACGATCGAGTGACATAACGATCAGGTCTGCTTGAGTTTGAAAAATTTCCTGCTTGGAAAGATTGCTGTTATCAAAGGCGAGTTTTGCTTTAGTGAGCGCTTCTTCATATCGTTGCAGTTCTGCAATGTGCAGGCGGGACTCAAGGTTCCGAATGTACTCACTCAGGAGGTTGGAAAGATAGGTCTCCTCTTCCTGCCGTATTTTGATCTCATTGCGCAGATTACTGAGGTCCAGCGCCCGGCTATCGAGTAAACGGGATGTTTGTTGATATTCGCCCCGAACCCTGACGAGTTCACCTTCAAGGTCACTGAGTTTTCGGCTCAGCGGAATCTTTTCCCTTGCTATCTGTTCACGTAGCGCACTCAATGCGGCGAGGCTCTCATCAAGCTGCTGTTGCATGGTTGCTGCCGTTTTCCTGAAGGATTCTTCGGTTGTCTTTGGTGGTTCTCCAGCGAAAACGGGTGGTGAACTGACAGGAAAAGAGACAAGAAAAAAGATGAAGAAACAGTTTAGTGTTTTCATAATGGTTGTCTTTCCCGATTATCGGATTTCTATGGGCAGCGGTACAAAGGCTGCCGCGGTTTCATTTTTAAAAATAGCGATGGCCTGAGCGATTTGAACAGCCGATTCGTTTGCCGGCATCCATACCCACCCATCAGGTGAAGCGGTTCCTATACCGGCCACATCTCCCCTGCCATTGACGTAATATGCCTGGCCAATTCCGATATAGAGTGCGGTAACTTCAGCAGAGGTTCCATCGGGTAGTTTGCGCACCTCGCTGGTAACGGTGATTTCACGATTGAATTTATTCACTTCGTTCAGAATTCCTATAATATTCTGAAACCGTTCACTCAATGATAGCTTGGTCACTGCCGGGCTATTTGGTATCCGCTGACTGAGCGGTATGACGCGTTCACGGATCGGATCCGGCAGCCGTTTCAGGAGTTCTTTGGTCTTACCTTCCAGATCAATAGCCATACTGTTAAGTGATCCCGTGATTTCCTTCAGTTTTTCATTCTCCTGCAACAACTCAGCTTGTTTTTTGTCTGCCTCAGTGATGCTTTCTTTGGCCTCGCTGATTTTTCCGCGGAGTGATTCAATTTCACGACTTACGAGTTCAATCCTCTCGGAAAGCATTTCCCTCGCCAGCTCAAAGTTGTGTTTCTCCTGAGAAATAATGCGGCTGGTTTCCACCCACTTTTCCAGGGATGCGCGTGTTTTGTCCACATCGCTACCGCTGATGCCGGCGGATATGGTCATTGAGGACAACAGAACGGTCGCCGTCGTCAGCAAGAGCGTCGGGATTACTGACCACCGATGCATACGATATGACGAGTGTCTTCTGATCTTTGACTTATGATCTTTGTTTTTTGAAATTATTTTCATGATCGCTTAATCCTTTTTTTCTGTTTTCAGGGCAGAATTTGCTAAAATACTGCGCTTATGGAAAATGAAAAATCGATGCCCTTGGTGTAGGATGTCCTTACTTCTTCGTCGCCAAGATGATCCGGAGTTCGGTAAACCTCCTCAATCTTTGGATTCAGCAGGTTTTTTGCCATAAATGTAAGATCAAAGTGCTTCCCGATTTTTTTCGATATACTCATGTTCAGTGTTCCAAACTCCTTTGCATAGATGTCCGGCACGTAATGGCCGTTTCTGTTTCCTGCGCCAACCACCAGGGTATCCCCCTTTACGGTATAAAAAAGTCCCATTTTTGTTTCAAAGGGCTCATAATCATACATCACGTAGAGATTGTAGAGGTATTCAGGCGCTCCGAGCATGTCGCGGGTTTTCGTGTCTACCCCTGCATTGGCAAGGTTTTCCCTTTCTCTCTCAGGGAGCGTTACTTCAGAGTCAATAAACGTAGCATTGCCTCCAATCGAAAGGCCATTCAGCGTACCCCAGAAATATCCAAGGTGCTGCCTCGTTTCCACTTCAAAACCGATTAACTTTCCTTCCGGAAAATTCAGCGGTGTTATAAATGAAAATGCATTCACCAGGTCCTGCACATATTCAATGGGATCCTTGATGTCTTTATAGAACCAGGAAACCGAAAACAACCCTCCGTTATAGGGCATATAATCAAGCCGGAGGTCGTAATTTCTCAGGGCACTTAACTGGAGTTCCGGATTTCCGATAAAGATATCGTCGCCAAGGAATTCCTGTTGCTGAATGGGTGTAAGCTCTTTAAAGGTAGGGCGTGCCACGGTTTCGCTGTAAGAACCATGGATCGTAATCTTTTTGTACGGGTTTAACACCAATCCAATGGATGGCAACACATCATCCTGATCAAGCGAAACATCGGCGTCGCCAGGCTGCAGATCCGTATACAGACGGTTCCCTTTCTCGTCAATAGTGACCCATTTCGCATCCTTTTCAGGGTCGTTAATGATGCTGAGTGAAGTGGTTTCGTACCGAACGCCACCAATTACCTTCACAAAAGACCATAAGGGTACATCCGCCATGTAATACCAGGCTGAAATATTCTGCTCTCCCTCATAATCCACGTCCACAAAAGGTGGTCCGTCTTTTATTGTAGGGCCGCCCAGATTCAAAAAATCATCGCTATAAGAGTCATCATCCCAGTCTCCTTCTAAAATGGGAATAGGGCCTTCGCCAGTCTGCCGGTAGTTGCCAAAGGAATCCTGATCATAGGTACGGTCTACCTGATCATAAAATACACCGAGTTTCAGATATCCTTTATCACCACTCCATTGTTCAAAGGGGAACTTCCAGTTTGTAAAATATTGTGTGCTTTCTTCTGAAATCTCTTCCCAGGTTCGCGAAAGGTTTCCCAGGAGAATATTAGCAGAAGTAGTGAAGGGGCCATAGTATGCACGGTCAATTCTGGGTGGAATACCGAATTCAGGATTCCCCTTGTTATAAGAATTTGGATACCATACCGACCCGAATTGCCGCTCGTCAGGCTCATCTAAATCTGAAGAGCTGAGGGCAACCGTCCAGTCGATTTCAGGCGGGAGGGTCTCGAAGATGTTATTAAATCCGATTTCTGGAATCGACAGGGTATGATTACCGTTGAATTGCAGCGTGTCCGTTGTCCGCTCTGTATATTTCAGCGTTTCCGACCTTAGATAGGGAGCGGCATGTAGATTGTCATGCAAATTGCCCAGATTCTTCGGATCATTGGGGTCATATCCGGGAAAATAATAAGCCTTGCCCCGGGTATCTTCAGCGAGAATTGCCTTGTCCTCAGTAAGCCGGGTATGCATATAGAGCACCTCCAGTGAGTGGTCTTCGATTTCCACACCCACTGCGCTCAATACCCCCCATTGCACCTCTTCTCTGCCCTCGGTGACATCAAAAAGCGCTGTTTTAAAGTCTTCTCCAACTGCCGGTATCGGCGGGATCGGGGGCTTATCCGGATTGCCGTATTGAGGGGTCAGACCTTTTCTGGGATCGCCATTATCAATCCATAGGGAATCATTTACTCCGTTGTCATAAAAGGAACTGTCACGTTTGTAATATGAGCTGAGGAGGCCGCCGGCCCTAATCCCATTCTTGAATTGATGTTTCCCCCCGGCGGTCATCGCCAGGGAATAATCGATCGGCGCATCATCACGGGAAACGCCCACGGTATCAGTAAAATTGCCATCTGACGGAATATCCCGGCTGCCATCATCAATACCAGAAAAATTCACTCCCCCACCGTCGTAGCTGAGGAAACGGTTCTTACCCGTCACCTGCGTGTTATATTCGGCTCCGGTCTTAAACATGAGCACTTTTTCGTCAGGAATTCCTTTGAGTGCAACATTCACTGCCCCGCCTGAGGCATCACCCTGCTGATCCGGGGTAAAGGTTTTGCTGACCTGAACATTGTCAATTACCTCCGTGGGAAACTGATCGAGCTGCACGGCACGCTTATCAGGATCAGCGGTCGGCAGACGCACGCTATTCATCTGTGAATTTACATACCGGTCCGGCAACCCGCGCACTACAGCGTATTTACCGTCCTCTACCGTAGCGCCTGCTATCAGATTCAGCGCACTGGCAGCATCAGTGGCTCCCGCTTGTTTTAACCATTCAGAACTAATTGAGTCCAAAAGCGCCGGGCTTTCGACACGAAGCATCAGCAGTCCGGCTTCCGTCCCTCCGATCTGCAGATCCTGGACAACAAACTCCTCCATCTCCGTGAACTCGCCGGACAGCGAAGCATCCACTTCTGTCATCTTTCCCGGTGAAACTACCACATTGGCTTTCACCTGCCGGACGTAGCCATCTTTTGAAAAAACAACCGTATAGCTGCCCGGTGGCACCTGACCGAAGACAAAATTGCCCTCATCCGTTGTCATTGTTTTATATCCAACCTCAGCAATTGATACTTGTGCCGCGGCCAGCGGTGCGTCAAAATCCTTGTCGTACACCATGCCGCGGATAGAACCTGCTTGTTGCGCCAACGCTATTCTGGTTAAAAAAAGCATCATAAGGGGAAATATACAGCTATACCACTTTCTAGCTATAGCCATATGCACTACGATTGATTGTCATAAGCGTAAATCTCATCATGTATTGTCTTTGATAAAAACTGAGCACCAGGCAAAAAATCTTTAAAAGCTGTTGTGTTTTACCATCCACTCCCTGGCACGTTGCTGCGCCTTGTTAATTTGAGAGGGTGACATCCTTTTTTCAATCATGTCGCGATGCCTTGCCGCAGGAGTATGGCCTTGTGACGTTCCAATACTGTACCACATATGTGCAGAGACATAATCCTGAGGCATCCCGCGTCCGCACTCATACAGCATACCCAGGTTGACCTGTGCTGAAGGCATACCCTGGTCTGCCGCGACCCGGAACCAGTATTCAGCCTGCCGATGGTCTTGAGTAACCCCCTGCCCTCTGAGGTACAGCAAGCCCAGGTTGATCTGCGCGATACCTTCTCCTTGTTCGGCAGCACGTTTGAACCATGCGAATGCTTCCGCAAAATTTTGCGAAACACCACGTCCTTTCAGGCACAGCAAACCAAAATTGGTCTGTGCAACGGCAAGTCCGTGACTGGCTGCACGTCTGTACCAAAAAGCTGTTTCCTTATCATCCCGGGGCATGCCTTCGCCTTTATAGTACATCCAGCCCAGCAGGAACTGGGCCTCGGCAACTTCCTGTTCGGCAGACAGCCGGAACCATTTCACTGCTTTTTTCAGGTCTCGCCCAACACCCTGGCCTGCATAGTACAGCAAACCCAGATTATGCTGTGCAGGGGCATATGCCTGCTTTGCAGCAAGTTTGTACCAATATGCTGCCTGCCTATGATCCTGAACAACGCCGCGTCCCTTTTCGTATATAGTCCCCATAGCGTGCTGGGCAAGGACGTATCCCTGTACCGCAGCAAGACGGTACCACGTGATTGCCTCCGGGATGTCCTGAGAAACACCTACTCCATCGTAATACATTGCACCCAGCGCGTACCTGGAACGGGCATCCCCCTGTTCAGCGGCAATCCTGTACCAATGAGCTGCTTGTCTATGATCCTGTGCAATACCTTTCCCGTCATAACACATTGCGCCCACAAGGAACATGGCTTTGGCATTTCCCTGCTCGGCAAGCGTTTTCCATTTCCGAAAAGCTGCCGCGTAGTCTCTTTTTCCGAGTGCATCCCAACCCTTCTGAAAGTCATCAGACCATCCTTTGGGGGATACAAGGAAGAGGACAGCACATGCAAAGAGAATAAGCGGCAGATTTTTCATTACTACCACGGGTCTCCCAGTCCATCGTGAATCTGGTGGATTCTGTGCCACAGTTCATCGTCAGGCCCTACCTCGTGCAGGGCCATTGAGATGCAGGTGTCGGCCAAATCTTCGGCGCGTGGCCGGGAATTAGGGTTTTCAATACCTTCCTCAACAATTCGTTTGTAAACTGCCAGTGCCGTTGCCATATTGCCCATAGACTGATACGCCTCTGCAAGGGGCCGAAGGGCTCCTGCCCGGTCGATATTCACCATTTTATTCCGTTCTGCATCAAAGAGGGCAAGCAGGATATCCGCATCGGTTCTTGCCTTTTGTTCATCACCGGCCCCGAAACGCAGTCTTACTAATTTTGAGGTCAGAGGAATGCGGTGTTCCGGACGCCATTGCACACCATCCATGAAGGTCTGTGCTTCGTTAACCAGCGCAAGCGACTTCGCCTGATCCCCATGATCCAGCGCAAATCCAGCCAGATCTGTCAGGCATTCAACCCGCCTAAAAATCGGTAATTTTTCCCAGGAGGTTTTCATCTTCTCTTCCACAAGGGAACGACGCACGGTATCATCATAAAAACGATGGAAGAGCTGAGCGCACGCCTGCAGCGCATTGTCCACGATGTCATAATTGTTCGATACAAGGAGTGCTTCCAGTGCATTCATGTGTTCATCAAAAGCATCTTTGTCGGCAATCGTTGCCTTTACTGCGGCTATTTTACCCCTCTCAGCATCTGCTACGCCCGTTCCATGCTGATCGGCCTCCTGATTTTGTCCCAGCAAGACATACGTATTGGCAATCTTTACTCTGATGTGGTCTCTGCGCCAGTCTGCAGCAGATTCTGAAACCTGAATGGCAAGATTGACATATTGTTGCGCTTCATCAGTGAACCCATGCTTAGCGCAATAAAGGGCCAGGTCGCCATAACCTGAGCCACGACGCCAATTGTCGATCTTTTCAATAAAACTGAGCGCCTGCAGTGGCTGGTCAAGTTCAAGAGCTGCCGAAACTACCTTCTCCTGCGCCCGAGACCGGTCTTTAATGTGCGGTTTGGCCGGAATTGCCGCAGCAGTTTCGAAGGCAAGGCCGAGCAGTCTATTCTGATACGACGCGAGCGGTTTGTCAGTCAGGGAGCCAGTCGTGCCGGACTCATTCTGCACAAAATTGTTTATTGTGCCCTGCTTGCTGCAAGAGTTAGTGAACAAAAATACCGTGAAACCCACCAACAAAGAAATAATACATTGTAATTTTTCAACCATAATGCTCTTCCTACTCGCTGTTTTAATTTACAGGATAGCAGCGGCATATCGCCGCTGCTATCATAGTGTCAGAGATACGTGTACATGCCTTTTATTTTTTTACTTTCACCTTCAGCACCGTTTTTAAATCTTCAGCTTCAAAGGTTACTTTTGCACTGCCTTTTTTCTTGCCGGTTATCGTGAACACGGCATTGCCATTTGCATCCGTTTCCGCGCTGACCGGAGAAATCTCGATGCGTTTCGCATGTTGTTTTCTAATATTCGCCTCAACGGTCACACCTTCGGATGGACATGCATCTTTTCCCACTACTGATACGGTGACATCACCACTATCCCCGTTGCTGATTTTCAGCACCTTTGTTGATGACGCCATTGATTCCGGGTCACATCCGTCAGAACTGGTGCTGGTCATTCCGTAAGCATCTGAAGCCGTCCAGCCGTCCAGCCAGTTGTCGGTTGCGCTAAAAGCGCCGCGGTACTGAGCAGGTGTAAAAAACCCGTCATCAGGTGCCATGCCGGCGCTGGTAAGCGCCTCATTTGCGGGAAGCGGATCTAATGATATAATGGGAAGCACTCCCTTTCCTTCTGAAGAGGTAAATAATGCACCACGGGTTATGCTTACAATGGGTGCGTCTGACGAGTCAGACCCCGAAATGACGACGTTGTTCTTGTCTGGATTACTGCCGCCGCTTAACGTTACGCCAACCGTATCCGATTCGCTGTAGGCGTCTGTGTGAAGATTACGAAAGAACACACTGTCCGTAATTTCTGCAAGTTTACCGGAGGTCTGAGTCGTGTAGAGTGTCTTGGCGTGGTTAAATTCACCCTCGTTGCACCCGATGCAGGGATTTATATTTGAAGTAACCGTGTAATCAGTCTTCCACGTGTCTTCAAAAGAAAGCGTGCCATTAAAACCATACCCATTAGCACCGTCTCCGTCGTTACCATCGTTTTTCACAAGCCTTTCACCCAGATCCATAAAGATGCAGTTGCGATACTGAACGCGGGCATTGTCACGCCAGGCCGTTCCGTGATCGCCGTCAATCGGATTTCCAATAACGGTGGCATTATAAATGATGGATGTGGTTACCGGCTGTGCGTCGGAATCCTCAGCGCCATCCGTTTCGAAACAGTTGTCTCCCACACCGGAACCCTGTTTGGCATCCAGGCTATAGCCCTGAACAACTAAAATGAACTGTGCTTTACCGCGCCAGCCCTGGTCAATGTCGAAGCTGTCATCGCCAACGTTCCAGATGCTGATATATTTCAAATTCACGGTACCACCCCAGATTTCAATGCCATCATCCACATTGTTCATGATTTCAACATGGCTGATATCGGTTTCCCGGCCAATGCCACCCAGCGACAAACCGTTAAGCTCGTTGCCAAGCCCGACCACTTTACCTGCATATCGCAGGGACAGATAGCTGATCGAACCGCTGTCATCATTGTCGTCTTTACCACCGTATAATGAAAAATCAGGATCGGTCAAACCTTCCATCTGCTTCTCATTTAAACCAGAAGGGTCCTTTGTATTGTTTCCCACCTGCAGGCCACCGAAATGAGAAGCGGAAATCAGCCCTTTCCCCATAATCGTCAGATTTCCCCACTCATTTGCACCCGCGCGCCATTTTCCGGTTTTTGGGTCGCCGCCGCTGGGATGGCTTGCATCTTTTGCCCAGGTTGCAACGTCATCGGTGGACGTCATAATGACCGGGTTGTCCTTAGTCCCGTTCACAAAGATTTTAGCGCCACGTGCCACAGCCAGACTACCGCCGGCACCCGTGGTGCTTGCAATAACCGTTCCTGCCTCAATGGTCAGTGTCGCTCCCGGCAGAACGAATATCTGTTTCTCCATCCTGTAGACGTTGTCGGAGGTCCATGTCGTGGATGTGCTGATGTTTTCTGTCACCTTCACCGTGGCAGCACCTGCAGTGCCAGCAATAAAAAGGGAAACCACTACCCCGCAGAGTATTTTTGTTATATTCTCCATGATATATTTCTCCTTTGCTCATCTCCTGTAACCGTAATAGTTAATAAAATTTACTGTTAAATGCAAACGTGATAAAAAAGTCACAAAAAACTTCCATTGAAAATGTCCCCAAATAAAAACCGTAGTTATTTTTCCATAATTACACCTCCAGTTCATCACTTGTGGATGGGAAAAAACACTTGCATTCGAAAGAATAATGAGAAAACCCACCAGATTCAGAAACGTCATACCTAAAAACAGATATCTGCAGGAGAGAAGCCAATAAGGCTTTTTGAAATATAAACTTTATTTGTTAAGAAAATATTAAGAAATTGTTAAAATATTGTTAATTATATGATCGGGAACCCTTGTTACGCGGAATAGTTTCAAAAATGTTTTGAGGGATACCATGATGGTAGACAAAATGACTGGTACATCCTGGTATGCGATGTCAGTTGATGAGATAACAGGAAGACTTGATACCAATCCGGCCACCG
>WYAU01000034.1 GCA_011525665.1 Candidatus Brocadia sp.
AAGGATACCATATAGTATGCTGTTCTCAACCCTTATTTTTCAGGCTATTCCGGTCACACCAACCTCACTTCCCTTACGGAGTGCTGGTTAGCTGGTGTTTGCTCTATTTTTCGCGCAACTTATGTGATTCTATACAATTAAATTAATCCCCCTTTAAAAAAGGGAGACTGAGGGGAAGCTTTGTTCCCTTATTATTATCGCTGACAATACTTACTATGACCAAGACTTATTTGCGATTGATTTTTTCTATTTTCATTGCTTTAGTGCAACCGTTAGTCCGTGGAGACGATACTTATGCAATAAAACCAGATATTTTTTTGTTTCCTACCGGCTCTTGCACGGACAGATGCCATGTGAATTACACGGCTTATCGCACGATATACCGGGGAAAGGTGTTCAGGCATAAAACGCATTCTCCCAGCCAGGGATTGGAGTGCTGTCAGTGTCACAAGAATGATGCTGTTCATACAAAAACACATGGCGATCTTATTATACAAAAAAAAGACTGTTGGGGCTGTCATCATAAAAGGGTGGATAAAATACTTGTAAATCCTTTACCTTCAGATGGTAGTGAAAATATTTACAATACGTTAATCCTTCTTCGTCCCCCTTTAATAAAGGGGGCTTTAGGGGGACTCGTGCGGGAGAAGGATTCCCGGGATAAGGAGGATTGTTCGAAATGTCACGCGGACGTGAGGGACTATATAAACGGGCATATACAAAACAGGGTTTTCAAAGTACCTGATTGGATGTCTCAGGCAGTGTCATGTACGGATTGCCACAAGCCGTCACCAAACGGATGTTCATTTAAACCCGTTCGGGAATATTGTATAGAATGCCATAATCAGGATTATGGGTTATTGTACGATGCATGGAAAGAAGCGCTCGATAGCAAAATCAAACAATTCAGTGTTAACGGAGACAACATAACCAGGAAAGACATCTTAAAACTGGTTCAATCGCATGGTATGCACAATTTCCGGTTATCACAAATACTTTTGAATCATGATTGAGGAATTCGTACATTTTTATTCAGACAAGCTGAAATTAGAAGGGATTCTGACATACAACGAGGATATGCAGTCATCCCCTGCAATCCTCTTATGCGCGCCGCATCCCAATCTGGGCGGTGACATGGACAACAATGTTATTGCGGGCATTGCGCGAGTATCGGCCAACAGGGGATTTGCATCCCTTCGGTTTAATTATCGGGGGGTGGGGAAAAGTGATTGCCATGTAAAGGATATAGCCCGGAGGTTCCAGTACTGGGATATATCCCTGAATGGCGGAGACTACACTGATGCCGTTGCAGATACCCATGCGGCACTTGATTTTTTAATTTCACAAATTGGCGTAACGCACGGAATTTTTATCGCGGGTTATTCTTTTGGTGCCATTACCGGCATGAAGGTAGGTACAGAAAGCAATAACGTGAAGGCATTCGCCGCTATATCGACGCCTTTTGGCCGATACAATCTGGATTTTTTACAGGAATGCAAAAAGGGTAAATTATTTATTTACAGCCGGAATGATTTTGCAGCAACTGTGGAAGATACCATGAGGGGTTTTGAAGGTCTGCCGCCGCCCAAGATACTGGAATTAGTAGAAGATAGTGACCATTTCTACAGAGGGCAGGAGGACCGTGTTTCACAAAAGGTCTGTGTCTTTTTTCACATGTCAGATGAAAGAAACTGGAATAAGTTACAAGGAATTTCCTCGTTTTCAATTTTTATGTAACAACATGATAAGATAAACATGGCCCCACCATTGCTACAATCCGTTCAACGTCAAGCCATTCCCATTCATTTCATTCACCCCACATCCCACAAATCACCTGCATACATCCGAAATACATGGCAGGCGACGCCTACCTGTTCCCTTTTCCACACAAAGGGAAGTTGAATATATAGGAATAACAGGCGACGAGCATCTCTATCTTCAGGAAGCCTGATAAGTGAGCGAGGTGTGTAACTCATGGACGTTTAACTCCGGGAGAGCGGAACGACCAAACTCAGCGGCGGGCTGTTGCCCGTCCGCTGGAGTGTTTTGTTAGGCGGTCTGTCGTTTTCGCTAAATCAAGTAAAGACCGCAATGCCTTATTTACGGAATCTGAATCTGCAAATGATTTAGCAATATCCGGCTCAAGCATTACGACATTCGCTCCCTCGGAGATGAGGCGTTTGTAATATTTGCCGCGAACAGCTTTTGAATAATCAAAATCATATTCAGAGCGTAATCCATCACTAATTTTCTTTACCTTAGCTTTCATGTTTCTTCCTTTCATGCGCTGAGAGGGCTGAGTAATTGTATCAAAAACTTTAACCGTCTCTTTAAAATAAATCTGTCCCTTTTTTCTTTCCTTCATGTCCTGCATTTAACTCATGTGGCGCACTTCAAGGAAACCGTGTTTGGCAAGGATAGCACAAACGTCTTTACCGGAAAGAACACCGAGTTTACTCAACTGCCACCTCAACCTGAGTGACGAAAATATTGTTGTGACGTCGATGTTTTATCTCTTCTGTTGATGCTGACAGGACAGCACTATAAATGTAGCGCTACATGTTCCTACTCGTTCAGGGCCGGCAATAAAGTTCATTTTTTGAAAACAAAAAAAGCCTTACCGCAAAATGTTGTCTATAACATCTTCGGCAGTAAGGCTATCTTTCTGCTGCTGTAGTTTCTTCCTTGGGTAGACACAGAGACCCTTTACTGTGCATCCCCTGATCACTCAGGGTTTGCCTTTATCATAATGTTTTATCCGCGCAGATCAATTTATTCACCATGGTACATTTTGTATTACCGTGTAAAACTTTTTTTGGCAAATTTATAACCCCAATATTTGCATTATGCCTTGCCTAAGGTCTTTTTACCGGGCTTCCATTCAACGGGGCAAAGTTCCCCTGTCTGTAATGCGTTTAAGACCCTGAGTATCTCTTCAACGCTTCGGCCAATGCCTAAATCGTGAACTAATTGATATCGTAGTTTTCCTTCCGGGTCAATGATAAATGTGCCCCTCAAGGCGATCCCTTTTTCTTCCATAAGAACGCCATACTTTCTTGAAACCTCTTTTGTCATGTCGCTAAGCCAGGGAAAATTAATTTTGCCAAGTTCTTTTAACCATGCCTTATGCGAAAACACACTGTCGACACTCACCCCGATCACCTGCGCATTCAGCGCCTTAAACTCGCTGTCCCGCTTGGAAAATTCGGTAATTTCCGTGGGACAAATAAACGTAAAATCAAGGGGATAGAAGAAAAGGACAACCCATTTGCCCCTGTAATCATCCAGACTTACATCCCTAAACTTTTCATCTACAAGACCCTGCATGGTAAACCCCGGCGCTGTTTGTCCGACTTTCACACTCATGACACACCCCTTTCTTTAAAATGAAATGATTGTTAAATGAATATCAGTACTCATTATAGGGGCAGGATATTTATTGTCAAGACATTTTTGTATGCTTTTATGTTTATTTTTTTATTACAAAAAAGGTTAAGGCCATCACCTGGAAGACTAAAGCGAGCAGCAGATATGCATGGACATCGCCATTGCGATTGAGGTAAGCAAAAACGAGTGAACCAAAGACAAAACATTGAATAACGGAGGCCAAGATCATCAGCCACGATGCAGGTTCATAGGTCAATGTGCGGTTTATATTTTTTACTTCATTTACCAGAGACTCCAGGAGAAAATCTTTTTCCTCATATCCCTTCTCTTTTCTGATTTTCATGGTTAAGCATTCCCTGCAAAATAACTTTCCGTCTTCCTGATATACTGCACGCCCGGAGTCTATATCATTCTTTGACAGGCTTCTTTTGCAATTGGCACAAAGTTTAATTTCTAACATAATGATCTGGATATTCTACAGAGAGGTTTTCTGTGTAAAAATGCTTTAAAGATGAGATAACCGTTCATCTGATGCGCCAAAGCCACAACCAAAATTCCTGGCACGGGCATACGTTTATTTGAGTCCGTACCGGTCCAGCTTTCTGTAAAGTGTGCGTTCACCGATACCAAGCAGCCGTGCCGCTTCCTCTCTATTCCCCCCAACCGTAGCCAGCGTGTTTTTAATAAGCTCCCTTTCGGCCTCTTCCACGGTCATTCCCGCCACTAATGCCGGAGTATGAGAGACTTCATTACTTCGCTGGAGTATATGGTCGGGTATGTCTTCAACGTCCAAAATATCTTTCGTGCTGACAACTACCATGCTTTCGATGCAATTTTTTAATTCCCGGACATTTCCGGGCCAGGGGTATTTATACAAAATTTTTCGCGCCTCAGGTGAGATGTGCGAGATTTTTTTATTGTGCATCTGCGAATATTCCCGGAGAAACGCATCGATAAGCAATGTGGTATCCTCAAGCCTTTCCCGGAGGGGTGGTAATTTGATAGAAACGACGTTCAGTCTGAAGTACAGGTCTTCCCGGAATTTCCCTTCCTTTATAAGTTTCTCCAGTTCTTGATTCGTAGCAGCAATCAAACGGACATCGACCTCGATTGGCTCGTTGCTGCCGATACGGGTAATCATACCGTCTTCAATTACCCGTAATAATTTAACCTGTGTAGAAAGCGGCATATCGCCGATCTCATCCAAAAATAACGTGCTGCGGTGTGCGCATTCGAATTTTCCCTTCCGCTGGTAGAGGGCTCCGGTAAAAGCGCCTTTTTCGTGCCCGAAGAGTTCGCTCTCGAGAAGATTTTCCGGGATGGCGGCAGAATTCAAAACGACCATGGGATGATTCTTCCGGGGGCTGTTGTTATGGATAGTCTTTGCAATGAGTTCCTTCCCGGTTCCGCTTTCGCCGGTTATCAGCACTGTGGCAGTGGTGCCGGAGATTTGTTTTACGATATTTAACACCTTCTGGATCTTCTGGCTGTTGCCGATAATGCCAGAGAGTCCAAATCTTTCGTCAAGTTGTTTGTGGAGTTCCTTGTTGCTCCTTACAAGCCCCTGCTTCTCAACGAGTTTTTCCACCTCTGCGCGCAAATGATTAATATTAATCGGTTTTAAAAGGTATGTAGCGGCTCCCTTCTGCATGGCGTCTACCGCGGTTTCTACCGTACCATAGCCTGTGATGAGAATGACCTCGGCTTCAGGCCATCGTTCTTTTGTTACCTTGAGTATGTGCAGCCCATCGATGTCATGCATAATGAGATCCGTAATGACAATGTCCACCTCGCCCGTTTCTATGATCTTTAGCCCTTCTTTTCCGCTGGTAGCGACGAGACACTTGTATCCTACCTTGTGCAATGCCTCCGCGGTTGCAGTCGCATGCTCTTCCTTGTCATCGATAACCAGTATAACAGTGTGGTTTGTCATATCTTACCAGATTCTTAAGTCTATCGGCAATTTTATCGAGAAATTGGTGCCTTTACCCTCTTCGCTCTGGACGGAGATTGTCCCTTTGTGCTCTTCGATAATACGCTTTGCTGTCGGAAGCCCAAGACCGGTTCCCGTCTTTTTGGTGGAAAAATAGACTTGAAATATCTTATTGATAATATCTTTTGGAATACCCGTTCCTGTATCTGTTATGTCAATTTGTACGTATTTTCCGTTTCTGGACGTGCGAATCATAAGTTCTCCTCCATTTTCCATCGCCTGCTCTGCATTGATAATCACGTTCAGAATCGCTTGTTTTATGAGGTTGCTGTCCATACGGCAGCGAGGGAGATGGGAGTCGTAACTTTTCAGTATTTTTATATTTTTCTGTTTTATTTCTGGTGTAACAAAATCCACCACCCCATCCACAATCTCGTTAATATCGTGGTTTTCCAGCTCCAGCTTTTGCCCGCGTGCATATCTGAGGAAATCATTTAATATTTCCTCCAGCCGTTGTGTCTCTTTTTGCAAAGCCTGAATCTTTCTCTGCACTTTTTTGCTGTTTTCCCCTGTCATGCTTTGAAGATCTTCTATCAGGAGCTGGAGATTGATATTCAGCGTGCTTAGCGGATTTTTAATTTCATGCGCAAGACCTCCCGCCAGTGTTCCCACAAAAGCTAACCGTTCAGAATGCATTGCCCTTTTTTCCAGTTCCCGCGTCTTGTCGATAGCCCTTCGTATGGAGAAAAAAGCGAGGGGAATAAAGATGAAAAAAGATATTATTGCTCCAATCAGATACTGGACCACAGTTGTCCTGCCAAAAAAATAAGCCAGGAAGTCGGTTTCGTTCACTTTCTTCCTGGCTCGATGATGTTTTTCTATAGTGTTTTAGGAATTGATGCGAGTTACTTTCTGTGCCTGTAAACCCTTTGCCCCTTCAACGATATCAAACTCCACCTTTTCTCCATCTTCTAGTGTTTTAAATCCGTCACTTGCAATATTTGAATAGTGAACAAAAACATCCCCACCACCCTCTTGTTCAATAAAACCAAAGCCTTTTTTTGCGTCAAACCATTTAACTTTACCTGTTGCCATATATATTGCTCTCCTAATGTGAATAAATACATCTTAAAACAGTTAAAACGGCACTACTACCATAATTTATCTTTTATGCCTTCTCTCTCCTCCTAAAAAGACCGAAAGATAAACGATAAAAGTTTTCTAACTTTCGGGGTCCCCCCCTTTCTGAAAAGAGGGTTTAATAACCCTTTTCCGTTCACCTGCCAATACCTCTTTCTCCGGTTCAGCAAGGCGTGAGAATTTTACACGCCTGAAGGGTGAGGTTGCTCCTTTTCTTTCAGGGCAGCTTTACGGCTCAATTTAACTCTTTTTTGATCGTCTATTCCGATTACTTTTATCATAATCTCCTGGCCTACCTTCACGACATCTTCGACCCTTTCAACATAGCCGTCAGCCAATTCTGAAATATGCACCAGCCCGTCATGCCCCGGTATTATTTCCACGAATGCCCCGTATTCTTTCAAGGAAAGGACTTTTCCCGTATAGATTTTCCCAACCTGCACCTCCTCCGTCATGCGTTCAATCCATATTTTTGCCTTCTGTGAAGATTCTGTAAGCGCTGATGAGATAATCACGGTGCCGTCATCTTCAATTTCTATCTTTGCGCCCGTTTCTTCCTGTATTTTTTTGATATTTTTCCCGCCGGGTCCGATGACCATACCAATTTTTTCAGGATTAATTTTGATGTGAAGTAATTTTGGCGCGTATATGGAAATTTCCGCCTTCGGTTTATCAATAATCTTTGCAAGTTCCTGAAGTATATGCAGTCTGCCGTCTTTGGCTTGAGTCAGGGCATCCCTCATAATTTTCTCTGTGATTCCAAAGATTTTAATATCCATTTGCAGCGCGGTGACGCCTTTCGACGTCCCGGCAACTTTAAAATCCATATCACCCAGGTGATCTTCTGTTCCTAAAATGTCGGAGAGTATGCACACATTTTCCCCTTCTTTCACCAGACCCATTGCAATGCCGGCAACCGGCGCAGTTATAGGAATACCGGCATCCATCATGGACAGGGTTCCACCACAAACAGTCGCCATTGAAGATGAACCGTTGGATTCCGTAATATCGGAAACAATCCGGATGGTATAGGGGAACAAGTTTGACGGGGGAAGCACTGCCTCCAATGCCCGTTCGGCTAAAGCCCCGTGTCCGATCTCCCGTCTGCCTGGCCCGCGTAAAGGCTTCACTTCGCCAACGCAAAAAGGCGGAAAATTATAGTCAAGCATGAATTTCTTTGAATATTCTTCCTCAAGGGTATCCACTTTCTGTTCATCCATAGTTGTACCCAGAGTTGTTACCACGATAGCCTGAGTTTCACCCCGTGTAAACAAGGCAGAACCATGAGTCCGCGGCAACATTCCCGCCTCGCAGGTAATGGGCCTGATATCTTTTAATCCCCGCCCGTCCGGCCTCCTCCCCTCTTGCACGATTTGATCGCGGACTACGATTGTTTCAATCCTTTCGAATATCGCCTTGATTGTTTTTTTGGCGGGAGCGCCTTCTTTTTCCGTGCAATATTCCGCGATAATCTGGTTGAGTATTTCGTTCAGGGCCAGTTTTCTCGTCTCTTTTCCCGGCGTCTGGTTCTTTTCTAAAATTTGTGAGTAGTATTTCTTTTTGATCTCTTCCAAAAGAGACGTGTCAAGCTTTAGCGGAGGAATTTTCTGTTTCTCTTTTCCGCATTGAGCGACCAATTCCCTCTGGAGGTGAACGATTTCTTTGATAAAGGCATGTCCAAACATAATGGCATTCACCATCTGTTCTTCAGGAATCTCCTTGCTGGATGCCTCAACCATCGTAACGGCGTCTTCCGTCCCCGAGACAACGAGATCCATCGTGCTCATAGACAGCTCGGCATGGGTGGGATTGATGACGAATTCTCCGTCTATTTGACCCACTCTTACAGAACCGGTAGGGCCACAGAAAGGAATGCTTGATACGGATAAAGCTGCAGAAGCACCTATCATGGCGAGGATGTCGGGATCATTCTCTTTATCCGCCGAGAGAACTATTGACATTACCTGAACTTCGCGAAGATATGTTTCCGGAAAGAGGGGCCTGAGAGGACGATCTATTAACCGCATGGTTAATATTTCCTTTAAGGTGGGCTTGCCTTCTCTCTTAAAAAAACCACCGGGAAACTTGCCGGCCGCATACGTTTTTTCTCTATAGTCTACCGTAAGAGGGAAAAAATCCGCTTCTTCATTTTCTTCTGGCGCAGACACCGCCGTTGCCAGCACTATAGTGTCCCCATACTGAACTAAAGCCGCGCCATCGGCCTGCTTTGCAATTTTACCCGTTTCAATACTGAGTACTCTTTTGCCGATCAGTCTTTCTACTTTACAATATGCCATTTAACACCTCGTCTCGTTTGTTTCTCATATCTCATTTTTTTGACCAGCAAAAGATATGAACAATGTGAAATTTTATACATTTTTGGATAGGTTTAGGGGTTCCTCCTAAAATTTTGATTTATTTCCTTATGCCAAGCTTACTGATAAGTTTCTTATATCGTTCGTTATCCCTGTTTGATAAATATTTAAGTAATGCCGACCGGTGTCCGACCATTTGAAGCAGGCCTCTTCGGGATGTGTGGTCCTTTTTGTGGTCCTTTAGGTGGTCACTTAAATGATTGATCCGCTCGGTAAGCAACGCTACCTGCACCTCCGGAGAACCCGTATCATTTTCATGAACCCTGATATCTTTAATAATTTGCTGCTTTGCTTCTTTACTTATCATTACACCCATTCCTTACAAAAATACTGACAAAAAAGCGACAATCGTCTTTAAAATAATAACATTACTATCATTGTAGGTGAATTACTATAGCAAAGCTTGGCTATCCTTTGCAACAAAAAAATTTATCAAACCCTTCTCTACAAAACCACAACTCAAGCAAACGATTTAATGTTTTGCAAGTCGTGTCTTTTGCGGGTGTATCCAAATGACGCCGTCTTATTCACCCCATGTTCGTTACAGTTTTTCCGCAACAAGCTTTAACATCATTTCCGCCTTTTCCTTATCGGGAGAAAGGAATGCCATACCGAATATGTGTGTTTTTTGTAAACACGATGTGTACCGTAGTTCTTTGTCCTGAAAGGTATGGATCATTTCACCCGTAAATTCCTTTTCACTCCACGACCTCCAGAGTTTCACCACGTCGTCAAAGGCAAGCCTTGCCGTATCTATGTCAGGATACCGTATAAGCATAAGTTTCAGCGGTTCTGTGTTTGCGTCGGGTCTGTATTCAGCAATAACGACATCGGTTCTTTCGCTGAGATGAAATACATTTTCCTCAATAAAATTGTCAGAAATATTGATATTATCCAGGATAATTTTTTTATGAAAGAATTTTGCACTTTCCTGAATAAGATATTTATCAGGAAGATAATTCATTATCTCCGGCAAAGACGCCTTTGTATAGGGCATGGAAGCGACAATGGATTTGCCGAGGGAAATAACTTCCTCGGGCAAAATATCTCCCTCCCTTGGTTCGATCTTTACAAAGTATGTTCCGTTCCAGAGATAGAGGTAGCTGTGGAATAGCGCACTGCCGTTACCCAGTGTTATTTCATCGCCGGCGCGGTCTATACTGAAAACTCCAAATGCGTCTTCGGGTGAATCGAACTCCCAGATATCGACAAGCACCTTTTTGTTTGTTTTTTTTAGATATTCGGCATTCGAGACGCGGATAAAGGAGTACGACAGGTAGGGTTCCGCCCCACCGTTAATGTATTCATAAAGTCTTTCCTTTCCTTCAAACGTATTTGGCCCAAATACCCTTTTCCATGCCCCGATGGTTGCCGGGAAAAGATTATCCATGATCAAAAAAGCCTTTGGACTCCTTATCTTCGTTTGGGGTTGTATTCCTTCTACGACGATTGCCGATGTTCCTAGGACGGGGCACACCTTCTCACAAAAACCACAGCCTGTGCAAACATCCTCCCGCACAAAAGGCCTCCGTATCTCCCGTTGTTGGGCATCCACATAAGTATTAAAATGGATGGCCTTTGTGGGTACAGGACATACCTCCTCACAAACACCGCAGTTAAAATCCTGCCATCTTTTTTCCAATTCCGGCAACCGCGCATAGCCTACCCAGGGAATACACCGGTTGTGGTCTATCCGTGCCTTGCCCAAAGCCACTTCACGTTTTTCCTCCAGGTCCAAACGCCTGATGGCGCCGGAAGGACAGACACGCGTGCAGAGCACACAGCCATAATCACAGTATCCGATCCGGGGAATAAGTTTCGGTGTCCATAAGCCCTCAATACCCGCCTCCAATAGCGTAGGGTGAAGCCCATTGGTTTTGCAGACCTTCATGCACTCGCCACAGCGGATACAGAGCGCAAGAAACTCTTCTTCATCCACTGCGCCGGGAGGACGAATAAGAGAAGCCTTCCCCTTATTGGTAATCTTTGAATAATTTAACCTTACTAAAGGCGCCATTGCCGCACCGGTAAGGCCGGATACAAGAAATGCCCTCTTCGAGAGGTCTACGGAATGCCTTTGCCCGCCAGGTTGTCCTTTGCCAAAGGTAATACTGTTTTCCGGACATACCTTCTGGCATGTCATGCACAAAATACACTCGCCTTCTTTTGTGCCATGCCCGTCGGCGCTGATTGCCCCCATGCCACACTTCTCAACACACAGGCCGCAGCTTGTGCACGATGATGAAACGTTTCTCCTGAATAATGCCCGGTCTGAAAAGAGCGCAAGGATGGCGCCCATAGGGCAGATATTCCTGCACCAATAACGACGGAACACCATGCCAGAAGAGATTAACACAACAAACGCAACAAGAAGGATTCCGTGTGCCCTGAAGAAAGGCGCATGATGGGCAAAAAGTATAGTCTGGATGAACTTGTGGAGGAAGATAAAAATATACCCGATAAGGGGGATGGCGCTGAAGTAGCCAAAAAGACCGTCAATAAGGTTGATAACATAGGGGTGGATGGTTATTGCGTATGCGCTGGTGGCAATGGAGAGGGGGTCAAACCATCCCGCGTACTGTCGTGTAAACAAGAGGCTTATCAAAAGGAATGCGAGGAGATAGTATTTTAACGCGCGACCGTCATAAATATTTTTGTGAGACCTCCGCCTGAAACCGGCGAAGAAACGGTCTGTAATATCGATAGTTGTCCCAAGCGGGCAAATCCATGCGCAAAAGAAACGCCCGAAGGGAATCGTCAAAAACAGCACAAAAATAGCAGGCCAATATTTCAGAATAAATGTTTTTGCCGCCATCATCGACCCAAGGGCAGAAAGGGGACTCATGCGAAGAAATATATTGGCCGAAAGGTCCTTTTCCGTAAGAGGGTCTGCAAAGAGAAGCAGGTAAAGGAAAAGGGAAAAGGACAGGTATTGCACAACCCTGCGTCCCTGGTAAGGCCATTCATTTTTGTTATAATTTCCCCGCATAATGTTTTGAGTAAATGTTTCGACAGGTAAAATAATATGCAGAATTAATTCTTTGCTTGAAACTAAAGAATTTCCGGTGATTTAGTATACTAAGAATTCATGCTTTTATCCATAATTATCATCAAAAATATCCGTTATCGGCAAAAAATCCGGACAGCGGTGACTTGCCGAATTATATTGACTCATCCCGTATATTCGGCTATATTACTTAACTTCTTTTTTCGACAGGAGTTGTTCGCTACAAAGTCGCGGGAACAGAGGGAATAGTCTTTTTGCTAAAGAGTGGTGATTTATGAGGCAAAAAAAGCCGTGGGGAGGGAGGTTTACCAAGCAGACAGCGGCCTCGGTGGAGTCGTTCACTGAATCGGTTTCATTCGACTGGCGGCTCTACCGGTATGACATTGAAGGCAGTATAGCCCATGCAAACATGCTTGCCCGGTGCAAGCTAATTACCGACAAAGAAAAAGATGCAATCGTTAAGGGGCTGAAGGAAATTCTCGCTGAGATAGAAGCCGAAACGTTTGAGTTTAAAAACTCCCTTGAAGACGTTCATATGAATATTGAGTCGGCGCTGATTGCGCGGATTGGCGAGGCCGGCAAAAAACTCCATACCGCCCGAAGCCGGAACGACCAGGTTGCCCTCGACCTGCGGCTCTGGACACGCAATCAGACCCGTGCAGTGACAGGCCTTCTGGCACTGTTGCAAAGGGAACTGGTGAAAAAGGGGAAGACGTTTTTTGGTCTGATTATGCCCGGTTTTACCCACCTGCAGCACGCCCAGCCGGTACTGGTATCTCACTATTTGTTAGCATACGTAGAGATGCTGGAGCGTGATAAGATGCGGCTTCAGGATTGCTGTGCCCGGCTTAATAAGTCACCTCTGGGAGCGTGTGCCCTCGCGGGGACAACACTTCCTACCGATCCCGTATTTACGGCGAAATTGCTTGGCTTTGAAGGGGCTTGTGAGAACAGTATGGATGCCGTGAGCGACAGGGATTTTTGTGTTGAATATGCGTTTTGTCTCTCCATGGTTGCCATGCATCTGTCCCGTATCTGTGAGGAGTGGATTATCTGGTGCAATGACGAAATGAAGTTTATCGAGATCAGTGATGCCTATTGCACGGGTTCCAGTATCATGCCCCAAAAAAAGAATCCCGACGTGCTTGAACTGATCCGGGGCAAATGCGGTCGTGTGTTTGGCCATCTGACGGCCCTGCTCACCCTGCTCAAGGGATTGCCACTGAGTTATAATCGCGACATGCAGGAGGATAAGATTGCGATATTTGATGCGGCGGACACGGTTCAGATTTCGTTATCCATCCTGGCCGAACTGGTGGCAAATTCAGATTTTAACGGGGAGCAGATGATGTCTGCCTGCGAGAAGGGGTTTATTGACGCCACTGCGCTTGCGGAGTATCTGGTCAAAAAGGGTGTGCCCTTTCGTATGGCTCACGAGATTGTCGGAAAGATCGTGCGGGAGTGTATCAGGGTGCAATGCAGGTTGATGGATTTGCACCTGGAGAGTTTTAAGGCATTTTCTTCCGTCATAGAGAAGGATGTGTACAAAGTGCTCGGGGTGGAAAATTGTATTAAGAATTATAAGAGTTATGGCTCTACAGCGCCGGGTTTTGTTAAAAAACGGATAGCGTTTTGGGAAAAGAAACTGAGTAAAGGATGAACGGGTAAATAGTTTATGGATACTTTTGAATACAGGGGTAAGACGCTCTTTTGTGAGAATGTAAAGGTAGGAGATATTGTTTCAGAGGTAGGAACGCCGGCTTATGTTTACAGTAAAGGTGCGATTCTGGCACGTTATCATGAATTAAAAACAGCCTTCCAGGATGTCGATACGCTGATCTGTTTTTCTGTGAAGTCGAATTCGAATCTCTCTATATGTAAGTTGCTGGCAGAGGAAGGATCGGGCTTTGACGTGGTTTCCGGCGGTGAGTTGTTCCGGGCAATCAAGGCCGGAGGAGACCCGTCAAAGGTTGTATTTGCGGGTGTAGGAAAGACGGACAGGGAGATGCGATACGCCCTGGAAAAAGACATTTTTATGTTCAACGTTGAATCCCTGGCAGAACTTAAGCATATTAATGCCATTGCTAAAGAAGTGGGAAAAGTGCCGAGGGTGGCCTTGCGGATCAATCCGGATATCGATGCAAAAACGCATGCAAAGACTACTACGGGTAAAAAAGAAAACAAATTCGGTATCGATTTTACGGAAGCTGAAAGGATTATTACACAATCTGCATTCTATCAAAACGTTGATCTGTGCGGGTTACATGTGCACCTGGGCTCACCTATCTATACGGTGGATCCCTATGTGCGCGCCCTTAGGAAGATCGTGAGGTTTGTAAAAAACTGCAGGGAGGGGGGACTGGATATCGAGTTTGTGAACATAGGGGGTGGCTATTGTATCTCATATACAGGAGAAAAAGTCATACGGCCGAAAGATTATGCAGGAAAAATTCTCCCGCTGGTGAAAGAGATGCAGTGTAATCTCATCCTGGAACCGGGGCGGTTTGTTGTAGGGAATTCCGGGATTCTGGTTACCAGGGTAATTTATACAAAAGAGACCGTTCATGGCAAGAAATTTGTCATCTGTGATGCGGGCATGAACGATTTAATACGCCCTGCGCTTTACGATGCATTTCACCGGATATGGCCGGTAAATACGAGTATAAAGATGCCAAAGGTGGAAAATACCGGTAAATCCCCGGTAAAAAGGGGGATGGATGTGGTAGATATCGTAGGCCCCGTTTGTGAGAGCAGCGATGTCTTTGCCGCCAATAGGTCCCTGCCCAGGGTGAAAGAGGGGGATTTATTGACCATATTCAGCGCCGGTGCGTATGGTTTCTCGATGAGTTCCAGTTACAATTCCCGCCCGCGTCCCTGTGAAGTCCTGGTGGAAGGGGATCGGTATCATGTTATCAGGAAAAGGGAAACATACGAGAATTTAGTCAGCGGTGAAAATTTTACGTGGTGATTCGATAACGATGATAAAATATTATCCTATATTCCTGAATATTCAGGACAAGAAGTGTGTGGTGGTGGGTGGCGGTGAAGTTGCCTGGCGTAAAGTGTGCAGCCTGAAAGATGCCGGCGCGAAGGTGACGGTTGTGTCTCCCGAGTTTTGCCCGGAACTGGAAAAAGAAACGGGAATTGAGCGGATTACACAGAGATATGACACAAAGTTTCTGAAAGAAGCGGTGCTCGTTGTAGCCTCTACGAATGATGGGACAGTGAACAAAAAGATTTACTCGGATGCTGTCGAAAGGGGAATTCCGGTAAATGTTGTTGACAAGCCGGAATATTGTTCCTTTATTGTGCCTTCGTCCGTTATGCGGGGAGACCTGTGTATAAGCGTCTCGACGGGGGGGGCAAGCCCCACTTTAGCGCGTTATATAAGGGAATTACTGGAAAAACAGTTCGGGGATGAGTATGGTGAGTTTACGAAACTTTTATCAGAGATGAGGCGAAAGATACTTTCCGAGGTAAAAGAGGAATCCCTGAGGCGAGACATCTTGCAGCGAATTGCAGGGCTTGATATGCTTGAGATTGTTAAGAAAAAAGGTGTATTGGAGGCGAAAAAGAAAATGTTAGAGATCGTTTCTGAAAAAATTTCCGGGGGCAATTAAGTCGACAATGTCTGTAGACTCCTTTTTTCTTGCAAGATTTTTTGTGAATTGTTATCATTAAAACTATCTCTTTAGGCAGGGTTTGGTTTCCTGTAATTGGTGTATTGTGAATTGTTTATAAAACGGTGGATTATCCCAAAAATACTAGGAGTTTGAATGGCTGAAAAGACTGCGACACAAAGAATTGACCTTACGGAATTGAAGTCTGGTGGTTTTATAAAACAGACGCAAAAGGACCTTTTTACCGTACGGTTAAAGGTCCCGGGTGGAAGGATTACCCCTGAAAAACTGTTGAAAATTGCAGAAGTTGCGAAAAAATATAGCCGTTTAGGGTACTGCCACTTGAGTTTCAGGCAGTCGGTGGAAATCATTGGTGTTCATATTGATGACTTCGATGCGGTAGTGAAGGAATTGGCGGAAGTAGGGCAGAAAGTCGCCTCCTGCGGGCCGAGGGTTCGGGTGCCCACGGCATGCGGCGGCTGTGAGTATAACCCCAACGGAATCATGGATACACAGTCCAAGGCATTGGAAGTCGACGAGAAGTTTTTTGGCACGCCTTGTCCTCATAAATTTAAAATGGGTTTTTCTGGCTGTCCGATTGATTGTACAAGGACAAGAGAGATGGATCTGGGGTTTCAGGGCGTAGTTTATCCGGTATGGAGCAAGGATTTATGTAACGGCTGTACCTTATGCGCCAAGGCCTGTCAGGAGGGAGCAATTGTCTCTGATAAAGAGGGCAGGCCAATGTTTGATGAATCGAAATGTGTCTATTGTGGTGATTGTATAAGGGCTTGCCCGACAGATGCCTGGAAGGACAAGAAGAAGGGCTGGCTGGTGCGTGTGGGCGGAAAGCATGGACGGCACCCGCGTGAGGCAAATGAGGTAGCAAATTTTTTGCCTGATAATAAAGTGAATGACTTTATTGATGCAACGGTAAGATGGTATAAAGAGAACGGCAAGCCTAAAGAAAGGATCGGTTCCTGTATAGATCGCGTAGGGTTGGAAAAGTTCCGCAAAGAGGTTGTGAGTGCATTGGTAAAAACCTCGTAAGGATTTTCTGATGAAAGGTAAAAAAAGATTCGTTATCTTTGCTCATAGTGGTACGTATGATAAGCTGTATCAGATCATTACCCTTGCTGTAACAGCGGCGTCTATGGGGAGAGAAACTTATATTTTCCTCTTTTTCTGGGCATTGAAGAGGTTTGTGGATGAAGAGTTTGATGTTACGAAACTATCCGTTGAATACGGTGAAGAGGGGAAGAGGCTGTCAAAACGGATGCAGGAGATCAATCCGATCTCACTCACAGAGCTACTCCGTGATGTGAGAGCTGTGGGTAATTTAAAAGTTTATGCATGTACAGGTGCGGTGAAACTGATGGAGTTGGAAGAGTCTGTCGTTCGATCACGCGTTGATGATATTCTGGGGTTGACTACCCTCCTGGAAATTGCCGACGGCGCAGAGACACAGTTGTTTATATAAACGGAAGACAAGGTGACAGTGTGGCAAGTATCGTGACAAAGGACACAAAGCACATACCGAAGAAGTTGTCTCATACTTCAATTTTGGACAAAGTGGGGAACACACCCTTGTTAAAGGTCAATAGAATGACAGAGGGATTAGGAAATAAGGATGTAGGAATTTACGCTAAGGCAGAATGGTTCAATCCCGGCGGTTCGGTAAAGGATCGTCCCGCCTTGCGGATTATCGAAGAGGCGGAAAACACAGGAAGGCTGCACCCCGACAAAATTATTATCGATTCAACTTCCGGAAATACCGGCATTGCCTATGCTCTCATTGGCGCGTCGAAAGGATATAAAGTGACTTTGGTGATGCCGTTAAACGTCAGCGAAGAACGGAAGAGAATTGTACGTGCCTTTGGAGCTGCCATGGTGTTTACGGACCCATTACTGGGTTCTGATGGTGCTATGTTAGAAGCGAAAAGGATCGTGAGTGAAGAACCATTAAAGTATTTTTATGCAGACCAGTATAATAACCCTGCGAATTGGAAGGCGCATTTTGAAACAACAGGCGTGGAGATCTGGGAACAAACTGCAGGTGAGGTGACTCATTTTATTGCATGTCTGGGTACGAGTGGTACCCTTATGGGGACCGGCCGACGGTTGAAGCAGTATAACCCCGATATTCAGGTGATTGCAGTCGAACCGGCCACTTCCATTCACGGATTGGAAGGCATGAAACACATGGCTACATCAATCGTTCCGGGTATTTACGATGAGCATTTTCCGGATAGAAAGATAGCGGTAGAGACAGAAGAAGCTTATGAAGCAGTCAAGAGGCTTGCAGCAGAAGAGGGATTTTTTGCGGGGTATTCTTCAGGAGCTGCGCTTGTGGCGTCACTGAAAGTAGCGCATGAAATTGAGAAAGGTACGATTGTTACGGTTTTTCCCGATAGGGGCGATCGGTATTTGAGTACGAGTTTTTGGGCTGGTATATAGAGAGTCGGGGTTTTGGGGGATTTTTGGAGAATGAATGACCGTGCTGTATATCGGTAATGACAAGATCAGGAAGATTGAGGATCAGGTAAAGAAGAGCTATCCCCTGGAATGTTGTGGACTCTTGATCGGCACAAATGCATCGGAGAAAAAGGTGTTTGAAGTCCGTCCCGTGCAAAATAAGAATTTTGAAAGGGCGCATGACAGGTATGTAATAGAGCGTGGAGACTTTGAAAGGGTTGACAGGGAAGCGGTAAAAAATGGTTTGCAAATCATAGGTGTTTATCATTCTCATCCTGACCACCCGGCCATTCCGTCAGCATACGATACCGAGCACGCGTGTTCCTGGTTTTCGTATATAATTGTCGCTATAGAAAGTGGTGAAAAAATAGATATTAAATCATGGGTTTTCGATGAAGGCAAGAAAGAGTTTAAACAGGAAGAGATAAATTTCACGTGAGCGGATATCAGTTGTTGTCTTGCCAGAGACGGTTTGAATGATGGGGAAACAAAACGGCTGAGAAAGGTGCACGGGAGAAAGTTTTTGGGGTATATACATGGCAGAAGAAGGAAGGATTATTCCGGACGACCGGATTGATTTGCGCGGTGTGCTTTGCCCGATTAATTTTGTAAAAACAAAGTTAAAGCTGGAAATGATGGATTCCGGTCAGATTCTCGAGGTAATATTGGATGATGGAGAACCGATAAGAAGTGTTCCCCGGAGCGTGAAAGAAGAGGGTCATAAAATCATAAAGGTGGAGAATGTGGAAAACGCGTATCGTTTATTGATTAAAAAAGCGTAAAAACATAAATATATTATACCCTTTGATAATTTGTGCTTGACTTTTTTCAGTGATAAATATAATATTCGCCTTTCAATAAATGTTACGGGTCATTTTCGGTTGTCGTGTGAAAAGTAGAGGTAAAATCCTCAGAAAAGTAAGGGGTTTGGAAGGTTATCAAAGCAGGAGGTCATTATGGAAATAAAAGAAAAAAATCAGAGCTATACATCGGAAAAAGAAGGGGGGATTTGGTTCAGTTTCTCCCGGAGAAACATATTAACATTGGCGGGATGGGGATTGTTTTTTGCCACGATAGGAGCGTACCTTTCACAGATTTTCGGGTATAAGGGTTTTTTTTATCCAAAAGTGCTTTTTGAACCTTCACCGCGGTTTTCCGTCGGAGAACCGCGCGCGTTCCCGGAAAATTCAGTGACAACGTTAAAATCGAGAAAAATATTCATCGTTCGTGACGGCAATAGCTTTAAAGCCCTTTCCGTAGTATGTCAGCACTTGGGATGTGCGGTGGAGTTTTCGAAGGAAAAGAATATCTTTGAGTGTCCGTGTCATGGCAGCAAATATTATCGGAATGGCGTGAACTTTGCTGGCCCGGCTCCCAGGCCGTTGGATCATTTTGAGGTTGTTTTGGACGATAGTGGCAAATTAGTCGTGGATACAAGTAAAAAAGTGCCTCTGAATACGGAGTTAATTGTATAGTACACAGAATATTACGGTTTTTTTTAGAAAGTTAGCGTGTTTTATGAGTCAAGCAACTATACCAAAAAAAGGAATAAGAGCGCTTCTTGATCTGGATTGGTTACAGAAAAATATTCGTTGCCAGCATCGGTGTCCTGCCCATATGGATGTGCCTGGCTATATTCGCTTGATTAGTCAGGGTAAATATGAAGATTCTTACAAGTTGATGAAGGAAACCAATCCCTTTCCTGCCGTTTGCGGATATGTGTGCCCGCATCCCTGTGAATCCAAATGTAAACGTGGTGATTTTGATAGACCTGTAGCGATAGATGCATTAAAGAGATTTGTTACCGACTATATTTTCAAGAATAAGATAAGGATCCCGCCCCCGAAGGTAAAGCAAAAAGAAGAGAAAGTTGCCGTGATTGGCGCAGGTCCTGCAGGATTGACCGCGGCGAATGACCTTGCGGGTATGGGGTATAAGGTGACCGTTTTTGAAAAGGAACCGCAGGTTGGCGGTATGATGATGTGGGCTATTCCGTCATACAGGTTGCCGCGTGATCAGATAATGTTTGATGTGAGCCATATTCTTGCCAGGGGCGTTGAGATAAAAACAAGTACTCCGCTCGGAAGTCCTGGGAAGACAATTTCTGATTTATTTAGGGATGGATATAAGGCCGTATTTATTGCCGTTGGTGCGCAGAAGGGGAAAAGACTTGAAGTTCCGGGAGAAGAGGGCACCGAAGGTGTCATGGATTGTTTGGAATTCCTGAAAAATGTTAATGCCGGTGATACACGAAGTCCGGGAAAAAAGGTTGCGGTAATTGGCGGTGGAAACTCCGCGATTGATGCCGTCAGGACAGCCAAACGTTTGGGTCAGGAGGCGTTTATTGTATACCGGAGAACCCGTGAAGAAATGCCCGCATTGCCGTGGGAAATTGAAGAGGCCGAACACGAAGGTATCCAGTTTCATTTCTTGTCAGCGCCAATCAGGATTCTTACGGAAAACGGGAGGGTGAAGGCGCTGGAGTGTATTAAGATGAGGCTTGGTAAGCCCGACAGTAGCGGAAGAAGGCGGCCTGAACCCGTTCCCAATTCAGAGTTCACGATAGAAACTGACTGTATTATAACCGCTATCAGCCAGGAGGCTGATTTAAAATTTCTCGGAGACGATCACGGCATAGGCGTTACCAAATGGGGGACGATTGCCGTTGATGATAACCTCCTGACCAATAAGGGAGGTGTTTTCGCCGGTGGCGATGTAACACTGGGGCCGAGCACAATTATCGAATGTATTGCGCAAGGTCATACCGCTGCGAAATCCATCGATAGGTATATCAGGGGGGAGTCGATTCAAGAGACTGAGAAGAAAGTATGGGTAACGCTTTTGGATGGCGAATTTGATTTACGGGAAGAGAATTTTGATGCCGTGCCCCGCCAGCAAATGGAAATGATCCCTGTAAAGGACAGGGAAGGTACTTTTGATTTGGTAGAGCTTGGTCTTAATGAAGACCAGGCAAGGATAGAGTCTTTACGTTGCCTGAAATGCGACCTGAGTATCAATGTGGAGACAAATGAGTGTATACTCTGTGGTCGATGCAGCATGGTGTGTCCTGTGGGCGCGCTGAAGCAGGTGGATGTCGGCGACGAGGGGAAAGAGTATCGTCCGTTTCTTAGTAAAGACGGGGTCGTAATAAAATACACGGATGTATGCATCCGGTGCGGAAATTGTAAGGATTGTCCTGTGAGTGTGATAACTTTAAAGCGTGTGCTTTGGAAGCCTAACGAGGAAATAAATAAAACATTAGAAAGGGAGGAATAGGAGGATAATTTTAAATATGAGGGGAGGAAAAAGTAAGAAAGGAAAACGGAGAAAGGAATGTTCAAATGAAACTAATTCCTGATTTAATAAAGAAAATTACGGACAATGAAATTTGGAGGTCTGTATTTCGTCATGGTTACACGGATACACCGAGGAACAGGGCTCTTCAGATTATCAGCAACGTATGGTTGCATTTGCATCCTGCAAAGGTCAGAGAGCACGGTACAAAGATACGTTTTACCTGGTGTATGGGAGGGATTACGTTTTTTATATTCCTCTTTGAAACAATAACGGGGATTCTGCTGATGTTTTATTATGTTCCCGATGTGAACAGGGCATATGCGGATATTGTGGATTTGATGTACGTGGTGCCGTTTGGCAGATTTTTAAGGAATTCTCATCGGTGGGGCGCACACGCCATGGTTATTACAGTAAGTATACATATGTTCCGGGTGTTTTTAACCGGTTCGTATAAGCCGCCGAGGCAGTTTAATTGGGTGGTGGGGGTGGTCTTGCTGGTTCTCACTTTCCTGTTGAGTTTTACCGGATACTTATTGCCGTGGGATCAATTGGGATATTGGGCTATTACCGTTGGCACCAATATGGCGCGTGCAACGCCCTTCCTGGGTCATGAAGGACCGTTTTCGTATATTTTGGGGATGAGGCCTGATAATGATATCCGCTTTGCATTATTAGGAGGAACATTGATTGAGGCCCCCGCCCTGTTGCGTGCATATGTATGGCATTGCATTGGGATACCATTGGTGGCTTCGGCTTTAATGATGGTTCATTTCTGGAGAGTACGGAAAGACGGGGGGATATCTGGTCCTTTGTAATGATTGGAATAAATTTTCTCATAATTTATCGAAGTTATTTCTGAGGAGTGGTTCCATGGAAGTTAGGCAGGAAAAGAAAGGATTGGTCGAATTTAAAGACGACAAGGTGTTTACATGGCCCACCCTGGTTGCTAAGGAGTTTTTAGCGGCTATTTTTGTCACGGTAGGGCTGCTTTTTTATTCGTATTTTGTGGATGCACCCTTGAGGGAATTATCGAACCCGGGACAGGCAGAAAACCCGGCAAAGGCGCCATGGTATTTTCTCGGTTTACAAGAGGTTTTGGTCTATTTTGACCCCTGGTATGCCGGTGTGGCGCTTCCGAGTATTATTATTCTGGGGCTCATCCTTATTCCCTATTTGGATAATAATCCCAAAGGAAACGGTTATTATACCTTTAGCGAGAGAAAATTTGCTGTGACAACGTTTGTTTTTGGTTATATTTTATGGTATATCCTGATATACATTGGCACAGCGCTCAGGGGGCCTTTTTGGGCTTTTTTCTGGCCGTGGGAGCAGTGGACTCATGATTTTCCAACACCGCCGCCATTGCATGATTTACCATTGCCATTAGGGATTGTTCTTCTCGGAGGGTTCTATTTTGCAGGATTGGCGCTCCCTGCCCTTGTGAAAAGGGAGTTTTTCCAAAAACTGGGCGTTATTCGTTATTCGATAACGATGGGGTTGCTTCTGACTATGGTGGGAACGGTGATTAAGATGGTTTTTCGGCTGGCGTTCAATGTGAAATACATTATTGCAACGCCGTGGATCAACATATGAATTCTCTTCTATAAGAGCTAAAAGGGATATTTCCAGAATGGGTGAAATATGAGTGTACAAAGATTTATCTTTTTTGTTTTAAGTGCCTTGTTTTTTATAGCGACTGCCATATGGCTTAAAGATGAATTTCATCCGAAATGGATGGAACATCAGAAGAAATATTATGAAGAACAAGCAGAAAAGGTTGAAAAGGAATTTGCGGCGGCGACATCAGCGAAAGATAAGGAGATATTGGAAAAGCGTCTGGCATCTTTAAGGAGGCCTGTTTATGAAATCAGGCAGATACTTTTAAAAGGCGAATACAGCTGGGCCAAACAACAAAACGGCGATAAAGTAGACAGATGCATGACGTGCCATATCGATGAAGAAAAGTTGAAAGTTACCCATCCGAGCGTGAAGGATTTCCCTTTTGATATTTACGGGTGTACGGTGTGTCATGGCGGTGTCGGGCGGGCGTTAAACGAAGAAATAGCCCATGAAGGGATGTATTATCATAAGAGGCAGATGGAACTCCGGATAGCCTCAGCCGAGACAATGTTTGAGTTTTGGAGTGAACTTGCAACATTGACGCCGGAAGAAAGTGATCCGAATCAAAGGCTGGAGATGGGAGACTTCAAAAAGTACAGTATCACAGGCGATAAGGCAATATATGTGGGCAGCCAAAAATGTCTTAAGTGCCATACGGGGTTAACTTCTCCTCACGTTGAAAGGTGGCAGAGGATCAAATTTAAGACGTTTGAATACGTAAAGAATGCCCCTGACTATATTGCCGGGAACGAGGAATACCGGAAGACCTGCCTGAAATGCCACACAACGGGTTATGACGAGGCAACGGGAAAATATTCTGAAGAGGGAGTTACCTGTGAGGCATGCCATGGGGCGGGTGAAGTATTTAGCTATTTCATGGAGATAGGGAAGGCTCCGGAAGGGCAAAAGATAGCCAAGGTAGGAACGTTTGGAACACCTTATAACGTGTGTGGTCCCTGTCACCATACAAGGAATCACGAAATGAGATTGCGGTTTTTCAAGGAAAGAGGTGCTTCTGATGAGTGGTTTTTCCCACAGCATACGACACCGTATAAAACGAGTTTTCCAGAAAAAGGTGATTCCACTTCGAAGCCGCTGCCTAAAATTCAATGAAAAAGAAGAAACGTTATCAGAAGATATGTTTTTAAAAAACAATTGCTGGTTTTGTGGGGAGGAGGCATAAAATGAAGCTGTTGAAATTGGGAGCGATTTTATTCGCTGCCCCTTTAATGTGGAGTTTGCATACCGGGGGCGTCCTGGCGCAGTCAGAAACAGAATTGAAAGAGATGCAAAAGAAGGCCACCAAATACTATGACATATTGTATCCGAATGATACGCTGAAAGATTGGTTTACGAATAATGTTGGATTAGAAAAAGGCGCTGGTCCATGGCAAAATATCTACAAGCCTGTGCCGTTGCATATGTATTGGTTTCCGGTAAGACATTATGTAAAACCGGACGGGACATATTATGATCAGCTACTGGAAAAATATAAACCCACAGATTGTGTGGAGTGCCATAGAGAAGTGACGCCGGGTTTTGTGCATGACTGGGAAGATTCAACCCACGCCAAGCCCAGAAAAAATCCGCGGCTTGCAGAAAAAACACAGCAAATCGAAAGGTTGATCGGCAGGGAGCTCAAGGAGGTTACCTGTAGTGATTGCCATGGCAAGGATCACAAAGAATTGCGCATGCCTACGCCGGATGTCTGCGGGGAGTGTCATCCTCAGCAGGTGACAGAATTTATGAGTGAAGTAGAGCGCGGCAGGCCGAATCACGTGGAGGGCCTTCCCGCCAATGTTATTCCTCCCTGGTATCCTGAAATGTTTCGCAGGGGATATCCAACAGCACAGTTTGGCTGCGATCTTTGCCATGCCACAGACCGGTGCAACATATGTCACACGAGACATAAATTTGCTGCGTCAGAGGGCCGGAGGCCGGAGGCCTGTATGAGTTGTCACATGGGTTTCGACCATCCCGATGCGGAAACCTACGGAGAATCGAAGATGGGCTATATTTACCATCTTGAAGGGGATCACTGGGATTGGGAAAAACCTTTGGCGGAAATTATCCCTGGTAAAGATTACAGAACGCCCACGTGTCAGTTTTGCCATATGGATCAGGGAAACGGAAAATTTGCCCATAACCCTGTCACGAAGGGCGTCTGGAGAATGGGAACAGTTCCACCGAAAGGGGTAGATTACAAGTCATCGTTAAAAGACTATCCCCATGGTATTAACCTCCCGCCCCTGAATTATACCCTCGATATCTATTCTCCGGAAAATAAGCAGAGGTCCGAGCAATGGGTGGCTGTCTGCAGTAAATGCCACAGTCCCCGTTTCGCAAGATTGTATCGGGAAAACCTGAATGATTTCATGTTTGAAATGTGGAGATTGCAGGACAGAGCGCAAGCTATACTGGATGATATTGTAGCAAATGACGCCTTTGAAGTACCCATTAAAGAGAGGGATATCTTCCCGCTGGGAGATATACTTGCCGATGCGCTTGGCCCTGGGTTGTTGGGAGAGGCCGTGTACAAGGCATTTAAGACAAAGGCAGGTAAAGTGCCGGTGGTTGGGCCTATCCTTGGTCTCCATGGCTTGTTTGCCACAGGCAGAAACAATCCCTCAGAGATTGAGATTACTTACGCCGATATGTGGTTTGGCGACAAGGCGCATGCATACAAAGGAGTTGCGCATGGCCAGCAGGATATAGCATGGTGGTACGGCGCTGCCAAAGTATATCAGAAGATCAATATCCTGGAAAGTCAGGCAATAGCTCTCAAGCACGGCAAGGAAATTCATAACCTTTTAGAAGCAAAGGGAAGAAAAAATATTGCCGGTATCGTAGGGAGCATTATAGGCATCGTAGCCGTTCTTATGTTTGGCGCTGCTGTATGGAAAAAGAAACGCGAGAGCGGTCAGCAGTAAATAACTCAATTATGTCTTAAATTATTGAGAGTGCAAAAAAGGCATCTGTGAAAGGATGCCTTTTTTGTTTGTTACAACTTTTAAATTTACCATGAGGGATATATAAAAGTATGTTGAGTGATGTCAGAGAGTATTTGTTAAGTTCTTTGCAATTTGGGGCATTTCCTTACGATTTTAAAAATGAAAGTGATGCCTATAAAGCTTCGAAAGTCGTGATTATGGGCGTTCCTTTCGACGGGACTGCTACTTATCAATCAGGAACGAAAATGGGACCCAACGCGATATTGAATGCATCTGTTAACGTGGAACCTTACGACGAAGAGCTAGGGGAAATCTATACGTTGGGAATTTTCACGGCAGGGACGCTCAAGATCGAAGAAATACATACAGATCCAAAAAAGGTAATCCACGCGCTGTATTGCGCCAGCAAGGCAATTGTAAAAGACGGAAAATTTCTTGTAACCTTAGGGGGAGAACATTCCCTATCCCAGGGAGTAATAAAAGCCTATAAAGAGAAATACAAAAAACTATCTGTACTCCAACTGGATGCCCATCTGGATTTAATGGAACACTTTGGGGGTACCCCATATAGTCATGCAAGTGTATCCCGGAGAGTAGTTGAGGATTTGAAATGCAAAGTGACAAGTTTCGGTGTTCGGGTTGTATCGAAGGAAGAACTGGAGTTTGTAAAACGAAAAGAAAATTCCCTATCCGTATTCTACGCAAAGGATATTTATAATAATGATGACTGGCATGAACAGGCCATAGAGACCTTAGATGACTACGTGTATATTACGTTGGATGTGGATGGATTGGACGTTTCTATTATGCCTGCCACTGGCACGCCTGTGCCGGGTGGTTTAGGATGGTATCCGACGATAGACTTCTTACGCAAGGTATATAAGGAACGGAAGGTGATTGGATTGGACGTGGTGGAATTGAAACCTAATCCGGGAAATGAGGCCCCAAATTTTCTTGCAGCAAATCTGGTCTATAAGAATATAGGATTTTATAAAAGGTATACACTACGGGATTAGGCTATGCCCAGGGATTAATTTGGCGAACAAGCTTTTGTGAATAACTTTGCATTTCTTCCATCACTATCCCTTGCCTGCCCTCGCTTCAAAATCGGGAAACTGACGGTCATTGTTGGTTTGGATATCCCCATTTTCTCAAATAAAAAGATTTATGCTTTTTTGGGAGATCGGTAATTATAGTGTTATTGACATTGACCCTGATGGGAATAATAGTGATAAACTGAGATGTAATGTGAAGTGGCAGGGAATTTTGGTAGGTATGAACAAAATAAAAATGAAATTATTTATTATTTCCTTTCTATGGCTTGGGGTAAGCATGTGTAACGTATACGGTCTGGATACAGAGACCTTTCTGCCGGATGTCCGGAAAGATCTTAGGGGAGACAAGGAAGTGCTTAATGTTTATGCCTGGGCAGATTATATTGACCCGGGTATTTTTGCCGATTTTGAAAAAGAATTTCATATAAAAGTTAATGTTGAATTTTTTGACGATGAAAATGTGATGTTCTCTTTAATCCAATCTGAGCCTGGACGCTTCGATATTACTTTTCCCAGTGATTCTATGACAGAATGGATGTTAAAATCGAATTTATTATTGAAACTTCGCAGGGGCAATATTCCCAATGTGCAAAACCTGAAAACAAGGTTTAGAGGCTTTGTAAACAAAAAGTGGAAGTGGTACAGTATTCCCATCGATTGGGGAGTTACCGGTATTGCGTATAATACAAAATATGTAAGAGAACCAGTAGAGAGCTGGAGTGTTTTTTGGAATACAAATTACAAGGGCCGGACGGCGCTCGTAAATGATAGTTATGAAGTCATGTCGGTAGGGTTGAAGCGCCTGGGATATCCGTTAAATCCGGCCAATCCAGGATGTCTGGAAAAATCATTCAGGATATTAAAAGAGTTAAAACCCTTACTCCGGGAAGAAGGCTTCCTGTCATATATGAATATTGTTGAGAAGTTGAAAAACGAGGAGTTATGGATTGCCCAGTGTTATAACGGCGATGTAATGTTGATCAATGAGGTGAACAAGAGCATAAAATTTGTCATACCAAAAGAAGGTTCTAGTTTCTGGACTGATAATATAGCCATTCCTGCCGGAGCGAAAAAGAGGCTGCTTGCCGAAAAGTTTATTAATTTTATGCTTCGCCCGGAAATCGGCGCCCGGCAAACCAATTATTCATACTATGCAAGTTGTAATAAAAGGGCATGGAAGTTTATCAACCGGGAAATATTTAAAGAATCCGTATGTTTATATGAATGACAAAGACGTCCGTAAATTGGAATCATATGAACTTCTGAATTCCGAAGTACATAAGAAGTTCAATGAATGTTGGGCAAGGTTGGTTTCAGACTAAGTGATGGGCACAATAAGCGTATTTAGACGATTGGGATTTAAAATGTCCCTCCTTTTTTCTTTAGTAGGGATTCTGCCGCTGTTTTTTGGTATATTATATTTGTTTAAAAGTACCGAGAGTTTTATGAAAAATGAGATTTGTAATAACCTTGGAACATTGGCCAAAAATACGAACGATGAAATAGGTCGTTTCTTGCGTAGCTGTGTGGTTGATATGCAGATATTGGCCAAAGGTAATGAAATGAGAAACACGGCCATATCTGTCGAAAAAAAGTTATGGGAAATGAAAAAAATTCAGGAGCATTATAAGCGCTTTGAGGATATTACGTTGATCGATATGAAAGGTCGCGTCATAACCTCTACAACGTACAATTACCGTGGTGAATGGAAGTCGAAGAAATGGTTTCAGGAAGCGATAAACGGGAATATGTGTATTTCAGATGCGCATACTATCCTTGATCCGTATAAGGTTGTTGTTGCCATTGCAGTCCCTTTACGGGATGAAGACGGGAAGATACAGGCTGCGCTCGTTGGACAGCTTAACATGGAGCGTGTCTGGGAGATTGTGGACCGGATAACGATAGGTAATACCGGTTTTGTTACGATCGTTAATAGCCGGAATTACTCTCTTGCCCACCCCGATAAAGAGAAATTATTCCAGAGTTCGGTCTTTGATCCGGTCAGGCAATCGGGGGCAAGTGTTCATGCTGAATCTGAAAAATTATTTTACAACGGCGTAGAATGTTCTTTTGATGTGGATTGTGAGTTTCCGCAGTGGCGAATTATCGTTGCCCAGGAAAAAAAAGATGCTTTATCCAATATTTTGACGTTAAAAAGTAATGTTGCGTATATCTTAAGCATAGGTCTTTTATTGGTGATAGCGATAAGTATCGTTGTCTCGCGGGGCATCGTTAAGCCTATTCACTCTTTGATGAGGGGGATGGCCAGGGTATCTGATGGTGATTTCAGCTATTCACCGGATATCAGGAGCAGAGACGAAATTGGCTTATTGGGCGCGTCATTTTGTAATATGATAACGCATGTAAATAGTGCGAGGAGCGAAATACAAAGGAAAAACTATGCGCTAAGCGACGCGGTTGATAAGATACATGAATTAAACGTTACCCTGGAAAGAAAAGTGGAAGAAAGAACCAGGGAAGTGAGAGAAAAGCAATTTCAGTTGATTCAGGCGGGCAAACTGGCGGCGATCGGTCAGTTGGGAGCAGGGGTGGCTCATGAGTTGAATAACCCCATAGCCGGCATCCTGGGTTATGCGCAACTTATGCTAGAAATGGTATCAAAGGAAAATGTAAAGGTAGAAGAGGTATATACCTTTAAGAAGTATTTACACTATATAGAAAGCGGTGCTCGCCGTTGTAAAGATATTGTACAGAATCTGCTACAGTTTGCCAGAAAATCAAGTGAAACATGCGAATTTCTGAGCGTGAACAATGTTATTGCGGATACCCTCTCTCTGATGGAGGGCCAGCTTTCAGCAAACAGGATTTCAGTGAATAAGAATCTGGGAAAAGACATTGCGCTGATTTGGGGAAATGCCAATCAGTTGCAGCAGGTATTTACCAACGTCATTCTCAATGCCCAGCAAGCAATGCCTGCTGGCGGGCAATTATTGATTTCGACGAGAAATAAGGAAGACGCTGTAGAGATTGAGTTCAAAGATACAGGTTGTGGAATTGCAGAAGAACACATGGAAAGAATATTTGAGCCATTTTTTACGACGAAGATGGACTGGAAAGGAACCGGACTCGGTTTGTCGATCTGTTATGATATTGTCAAAAACCATAAGGGAATTATTACGGCAAGCAGCAGGGTAGGTGAAGGGACCATCTTTGTCGTGATTTTACCAGCAAAGGTTTTTGATGAGGAACAATATGACAGGGGTAAAAGAGGCAATGGCGCGAATACTTGTTGTTGACGACGAGGAGATAATTCGTTGCTTGCTTTTTGATACCCTTTCTCAGGTTGGTTACCATGTGAAAACAGCGGTAGATGGAAGCGACGCAATCACGCAAATTGAGAATGAACCCTTTGAGATAATAATTACCGATCTTAAAATGCCCGGCATTGGAGGATTAGAGTTACTAAAATACATCCGAAAGATAAATCCTGATATATGCGTGGTAGTGACGACGGCCTACGGTACAATAGAATCCGCTGTCAGTGCGATGAGGCTGGGTGCATATGATTATATCTGCAAGCCTTTCGAGTTGGAGGAAATAAAGATTGTTGTGGAGAGGGCTGTTGAATGGCAGCGGCTGTTACGGGAATCCCGCCTCCTGCAGTTATATAAACACCTCTCCATTATAGACGGCTTAACCAGGGTTTATAATCACCGGTATTTTCATGAATTTTTGGATCTGGAGTTGCAGAGGGTGAAAAAAAATTCCGGCATGTTTTCCCTCATTTTCGCCGATGTGGACGATTTTAAACACTATAACGATTTAAACGGGCACCTGGCTGGCGACGAGATACTTCGGGAACTGGCCTCTCTTTTGTTAAACACCACGAGAAAGTCTGACATTGTTGCCCGGTACGGGGGGGAGGAATTTGCGATAGTTTTACCCGATACGGCACTATCCGGTGGTTTATCGGTGGCGAAAAATATTATGGAGGTGATAAGAGGCAAAAAATGGATGTACACCGGTTTCTATCCGGATAAAAAGATTAGCCTGAGCGCCGGCGTGGTGGTGTATCCTGCCGACGCACAGGGAAAAGAGGATATAATAAAGAAAGCTGATGATGCCATGTACTATGCGAAAAAAACCGGCAAAAACAAGATATGTTATTATGAGGGAAATCAGATTCTCGATTACAAAGGATAATAAAGGAATTAATTCATGTTACGACTAAGTATAATTGCACGGGACGCACGGTTGCTGTTTTTCTTGATATTTTGCGTTGTGACAGGCTGCGGTGATAAGGCAGATTCATTTAATAAAAAAGGCATTTCTTTGTATAACCGGGGAAAGTACACTGAAGCAATGGGGGAATTTAAAAAGGCATTGGAACTGAATCCCCATCATTATGACGCCCTTTTCCATTTAGGCATTGTTTATTATGCAAAGGGTATGATTGATGAATCGATAGCCGAACTCAAAAAGGCAATTGACGCAGCGCCTGACGAACCAAAGGCGCACTATAACATTGCGTTTGCTTACGTGGCCAAAGAGAACGTTCAAGAAGCGCTTTCTGAATATCAAAAAGCGATTGAACTATTCGCGGCACGAAAGGATAAAAAAGAGGCAGAGGCGTATCTTTATATGGCCGTTGCTTATAGCCTGATCGAAAAACAAGAGGAGGCATTTGCGGCGTGCAGGAAGGCAATTGAAATAAACCCGGAATTGGAAGACGCGCACTATTTCCTGGGAGTTTGTTATTTCAAAAAAAATATGATTGACGAGGCTATTGAAAAGTTTAAAAAAGTTATTCAACTGAACCCGAAATCTGAAAAGGCGCATAATCTTCTTTTTACTATTTATGATAAAATCGGAAAGACCGAAGAGGCTATAGAAGAAGATCGTATATTAAAGCATATTGCAAAGGAACGGCGGGAACAACGATAAATATTCCTAATTTAAGCCAATAAATTACTACGGGAGGATGGAAAAAGTGGAAAAGGATATTGCAAAGATCGTGATCAACGAGGGACAGATTCGGAACCGGCTCCTTGAATTATCCAAGACGTTGATCCATGATTATAAGGACAAGGAGTGGACAATTATTGCGATCCTTAACGGAAGCCTTGTGTTTCTTGCCGATCTGATCCGTTTGATACCCTTTCCTGTCCGATTGGATACCATTGACTCCGCAACGTATGTCGGGTCGACATTTCCGCAGGGAGAACCCAAGGTTCTCCGTGAATTTAAAATCGATATAGAAGATAAACACGTGTTGGTTGTCGATGATATCGTTGATACGGGGAGTACGTTGAAAAGGGTACAGGAGGATATCAAAAAATACAACCCCTTGACTCTTAAAAGTTGTGTCCTTTTGAATCGGGTAGGGAGGAGGAGATACGATGTTCGTCCCGAATATTGCGGTTTTGACATCGGGGATGACTATGTCGTCGGTTACGGGCTGGACTACAACAACAAGTATCGAAATCTGCCATTTATAGCGGTGCTTAAGGATGAATGTTACCGTCAAGAAAATTTTGTTCATTAGGACGGCATAGCCGCAACTAAAAGAAAGGTAAATATTCTGTGAAGGCGATTTTTGTCCATTTAACAGGAAGTCATCGGGGAAATACAGAAGTATTTGCTTCTAAAAGGATATCCATTGGCACCGATGCCTCGTCCGACCTTCATTTTGATCCGACGATAGACAGAAATACATCCGGTTATCATGCCGAGATACAGATCAGAGAATGTGATTATGTTCTCAGAGACAATGGAAGCGCGAAAGGGACATTTGTCAATAATAGGCCAATTAGCGAAATCGCGCTGAAAGACGGCGATCTGATTGAGTTTGGCACAGACGGTCCCAAGGTGCGATTCCGTATCAAGACGGATGAGGCCGATGTCTGTAAACCATGGGCAGAGATGATAGAAGATTCACTCGGTATAGCACGCACGTCTCAGAGAGGGGGAGTTACTACGGCAACAACATTCTTTCGGCAACTTGTGTGGGAGGCGTTTACCCAGTCGTCTCATGCCTTTAAAACCGGGGCTGTTCTTGTTTTTTTTATGATATTTAGTGGTCTTGTATCGTACTTTTATATACAATACGTCAGGTTGTCACAAACTGCCGAAAAAGTGAGGCTCCTTGAAATCGAACGATCGGTTGCAGAAAATATTATTAAGACATACAGTGGCGGGATTTGTCTGATCCAGGGGGCATTTTATTTCCTTGATGAAGAGACGAGTGAACCCCTCATGATGATGGGCAAGGGACAACGGGGTATCAACGAGTACACAGGTACGGGATTTATGGTTAGTGCGGATGGTCTGATCCTGACCAATCGCCATATTGCCGAACCATGGTGGGAAATGAAGATGTCTCCCTATATCCATATAGAGTCCACCATTAAACCCCGGTTTGAAATATTTCGGGCGTTCTTCCCTGGTGTCAAAGAACCCTTTGATTTAAAGGTAGAGAAGATTTCAGATGAGGCAGATGTGGCGTTGCTTCGCATAGAAATGCGGGGTGCTAAAATTCCCGTCCTTGAACTGGACTTCACCGGCAAAGGGGCGGTTGTCGGTGAGCCTATGATGTTGTTAGGTTATCCGGCGGGTGTTAATGCCATCTTTGCAAAGACAGATCCGGAGGTTGTAAGGCAACTTTTTAATTTGCCTTTTATTCCGTTAGTACAGGAACTCTCGAACTGGGGGTTGATAAGACCTCTTACGACACGGGGCCATTTAAGCGATATTATGTATAACAGGATTGTTTACGATGCCCAAACAACTGCTGGTGGCAGCGGAGGCCCTATCTTTAACAATAAAGGGAGGGTGATTGGGATCAGTTACGGAATCTTTCCAGGCTTTCGGGGTTCCAATTTTGGCGTTCCGATAAGCTATGGTATAGACCTTATGAAATCCGCTTCGGCAAGCCAAAAAAGGTAAAGAAAAACGCAAAATGACACATCAAAATTCAAAGGGAAAAATTAGGGGCGTGGGGAAACAAAGGATTATGAAAAGTAGATTAAAACGAATTAATTACATAATGCTGTGCATATTTGTATCGGGTATATTTTGCAGTTCATTATATGCGCACTCAGATGGCGCACCTTTGGTCTGCCTCGGGAGTGGGCTTGACAAACTAAATTGGCTGTTAGCTGCTCCCGGCACATTTACCTGTGGCAATTTAGGATGTCACTATCAATATCCTATTGGTTCGGGTAAGGGTAAGTTTATGCTCTTTGTGCTTGATAAGTGCGAACCGGGGGAGATTGTGGATATCCTGGTATCGTTTAAACAGACGGATACGGATTTTCATGGTTTTCAAATTACTGCACATGATAATTATTTGGGTAATCGATTGGTTGGCACTTTCATCAATGTCGGAGAAGATGAAGATACACAGGTAGAAGCCGGCGGACGTTTCGCGACTCATACCAAAAAGGGGACAAGCCAGAAATTCTGGCATGTGAAATGGCAGGCACCTCCGGCGGATTTTTTTGTATCCAATCCTGTACGGTTTTATGCAATGGGAGTCGAGTCTGATAATGATGGCACGCCGATGGGTGACTATATTTACAAGGCAACGAGGCTCATTGTTGTGGAGCGGAAGAAGGTAATAAAGGAACAGGTCCGTGTCATAAAAAAGGAGTGATTTAATGAAGGTGAAAATTTTAGCCCTTGTGATAATGCTTTTCATGGGTATATCGCAGAGAGTAAATGCCTCCCAGCTTGATTTTTCATGGAATGCACCGAAAACGTACGTGCATAATAAAGGAACTGCTGGAGAGGTTACCTATATCGTATGGTTCTACAACCTGGGAAATACCATAGAAAAACCTATATTGGTTCCCATTGAGGTATTATTGACGACGGATACCGGAGAGAAATATCCGGATGCCTATTATCCGGAAATCATGGAGCATGTGGCTAAACTGGATGACGATTATAAAGAAGGCAAGAAATACCAGTATGCTGCCATTGCAAAAGGAGAACTGGCTCCCCTGACGACAAAGCATTGCGTGGCCATGTTTGAGGACGTAGACCCTAAGGCAAAGCGTCTGGATATCTTTGTGACGGGTATTTCACATTTCTTTTTCTGGCGGTGGAGGATGGTGGATTATTCTTACAAAATCACCTATGAAAAAGAACAAGGCCGCTGGAAATTAATCGAGCATGGGATGACCAAGGATGCCTCGCATCGTTCATATGAATTTGAAACGAGAGGTTGGTGATTAATGCGATAAATTTTAATAGTTATGAAAATGGCAGAAAATGATGTTCCAAAACTTACTGAAGTAGTAGTTACAGATGCCTATTCACCCCCGCTAATCGCTTCCCGAATTGACAAGGTGGCATTAGTAAAGGCGAGATTAAGTCTTTCCCAGACTTTTATGCTCAGCATTCTGGCTGGGGCTTATCTTGGCCTCGGTGCGCAATTTGCCACTTTAGTGATAAGTGATTCTACCTTGCACATTGGACTTACCTCCCTTATTGAAGGTGTCGTATATTCTCTGGGATTTATATTGGCTGTCATCGGTGGTGCTGAAGTATTTACGGGTAACTGCTTAATAATCATGGGGTATGTGAGTAAAAGAATTACGACGCGTGAATTGCTCAATAACTGGGTCATCTCATATAGTGGCAATTTCATAGGTAGTCTCACAATGGTTTGCTGGATGTATAAATCGCAGCAGTGGGAATTTTTTGACCACATGGTTGGAGCAAAGGCCTTGCTTATTGCTCATAAAAAGGTCAGCCTGCCTTTTATGGCTGCCTTTGCCAGAGGGGTTCTTTGCAATGCGTTAATATGTCTCGCAGTCTGGTTATGCTTTAGCGGCAGGAGTGTGGCAGATAAGGTTATTTCTATAATATTTCCCATAGGTGGTTTTGTTGCCAGCGGGTTTGAACAGTGTGTTTCTAACATGTATTTCATTCCGATAGGAATCGTACTACGGAAAAATGAAGCAATAATCGCAGCATCAGAAAAAATGGCCGGGAAACCAGTAGACCTTTCTCTGCTTACCTGGAAGGGATTTTTTGTACACAATCTTATACCCGTTACCTTAGGAAATATTGTAGGTGGGGTTATTCTGGTTGGGATAATTTTCTGGTTTGTGTACCTACGACCGCATATTAATCTATCATTGAGTGTAAAACGGGATTTTTGGCGTAAATAAAAGCGTTATTATAACGACCTTTTCACAATAAGTTGTCCTTGCGAGTACATTCGCTTTGCCCAGGATAAACTCCGCGAATCAATCCCCTCTCATCAATAATACTCGAGACTGTCACATCAACCCCTATCCTGATAAATCCCCAGCAACAAAGAGTCTCTCTGCGAATATGATTTGGGCATTCTATCATGGATATGCTCAGGTGACCTCTTAGTGCTCGAAGAGGACGCAAAACCCCTACCGCTATTGGCAAGATTACCCGAGCTGCATTTTGTGCCCCCCCGGAAGAATCCTGTTCATGAATATCCCAATTTCTTACATGCACATGCATCCTGCGCTCTCCTCATGAGAAAAATTGCTGCAAGAAGAAACTTTTACGGTATAATAGTCTCTGCCAGATTTACATGAACAGAATGAGGAAGATGAAAAAAATGGACGGCTTTTTATGGGCGCTTAAATTTCTGACCATTATTCCTATTGATAGGGAAGACAGGATAAAACCGCCAGGAGCTGGTTCTGTGGTGTATTGGTTTCCCGCTGTAGGTTTCTGTATAGGCGTATCTCTGTCTGTTACATATTTGCCACTTTATCTTTTCTTTCCTCCCCTTGTTGCCGATGCCTTGATTATCCTTGTTTCTATTGCCATAACCGGGGCGTTACATCTGGACGGCCTCGCTGATACCTGTGATGGTATCTGGGGTGGCTGGAACAGGGAAAGACGTCTGGAAATAATGAAGGATAGCCGTATTGGCGGCTTTGGAGCCATTGGTCTGTTTTCCCTGCTGGGGCTTAAATATGTTAGCTTGCTAAGCGTGGAGGACATCCCGGTGACAAATACTGCTTTCTCTGGTGTTTGTACGGAATGCGTCTGGCGCTTTGTCTCGCCTGTTTTGCTTAATAAATGCGCAGTGTTAATGATCATGCCCGTTGTCGGGAGGTGGGCGCAGGTCTGTGCCGCAGGATTGTCTTCGTATGCACGAAGCGGAGCGGGTACAGGAAGTTTTATTACGGGGGATACTACGCGAAAGCAGGTGGTCTGTACATCATTTTTTCCTGCTTTCTTATTCTGGTTTTTTTACAACCTGAGTGGGTTTGTGATATTTGCAATAATAATTATTTTCACTCTCGGTTGGATTTGGTATATTAAGAGGAAAATTGGCGGGATGACGGGAGATACCTTGGGCGCCACCAGTGAAATCGCTGAAAGTGTGTTTTTGTTGAGCCTTTTCCCATGTAACGGATGGAATTGTTAACTATTAAGCGGCTAAGAAATTTGAGATGCGAGATTGAGTGAAAAAAGTAAACAGGAAACAGTTGGCGACTGCCTGCCGCCTGCGGCCAATTTAAAATGCTAAAAAGTACTGAGAGATGGATGTTTTTATGATATGTCCTTTTAGTGGTAAAATGCTTGCGTTTAACGATAATGGCTAAAATAACCTTTGTCCTGGGTGGTGCACGGAGTGGAAAATCTGCCTTTGCTGAAGGACTCGCTAAAAAGTATAATGATGTGGTTTATATAGCCACCGCTGAAGTGAAAGACGATGAGATGCGGGAGCGGATTCAGGCCCATCGTGCCCGGCGCCCTTTTAACTGGAAAACCATAGAGTCTCCTTATCATGTCGACAGGGTAGTGTCAAATTTAGATGGCAAGGCGGGTCTTATTTTTATTGATTGCATTACCCTCTATATCACGAATTTGCTTGTGAGCGGTGAAACGGGCGTGAGTGGGGGCGAACGGCCGTTCGCCCCCACATTCATAAAGGAGCAGGGATCATCTCTTCCCGCCGGGAGAGGGGAAACAGGAGGAGGGGCAATTTACCCCCCCCTTGATGGGATGGGCGCAGGGGAAGGTGGAAAATCATTACCAAATGAAATAACAAATTCGGCCCATTGCTCAGGCATGCAGACGGAGAATCTAAAACAGAGGCAGGCACGGATCATTGATAAAATCAATATGCTCAGCCGGGTGTGTCGCGGGTCAGGATCAGAGGTTATTATTATATCGAATGAAGTCGGGCTTGGGATTGTGCCTGATAATGTCCTATCCCGCGTATTCCGTGATATTGCGGGTTGCGCAAACCAGATCCTTGCGGAAGAGGCGGATGAGGTGTACTTCATAGTGGCAGGAATTGCCCAGAGGATAAAGTAATGGATGTTTACCAGTTTAAGGCTTTAATGAGCAAGGGTAAAACCTTTCCGGTTTATGTATTCTTTGGTGACGAAGTATTTTTTATCCACGAAGCGCTTTCAGCGGTAAAGGCCCATTTGCTGAAGGATAGCGACCCCCGTATGGCGCTGACCGAGTTTGGGGGGGATGAGATTCCCGGCAGTACCGTATTTGATGAATTAAGGACAGTGCCGTTTTTTTCGGTCAAAAACAAGGTGGTGATTGTAGAAGAGGCGGATGATTTTGTTGAAAAGAACCGGGAAAAACTTGAAAAATATTTACTGGCGCCGGCGCGTCATGCCTCTCTGGTTCTTGCCTGTGATAAATGGGATAAGCGAACGAAACTGGCAAGCCTTGTTGAGAAGGTTGCCGTGTCGGTTGAGTGTAAAAAACTAAAGGACCATCTCTTGCCAAACTGGGTGCATACCCACGTAAAACTGTACAAAAAAGACATTACTGCAAAGGCAGCCCGGTTGCTGGTTGACGATGTAGGGAACAATCTGGCGATCCTGGATAAACACCTTGAAAAGTTGTCCATTTACCTGGGTGAGAAGGCCACCATTGAAGAAAGGGACGTAGATGCCCTTGTGGGTGTGGACAGGAACCGCACCGTATTTGAGCTAACCGATGCCGTTGCACAGAGGGATACGGCCCTGGCGCTAAAGATACTCAGCCAAATGCTGACGCATGGAGAAGATTCGGTTCGGATTATCAGCCTCCTGGCATGGCAGATAAAAAGGCTGTGGAGGGCAAAGCAGATGTTGCAGCGGGGGGGGGACGAACAAAAGGTTGCAGCCGAATTACAGATAATACCATTCTTTGCAAAACGGTTTTTTGAACAGGTTGAACGGTATACAGAAGAAGACCTCATGGAAAAACACGCGCTTTTGCTTGAAACAGACGTAAAAAGCAAAACCAGCTCTTTCGGCGCAAAATTGTTACTGGAATTGCTGGTGTATAAACTATGCGCGTAAAGAGCAGAGAGGGGATGAAAGGTAATGAAAGGAAGATTTTTCACGGTGATTTTTAGAAAGGAAATGAGATGAAGTTTTTTATTGATACGGCAGATGTAAAAGAAATCAGGGAAGCGCATAGTCTGGGAATTTTGGATGGGGTGACGACAAACCCGTCTCTGGTGGCCAAGACCGGCCGGCCTTTTCGTGAAACGATTGAGGAGATATGTTCCATTGTGAAAGGACCCGTCAGTGCCGAGGTGGTGAGCCTTGATACAGACGGTATGCTCGCAGAGGCGCGGGAACTTGCAAAAATCGCTGACAATATTGTGGTAAAGATTCCCTTAGTGAAAAATGGCTTAAAAGCGGTGAAGAGATTGGCGGAAGAGGGAATTAAAACCAATATTACCCTCTGTTTCTCCGCCAACCAGGCGCTGCTGGCGGCGAAGGCGGGTGGTACCTATGTGAGCCCCTTTGTCGGGAGACTGGACGACAGGGGACAATCGGGAATGGACATCATTCAGGAGATTCGTACCATCTACGACAACTACGGTTTCCAGACGGAAATCATTGTTGCGAGTATTCGTAATCCCCTTCATGTGCGTGATGCGGCTCTGATGGGAGCTGATGTCGCCACCATCCCTTTTAATGTCTTCGACTTGCTCGTTCAACATCCGCTCACGGATGATGGCGTAAAGCGGTTTCTGGCCGATTGGGAAAAAGTGCCGAAAAATAAATGAATGCGTGCCCATGGAAGACGCCGGGAAAAAAATTGAACTATACAGAAGTATACAGTACTCAATAACGCTTATACTGGCAGCGTCTGATACCTTTGAGGATGCCGTGCCGAAAATCCTGAAGATTCTGTGTGAGAGCCTGCAGTGGTGTTTGGCAGAGTTCTGGATAGTGGACCGGAAAAACCATACTGTGCGTTTTGCAGAGGCATGGCACAAGTCGTCCGAAAAGATTTCTGAGTTTGTAGTACAGAGCAGGCAAATTGCCTTTTCTCCCGGAGAAGGATTGCCGGGCAGGGTCTGGGCAAGCGGGCAGCCCTGTTGGATCGGAGATATCGGTTCTGGTTCACATTTTCCCCGGTCAAAGATTGCCGATACAGCGGGGTTCACAACTGCGGTTGGATTTCCCCTTGTAGCGGCATCTGCCGTGAACGTGCTTCTGGAATCGGCTACTATTGAGGCCGGATGGTGCAGTGCCGCCGGTTTTCCGCCGAGAAATGAGAATGAGATATTTGGCGTTATCGTATTGTTCGGTAACAAACCTGAAAAACCGGATGAAGAATTGTTCGGGATATTTACCATAATCAGCATGCAGATCGGCCAGTTTATCAAGTTAAAACAAACCGAAGAAACGTTACGGCGTAAAATTGATTTTGAAAAGACCGTGGCGAGGGTGTTGCTGCGGATATCAGGAATTTGCAGGATATGTATTCTGCACGGTATTCGTGGTTAATGGAAAATTTCTGTAAAGGTACTATGGTTTATATTACGGATGATTCCGGGATTGACCAGGGAATTGCGTCTGGAAAAGAGATAGTGGAAAAGCTGGGGATAAAATCGCTCCTGATTATTCCGGTGCAGGTTGAAGAGAAATTATTAGGATGTATTAACTTTGACAATATCGTGGCCATTGATGGCTTGCATGAAGACAACATAACGCTGCTTCACATGATTGGAGAGATCATGAGCAGCGCAATCATCCGCAAGCAGTCAGAGTCCCTGATCAGACATATGGCGTACCACGATCCCCTCACGAATTTGCCGAATCGTCTGTTATTCAGGGATCGCCTGCAAATAGGCATTCTGCAGGCAAAGCGGAGCGGGAGGCTGCTGGTCGTTGTGATCCTGGATCTGGATACATTCAAAACCATTAATGATTCTCTGGGTCATCACATCGGAAACTTGTTGCTCAAGGCGGTTGCTGAGCGGTTGACACGATGCGTCCGGGGAAGCGACACTGTTGCCCGTACCGGCGGCGACGAGTTTTCGATTATCCTGCCAGATCTCGCTGAGGCGCAGAATGCGGCTGTGGTTGCACAGAAAATCCTCGATGTCATAGACAAACCCTATCTCATCGAAGGCCGGACAATACATACCTCCGCCAGCATAGGAATAAGTGTCTATCCTCTCGATTCGCACAACGTAGACGACTTGATTAAAATGGCGGACAAGGCGATGTACTATTCGAAGCAAAGTGATGGAAATACCTTCCGCTTTTACAATAGTGGCAGAGATAAGCATGTTCATGCCCACAAAGAGTAAACTGAGTATTTTTTTTCTGTTCTTGACGTTTCTGCCTTTGCTTGTCATGCGATTGGTAGTTTACCCCATTACTTTTCAGGCCTTAAAAGATGAAATTATCAGAAACCTGGATGTTGCCGTGCGAAAGCAGACCGAACTGATTACCACATGGATGGAGGAGCGGGTGTCTGACGCCCGGCTTATTGCCGATAATCCCTTTATCCTTCACGCAATCCAATCGTTTATCGCTGGAAATACTGAACATGCAGAAATATTCACACGTCTGGATGCAATCAAATACTTTGATTATCTCTGGAAGGAGTTCGGGGGCAAAGAGGTATTTATTGCAGATCGTGAAGGCATTGTGCGGATTGCATCCAAAAAGGGGTTGATAGGTGAAAATATTTCATCAAAGGATTATTTTCGGTCCGCTCTGAATGGGGCTTATTTTACTTCTAACATCATACCTTCTGATGTCCCTGTTGAAAACGAATCCGGCATAGCCGAAACCGGTGTGCCCACGCTGCTGGTTTCTGCGCCGATAAAAGATAAATCGAATTTTGTCGCGGGCACGGTGACGCTGCGAATAGATGTCTCTGATGTCAAAACAATAATGCAAAATATCCATATCGGGATGACGGGTGAAACCTATCTGATTGATGGACATGGATACATGCTGACGGAATCCCGGTTTGTTGAAGACCTGAAGACCCAGCAGCGGGTCAAAAAGCGGTCTGCCCTGGAATTGAAGGTTACCGATCCCGGTACCAATAATTTAACAAGGGGCGTTCGTGAATGTCTGAATGGCTCGGAAGGATTCGACGCCGATGGCTATACCGATTACCGGGGTGTAAAGGTATTGGGATTCTGGAAATGGATGCCGGATTACGGGTGGGGTGTGATTGCCGAGGTTGATGTCAACGAAGGTTACGGTAAACTGTATGAATTGCGTAATTATGTCTTGTTCATCTTTGGTATGGTGGCAATGGGTGTCATCATTGTAGCCTTTTTTTTGAGCAAAAAGATTTCTGCGCCGATTTATTGCATTGCAGAGACGGCCAGAACAATTGCCGGTGGCCGTTACAATGCGAGGGTTATTTATAAGGCAAATGATGAGCTTGGTGAACTTGCAGGCGCTATTAATAAGATGGCAGAGACCCTGGAATCAAGATCACAAATGACCGCGCCGCAGACTGATGAAAAGGGCATGTGAAACACAGATTACATAACGCCGCACAGCCGCAACCAAATTAACCCCCTCTCTTTCCCCTCCTTCGCAAGGAGGGGACTTCGTCGTGAGATCAGTCGGACGATGAAGGGGAAGTAAAAAATCTTCCTAAAAAGAAGTTTTTACGAGGTAATACGCTAGAGTTATTACATTATAGAATTGTTTTCAGTCCGTAATCTTGAAGCCGGGCTCAGTTTCATTTTCCGGAGATTTTTCAAAAAGATAAAATATTACATAGGTTTCATTTAAGGATTTTAAATCGTAAAAGGAAAAATTAGGTGGCGCTGAAAAAACCGCAAAGGGATTTGTTTGATGCAAGGGCAGATGCAGTAAAAAAGCCTCCGTTGGCCGATCGTATGAGACCACGGAATTTGGAGGAGTTTGTGGGTCAGGAGCACCTTGTTGGTACCCATAAAATACTGCGGAGATTGGTGGAAAACAAGGAATTAATCTCACTAATCTTCTGGGGGCCTCCGGGGGTCGGGAAGACAACGCTGGCTTCAATTGTCGCTCAGGCGACGGATGCCCACTTTGTCGCCTTTTCTGCGGTATTATCAGGGGTTAAGGATATTCGTGAGGTCATTGAAGATGCCCGGAATCAGCTGAAATATCATGGCAAAAAAACTATCCTCTTCGTGGATGAGATTCACCGGTTCAACAAGGCCCAGCAGGATGCATTTTTGCATCAGGTAGAGGATGGTACGATTACTTTGATTGGCGCTACTACAGAAAATCCGTCTTTTGAGGTCAACGCGCCCCTCCTGTCGCGCTGCAAGGTGTTGGTGCTGGAGCAACTTACTGAAGACCACGTCAAGGCCATTATGACAAATGCCATACTGGATAAGGAGCGAGGACTCGGGGGTCTGAATGTGGAAATTCGTGACGATGCCTTTGTCCTTATTGCCAGTCTTTCTCATGGCGATGCACGTGTGGCATTAAACACCCTTGAGGCTGCTGTCATGCTGGTAAAGCCCGACCGGGAGGGAAAAAGGATCGTAACGTTAGAAATCGCCCAGGAAGTCATGCAAAGGAAGGCGCTCCTTTATGATAAAGGTGGAGAAGAACATTACAACGTGATTTCAGCCTTTATTAAATCTCTGCGGGGAACTGATCCTGATGCGGCCCTTTATTGGCTGGCACGCATGCTGGATGCGGGTGAGGACCCGCTCTTTATTGCACGGCGTATGATTGTCTTTGCCTCAGAGGATATCGGAAATGCAGATCCGGTGGCCCTTCAGTTGGCCGTGGCAACGAAAGACGCCTTTCATTTTGTGGGGATGCCGGAGGGATGGATACCGCTGGCCCAGTGCGTTACCTATCTTGCCTGTGCACCGAAGAGCAATGCCTCATATCTCGCTTATTTGGAGGCATTAAAAGACGTAAGGGAAAAAGGCGCCTTAGCAGTGCCATTTCACGTCCGCAACGCCCCCACGAAGTTGATGAAAGATTTTGGATACGGTATGGGATATAAATATCCTCATAGTTTCGGTGGATATATAGAGCAGATCTATCTGCCTGACGAACTTCATGGCAGGGAGTACTATAAGCCGACGGACAATGGGTTTGATAAAGTGATCAAGGAGCGGCTCGCACTTTATAAAAAGGGGCGCGATCAAGTAAAGTAATGATTTTGAATAATCTATTTTGTATTAAATGCCTGGCAGGGTAAACCTTAAAATTGCCGTAAAAATTTTAAAATGTCGGGTTACTAAATACCGTTAATTGTTTTGAATTTTTAAAAAAACACTGTATAATACTTCCCATTAACAATCTTCGTGAATAAAGTTGGGAAAGGGTGCGTTTTCCCAAATTCTGACGAAAGGAGATTAAAGCAATATAATTCTTGATATGATTATATCCTGGCGCTAAAAAGCCCCAACCAAATCCCCCTTAAACTCTGTTGTGAGCCTTCGGCGTGAGCTCAGTCGAACGCACTCAGTCGTTCGAAAAGGGACGAAGGGGTTTTTAAAAACTCACCAATACTATAGATATTTATAATTAACTGTTATATTTATATCCATAAAGATGTGGTATGTATTTTCTTTTCATAAGCGAGGAAAACTGATGTTTAAAACAAGAAAATCTACTATTGTTGTATTCGTTTCATTATTCTTGTTGTCTGTGTTTGCAGTTAAAACCGCCTTTCCTGACACCCTCAATATTATTAGAGAAGGTATTGTAAGGGACCTACAGGGTATAACAAGAAAGCAGGCTGAGATTATTACTGAATGGATCGATGCCAGAAAGAAAGATATACGGGTTACAGCCCATAACTTGCCTGCCTATCGTAGTTCTGTAATGCGGGAGGGTAAAGAGCCGGATTTTTCCAAACCTCTTGAATATCTCACATTTATAAAAAATATCTATCATTACAAGGAAGTTTTTATAGCAAACCCTGCAGGTGCGATTATTCTTTCAACGGACAAAAATAATATTGGTAAGGACGTAGTGTCTACACAATATTTTCAGGAGGCAATGAAGGGTAAAACGTTTTTTTCTGATATCATACCTTCTACCGTACCCATCGAGAATGAATTTGGTGAGCCGGAGTTGGGGTTGCCTACAATGTTCGTATCAACCCAGATTACTAATGAAAAAGCGGAAGTTGTGGGGGTTTTAGTCTTCCGGCTTGATATTGATGAGCTTATAAAATTAATCATGCCCATGAAGGCTACAGAAACAGGTGAGATTTATTTAATCAACAAAGATGGCTTGATGTTAACGAGGTCCAGATATTCAGAACAACTTAAGGAAAGCGGCATGATAAAAAAGAGGACATCCCTGGAATTAAGGGTGGCAAACCCCAAGACGGGAAATCTGACCCTTGCGGTTCAGCAATGTCTGAAGGGAGGGGAGGGTTACGATGATACTGGGTATATCGACTATCGGGGGACCAGTGTGATAGGACATTGGTTGTGGTTGCCGTATCTCAATTGGGGCATTATTGCGGAAATTGATATAGATGAGGCCTGCAATGAGGTGAGGAAATTTTTTCAGGAAACCACAATTAAAAATTTGCGGGGTTTTATGCACCGGCAGATTAATTTGCTGAAGATGCGCATGGAAGGGCATAAGAATAATGCTTTGGCAATTGCCAGTAAACCGCAAACTCTTCAATATGCAAGAGGCGTGACATCGGTGGATGAATTTGTAAATGCCCTCAACTACCTGGAATTTATTAGGGATGAATATGGATACAAAGGTATATTTATTTGTGATCCTGAGGGAATTGTGAGATTATCGACAGAAAAAAACCTGGTAAATATGAATTTCTCCGGGGAAGATTATTTCGTGGAAGCAAAAAAGCGTGGGGTCTTTGTCAGCGACGTGAAACCCTCAACTACACCGATTTTGAACGAGTTCGGCAAAGTAGAGCGTAATGTACCTACATTGTTTGTATCTGCTGTATTAAAGGATAGTGCCGGGGTTTTTGCAGGTGTCGTAGTTCTTCGGGTTGATACCATGGAATTAAATAAACTTATGAGGAGTGTCGAGATCGGTGAAAGTGGAGAGACTTATCTTATCAATTCGGATGGGGTTTTTATCACGGAGTCACGATTTGTTATTGAGCTTAAAAGGACTGGCATGATAAAAGACAGGGCTGCTTTGGAGCTCAAAGGGATCAATCCCAAATCCGGAAGGTTAACAAAGGGGATTGCTGAATGTCTGGGAGGTGTTGAAGGATATGACGACATGGGTTATCCCGATTACCGAGGCGTGCCGGTGTTAGGTACGTGGTGCTGGATTCCCGAATATGAATGGGGAGTAATTGTCGAGATCGATCTTGACGAGGCATTTCGCAAAAGTTCTGCCTTCTGGGGTATTAAACAATATTTCTAAAGAATCTGATAGAACATGGATATCGCAACTATTCGGCGTACTTTCGCTCACAATCACCCCGCGTGAACAAATATTGATTATGTAATCCCGGAGGGATGTTATTCTGATAGCATACCCGTATGCAATTATGGTTAACCCCGTAGGGGTGGCACGTATCATTCATTTTCGCGATATTTCACCCCTCCGGGGTTGAATAGTGTGGCATGTTTTCTCTCTATTCATGTCATCTCACTGTCGGGATTTTCCCGCTGTCCGTTTTTTCCTATGGACTCTTACCTGTTCTGAGAAATTACTCTCTGTCAGCCTCGCCGAATAGTTAACTGAAAAGAAGCTTCTCTGCCTTCTTGAGTGTTGCATCTACAGCATTATTGTATAAAAACTTTTTTTTGTGTAAGTTTTTGACTGCCCCTTCATCGTTCGACCGCGCACTTACGGCGAAGTCCCCTCCTTTTTCCGGGTCAAAAGATACAGGTCATCGCCTTTTGTTGAACATATTCAATAACATGGGCACGTTACGGTCAACATAATCGTATATTCTCACTTCCTTCTTTCCTTCATATAAAAGATGAATGCGGCCTGTATATTGGACAAGGGTTCCTTTCCAGGAAACCGGCATGGCGAGAAAAAGGGTGCCAAGGCGGGCGTCATCAAATCCTTCGCTGGAAAGAAAAGTCCACTGGTCGTCGTATGGCTGGAAATGCTCGTCAAGAAAAAGGGTGTTGCCTTTTTTGCCGGTCTTTCTGCTTGTCCATAAGCGGGGATAGACGTCAACACGCCCGCGAAAAAGGCCTCTAAATATGGAATAATTGAGAGAATCAACTTGCAATCAGAAGGTTCAAAGGCAAAAGGATATCAGGTGAAGCAAATAAGGAAAATATTGACAACTTATAAATTTAGTATAGGGAGAGGCGATGAGTGAATCACAATATGAAATGATTATTTATTGGGATAAAACAGACAATATTTATATTGTTGAAATACCAGAACTACCAGGGTGCATGGTAAGTCAAAAAAAGAGGCACTTGAAAATGCAGAAAAAGCAGTAGAGTTTTGATTAAAAACGGCAAAAGAAGATGGTATTCCAATACCAGTGCCTAAGGGCCGTTTAATGTATGCATAACATTGTTGGCCTACCCACCACTACATTTTAACAAACAAAGTCTATAATTAAATGTGGTAACAAAAGCTGCCCTGCGGATAAGTGAACAAATGAAATAATGCTATTGTCTGATAAACATTCATCTCAACGACCGCATCCGCCTTGCTCCAGTGCGGCGGAATTTCACCCTTCACCTCTCCCTTCCGCCGTGCCCTCGTGGGAGGCTAAAAAAAATTTTTGGAAGCTGCAGCCTATCTCGAATTAATTGGAGGTCGCTTCATTCTAGAAATTTCAGATTGTGTCAGTGTGCTCAGGTAATCGGCGTCAAGTCCGGTAATTTCCCAAATCTTATAATCCAACCTTGAAGCAACCAAATATACCAATGAATCTGCGTCCACATCAACGGCAATTCCCAACATCCCTGGAATTGAACTCGCCATCACTTCGGGATTAGAAAATCTATATTTTGATGGAGCTGTATTTAGGGTAGTGTAAAATATATTGTGTAAATTATAAGCGGAGGTAGAAAAAAAGCGCATTCCCCACTATACTTGGAGTTGAAAGAGTAAATAACAAAAAAAACCAAGAAAGGAGGAATACGCTATGTTAG
>WYAU01000035.1 GCA_011525665.1 Candidatus Brocadia sp.
CATGGAAATAAAATCGTGAAAACCAAGATTTTGCAGGCTATTCCGGCTATACCAACCTCACTTCCCTTACGGAGGGCTGGTTAGCTGGTGTTTGCTCTATTTTTCACGCAACTTATGTGTATATATTGAGTACCCTCTTAGCCCTTGCGACTGTAATTCCTTCAATCTTCGCATGCGTTTTTCTTTTCTTTGCTCAGCCTCAGCCCAGCGTTTCTTCCCGATGTCCGTGATGGGTATAAATGACGCAAGGGGGACAGGCCTGCCATTTCCATCCACTTTGACACAGGTAGAAAAAGCCGTGCAGGTATGGTGAATAATATTGCTTATCGGGTCTTCAGCAAGGACTTTTACGCCGATTTCCATGGAAGACCTGCCCGCATAATTGAGAGAAGTTGCCAGGGTAAGTACATTTCCAACAGAGATGGGGTGGTAAAAATCCAGGGCGTCCAGGGAGGCCGTTACGATGGTTCCTTTGGCGAATTTCATTGCCATGATGGCTATAATCTCATCAAGTATGAGGAGGAGTTTTCCCCCATACATGAGGTTTCCATAAATAGCATCTTCCGGGAAGACCAGCCGATATACCCGGAGGCTTAATTGTCCGGCATCCTTCAGGTCTGTATCGAGCACTCTCTGCTTTCTGTGTGCTATTCGCTCAAGCCTTCTTTCCCGTATCTCTCCGGCATACCGACACATTTCCCATTCATCGTCGTTGGCAGGTTCTATCTGCTGTTCTACAGGTACCGGCTTACCCCGGACGTCGCTGGAAACGAACGACATCCTCGCACGGGTACAAAGTTTTTCTTCTTCGTTTAGCGACCTGCAGAATACAACCGCCTCCACTTCCAGGGAGGTATTTCCGATATATTCGACCATGGCCCTGACGGTAACAACGTCACCGATCCGGACGGGTTGCAGGAAGAACAAATCCTCGATAGAGGCCAGGAGCAAGGGTCTTTTTGTCAACCGCAAGGCAGCCAGGTTTCCCGCCGTAACGATCCAGTTCATCATCCACCCGCCATACAAAGTGCCGGCAGGGTTTGCTTGTTGGGGAAAGACATGATGCAGCATTTCTACCATGGTGGAGTGGATACTGGCCATAGAAGGAAATTACCCGGGTTGAAAATTGTTAATGGGGAAAATAAATTTAAGTATGTTATGCTTTCAGGCGCGTGGAGCCTCGCGCTCGGCAATATTTTCCCGATGTCTTGTTATACGGTTCACAGAGGATGTTCCTGGCATAGAGACCCCCTGACTTTCCTTTTTAGGAAGATTTTTTACCTTCCCCTCATCGTTCGACAGGGGCATTCACGACGAAGTCCCCTCCTTGCTAGGGAAGAGAAAGGGTGGCGGCTATCTTTGGTTGCGGCTAAGCTGCGTTATGTATCGGGCAAAAGCCGAAATATTTTTATCGCAACCAGAGGATCTATTCTAAATCTGCATCCCCTGCCCTGGAAAAAATCGTGCTTTTCGATAAGGTTTATTCCCAGGCTGGTAATGATAAGCGAAAGGTTGTTGGCGTGATCAATAACGACCGCTTCACCTTTTTCAAAGAGACCGTCCTTGCAAAACGGCGACGGGATGCGTCCCATGGATTCACGAAATACTGCCTTCACATTTTCTCTTATTGCCACTTCCGCTCCGAAGGCCAGCTTTGCCTTCTGGTAAGCGTCTCGTAATTCCTTCACTAACGATTCTTTTGTCACGCCTGCTTGCCGAAGGGTACGTAAATCATCTGCAATAATTTCGTCCACGGATCGGGTATCTGTCCCCAAAAAACCTTCTTTCGAAAATTTGGACGGTTCCAGATTATGAATAAGTTTCTGATCCTGCGGTGACAGCTTCATGCGTTAGTGTTCCTATGCAAATTTATCATAAAAAATGCGGTCTTCCGTCATGCCGCCCTTTTTCAAAACCTTAATACAGGCATCGATCATGCCAGGCGAACCGCAGAGATAGGCTTCCTGTTTCGAGCAATCGGGCATGTATCTTGCCACAACGTCGGTGATAAGACCGCGCTCGCCTTTCCAATCCGATCCGGCCGGCTCATTGGAGAGCGCCGGAATAAACCTGAACCAGGAAACCTCCTGCTGAAGTTTGGCCAGTTCATCAACAAAAAACAGATCTTTTTGCGTGAGTGCTCCGAAAAAATAGGTGGCTTTGCGCATAATGCCCCTTTCCTTCAGATCCCTCAGCATACCCCAGATGGGTGCCATGCCGCTTCCGCCCGCAATGAAAATCATCTCCGCATCGGTACCCGAAATGTGAAATTTACCGTACGGCCCGCTGAATGTGACTTCCTGCCCTTCCCTGAGATGCTCGAATACCCACGTGGTGCAGATGCCGCTGGGCACTTTACGGATCATCAGTTCTACGTGACTTTTATCGGAAGGGAGAGACGACATGGAATAGGCGCGCATGACCCGGTCGTGGCCGTTATACTCTTCGGATTCAAGCTGAATGTACTGTCCAGCAACAAAATCTATGTTGTTCGGCTCAAGGAGTTCTATGCGCAATTCCACGATATCATACGTCAACGGTCGCTTGTGGAGGAGCTTTCCTCTGTATTTCCTGACCGATAATAATTCTTTCGGCACATGGATCTTGATGTCTTTTCGGACCTTGACCTGGCAGGAAAGGCGGATTTGATTTTTGCGCTCTTCGGCTCCCAGATGGGGTTCTTCGACGGGGCTGACCATACCGCCGCCTTCCGTTACCTGCACCTTGCAATATGCACAGCTCCCGCGTCCGCCGCACGCTGATGGAATAAAGATGTTGTTTTCGCCGAGTGTTGACAGCAATGTCCCTCCTCCGGGCACTTCCAGCCTGCGTTCACCTTCATTAATGTCAATGCGGCATGCGCCGTAATTCAGTATCTTCTTCTCGGCAACAATGAGAAGCGCCGCCAGTATCAGGCCTGTGGCCAAAAGAAATCCGACCGAGATGCCGATAGAAAAAAGGATGCTGCCCGGTATCATATTTTTATCATGCCTGAAAATCCCACAAATGCGAGTGCCATGATGCCGATAATAATGAGGGTAATGGCAGGGCCCTCAAGTCCCCGCGGGAGTTCGTTTTCTTTTATCTTTTCACGGATGCCGCCAATAATGGTGATTGCGAGAAACCAGCCAAACCCTCCGCCTGCGCCGAAGGCAAAGGCCTGCCAGAATGAATAAGGTTTATTCAGCATGAAAAGTGAAATACCCAGAATTGCGCAGTTAACCGTAATGAGAGGCAGAAAAATACCGAGGGCGTAGTATAACTTTTCGGATACGCGCTCCACAATCATCTCCACAAGCTGTACAAAGGCTGCAATAATGACAATGAAGGTTATCAGGCGCAAATATCCGATCCCGAGAGGGATGAGAATATATTGATACACTAAAAAATTAAGCGCAGCGGTGCTTGCCGTGACAAAGATCACGGCAAGGCCAAGACCGATACTGGTGCCAACCTTTCGGGAAACGCCCAGACACGAACACATACCGAGAAACCTTGTCAGAAGGATATTGTCGGTGAAGGCCGCGGAGGTAAAGATGAGGATGATTGACATAACAATGCCCATGTTATTCTGCAAGTGATCCATAGCATGCTCCTTTAGCGTTTTCCTTCTTGTCTGGTCAGCCATCCACGGGCGAACCAGGTAAATATCCCCAGCATAAAAAATGCACCCGGCGGCATGATCATAATAATCCATGAATGCCACCAGAGATCACGTTTCGGTAATGCCATACCCAGAATTGTTCCCTGTCCGAGCGGTTCGCGAACTAACGCAATGGCAATGAGCATGAGGGAATATCCAATTCCCGATGCTATGCCATCATACAATGAAAGGATCGGTTTGTTCTGGCTTGCAAAGGCCTCCGCCCTCCCCATAATGATACAATTGGTAATGATCAGTCCCACATAAGGGCCAATAAAACGATGGATATCGGGGGCGAGCGCCTTGATGATGATATCGACCATCATGACAAAGCTGGCAATAATAAGCACCTGCACGATCATGCGGATACGCTTCGGAATAAAATTTCTGAGCAGTGATATCGTCACGTTGGAAAGTGAGGTGGTAAATATTACCCCGAAGCACATGAAGAGGGTATTTGCCATGAGATTGGTAACGGCAAGTGAAGAACAAATGCCGAGTACCTGCCGGTAAACGGGGTTTTCCAGCCAGATGCCGTTTAAAAAGACCTGCTTTGATGTGTAAGCCATAGAACGTCCTTGTCTTCACAAAGTGCCTTTAAAAAAGAAAAATTCCTTACCTGCCCGAAAGAGCCTGCAGAGACAAAATCCAAAGCACGAAGTTTTTCCCGGGACAATTTGCCTTTTGGAAGACCGGAAAGGAGAATACGTTCTTCTCTCCAGGCTTTTATTGCCTGTTTGAATGCCTCCAACTCGCTGTTTAAAAACTTCATAACGGCCATGGATGTCTGTGTTGCGCCCGTGACAGCGTCTACCCGGTTTTTTGCCTTCGGGTCCCGCGCAACGCCCACGATAATGCGTTTATCAACCGGCTGTTCCCATGCAATGATAACCCTCTGAAACTGGTCAGTAAACCAGGCTTCTTCAATGCGTCCACCCAATCCGGGTGTTTCTTTGTGCTCTAAAAACTGGATGTTGGCAATTTTTGACAGGTCCGAAGAAAGTACGAGAATACCGGTGATACGATCCCATACTCCCTGTCCGCTGAAAACAAAGCCGATCTCACCGGTATCTTTGCGGGTATATATTTGCCATACACGCCCCCGATGGGTTAGCTGCTGATAGCTGATCGCCGCATCTATCGCTTTTTGGTAAGCATCGGCAGAGACGCCGGCGACAGGGAGACGAAATGCGCGGCATATCATTCTGTTTTTATGAAGCCGTTCGTTTTTTTCAAGCATATCGAGGGTGACGTAATGTACGAAAGAGATGGCAGCGCCAAATACCGTACAGATAATGATCATGAATCCCAGGATATATGCGGGAGAAGTTTTTTTCATGGCGTTTTATTATCCGGAACGGGTTCTTTATTATTCCGGTCCTTTATTCTCTTGATCCATAAATCAAGGGATGGGGCAATCATGTTTCCGAGCAGGATGGAAAATGCCACACCTTCCGCGAAGATACCTTTAAAACGGAAAACAACGATCATGATACCGATAAAGGCGCCATAAATCCATTGTGAGAGGGCAACTTTTGGCGCACTGACCGGATCGGTGACCATAAAAACAGCTGCATAAAAGAGCGCCCCGGAAAGCAGGGTAAAGGGCACTTCGGGCGCAGACGCGGAACCCAGGGCGTACCGGAAGATAGCGGCAGAGAAAGAAGCGCCCAAGATCGTCGTTATGGTTAAGCGCCAGTTCGCCGTCTTTGTCGCCAGGAGATATGCGCACGACAGAAGTATCATCGCCGCGGAAACTTCACCTGTTGATCCCGCCGCCAGAACCATTTTCTGCCCTTCATACTCAAAGATGGCGCCTATATTGCCAAGAAACAGGGAAAGAACCGGCGTGGCAAAGCCGTAATCCCGGTTCGTCCATAAGGGTGTTGCCGCGGTTATGGCATCAACTACTTTCAGTCCCGCTTCCTGAAGAAAGACCGGCGACTGTTCCAGACGGGAAAAACTCCAGTGGCTGAATCCGCCCGGAAATCCGCTGAATACAGGGACAAAACGGGCTGTTAATTCCGCGGGGAAACAAACAAAAACAAAAGCACGCCCGACGATGGCAGGATTAAATACATTTTTCCCGAATCCGCCGAACACCTCTTTCCCGAATAAGATAGCGACAATAATGCCAACCGCAGCAATCCATAGCGGAGTCGTTGGCGGAAGGGAAAGGGCGTATATCCCGGCTGTGACGAAACATGCGTAACTTATTTTTCCCTTTCGAAGGGAGGCCATCCCCCATTCTGTCAGGAAAGCAAATAACAGAGAAATCGCCAGTATGCTCACAATATACCAGCCAAAAAAATAGACACCGGCCACCGCAAGCGGTATGAGCGAATACACCACCCGCAGCATGATGTCCTGTTTCAGAAAGTGAGGAAAAGAGAGCATTTTTCTGTCAGAGCTAATTCCTATTAAACCGGCGAAGTCGCCGATGACCTAACTCAGTATCAACAAATTTCGAATGCCGTGTATATCAAAAGTCGCTGCCAAAAGGCAAAATTTACCCCGCTCATCTGCAACGTCCGCTTGAGATACCACGGATAAAAACTCATCTTGGGGAAATATATCTTAGGAGCAATCAATTATTATGCCAAAATTATAATCTTCGAAGTCATTACACAAATATATTCTAATCATAATTATTTCCAATGGTTACAGAAGTAGAAACAACCGTTACTATTGGATTGATGCGTATTTTCATCAATAATTTTAGACCAAAATTCTATCTATTTAGACTGAACGAATCGTGTTGGGGCGGAGTTACGCCTTTATGACGATGAGCGCTTATTGATCAGACACGCTGATTTATATCAAGAAAAATGAAAGTGGTAATTGCGCAGGGTGATGCCGCAGTTGTATGACTAAAAAAGAACTCTTCACAGAGGGCCATACGATAAATTAGTAGTAATCCATACCGATTGGCATCTTTATTGCCAATAACAGTGTAGCTATTCAATTTCCGTTGGTTGTTTTTATCCATAAGGAGAAAACAACCAACACGGTAATGTGTATAAAGTCTTGTAGCTTCAAGAGAAATGATTTTCCCGGTCAAGGTAATAAAAAGATTTTGAAAACGTGAAAGGGGGGAATCAAATCCAGAAGTATGGAACCTGGTATCTAAAATTTTGGAAAATTCGGAAGAGGAGGTGAATGGTAATGAATCTCATAAAATGGGACAGGTCGGATCCTTTAACCAGCCTCACCCATATCCAGCGGGAGATGGGTGACTTATTGGATATTTTGAGTTCAACACCAAAAATCGAGGGCTACGTGAACGTGGAGTTTCCGCCGATTATTGTGTCTATAAACGAGGAGAGTGTTTTTGTGCGTGCCGAACTTCCCGGAATCAGGATCAGTGAACTGGATGTACGGGTAGTTGACGATGTATTAACAATCAGGGGCGAAAGAAAAGCCGCCGTTACCGATGCGAAGATAACGTACTTGCGCAGGGAAAGGAACTATGGAACGTTTGCCCGTTCGATTATGTTGCCGGAAAAGGTCGACGTGGAAAAAGTAACGGCTTCTTATAAAAACGGCGTTTTAACAGTGACACTCCCGAAGGCCGCTGAAGCAAAACCAAAGCAAGTTGTAATTCAAAAGGCATAACAAAAAAAGGAGATTCTTGTCATGGAAACAAAAGAACACCCGTCCGTTGAGAAAAAGAAGATTACGCCTGATAAATGCGTGGTGACCGGGAAAGGAGACTGGTATTTTCCTTTATCTGATATTTATGAAACACCGGATAGCTTCACCATTTTGATAGATATGCCGGCAGTGAGCGCAGAGCATATCACCGTTGATATGCGGGACAATGAACTGATTATCAATGGTGAGGTTTCTCAGGAGGCGTATGCCGGTGAAAAGATAATACATAATGAATATAACATTGGACATTATCACAGGCATTTTGTAATCTCTGACGCCATTAACAGGGATAAAATCGAGGCAAAGATGTCTGATGGTGTCTTGTCTCTTGTCTTACCCAAGGCAGAACATGTAAAACCGAGGAAGATTGAAGTCCGGGCGGAATAATCTCACACCCTCTTGCAGGAGGCTTCATGGATGTGGTATTCCTGCCGTTGAAAGGCATGCACATTATGATCTTTGTAAATAAAGCGGAATGTGTCGGTTGCGAAGAATGTCTGCATGTTTGTCCGCGGCAATCCATCGTTATGGAGCACGAAAAGGCAGTAATTATACCCCGTATGTGCGATGAGTGCGAGCGTTGCATTCCGGTATGCCCTGTAAAGGCGATCAAGATTGCATCTGCACCGCTAAAGTAAGAAGACATGTGTTTAATTCCCGAATCAGTTTATAAGAAGGAGCACGAAAATGGCAGAAACAAGTTTGTTTTGTCAGGTAAATACAGTGGCCACGGGTCCGGCGGATACAGCGAAGAAACATGTGCCCGTTATTAACATACAGGGTAATGTGAAGGTTGGACAACCCTTTACGGTAAATATAAAGGTGGGGGAAATACCTCATGGAATGGAAAATGGCCATTTCATTCAGTTCGTGGATCTGTATTGCGGGCATATCTATATTTCACGCGTGGATTTTACCGCTGAACTGAACAGGCCGGAAGTGTCGCTGAGCGTTGTTTTGCACCACGAAGGAAAAAGAACACTTCGGGCGTTTAGCCGTTGTAACCTCCACGGTATCTGGGAGGGAACAAGGGAAGTGGATGTCGCTAAATAACTTCTCCGTTTTCAATTCATACATCAGGAGTAAATTTATGATAAAAGTAAAAACGTTTACTTCACCTCTGAAGATATTCCACGTCCATAATGAACTTATGGAACTGGATAAAGCGGTGAATGATTTTTTACAGCAGGGTAATATAAAAAAAGTGATTTCCGTTTGCGACTGCACTACCGACATGAATGGTGGGACGATGGGTATTATTCGTGTCCTCACCTACGAAGAATAGGCGTCGTTATGTAAAGTCGTAAACCGGATGGGCATCTGTGCCAATCAGTAGTGAGCGTGAAAGGTAGTTTTGACATCCTAATACATTTTTAAGGAGGAAAAAGATATGCGGAAGACAGGAATTTTTGCGGGAGTATCATTGGCAGTCATTGCAGGGGTAGTTACCTATTTTTCAGGAACACACGTTTCAAAAGCAGCTGATATCGATGCTAAAAAACTCTATATGACCCATTGCAAAACCTGTCATGGCGAGGACGGCCACCCTACAGACCTTGGGCTGGGACTGGGAGCGCGGGAATTTGCCGATGCCGAATGGCAGGCGCAGACAACCGACGAAAAGATCATTAAACAAATTAATGATGGCACGCCGGAAAAAATGATGCCATTTAAAGAGAAACTAACGCAGGATGAGATTAAGGCCCTGGTTTCTGTTATTAGGGGTTTCGGGAAGAAATAAATTTTTGCGCAAGGAACTCTTTGTGCTGTCGGGTGTTAACTCCTGCCGCAACGCTAAAATGTATTATACGGTTTTTTTCGTAATGTCCTGAGATCTGTGTCCATTTGTGCACGAATAGGGAAATCGTATGTGAGATATCAGCGCGTCTTTTATGAAGGAGTTTTGAGGTATGGGCGATTGGAAAAGGGTTATGTGGTATGCGGTATTCTTTTTTGCCTTTTTTGGTATGTATTCCGGCTTCTTGGCGGTTTGGGGGCAGGAGGAGGAAGAAATTAACCCAAAAAAATTATTTGAATACCATTGCGCCACCTGTCACGGTGAGGATGGTAAAGGCACCAAGAGGGGACGGGAGTTGAAGGCCCCTAACCTTGCAGACCCTGATTGGCAGGTCAAAAAAAAGGACAGTGAGATACTGGACTCCATTGTCAATGGCAAGAACAAGATGCCCCGGTGGAGTGACAAGCTAAAGCCTGAGGAGATACAAGCCCTGGCCAGGTACATACGAAAACTAGCGCCGAAAAAAAGATCATAAAAATCGTGATTCTTATTGCCGCATGACTAAAAATCAATCCGGAACGGTTTGATAGCACTGCAGCATTCTGTTTTCTCCTGATAAAAAAAAGGGTGAAAAGTGATTGTGTCCTTTTTATGAAACACTATACCATAAGGGAGCCGATGTGTAATGAAGAAGATCGGTGTGTTAACCGGCGGGGGTGATTGTCCGGGATTGAATGCAGTCATCCGCGCCATTGTGAAGTCTGCCGCTGTGAAATATAATTACGAAGTGCTTGGGATTGAGGATGGTTTTGACGGGCTTATTTTACCCGGCAAAACCCGGACTTTAACACCGTGGAACATCCGTGGCATCCTCCACGTCGGAGGAACAATCCTGGGCGCAACCAACAGGGCGAATCCTTTTCACTACAAAGTGACAGAAAACGGCATCTCCGAGGTGAAGGATGTCTCCCGGGAGGTAAGAAAAAATATACAATCGTGGGGTCTGGATGCCCTGATTGTTATCGGCGGCGATGGCTCTCTCAATATTGCCTACGAGTTATCCAGGATGGGTTGTCCGGTTGTCGGAGTCCCCAAGACCATTGACAATGATATCCTGGCAACGGACGTCACTTTTGGATTTAATACCGCGGTGCAAACGGCTACAGAGGCGCTGGACCGTTTACACACCACGGCGGAAAGCCATAACCGGATTATGGTCGTTGAGGTAATGGGCCGATATGTGGGCTGGATAGCCTTACAAACCGGGATCGGAGGCGGCGCTGACGTGATTCTTATTCCCGAAATTCCGTTTGATATCGAAAAGGTATGCCATAAAATTATTGACCGCAAAAAAAGTGGCAACAGATCGAGCATTGTGGTCGTAGCCGAAGGAGCAAAACCCATTGGGGGTGACGTTTCCGTACTGTGCGTTGCCGAAGAGGGTGGCAGCGCTGAACGTCTTGGCGGCATAGGGAATAAGGTGGGAGCCAGTCTGAAGAGCACCGGGATGGAGGTGCGCGTCACCGTTTTGGGACACCTGCAAAGGGGAGGTTCTCCCTGTGCCTTTGATCGTATCCTTTCAACCCGGTTTGGCGTGGCAGCAGTAGACCTGATTGCCGCTAAACGCCTTGGGGAAATGGTTTGTCTCAGGGGGCAAAGGATCGAATCGGTTTCCCTGAGCGAGGTTGCTAAAGGTCAAAAAAGCGTTCCAACCGAAGACGGATTGGTTAAAACGGCAGAAGCCATAGGAACAAGCTTCGGTCGATGAAACCCGGTGTTAAGGCTTTCAAATTTTGTATCAGGGCATCCCGGCCAACCCCTGATCAGCCTTTCTGAGGAAATCCCCCTTAAGAGAACGGGCAAGTGGGGTGCTTTTGTGACATTTGGCGTGTATCTAAAAATCGCTGCAAAAGACAGCCTGACGAAAATTGGGTTATTATAATAAAGAGAATTTCATGAGTCCGGTAACAAATTCCATATTGGCATTCGGTCTGCTTGGTGTCGGCATTGTTGCCGCTGTGCATATCGTCATCCTGCTGGGACAAAACAATACAACGCATGAAAAATACTTTAAATGGGCACATCGCATAGGGGGATATATTTTCTTTGTCCTGTATCTGTTTATCAGCGTCGTAATGTTTCAAAAACTCGAAGAATTTAATGTGTTGCCGCCCAAGGCCGTCATCCATTCTTATATCGGAATCGCTATTTTGCCGCTGATTATTATCAAGATATGCATCGCAAGACTTTATAAGAAGTTTTATAAAAGCCTGCCGATTTACGGAATGGTCCTGGTGATTGCCGTTTATTTGCAGATCCCCTTGTATGCAGGATTATATATGATTTCTGCGATCAAGAGCCAATACGTTATCATTCAGGAAAAGGGAAAATTTGTAAAGGTCAATGTAAACATAGGCCGAAAGGTCGTCCAGCAAAAATGCGCCACCTGCCATTCACTGGAAAGGGTCTATGCTCATGTCAAGACGGAGCCTGACTGGCGGGATTACGTGTCACGGATGCGTGCAAAAGATCCGGGGGTCATGACCGAACAGGAAGCGCGGGAGGCGCTGGGGTATTTGGTCAAAAACCTCGGGATAGACGAGATGAAGATGGATATACAGATAGGCATGAGGATTATTCTGGAAAAATGCCATAAATGTCATACCCTGGAACGGGTATTTACATCCAAAAAGACAACGGCGGAATGGGCGCAAACCATCGAACTAATGAGGTCTTTCGATCCCCATTTATTAAATGATTCCGAGGCGCGTCAGGTTAATTATTATCTCAGCAAAGTCCTGGCCAGGCAGGAACTGGGGCTGGATAAGCTAAAAACGAACCGAATAACCCGGCAGAGGGATTTGCTTATACGATAAGGACGGGGGAGACGAGAATATGTGTGTCGAATTATTTAGTCTGCGGGATAAAGTCGCACTGGTAACGGGTGCCGGTAAAGGGCTGGGCAAATCGATGGCTTTGGCGCTCGCGGAGTCGGGTGCCCACGTTGCGGTGGTCAGCCGCACGCTGTCTGATGTCGAGGCTACGGCCAGCGAGATCCGGGAAAACGGGGTAAATTCAGTGCCCCTGGTTGCGGATGTTACCCGGGAAGAAGATGTGACGCGGATGGTGGAGAGGGTTTTGTGCGAATTAAAGACCATCGATATCCTCGTTAACAACGCCGGTGCCTATGCCTTTGGCCATTGTCTTGAATTTTCCCTGCATGACTGGCAGAGGATGCTGGAGACAAATCTTACCAGCACCTATTTGTGCTCAAAGATCGCAGGAAAACACATGGTCGAAAAACAAAAGGGAAAAATCATCAACATCAGTTCTGCCCTCGGGGCATTCGGAGCAGGCGGCTCCGCTGCCTATTGCGCCAGTAAGGGGGGAGTAATCCAATTGACAAAGGCGCTGGCCGTCGAATGGGCAAAATATCATGTCACGGTAAATTCCATTGCCCCGTATTCCATGGAGACGGAAATGACCAAAACCATGCTGCACGATGAAAAAATTAAACAGGCGATACTTTCAAAGATACCCTTGAAGCGTATTGGCAAACCCTCCGACCTTTCCGGCGTGGTTGTATTTCTGGCGTCAAAGGCGTCTGATTATATCACCGGACAGGTTATATTTGTAGACGGGGGTTTTTCTGTACAGTAAAAACCGGTTGGATGAATGTGAATTTTAAAAAAGGAGGTTTGTTGCTATGAAAATGACGAATGCCGCAAAATTCGCTTGCGGATGCGCAGTGGCTTTTTTTTTCACGATAGAGCGTATTGAGGGTGGTGATTTTCCTTTGTTTCCTTCCGCCGTTACCGATCTTTCCGTGACGCCGGCGGACGCGCCGGCTGAAGAACGGACATTTCCCCCTCTGGGCCTTCTTCCTCCGGTGACAATTCCCGCGGATAATCCCCAGACAACCGCAAAGATCGAGTTGGGGAAAAAACTCTTTTTTGATCCCCGCCTGTCGGGAAACAACTGGATTAGCTGCGCCACCTGCCACAATCCCGCCCTGGGTTTTGCTGACGGCTTACCCCGGATGCTGGGTGGGCCAGCATCCAAAGAGGGGGGGAGAAATTCTCCCACCATAATCAATAGCGCCTATAATGAATTTCAGTTCTGGGATGGCAGGGCCGCCACTCTGGAAGAACAGGCGCTGGGCCCCATACAGAATCCGGACGAAATGCATGAATCTCTGGATAATGTTGTCAGAAAACTGAGCGGAATTCCCGATTATGTCAGGGCATTTAAGGAAGTCTTCGGGACGGGTGTAACCGCTGACGGCATAGCCAGGGCCATTGCTGCATTCGAACGTACCATTGTGTTTGCAAATTCGCCGTTTGACAGGTACATGCAGGGGGACGTGAATGCCATGAGTGAATCGGCCAAACGCGGTATGGAATTATTTAACGGCAAGGCGGAGTGTATCAAATGTCATAACGGCCCGAATTTTACCGACAACAAGTTCCACAACATTGGCGTACCGGCGGATGGTCCTCTCCGAGAGGATTTGGGACGATACAACGTCACCAGGAATGACGCAGATAAAGGGGCGTTCAAGACACCTTCTTTACGAAATATTACGGACACAGCCCCCTATATGCACAACGGATTCTTTCCCACGCTGTTTGAAGTAGTGCAGTTTTACAACGGGGGTGGTGGACGGAGTGAGAATAAGAGCCCCGATATTCATGCCTTGCATTTGACCGGGCAAGAGGTCAGTGACCTCATTGAATTTATGAAGGCGTTGACCGGTGAACTGGTTCAGATTAAGTACGATGCCGCGTCTCTTGTTTATCCACATTTACCAAAGGGATTTTGAATTATGGATATTACTTTACAATCGTTCATCAATCGCCTGGAATCTCTGCCGGACAAACCAGTCCTGGATATACTGAAAAAATGCGTGATGGAAACAGACGGAAGACAGTTGCCCGTCGAGGAATATATAAGTTTTTCAGACCAGGAATATAAAAGAAACGTCATTCATGTCAGCAGCAAGTGTGAGGTGACGGTTCTGTGCTTTAAGAAGGGGCAGATAACACCGATACATGATCACGGAGTTTCTCTTGGTGTTACGGTCATCCGGCAGGGCACCATGACCGAGGAACTGTTCAATAAACAGCCTGCCGGGGTGATTGTTCCCACCTTTACCCGCAGATTTCATACGGGTGAGTTGTCTTATGTAAACCTCACAACTATCCATCGTGTGTCAAATGCCCACACGGGGGGACTGGTCACTATTAACATCTATTTTCCTCCCCTGACTCTGATGAATATCTATAACCTGGAAAATACCAACACAGAAAAGTGGGTTGCGGATTATTCGGGCTTGAAGCATTAACAAAGTTTTTTAAATTTGAAAACCTGTTGATTGAAAAATATGGAGAACCGCTTCGAAAAGTTCGCAAAGGAAGTCCGGATCCTTATGTCAGTGATGCAGATGCTATTTTTATGGGTCTTGGTAAGTATAGCAGTCTTTGGCGCACTTCAGAGTCGGAGATAACCTTATTGCTGCATGGGTATAATTATGAAATGCATTTATGGATTGAGTATGACTCTGTAAAATTAGCAAAGCGGAAAGAGCAGGGAAAAAGATAACATGTCACAAGGGATAATGACACATAGTGCATGGCAAACGGCGCTGACGCAACTCGACAGCACAGCAAAACTGATGATGCTTCCGGAGGACGTCCATCAAACACTGAGGAATTTCGATCGTATTTTGACTGTTTCCGTTCCCGTACGGATGGACGACGGTTTTCTGAGGGTATTTACCGGATTTCGGGTACAACACAATGCATCACGAGGCCCTTATAAGGGCGGGGTTCGATACCATCAGGAAGTAACCCTCGATGATCTAAAGGCGCTGGCGATGGAAATGACGTGGAAGTGCTCTCTGGCGGGAGTCCCTTTTGGAGGCGCAAAAGGCGGCGTTATCTGCAATCCAAAGACCTTTTCAAAAAGTGAACTAGAACGGCTCACGCGCCGCTATACCTACGCCATTATGCCCATCATTGGCATCGAAAAGGATATTCCGGCCCCCGATGTAAATACCAATGAACAGATTATGGCATGGATGATGGATACATACAGCACGAATAACGGTTATTGTACACCGGGAATCGTGACGGGTAAACCGGTAAATGTTGGCGGTTCCCTCGGAAGAACGGACGCGACGGGTCTTGGCATTGCCTTTACCATCGCCAGCGCCATTAAACATAAAAAGATGAACCTGAAGGGCCTTAAGGTGGTAATCCAGGGTTATGGAAACGTGGGGTCAGCAGTAGGGAAATTCCTTAGCGAAATGGACTGTAAGATTATTGCCGTGAGTAGCTCAAAAGGAGGTATCTATAATCCAAAGGGGCTAAGCTGCGATGCGCTGATAAACTATTATAGGGAAAACGGGTCGTTTGAGCATTTTCCGCACGCAGAAGGCGTAACGAATGAGTCCCTCCTGGAACTATCCTGCGACGTACTGGTGCCGGCGGCAATGGGAAATCAAATTACACAGGAGAATGCGGGGAAGATTAAGGCAAAGATGATTGTTGAGGGCGCCAACGGCCCAACGACAACGGAGGCGGATCAGATACTGGCTGAACGCAAGATGCCGGTGGTTCCCGATATCCTGGCCAATGCGGGTGGTGCGATTGTATCGTACTTTGAGTGGGTTCAGGACGTACAGTGTTATTTCTGGTGTGAACATGAGGTAAACACACGGCTGAAAAATCTTATGGACCGTTCTTACGAGGCGGTATATGCTCTTAGCCGTGAAAAGAAAAGAGACATGCGTGCCGCTGCTATGATGATTGCCGTGAAGAAGGTTGCAGATGCGCTTTTGATAAGGGGAATATATCCGTAAATAATTATTTGGACACGGCAACAATTTCCGGAAAAACAGACATGAGAGGAGGAGGATAAAGCGTGACTCAAATCCAAGGTAAAGGTACCGGTAATTCAATGCTGCCAATTGCTGTGAATACCCTGATCTGTTGTGTTGTTTCCGGCTTTATTCAGTTTCTCCAACCTGCGGCTTTTTCACAGCCAGAGGCTGACTCTTACCTGTTAAATTTACCACCAGGAGTTCTGGAGCCAGTCATCCCTGAAGATAATCCTTTAACAAAGAAAAAAATAGAACTGGGCAAAAAGCTCTTTTTTGACAAACGATTGTCCATTGACGATACAGTCAGTTGTGCCACGTGCCACGATCCCGAAAAAGGATTTGCCGATGGTAAAGACATTGCCATTGGGATAAAAGGTCAAAAAGGGACAAGAAACAGCCCTACGGTGCTTAATGCAGCCTTTTTTGATACCCAGTTCTGGGATGGAAGGGCAATCACCTTAGAGGAGCAGGCCAAACAACCTATCATTAATCCGAAGGAGATGGGTATGCCGTCTCATGATGCCCTTGTAGAAAAAATTTCAAACATTCCCGAGTACAAAACATCCTTTAAGGCCGTCTTTGGCACAGATAAAATCACCATAGACCACATCGCTATGGCTATTGCTTCTTTTGAACGCACACTCAATACCTTTAATACACCGTTTGACCGGTTTATCGCCGGCGACAAGGATGCCATAAGCGTATCTGCGCAAAGAGGGTGGAAATTATTTCAGGGAAAGGCGCGGTGTATCACCTGCCATGAATTTAATGTATCGTATCCCTTTTTTACGAATAACAAATTCCACAATATCGGCGTTGCCATGAAGGGGAAGGATTTTGAACCTCTGGCCAGAAAGGCTTCCGGTTCCGGCGCAAACCAGTCTGTGCTTGCGCAGGAGGAGGGTTCTGCTGAACTCGGACACTACCTGGTAACGAAGGAACCGAAAGATATCGGGGCATTTAAGACGTCAGGGCTGAGAAATATTGCCCTTACGGCCCCGTATATGCACGACGGGAGTGAGCCGACCCTGGAAAGTGTTGTCGGATTTTATAATCAAGGCGGCATCCCGAATCCGAATCTGGATGGCGGTATACGACCGCTCAATTTAACGGAAGATGAAAAGAAGGATTTGGTTGAGTTTATGAAATCACTTACCGGCGATAATCTTCCGGAATCAGGCACTTCGGTAGAATAAATTTCGTATGGATGGGTTTTGGAATCGTTATACGGAGAGGATGAATTATGAGCGCGAAAAAGAAGGGGAAAGATGAACAAGTAAAATACACGAATCTCGCCGGTGTGAGTCGCAGGGAATTTTTGAAAACCACGATGAAGGCCGGGGTGGTTCTTGCCGGTTCCGATTACGTCCTGAACTCATCTGAGAGCCTGGTACAGATGGTTGCCATGAAACAGGGGGCGGAAGCGTTCATGTTTGCCTATATATCCGACTCTCATCTCCTTGCGCGGGGGAAGGAACATCGGTTTGCCAGGGCGCTGATAAAGGCCGTTGAGGACGTGAATGCCATGTCCCCGCAGCCGGATTTTGTGCTTTTTGGCGGTGACCTGGCGCAGTTAGGGTTGCGGGGGGAGTTGTCGCTGGGGAAAGAAATTATCGCCCCCTTAAAGCCCAAATGCTACATGATGGTTGGCGAGCATGACTGGTACTATGATATGGGAGATGCGTGGAGGGAATTCTTCGGTCAGCCAACGTATTCCTTTGATCACAAGGGGGTTCATTTCATTGTGCTGAATAGCGTGATTGTCGAGGATTATTGGTCGGAAACAAACATGTCACCCATGGAACGCATGCTATTTATGGCCCAGCTGGACAACCCGAAGGGGCGGCCGTTTACCGTTGGAGAGGAGCAGCGGAAGTGGCTGAAAGAAGACCTGTCCGTTGTTGGCAAGGGCATGCCCATCATTGTCTTTTCTCACTCGCCTTTGTACAAATATTATAAACCATGGAATTTTTGGACTGATGATGCAGAGGAAGTCCAAAAATTGCTGGCTCCATTCAAGTCGGTAACGGTTATCCACGGCCATACCCATCAGGTGCTTACCAACAAGATAAAGAATGTGGTGTTTCACGGTATGTTGTCAACGGCGTGGCCATGGCCTTATGCGCCGGAAGGTATTCCCAGGCTTACGGTTCAGATGGACAGGGCGGATCCATTCAACCAGTTCGATGGAACAGGATGGGGGACGGCTGCGACAACTGCCAAAGGGAAGATTGACAAAACGTACAATCTCTGGGACAGGAACCCCATGGTTGTCTCCTATGAAAAACTCTTAGCCGGGAAAGAGCAGGTAGCGGGGCCTTCGTATTAATGTAACGGTAGAGGAATTTCAATCTTTGTAGAGGCAATTCATGAATTGCCTCTAGTGCGCCTGAGAGTGTGCAATGCCAGAGGGGTGAAAGTCCCCTTCAGGGAAAACGCTTTCCGCCCTGTAACCGACCGTAACTGCGACACCGTGAGGTGTGGTGGGGAGCAACGGGAGGTTGGAG
>WYAU01000036.1 GCA_011525665.1 Candidatus Brocadia sp.
CTAACATAGCGTATTCCTCCTTTCTTGGTTTTTTTTGTTATTTACTCTTTCAACTCCAAGTATAGTGGGGAATGCGCTTTTTTTCTACCTCCGCTTATAATTTACACAATATATTTTACACTACCCCCTGTGCGAGTCAAGGTCAGTATTTTTCTGTCCCTGGTGGTTTTATTTTCGCTCTTAATGTCTGTAAGGAGCACTTCACTGGCATCAGGAGACCCCCAGCTAGCAGGTGGAGGGCATCATAGTCTTGCATTGAAACCGGACGGTACAGTCTGGGCGTGGGGACAAAATGATTTTGGCCAATTGGGTAACGGTACTGCCAGTGATAGTACAATCCCGGTTCAGGTACTTACCGTCCCCGGAAAAACAGATAATTTCAGTGGGGTCACTGCAATAACGGGTGGATGGTCTTATAGTGTTGCCTTAAAATCCGATGGTACGGTCTGGGCATGGGGACGGAATGATTCTGGCCAATTGGGTAACGGTACTACCAGTGATAGCAGTGTTCCTGTACAGGTAAGCAATCTTAGCGGTGTCATTGCCATCGCCGGTGGAGGTTTTCACAGTCTTGCCCTGAAAACGGACGGTACGGTCTGGGCATGGGGACGGAATGACTCTGGCCAATTGGGTAACGGTACTACCAGTGATAGCAGTGTTCCTGTACAGGTAAGCAATCTTAGCGGTGTCATTGCCATCGCCGGTGGAGGTTTTCACAGCCTTGCCCTGAAAACAGACGGTACGGTCTGGTCATGGGGACGCAATGATTTTGGTCAATTAGGTAACGGAACTACCAGCGATAGCACTGTCCCTGTGCAGATAAGTAATCTTAGCGGCGTTCTTGCCATTGCCGGCGGAGGATTTCACTGCCTTGCACTAAAGTCAGACGGCACGGTCTGGGCGTGGGGGCGCAATGACTCTGGTCAATTGGGTAATGGAACCTCCAGTAGCAGTACTGTACCTGTACAAGTGAAGAATCTCAATAATGTCGTTGCCATTGAACGCGGGCGTTCTCACAGCCTGGCGGCACAGTCAAACGGTACGGTCTGGGGATGGGGAGATAACTCTTATGGACAACTCGGAAATGGAACGACCAGTAACAGTACAGTCCCAGTACAAGTGAAAAATCTCAGCAGTGTCGTTGTTATTGCCGGAGGAGGGTTTCACAGTCTTGGATTAAAGTCCGAGGGCACGGTCTGGGCATGGGGACGAAATGACTTTGGCCAACTGGGAGACGGGACTACCAAAGATAGTACTATCCCTGTACAGGTTTTTATTAATCTATCGATTGAAACGGCTAATATTGCTGGTGTAGTACAAAATGCTATAACCGGAACCGGCATTAATAATGCGACAGTCATACTTGATGATCAAAGTAATACAACCACTACGAGGAGTATTCGGGGGAAAGACGGTGTTTATAAATTCCAGGATGTACCTGTAGGAGATCATACATTAATTATACAAGCAACCGGTTTCCAAACCAGTACGCAATCTGTCGCAGTACAGAAAGGACAACCAAACCCAAAGACAGGCAAAAATATTTTTAATATCGTATTATTCCCTGTTACAGGAACGCCAATACCCACACCTGCAACCGGCAATCTCGGGGGTCAGGTAACAGATGCCAAGACAGGTGCCGGTATTGTCGGTGCAACGGTATCAACTGATACGGGTCTTGCGACCACGACGGTCAAAAATGGTGCTTACGCCTTCCGCAACATTGCTGCCGGAGATTACACACTCACGGCGTCTGCATCGGGCTATACCACGGCTTTCCTGTCCACCACGGTAGCGGTGGGGAAAAATACAAGGGTTGATTTCGCATTAACATCTACCGGTACGCCAACACCCACACTGACACCCACACCCGGAACAGGCAACCTTGGAGGTCAGGTAACTGATGCTAAAACAGGGACAGGCATTGTTGGTGCAACGGTATCAACCGATACAGGACTAACAACTACCACAACCAAAAATGGTGTTTACGCATTCCGCAACATTGCTGCCGGCGATTATACGCTTACAGCATCAGCAACAGGTTATATCGCTGCTTCCAAGTCTGCCACAGTAGTTGGGGGTGAAAACACCCGGATTGATTTCGCCTTAACCACTGTTCTTCCCCCAACACCGATACCAACACCACCATCAACGCCAACACCTGAAACAGGCAACCTTGGAGGACAAGTAACAGACGCTGAGACAGGAATTGGTATTGTTGGCGCAACGGTATCAGCCGGTACAGGACTTACAACCACAACGGTAAAAAACGGTATTTATACATTCCGGGACATAATCGCTGATGATTACATTCTTACGGCATTCGCAACAGGCTATGACCTGGCTTCGCAGTCTGCCACGGTAGTTGCAGGGAAAAATACACGATCTGATTTTGCCTTAATACCTCAGACAACTCCACTACCAACACCAACGGGAACGCCATCTGAAACGGGTAATATTGTTGGTGTGGTTACAGACGACGAAACAGGTGCTGGTATTGTTGATGCAATCGTATCAACAGATACAGGGCTTACGACCATAACTATCATCAACGGCGCCTATGCATTCCGGAACATAGCCACCGGTGATTACACACTTACGGCATCGGCATCAGGTTATATCACTGCTTCTCAGCCTGTCACGGTAGCGACGGGTGAGACAATCCGGGCAGATTTCGAATTAATTCCTGGTACACCGACACCAACACCTCTGGCCTCACCGATTCCAACACCACTATGCCCGGCAGAAGTGATAGAGGCGTCGCCTAAAACAATGCTACTCAATAGAAGGGAAAGTGACGAAGAAACAATAACGGTGTTATGTATGGATGGTTCTCCGGTTGCGGGCGAAACGATCACATGGAAGATTAAGTCCGGTAAAAGGCGTATTACGATTACACCTGTTAGTGCCGTAACAGACGCTGCCGGCGAGGCCAGATTTACGATTACTGCCACAGAGAAGGCCGGCGAAGCAAAGATTAAATTCGAGGATAAAACAGCTGGTTTAAAGACGACAGTAACTGTAAAGGTCATGCAGTAAACCGTCTCCCTTTTTAAAGCCACAGGTAACAGTTCATACCGCAATGTGCATCACACGGGAAAATGGGTGTGAACTGTTACCAATGGGGAAAAAAGAATCTTTAGTGTTTTTTGTCAGTCGTTTTCAAACCCATACACATACTCTAAATACGTCCGCAATATCTCTGCAACACTCCATGCCTGTGAAATGCATCCCCGGGGTGTATGGGGATGGTCTCCATCAAATATCTCGGAAATAGTCCCCAGACCCGCTTCGAATATGTGTGTATAAAATGGCTCAAATAATCCCTTGATATATTTTAGGGTATCTTCACTGCCTGCGTATGCCCTGCTGTAGGCTGAAATGTATGGGCCCATCAGCCATGCCCATACCGTGCCCTGATGATACGCACTGTCCCTCTCATAGACATTCCCCTGATAATGTCCAATATAGCCTTTATCCTTTGGTGAAAGAGACCGAAGGCCAAACGGAGTTAAGAGGTGTTCTTTCACTGTCTCAACCACTTTTCTCTGCCTTTCTATGGACAGCATTGAATAGGGCAGGCTTACGGTAAATATCTGATTAGGGCGAATAGCCCTATCCCTTGTTTCACCGTCAATATAGTCATACAGGTATTGTCCCTCATCAAACCAAAAGACGTCATGAAAAGATTTACTTGCCTTTTGGGCTAACGAATTAAAGTCGTTACTTTCTTCATACAAATTCATTTCTCGAGCAAAGAAGGCCATGATTTTCAAGGCATTATACCACAGGGCATTAATTTCCACTGTCTTTCCTCTGCGGGGAGTTACGACCCAATCACCCACCCGGGCATCCATCCACGTCAGTTGTACTCCTTCTGCGCCGGCATGGATTAATCCGTCTGAATCCATATGAATGTTATACCGGGTCCCTTTCTTGTAATACCCAATAATCTCTGTTAACACACCATAGAGATCCTTACGAATCGTCTTGAAATCCTTTGCAAAGCGCAGGTACTGATATACAGCATGAATGTACCACAGTGATGCATCAACGGTATTGTATTCAGGCGTTTCACCATAGTCGGGGAATCGGTTGGGGATCATCCCCTTATCAACAAACTGCGCATAGGAAAGCAATATTTCCCTGGCGTCTTCAAATCTTCCCTGAACGAGCGTAAGGCCGGGCAGAGAGATCATCGTATCCCGTCCCCAATCCCCAAACCAGTGATATCCGGCAATAATACTCCTTTTATTACTTCCTCGTTTCACGATAAAACTGTCTGAGACTGCTAAGAGGGATTCAGCTAATCTGGCAGGTTCGTTGAAAGGTGTCGGCTGTCTGGTGCCAGGTGCCATCTGTTCGTATTCCTTCTTCTGAACCCTGATCCCCGACCCCTGATCCCTGTTTTCCGTTTGGCTGCGACGATAGTTCAATAGTATGTCCTTCCTGCGGTCTATTTCTTTATTTAATAATTCAAAAACATCTAATGTGTCATATTCTTTTGTAGAGGCGACAACGTAGCAATCCTTCCCTTTGTTCAAATCAAAGTGCAGGGCAAAGGGACTGAAGTGGTCTTCGTGTGCCTCCATGCCACGTTCGATTTCCTTTGGATACTCCATATTTTTATACCAGAATGAAGCCTTATCCATTGACTGTGCATTAAAATAAAGATACAGAGGTGGAAGCGCATCGTAAGGTTGTAAACATATCCCATTTGCCAGGAATTTGTAATCAGTTTTAAAAGATGGGTTTTCATGGGTAAGCCAGTGATAGTCCCGAAATGCCACCATGACCCTTACCTTCATAGTAAGGGTGGACGGCAGTTTGCCCCTGCAATCCACCTGATACAAGATTACGGCAGTATTTTCTCCGTAAACCATAAACACGGTTTTTTTGATGTTTATTCCGTTGATTGAATAATTGAAGATGGGAAAGGGTTTTAAGCTAAATTGGCTAAGATTTTTATATCCTGAAGGATAGATCGCATCATGATAGATGTTTGTCGATAGCGGAAACTCTTTGCCTTCTAAGCAGAGAAATTCATCTAGCTTGGAGAGTAATAAGGTGCGTCCGAGGGGAGGTCTGGCAGCGGCCATGAGCAGGCCATGATAACGTCTTGTGTTTACCCCGATTACCGTAGAGGAGGCATAACCACCAATGCCGTTGGTCTCTAACCACTCCTTTTCGACAGCCTTAGAGATGTCACGACAGATATCTTCATTGAATACTATCGTCATTTTGTTTATTTTTTGTCCACGAGCTTTAATCGCATCATCTCTGCAAAGAGCCCTACCTCGTATTCGATGCCCTTTAGAATATCATTCTCTACGGCAAAGTTAACACACTTCTTCATCTCTTTGAGTGCCCTTGCATCCCGTTCCAGGAGAGTCTTTGCCACCGCAATGGCATGATCTAAAACTTCCTTATGGGGTGCTATCTGGTTGATAAGCCCCCACTCCAGTGCTGTTTCCGCACGGATCATCTTCCCCAGGAACAGCATCTCCTTGGCACGGGCTGCACCTATATACCGCGGCAGGCGTTGCGTGCCGCCCAGTCCCGGAATAATACTCAATTCCGGCTTTGCCTCCGGCAAACTAAAAAAGGAAAGTTCCGACGCAATGCGCAGGTCACAGAGCATAGCAAGCTCCAGACCCGCTCCAATGGTAACACCGTTAATAGCCGCAATAACAGGTTTTTTGCAATTTTCGATTTCGACGAACATCTCATGGGCACGTTTGAATCGTTCGTAGTTTTTTTCAGCCACAAGACCGGAAATCCAGGAGCCAAAGAGCTCGTCACGGTCGGCACCATCACTGAAGACCCCCCTGAGTTTGCTGGCAATGATAATAGCGCCGATCTTATCATCTCCCTCGTATTGATCCATTTTGTCGTAGATGGCGTCCAGAAGCCACGAACCTATGGAGTTTCGCGGAGTTTTTTTCATGGAGATAATGCCAATAGCCTTGCCCTTATCTCCGGAAATTTCTTCAAACTCGATGTGGTTGTAACCGGAGTTATCACCCCGATTCATGCGGATGTCTTTCATTTCATAATTTCACGGAGCAGTTTTTCAAAAATTCTTCGTACCATTTCTTCTAATTTATCTGTACCGCCCAAAAAAACATGCAAACCAAGTATATCTAAATCCTTTTCAGCTACCGAGCGTGCAAAATTGCAAATAGAGCTTTTACCAATACCTCTTTCTCCCATAATAAACAAACGCTCTATGGTGTTTATTTCAATAGATTTCTTTATACGAGAAATTATTCTCTGTATTTCTTCGGTCCTGCCAATAAAAAATTCTAATGGAACAGGAACACCTAGCGTAAATGGTGAATATTCTTTAATCATAATTATACTTTTCGAATGTTTTATATCTTCAATGCCACCTCAAAACCTTCGTGGATGGCCTCAAGTGCGGTACGCACCTTTACGCAGTCACCGATGAAGTATGTCTCTGGGAATTTACCTTCCAATTGTTTTTGAAGATCGGTATTAGGGCTGTATCCCACGGCAATGATAACGGTATCGGCCATGATGAAATGTTCCTCTCCGTCCTTTTCATATATTACTCCCCCGTTGCCGTGACCATTTACACCGGGGTTGTTTACGATTTGTTTTACTTTTACTTCCGTTATCTCTCTTACCCCTGCGTTTTTTAATTCCTGGAGCATAATCCATCGTGTGGAAATACCAAATCCGCCCCCTATTTTTTTTCTCATTTCCAGGATGGTGACATTTCTATTTCCCCTTGTCGTATATTCAACCACATCCGTTGCATCAATTACCTTATGCTTGAGCAGAAAGCAGGCGACGTCCGGCCTCATGGCACCCTGTTTGGCAACATGCAAAGCCACTTCACATCCAACGGTCCCGCCGCCAATAATGACTACATTTTTCCCCACAGATGCCTTGCCGTCCAAAACAGCACCGGCTACACTTACGTTTTCACCTGCTATCCCCGGCAAGTTGAGTATTACAGGATTTCCACCCGTGGCAACAATTATCGCGTCAGGGCACTCTTCTCTTATGGACGGTAGATCGGCCTCTGTTCCTCTTTTCAAATTTATCCCGAGTTTTGAAATCTGTCTTTCCAGATATGTTATAATATTTTGTATTTCTTCACGTCCGGGAGGAACAAAGGCATATCGTAATTGGCCACCCAGATGGTTATTCTTTTCGTAAAGTGTAACATTATGTCCCCTTAATGCCAGGACTCGTGCGGCTTCCATACCACCGGGACCTCCGCCAATAACCACGACCTTTTTGGGCTTACTCGTCCTGGTAATCTGATATTCACCCTCGTGACCGACCATGGCATTATACGTGCATGAAACAGGTTTAAAATTCAGCAGGGAATCAAAACATCCCTGATTACAGGCAATACATGTCCTGATGTCATCAAGGTGTCCGTTTTTATATTTATTTGGTAACTCAGGTTCTACGATAAGAGGTCTTCCAAGAGACACCATATCTGCCTGTTCGTTCTCTAAAACCTCTTCGGCCAATGTGAGATCGTTTATTCTTACTGATGCAATTACGGGGACTTTTACCTGTGATTTAATCTTCTCTGAAAGGAATGCATATGCCATCCGCGGAATGGCCATCAACATGATGGGAGTCTTGCTCTCGTGCCAGCCGGGAGATACGTTAAAAGCGTCAGCTCCCGCCCGTTCTAATATTTTAGCAATTTCCAAACTCTCGTCTATCTTGAGTCCTTCCTCTACGAAATCATCTCCCGACATTCGAAAGATGACTGGATAATCTTTTCCTACAGTTTCTTTTATTGCATGAATCATTTCGCTGGCAAAACGGGTTCTGTTTTCCAGACTTCCACCGTATTCATCGTCACGTCTGTTAGTAGCTTTTGAGAGGAACTGATTGATAAGGTATCCCATCCCGCCATGAAGTTCCACGGCGTCAAATCCTGCCTTTTTTGCCCTCATTGTGGCGCTGACATAATTATCGATAACTATCTTGATCTCCGAAGCGGTTAAGGCATGAGGTTCCTGTTTGATGCTTCTGTGCGTCATCTGAGAGGGTGCAACGGGTTGCATTTTTGTAAAAAAAGATGAGGCGCTTCGGCCACCGTGGAGCAGTTGTGCTGCTACCCGAACGTCATACACGTGAATGGCATCGGTTAGTCTTTTTAATCCGGGAATGAGTTCGTCCTTGTCCAATCCGATAATACTCTTCCAGACCTTCCCGTTTATTTCAGGATAACAGCCACCTACTACAATACAACCTACGCCACCCTTTGCCCTTTCCACATAAAAATTGATAATCTGGTCGTTGATGGTACCGTCTGAAGTAAATCCAAGGTCCATGGCAGACATAATTATCCTGTTTTTTAATGCCATCTGACCAATATTTGTTTTGTCAAACAGTTTGCTCATAATTAATTTCTTAAATTAATCTGGACGTTGGTTTCACCGGCGAGCACAGATAAAGTATTTTATCAATCACTTTTTAAAATCCTCACTCTTTCAACGTCTATACATTTTCAAAAACACTGCTCTATTTTAAAATCAAAGCTATTTGTGGTATTTCCGGGTTTATGAAGTGGCCCTTTAATTGCTGAGACAGCTAACAATCACTATTTCAGAAAGGGCAAGGGAACAAAATGAAGACATTTGCAGCAACGTTAAGGTAATCCTTCTTTGAGAATTTTTAGAGAAAGTACGTCAACAGATGTAAGCCATAACACGTTCTCATTCTGAAATGTTAAGCACTTTGGGATTATAAGACTCATGTCAACATTTGTCAAGTTTATCCTTACAGGAACAGCAATAATCGCGATTTCACATTTCAATGGAAAAATTCGAACCAAGAGGGGGAGGGACAAACACCGGTTGTCCGCGTCACCCTAAAAACCGCTTAAATAAAATGAGAATTCTATACAATTACATTGCGCGGTAAGGTATGGAATACGGAGCAAAAAGAGGGGGGAAGCAAATGAGGATGGAGAATTTATGAAAAGTTACAAACTCAAAAGTTTGATTCGCATTCACCTTCGATGAGTTAACTCATCGAAGGTGAATTTCTGTATAGTTTTATCACAAGAATTTCGAAATTAAACAAATTCACGCATAGACGTCTACATTTTTGCCTACCCCTTCGGGATTGCTTAAATTTTCACTCGACTGTTTTTGTTCTTCAATGAGCTTTAATACCGTTTCCCCCTGCATTTTCATTAGATCCATGGCCTTTTTAACCATTTCTACATTATTATCAACTGACATTCCTGACATTATGTTGTCTACCATAAATACTTACCTCCTTTTTAACAGGGATTTATGTAAACAGTGGAACTTTAATACATGAGATTTCCTGACTATTTTTCTTATCACGAAGTATCTGACATTATCGGAATATTGCGTAAATTATTTAATTTTTTCAAAAATATTTTGACATTTCGCTCGTTTCGCGAAAAAATATTCCTCTGTTTGAATGAAAACTTTATAGTAAAGGTTGTAGTTGGAAAACTCTCCCGGCAAAGGTAGTTTTGCTCTGTTCGCAGTGAAAAAGCCTCTGTCATTTTAGAGTAAGGCCATGAGTATCAACCCTGAACACATCAAGGCATTTGTTAATACAAATTACCCTTACCTTGGTATAAACAAACAACAAGAGGTCTCCCGTCTCCTGTTTGAAATTGCCAAACGTGAACGAATCGATTATAAAGAAATTGCTGAGAGTTTATCAGGACCCAAAGGCCGGTTTTCTCAGATTAAAGACTATCTGCTGAAACGACGTTATCCGTCTCTTACTGAGAAGAGACAAAAAATCCGACCTTCCTTTTTCGATGTTTGCATTAATCCTGAGTTAAAAGTGAATGTTACTTCGGAACCATTGAACAAGCCGAAAAATCTCTGCATTGAGGAAGCCGTTTTGCATACTGAGACGGCCAAAAGGATAATGTCTCAATTTCCGGAAAGCACTGTTGAAATAATTAATACTTACAAAGAGCATCTTGGGAAGAGACATTTTGACATTAACGATTACAACAGCAGATTGAAGAGTTTATATCTTGTGCGCGAGAACTATGATTTTTACAAACGATGCCCGTGTTCAAACAAATCCGCATCCTGCGGTTATTTTGTTGTCAATCTGGGAAGTGGATGCCCCTATGAATGTGCCTATTGCGTCTTGCAGGACTATATCAACTCCCCCGGCATTGTCCTGCCCGCCAATATTGAAGATTTTTTTACTGCCTTCAAGAATTTTAAACAAAATATCCGTTGCGGTTCCGGTGAATTAACCGATTCCCTGGCATTCGACCACATCACGGGATACTCACCACAGATCGTCGAATTTTTTCGACAGTACCCGAAGAGCATGTTCGAGTTCAAAACAAAAAGTAACAATATTGATCTCCTGGTTTCTTTACCGGGGGCGAGGAATATTGTCGTTTCCTGGTCAATGAATCCCGCAAAAATCGTGGAAACTGTTGAATACTTTACTGCTTTGTTACCTCAACGGTTAGAATCAGCGCAAAAGTGTGCTGATTGTGGATATCGGGTAGCCTTTCACTTTGATCCGATTATTTACTACCCGGGGTGGGAAGTCGATTATGAGAAATTGATTAATGACATCTTTGACACAGTGGATGGAGGAAATATCGCATGGATAAGTCTCGGGACACTGCGCATGACGCCCCGGCTGAAAAAAATCATTGAGAACCGCTTCCCGGACAATACGATGCTCGATGAAGAATTTCTCATTGGACATGACGGCAAGCTCAGGTATCCACGCGATGTACGGGCACTCATATATAAAAATATGACATCATGGATTCGCAGACGCTGTGAAAGCGTCCCTCTGTATCTGTGCATGGAAGAAAAGTCAATGCAGAGAGACTGTATGGCTCAGCTAATTAACTTAAGTAGCAAGATTAAATCCGATATTTGAATCCGCCATCATAACGCAACAAAGCCGGAACCAAAATAACCCCCCCCCTCTTTCCCCTCCTTCGCAAGGAGGGGATGAAGGGGAGGTTAAAAACTTACACAAAAAAGAAGTTTTAATATAATAATACTATGAATTGAAACAAATCAATAATGGAGACCTCTTGAAAACGCTACGGATAAATAGCTTCAAAATACCAGAAAACATCGCTTGTTTGATAACTTGCGGTATTTCACTCTTAATCCTTTTTGGCTGTGCACGATCACCGCAGCACGATGATAGAGAGGCATATTTCAAAGTCCTTGACAAAATAAAAGCAACAAAGAAAAAACAGATAATCGACTATTTTGGTAAAATAAAACATATAGTCAATGAGGTCACCAAGGATGAGAAGATATTGCATTGTTTCACTGTAATGAGAAACTATTATGATTCACATCCGGTGAGGACAGATGCTCCATCTCTTTACAGTTTAGAGTACGAAATGGATGTGCATTATGTGAAAAGATACGGCGATTTCTATGATATTCTCTTTATAGACAATAAGGGTTTTGTTTTTCACAGCATCAAGCACGAGACGGATTACCGCACAAATCTTTTTACCGGACAATTCTCAGGCACACAACTGGCAAAACATATAAAAAATAATCCCGACAGAGAATTTGTGGATTATGAATTTTATTTACCGTCAGACGAACCGGCAGCCTTTTTTCTGAAACCGGTACAGAAAAACAATGAAATGCTTGGGTGGTTGGTGTTTCAGTTCCCTATCAATAAAATCAACGCCATACTTTCTGACCATAAAGATCTGGGAATGACCGGTGAGGTTTATCTTGTAAACAAAAATAAACTCATGCTCACCGATTCGAGGTTTATTGAAGACAGTACTATTCTGAAACTGAAAATCGATACCGATGCCGTCAGATTTGCCCTTACCGGAAAATCTGAAAAAATGATTATAAATGATTACCGGGGTACAAGGGTGCTTAGTTCTTTCGAACAATTTGATGTCTTCGGGCATACCTGGATTATCATTGTTGAAATTGACGAAGACGAAGTTATTTCGAAGCATTATCAAAAATACAAAAAATTCTATCTCCCCAGGATGCTCGGGTATTCTGCCAACATGGCTTCCAAAATTTACACTTCCGGGAAAGAAGTGAACAAAGATTTGAAGGGGAAAAGGGTTGATATGAATGAGTTCTCCATGACAAGATCAGGGGAGATAATGAAAACACTCGGAGTAGGACCATGTACTTCAATAATCATTTATTACCCCAAAAAATTCGGGTACCTTGCCCATATTAGTCCAACGGATAAAATTTACCAAAAATCTTTTCTGCTAAAGTATTTCCCATGGGTGAGAAAAACAGGCTTTCTGGAAGAGTTAATAAAAAGGATACAATACTACGACATATATCCATATCAACTGAAGGACCTTCAATTTATCATAATTGCCACCCATGATAGGAGTATTGAAACTATTATCGATTATCTCTGTAACACGGGGATAAATCTTGCACAGATAAAGTTTTTATATAATCCACTGGCAAATTATGCAAATGTTGCGTTCAATCAGTCAGACGATTCTGTTTACGTCGAATGGCTGGCAGAAAACTGGAAAAATACATCCTGTTTTGAACATTTCTCCACTCTTGATTCAATGGGAACCATAGTAAAAAAGATACCCATTCAATGATTCTGCAGTAAGCCACAGCGCCCCCCCCCATAGCAGGTGGTTTTATTTGGAAATTATTTATGATCTGGTTTCATACTTTTAGGTCTCACATCAAAAAAAGTTTGTGGCCCGTGGGGGTATATTCCCTGACTTACCATCCCCATCATATTGTGGTCGTGGGCAATACTGATGCCGGGTCCAAAATTGCATGACAGGCAGCCTCGTTTGGCAGAAAAATCGGGAATCTTGTACAAAATGTCATACCGCTCACCCGATCCAATAAGCAAAGTGTCCTTTTCATACGGATAGCTTAGTTTTCTTCCGTCCGTCCCGATTACCAACCCATGAAACCCGTGCGGATGCCACGCAAATATGTGGTTGTACCCTACGGCCATTAATCTAATCAATACTGTCTCTCCTTCGTATGCAACGATTCTTGTCTTAGGGTCATTAATTGTGGACAAAGGATTGGCCAAATTATCCATAAATATTCTGCCATTGAGCATAAAATAATTTGCCTTCCAATCCAACCCGCGCCGTATATTGCCTTCGGTCCTGAGCATCTCCATATATTCACTATCGACTTCGCTCATAACAAGTGTATATTCTCTGTCGAATTTGTATCCATAGATTTCATGTGGGTTTTTCTCTATTATCAACGGGAAATACATCCCTGCCATGAGATGATTGGTGGTATCCACATGGCAGTGCCCCATGTAGGACCCTTCAATGTCTTCCGGTATCGTTAACAAATACCGGTATTTTTCCCCGGGAAAAACAGGTGAATACGGCAGATCCGGTACACCATCGTATGCGGGTATTAAATCTAACCCATGGAAATGGATGGTATGCGGTACACCATGGACCCCTGAATGCTTCTCTGTTTCATAAAATCCTGCATTGTGTAGCACGACAATATAGTTCTTACCTGATCCGAGCCGTATCTCGTCACCAGGCACTTTTAATGGCAGTAATTTTCCCTCCTTTTCTTCTTTTGTCTTTATTTCTCCGGCGTCGGCAAAATCCTTAGCATGGGTGAACCCCCAGAAATAGATCAACTCCCCATCTGCCATTTCCTGAAAACCATCCGTAGCATACAGATGAAATTCCTTTTCAATCTGTCCCTTTTTAGTTAATTCAGAAAGACCCTCTTCCAGTTTTGCATCGCCTGAAATGAGTGTTTCTTCAGGAGCAGCCATCACAGGAAGGCAACACAAAATCATAACTAAGAAATACAATGCAAAGTACTTTTCCATCATATATCGTATAATAAAAATGGATATGAAATGGTTTTTGTTAGATATCATTGCAATTCTCCCCATCGTAATTTTTGGAATAAAGCTTTTTTACAAAACGTTTTGCCTCTTTTTTACAGAGGCGGGTTGGTTCCGCAGATGCCTCTATGATTTGTTCTGAAAGGATTTTCAGGGATCCCTTTCCCGTGCTGAGAGCAATCCGGCAACATCGGCTGTGACCTTGTGCGCAACAGACTCTGCCGACTTCCTCGTGTTGACAAAGATGAGGGTTTGTCCACCCTCCTTCATGGTACCCAGGCCGAGATTTACGATATCCAGTAAGTTTTTCTTTTCCACCCGTATTTCACTGCCATCATGAAAGGTTATGGTACCATTGAAATACACCCCTTCCCGTAAAGGTACCGGTCTCCAGCCGGATTCAACAAGCCGGGCACCAAGCCATTGGGCAATTTCTGACGCATTTGGTATGGTGGCACTCAATGCAATTAACCTGAGCCCCGGATTTAACCACTTCAATCGGGTGAGGGCTATCTCGGGGGTTGATCCTCGGTGAGGATCTCCGAGGAGATGTATCTCATCGGCTGCCGCAAGGCTTACGTCCTTCAGCCATGAGGCGCGATGTCTGATGAGGGAATCCATCTTCTCATTTGTTGAAATAATGAAATCTGCGTCATAAAACCAGAGGTCTGCGCTGTCAAAATCTCCCGTGCTCTGTACAACCTTCATACCGGCGTTTTTGTATTTCTTTGAAAAGTCATCCGTTGGGGGGGAGAGTCTTTATCTTATAAGGTTGGGTGGAAGCGGGTAAAATGAACAGGGACGTCGGGTCCCAGATTTTCTCTGATCCAGCGACACATCTCGTGAAATTCTTTTTTGCTGTCGTTGAGTGTGGGTATCACCAGCATAACAATTTCAAACCATATTCCAATCTTCTTTAGGGTGGTCAGGGTATCTAAAACGGGCTTCAGTTCGCCGGTACAGGTCTCCTGATAAAATTTTTCTGTGAAGCCTTTCAGGTCAATCTTTACGGCGCCCAGGTGTTGACATAGTTCCTTTAGCGGTTTTTCCTAAATATAACCGTTCGATATCATAACACTCTTTACGCCGTGTTCTTTCCCCAGCCGGGCGGTATCATACATATATTCAAAAAAGACCACAGGCTCCGAGTACGTATAGGCGATCGTCGTGCTGCCGCTCATTTTGGCTTCTTTTACAGCATCCTCAGGGGTGAATTTTATGCTCTCGATTTGCTCAGGCCGGTATTGCGAGATCTGCCAGTTCTGGCAAAATTTGCACTCGACGTTGCATCGGTACTGTCAAGTTTTTTGTGTAAATTCTTTTTCTGTTATTTGTCTGAAGAAGGGTAGATTTGCATTCACCTTTCCAATTGGGGCTGTTCTCCATGCTAATTCCATCTTTAATGAGATAAAGGC
>WYAU01000111.1 GCA_011525665.1 Candidatus Brocadia sp.
AGGCAACCGTAGACACAACAACAACTATTTGCCCGGCGCAACCACCCCCTTCCCATTTTCTGCTTTTCACGAAATATCATTGAAAACAGCATATAATACAGCAAGAGTACAAAGCTTTTTCATTATACTTTCAGAATCAATGTTGTCAAGGAGATTTTTATGCATATTTGCATGAAAAAACACTAAAAATTCTGTAATTTTAGCCCCCAAAATATCAAACACGAAGAGCTGGGCAGCGGGGGTTAAACCCCACCGAACCCAGCTCTTCATAGTTACCTTTCCGTGTTCCTGAGTTTTTCACCCTGACAACCGGCTCAGGGTCTTCGCTCCGGTATTATCTTGCCTGATACCCCGGATACAAATCAGGACCCTGGATGTTATCCCACTGTGCTCCAATATCAATCCACTCGACAAACAAATACCTCTCGTCCTGCGTGAGGAACTTGTCATGCATTACCCTTCCTTCAACCGGGAACACATCGTCTCTCGGACTAAACTGACTCAATGCCGTCTCATACAGCCTCCAGATCAACAAGCTGTTGATGGCAGAGGAAGGATTAACATACTTACCGCCAAGATTCGTGTCCTTGCCCCTCTGCGGCGCAAGTAAACTGTTGTATGCACGGCTGAATGCCGACACTCCGTCCACACCCACTAACTCCGTTCCACCCGATAAGTCCAGCGCATTGCCTGCATTATGGCAGCTTGCACATTTCACATCGATGATCGGCTGAAGATCCCTGCGGAAATCCACCGTCCTCCTCTTCTCATCCGTTAAACCTTCCACCGGCTGAGACGTCGTTCCTGACGGACCTCCATAATACACGTCCGAAGGCACCACCACGTCATCTCCATGCTTTACCCCCTGATAGATACCACTCTTGTCAAACTTCAGGTATCCAAACGCAAAAGGCGAATCATAGTGACTCCGGTCATCATACCACCAATTGTACAACGCCTTCGTATGCTGATTCTGGAATGCCCTGCCACGGTATGACCCATCATGACATCCACTGCATATCCTGCCATGATACGGCCTCAAATACGCCCATGTCAGCGCTGTCTGCACTGCCATTCCACGCTCATCCAGGTTCTGGATGTAGTATGACGTGTCTGCCGTCTGAGACGTTACCACCGAACCATCATCCTCCACATACTGATAACCGATGATCCGCCTCTGCTGGAACGCCGTTCCCGAGTTACTGCTCGACCGGCATCCACCCAAAAGATGACTGCCTGCACCAACCTTAAACCGGGATGCATCCGGCTCTACCGCCTGCACTCCCTGCACAATTCTTACCGCCTTCACATCACCACGCTTCGTATCCTTCGCCTTCTGATGCGGATACGGTCCTACCGGAAGATCCGTCAGCGTCGTGTCAAAACAGATCCACGTAGCCCACGAATGCGGATACCCTTCCACCTTCACCTGGTCAAACGGCTGATACGTCACCGTCGTTACCCCAAAGTTCTTTCCCGCCGTAAAGGTGTTTATCCACCTCGGCTTGTACTTCACATAAATCGGCGCCGGCTGATGATCGTTCCACTCAGGATCATTGTGCACCAATTCCCCTGCCTTACCATTCTTGCAATCAAACCAATAAATACCAAAATCACCACGCTCCGCATACGACACCAACATCCTGTCGTCAGGAAGCGGATACGGACTCCGGTACAATCCACCATCATCCTTCGTTAACCTCTCATAGGTCTTGTTATATGGCGCATCCCAACTGACTGATGCCAACTGACCTACTCCCCAATTCATATACGGAGACTCCACAAACACCAATCTCCTGTCTCCAAACGAGATCTTGGCCTGTGACCTGCCACATGCACCGCCAATCTCATCATCACAGTTTCCATAGATCGGTCTCGGATACGCACCGTCCCAGTTATCCACACACAGCATTACCCTGCCCTTTCCGCCTGCCCTGCTGCCATTGGCCTGCGTGCTGGAGAACAGGATGTTCCCATCCGGCGTCGTCGTCGGATCAAAGTTGGAACTGATGTTGTAGGTAATCTGGTCTATCGTCGTGTTTATGCTCGGAAACTCTATACCCGACAGCACATGACCCGTTATTCTCTCCGTCACGTGACCGCCCTGGGTATCCAACCTGAACAGGTTATACGCATACGGATTATGAAACTCATCCATGACGCCGTCCGGAGAACCAGCAAAGATGATGAACCCGGTCTTCTCTACCGTGCCATGTTCCTTCCAGTCTCCCTCAAAATACCGGTCACGCCATACGATGCGACCCTGTCCTTCCTCAATACTGCCTGCTGCATAATAGATCGGCGACCGGCATGTCCCCTTATAATCAGTCATCTGCCTCAGACCACTGCCGTCTATGTTCATCTCCCATATCTGGCATCCGCCACCCTTCTTGTGTACTCCGGCAAACGCAAACTTCTTGCCGTCCCAATACGTGCAGGGATCAAAGGCCGTCGCAAAATCATTCGTCAACACCTTTAATTCCTTCGTATTTAAATTATACAACACAATCCGGCTACCCTCTGACACATAGTGCGGATAATTCTGATACGGATCGCCCTTCGCCGTCCTCGGTGACTGCGTGAACAACAGCGCATCCACCGGACCCTGCACTTCCTTCGACATCCCGCTATAATCAGTCCATAAGGCCTTTCCCTGCTTCGAACCACCCACCATTACCTGGTTGCCCGATGCAAAGACGCTCCCACAGACCAACGCACCTGCCATGATCGCAGACGCAACCACTCCTCCTATTTTCCTCTTACTCATCTGTTGGCCTTCTCCTTTCACTGTTTTCGTAATACTCACAAATATTCTTCAGTTTCAACGGGCAAACGTACCAACTGCCCCTCTTTTATTCCTTATAACGCCTTCAGGAACTCAACCAGGTCCTGCATCTCCTGCGCTGTCAAATGCGACGTCCTTCCATGCATGTCCTTGTCATTCACCGTGTTGTTGATCGTGTCTATCAACAGCCGGGCGCTCCCG
>WYAU01000037.1 GCA_011525665.1 Candidatus Brocadia sp.
TTGGCACCTCGATGTCGGCTCATCGCATCCTGGGGCTGGAGAAGGTCCCAAGGGTTCTGGAGTTCACAGATTAAAGCGGTACGCGAGCTGGGTTTAGACCGTCGTGAGACAGGTCGGTCCCTATCTGCCGTGGGTGGGTGATATTTGAGGAGATCTGTCCTTAGTACGAGAGGACCGGGATGGACGTACCTCTGGTGCACCAGTTGTCGTGCTAACGGCATAGCTGGGTAGCTATGTACGGAAGGGATAAATGCTGAAAGCATATAAGCATGAAGCCTACTCCAAAACGAGATATCATTTTCCTGTAAAAGGAAGAGAGACACCTTGAAGACTACGAGGTCGATAGGCCAGAGGTGTAAGTATAGTAATATACTAAGCTGACTGGTACTAATTAGTCGAAAAGCTTGGCTTTTTGTTATCTTGTTGATCTATATTACAAAGTATCAATTGTTACCGTTAAGTTATTCCTTATTTTTTATATTTTTCCGGTGGGCATAGTAAGAAGGAAACACCCGTTCCCATACCGAACACGGCAGTTAAGCTTCTTACGCCGATGGTACTGGCGAAAGCTGGGAGAGTAGGTCACTGCCGGGAATTATCAAAACAAAACCCGTCCTGAGAAATTGGGATGGGTTTTTTGTTTGATTGCGGTCTGTTTTTACACACAATTTATTTGTCGATGATGCTGGTATGCTATCAAAAGAAGATAAATTTAGAGAATATCTTGAATCGAAAAATTTAAAGTTTACACCGGAAAGACAGGCAATACTCGACCGTGTATTTGCGAATCCTAAACACTTTGAAGCTGATGAACTTTTAGTTGATCTCAGACAAAACAAGTTGCGAATATCCAAGGCCACAATATATCGAACGCTCTCTTTGCTTGTAAAAAGTGGTTTATTGAGAGAAGTTATTTTTGGTGAAAGGCATGCACACTATGAACAGGTATACGGAAACGAGCATCATGACCACCTTGTTTGTAATAATTGTGGAAAGATAATTGAATTTGTAGAACATAGAATAGAGAAGTTACAGGATGAAGTATGCAGAAAGAATAAATTTGAACCTGAATTTCATCGCTTGCAGATACAAGGTTTATGTGAGGATTGCAGTAAAAAAAGACGTTGATTGAATGGAGAAAATTTTAAACTGTGGGGGTGATTAATGTCTCAGATATGCCTAATATGCGGTAAAAAAACCCAAGTGGGGAATCAAATTGAGCGAAGAGGGTTGGCTAAGTGGAAGGGCGGTGTTGGACGAAAGATTACCGGTAAGACAAAAAGGAAGTTTAAGATAAATTTACAGAGGGTAAGAGCGAAAATTGATGGTACCGTAAAAAAGATTAAAGTTTGTACCCGCTGTATAAGCGCCGGAAAAGTGACAAAGGCATTATAGAATAGAGCGCTGGAGCAAAACAGTTTGCCTTTATGAAAATTGGGAAAAAAGATATTGAATATATAGCTAATCTTTCCAGGATAGAGCTATCTGAACATGAAAAAGAGATGTTCGTTCATCAACTCAGCGATATTTTATCCTATATAGGAAAGATCAGCGAGTTGAATACGGAAAATGTCACACCGATGGCTTATACAATAAAGGCATCCAATGTGTTTAAAGAAGATATACCTGAACCTTCAATTTCTTTGGAAGATGTTCAGCTAAATGCTCCAGATATAAAAGGTGTTTTTTTTAAAGTACCAAAGGTAATTGAGTAAGGATATTGAATCAAGAGACGTGTCTTTGAGACTTTTTGAATACACAGCACACCATTTAAGCGCAAAGATCTTATCCAAAGAAATATGTGCAACAGATCTTGTTAAGCATTTCCTTGAGCGAATAAAAAGTGTCGAACCTCATATTCGGGCTTACATAACGATAAATGAGGAAGATGCATTAAAGAAAGCCACAGAAATTGATAAAAAAATTGGAAATGGCGAGACGACCGGTTTGCTTGCAGGTATTCCAGTAGCAGTTAAAGATAACATCTGCACAAAAAGTTTATCTACCACTTGCGCCTCAAAAATACTTAAGAATTTCATACCTCCTTATGACGCCTTTGTTGTGAAACGTCTGAAAGAAGAAGATGCCATAATAATTGGTAAGACAAATTTAGACGAATTTGCAATGGGGTCATCTACAGAAAATTCCGGTTACAAAATAACCCGCAATCCCTGGAATCCTGAATATGTTCCCGGTGGTTCCAGCGGTGGTTCAGCTGCGGCTGTAGCAGCCGACCTTTCAATGATGGCATTGGGGTCTGATACCGGCGGTTCTGTCAGGCAGCCCGCAGCTCTCTGTGGGATCGCTGGTGTAAAACCAACGTATGGGCGAGTCTCCCGATATGGTCTTGTTGCCTTTGGTTCCTCATTAGATCAAATTGGTACTTTAACGAATGATGTTAAGGATGCTGCTATTTTATTACAAGTAATTGCCGGTTATGATTCACGTGATTCAACTTCTATGCAGGTGTCAGTTCCTGATTATTTGAATGGAATTGATTCTGGCGTTAATGGTTTACGAATTGGTATTCCAAAAGAATATTTTGCTGCTGGTTTAAACGCAGACGTCCATAACGCACTTAAGGATGCCTTGAAATTATACGAACGGCTTGGTGCGAAAGTCATTGATATGTCTCTGCCACATACCGAATATGCCGTTGCTGTTTATTATATTGTTGCAAACGCAGAAGCAAGTTCCAATCTGGCGCGTTATGATGGTGTTAGATATGGGTACAGGGCGCCAAAGTCAAATGGGATAATAGATATGTATAGCCGTACCCGATCCGAAGGATTTGGTAATGAGGTCAAACGGCGTATTATGCTGGGAAACTATGCATTAAGTGCGGGCTATTATGACGCTTATTATCTGAAGGCGTCTAAAGTCAGAAATTTAATAAAAAATGATTTCGACATCGCCTTTCAGCAGGTTGATTGTATCATTTGTCCCACATCCCCGGTGCCCGGCTTCAAAATAGGGGAGCGTGCAAAAAATCCGTTAGAAATGTATCTTTCCGATATCTATACCATCCCGGCAAATCTTGCAGGCATTCCTGGCATCTCTGTTCCTTGCGGATTTTCAAAAGAAGGTTTGCCCATTGGGATGCAAATTCTTGCAAAACATTTTGAAGAGAAAAAATTATTACAAATTGCATACGCTTTTGAGAGAGAGACTGATTTTCATTTAAAGAAACCCGTATTGAAAGTTTCTTCCGAGCAGAGGTAAGTATCAAAAGGCTTTCCCGTATGGAATATGAAGTTATTGTAGGTTTAGAAACTCATGCAGAATTGGCAACCATAACGAAATTATTTTGTGGCTGTAGCACAAAATTTGGTGTCGAGCCGAATACGCAGGTCTGTCCTGTGTGCCTCGGTATGCCAGGAGTTTTGCCGGTAATGAATAAGAAGGCCTTTGAATATGCGTTGAAGGCGGCCATTGCTCTCAATTGTAGGATTGACGAGTTTACGAATTTCGATCGAAAAAGTTATTACTATCCTGATTTACCCAAAAACTACCAAATTTCCCAAAATTATTATAATTTGGGCGTTGATGGGTATATGGATATTAGTGTGAATGGCACCATACGCAGGATTCGTATCCACAACGTTCATCTGGAAGAGGAGGCAGGGAAACTCATTCATCCCGAAGAAATTTCAGCAGATTACAGCCTCGTTGATTTCAACAGGGCGGGCGTACCGTTACTTGAGATCGTATCTTATCCGGACATGAGGAACGTGGATGAGGTAGAAAGCTACATGCAAACCTTGCGAAAGATACTTCTATATGCAGAAATTTCCGATTGCAAAATGCAGGAAGGATCCCTGAGGTTTGAAGCCAGCATTTCACTCAGAAAAAAAGGTTCTGATAAACTGGGCAACAGGGTTGAAATCAAAAATCTTAACTCAATGAAGTCGGTTTTGAAGGCTATTGAATATGAGGCAAAGAGGCAGTCCGAGGTATTGGATCGGGGAGGAACAGTTGACAGGGAAACGAGATTATGGGATGAAGTAAGCGAAAAGAGTGCACGCATGCGCTCAAAAGAAGAGGCGCAGGATTATCGATATTTTCCGGAACCTGACCTTTTACCCGTTTTGATCAATGAAAAATGGCTGTCTGCGATAAAAGCCTCAATACCTGAGCTTCCTCGGGAAAGAAAACAACGGTTTATGGAAGTGTTTAAACTTTCTGATTACGATGCCGGTGTCATTACTGAGGAGAAGGTGCTTGCAGATTTTTTTGATGAATGCGTAAAGATACTGGATCGTCCAAAGGCCATCTGTAATTGGATAATCAATGATCTGTTGAGGGAAGTAAAGGACAAAAAATTAGATATCAATAATTTACCGATCAAAGCCAAACAATTAGCTGTCCTGGTTGAAATAATTGAAAAAGGTACCATCAGCAGCACTATTGCAAAAGAAGTATTTTCTGAGATGATTCAAACAGGAAAAGGACCCCAAACAATTATTGAAGAGAAAAAATTGGTACAGATCAGTGATGAAGGGTTGATTGAAGCTGTAATAACGAAGGTTATTTCAAGCAATCCAGATGCGATAGAGGATTACAAAAAGGGGAAAAAGAATGCCCTTACCTTTTTAGTAGGACAGGTTATGAAAGAGACCAAAGGTAAGGCAAATCCAAAAATAGTGAACGAGATATTAGCGAAAAAAGTTGGTATATAAAAAATCTTTATGAAAATACAAGGTTCAAATCTATTTCAAGCCCTTTCAAAAGTGGCGAATACAAGACAGCGTCCGCAGGATATACCTTCTCTGTTTCGTAACCATTTTTGCTGAGTGTTAATACCTCTATAGTTTGTTTTGCCGGATCAACGATCCAAAATTCTTTAACACCATATTTTAAATAAAGCTTGCGTTTGATTTCCCGGTCACGATACCCTGTCTGAGGGGAGAGTATCTCCACGATTAAATCAGGCGCTCCTTGGATATTGTCTTTTGTTATAATGTTTTTTCGTTCTTTCGACACATAGACAATATCCGGCTGCACAACATCTTCATTAGAAAAACAACATCAAACGGGGCGTCATACACAAAACCAGACTTATTCTTTTTCACGTAACTCAGCAGTGCATATTCAAGTTCCCTTGATATGCGCTGATGAGATTCGTTTGGTGATGGCACCATAAAAAACTCCCCATCGATAAACTCATATCGCTTGTCTTCTGACATATGGAGATAATCCTGATAGGTAAATTTTATCTTTGCAAGTGTTTTAGTCATGGCTTTGCGAACAAATGATAATGTAAAAGACAATTCACAAATAAACAGTAGTAGGGTGGGCATCGCCCATCAAAAAATAGGCATCGTGAACGGGATGTTTGGTGGGCGATGCCCACCCTACCCGGTTAACCCAGTTTACAAAAAATCGGGAATGCACCCAATTGATTTTTGTTTGTGACAGTCACTAGTGTCCGGTTATAAGTTGAACAAAGGCAATTGCTTATAAGGAAAGCATGGTTCGCTTTTGTAATCAGAATTTGTAAGTACTTGTAAAATAGGGACTTTCTCAAATAGGGTAATACTCAAA
>WYAU01000038.1 GCA_011525665.1 Candidatus Brocadia sp.
ATTTTGAGTATTACCCTATTTGAGAAAGTCCCTATTTTACAAGTACTTACAAATTCTGATTACAAAAGCGAACCATGCTTTCCTTATAAGCAATTGCCTTTGTTCAACTTATAACCGGACACTAGTGGTTTTTATTATATTCATCTCTGCGACCTCTGCGATAAAATTATTTTATGTTGCCCTGATCTTTTTCGGAAACCATTGGTACAGTGCGGGAATGACAAATAGGGTCAAAAAACTTGAAAAACATACCCCACCAACGATCACCGTCGCCAAAGGTTTCTGCACCTCAGCCCCTACGTCCGTAGATATGGTCATCGGTAACAATCCAATAATATCTGTCATCACAGTTATGAGCACTGGCCTGAGCCGCGCGGAAGCCGCCTCTATGATAGCGTATTTCGTTTCTTTCCCTTCTTGCAGGAATTCGTTAATAAATGAGACCATAACCGTACCATTTAATACGCACAGTCCAAACAATGAAATAAATCCCACCCCGGCAGAGATACTCAGAGGCATATCTCTCAGGAACAATGCCAAAATCCCTCCCGTTGCCGCAAAAGGGACATTTACGTAGATAAGGGCTGCGTTTTTTAAGGAACCGAAACTCATATAGAGGAATATAAAAATGAGCCCCATGGAAACGGGGATAACGAATGCAAGGCGGTTCCTCGCCCGCTGCATATTCTCGAACTGACCACCCCAATCCAGGTAATACCCCGCCGGAATATCCACGCCTTCGCGTATCTTCTTTTGCGCCTCTGCCACAAAACTGCCAATATCCCTCCCCCTCACATTACACTCCACGACGATACGCCGGTGCCCGTTTTCACGGCTGACCTGGGCATGTCCTTCTTCAATAAAAATATCCGCCAATTGTACCAAAGGCACACGCACACCGCCCGGTGCGCTAATCAGGATGTTTTTGATTTCATCCACAGTATTCCTTGCCTCCTCGGTAAAACGGACTAAGAGATCAAATCGCATCTGTCCCTCCAATACCTGTGATGCAACCTTGCCGCCAATAGCCGTAGTAATAACATCCTGTATATCTGATACGTTAATTCCGTAGCGAGCAATGGCGTTCCTGTCAATCTTTATCTGTACCACAGGCAACCCTGCTACTTGTTCGCCTTTCACGTCCGCGGCACCCGGTATATTCGAAACAACCCGTTCGATCTCCTCTGACTTTGCCTTTAATACCTCATAATCATCGCCAAAAAGCTTGATGGCAACATCAGAACGGACGCCTGCAATCAATTCACTGACCCTGAGCTCAATGGGCTGTGAAAAACTATACTGCAGCCCCGGTATCTTCTCCAAATCCCCTTCCATACGGGCAATGAGCCCTTCCTTGGTCCTGGACGTCTTCCACATCTCTTTCGGTTTGAGCATCACAAACACATCACTAATCTCCTGTCCCATGGGGTCTGTGGCAATCTCGGCCCGTCCCGTCTTGGATACCACGGTCTCTACCTCCGGATATTTCATGAGCGTTTTTTCTATGAGCGTAGAGAGTTCTACCGAAGTCTTTAAAGAAACGCTGGGCAGTCGTCGCACATTGATTGCTATGGCGCCTTCATCCAATTCAGGCATAAACTCCGAACCTAAAAAGGGGACAAGGACAAGGCTGGAAAGGAAGCACGAGACAGCAATAAAGAGGACTGCCTTGGGATGGAATACAGCCTTTTGTAAAAATGGTTTGTAACAATTCTTTAAAAACCGCATAATACGATTATCTGCCTCCTCCTTCTGGAGCGTTATCTTTATTCCCCCATTTCTAAAAACAAGGGAGCACAGGCTCGGCATAATAACCAGGGCAACAAAAAGGGAACTCAGCATCGCAAGGCTTACCGTAAGGGCTACCGGTTTGAACATCTTGCCTTCAACACCCTGTAAGGTAAAGAGCGGCACATAAATTATAATAATAATGCTCACAGCAAAAAAGACAGGACGTCCAACTTCCTGGGTCGCACGTAGTATTGTTTCCTTGTCACTATCCTTGCCTTTTCTGAAGGTAAGACGTTGAAAAATATTTTCCACGGTACAAACTGAGCCATCAGTAATATTCCCAAACCCCAGGGAACCAATACTCATTACGGTAGCGGCAATCCCCGCATGATACATTCCAGAAAAGGTTAAAATGACTGTTAAAGGAACGGAAAAGGCAATAAGGAGCGATACCCGCCAATTGCCTATCGTTAACGTAATTACTATGATAATGAGGACGATACCTGAAATAACATTGGTAATAACCGTATGGATAACATTGCTGACAAGGTCGGCCCGATCATAAAACGGTACGATGTCCACACCTTTTGGCAGGTTTTGCCTGATCTCTTCAACCTTCCGTTTTACCCTTTCCACCACGGTACGGCTATTTTCATCCTTGAGCATCATGGCAATACCCGTAACGACCTCTCCCTTGCCGTCCTTGGTAACTGCCCCATACCGTACCTCAGGCCCCACGACTACCTCCGCCACATTTTTTATAAAAATGGGTGTACCTTCTGCAGTGGCTTGAATAATGATATTTTCAATATCTTGTATGGTATTGATAAGACCTATCCCCCTTACGAGATACTGTTCAGAGGCATGTTCTATGTATTGTCCGCCCGCATTGGCGTTATTGGCAGCCAGGGCATCAAAGACCTGCCGGAGGGCAATGTCATAGGTAATAAGCTTTTGAGGGTCTACCAGCACCTGATACTGCTTTACAAGGCCACCAAAGCTGTTGACCTCAATGATTCCAGGCGTGGTGAGCAGCCTGGGTCTGATCAGCCAGTCCTGAATGGTTCTGAGTTCCATAGTATTTCTGCCCTCGCCGGTAACTACATATTGATAGATCTCGCCCAGTCCCGTGCTAATCGGTCCCATGACCGGCTGGGCGTTGAAGACCTGTGGTAGCTGCTCTTTTGCCGTTTGTAAGCGCTCCAAGACCAATTGACGGGCAAAATAGATGTTGACGTGGTCATCAAACACTACCGTGACTTGCGAAAGTCCTGTCTTGGAAATAGAACGGACCTCTACAACGTCTGGTAAACTGCTCAGGGAGAACTCAATGGGAAATGTGATAAGTTTTTCTGCCTCGACGGGACCAAGCCCCGGTACCTCGGTATTAATCTGTACCTGATTTGTCGTAACATCGGGAACGGCATCGACCGACAGACGGACAATGGAGTATAAACCCAGCCCTATAATGACGCCTATCACAATTAAGACAAGGAAACCCTGTCTTAATGCGTATTCAATGATTTTATTGATCATGAAATTAGTGTGCGCACCCCTCCCCAAACTTCTCCTTCATGATTTCAGACTTGAGCAGAAACCCGCCTTTGACTACCACACGGTCATTCTTGTCTAGACCGCTCATCACCTTCACATGGTTATTTACCTGTGCACCCAATACCACATCCCGTCTTACAAAAAGCCCCTCACGAATGGGCACAAAGACAAAGTGTTGTTGGCCATCTGACTGAACAGCCTCCCCAGGCACAAGGGGAGAGCTATTTGTTTTCTCAGATTGCTGCAGAAGCAATACCTTGGCAAACATACCCGGCTTTAATTTCTCATGGTAATTATCGACCTCAGCGCGAACCTTCACCGTGCGCGTCTTTTCATCAACGGTTGCTCCAATATACGTAACAAGCCCCTTGAATTGTTCGTCAGGATAGGAGGCAACCGATATCATTACCTTATTTCCTGGCTTGACTATGGGAATGTCTTTTTCGTAAATATCGAACCATACCCACAGATTGGTGAGGTCGGAAATGGTGACGATAGGGGAAAAGGCATCCTTCAGTTCACCAATGGCTACATTTTTTTCAATCACCACGCCATCAAAGGGGGCAGACAGGATAAACAAGGATGATACTTTGTCCTCCGTTATATCCTGGATGTCACCCTCCTGCTGACCCATGAGCATTAACTTCTCTTTTAGCGCCTTTAACTCTATCTGTGCCTGTTCGTAAGCGTTTTCAGCTTCCAAAAAATGTTTTGTGGAAGAAATCTTTTGTTTATAGAGGGTCTTTTCCCTGGAATAGTTCTTTTTTGCCATTCTCAGCATTGCCATTGCCTTCTTATAATTGGCCCTGACCTCTCCCAGCTCGATACTATCCAATACGGCCAACTTCTGTCCTTTTTTCACACGATCTCCCCAATCCACAAACAACTCCTTAACAACCCCGGATACCCTTGGGGATACGATAACAAAACGGTCCCGGTTTGGTCCTACTTCACCTGTTGCCTTATGAGTTATCTCTATGTCAAACAACTCGACGTTTTCTACGGTTATAATCTCCCCGAGTATCGATTGATCGACCTTGACGGCCCCCACTTCATAACGACACCCGTCACACTCAATAATGGAGATATGGTGCTCGCACTGTTTTTTTAACAATTCTTCATAACCCTTGTTTTTCATCGTAGGGTTACATAAGGAACATTCCGCCTCGGGAACACCGTGTTCCCGGCACATTTCAGCGGAAAGCGCCTTTGATTCAGCATTCTGAATTTTTTGCTCATGGTCATGTTGCGTGGAGCGAAAAATCTCACCTTGAGAGGCTGCTTCTTTGCCGGAAGCCTTCTTAATACCATTTTCACCGTTCTGGGTGCATTGTGAATCCTGGCAACCCTCGTGTTTTTGGCTTGCAAAAACATCTTCTCTTGAGAGCGTTCCTATGCACAAAAAAATAATCAGGAAATTTGTCCACCATGTATTAGATAATCGTAAATATGCCATACGTTTCTTTCCTTCCCAAAATAAAGGTTCTCTCCCCCTGCGTTTCAAAACGATTCACATTTCCACAAGGACATGGTCGCGGAACGAGTTGAATGTTTGTCTTCTCTTTTTCATCTTACCAATATTCCTTTGAGTTCTTTGCCTGCCCTTATGTATCCATACGCAGACAGCCGCCTTTGTAATGAACCGTTACGGTAAATTGCCTGCCACTCTTATTGCCCCCTTATTTTCGTCACTGCCAGTCTTTCGATGTCTGCAATAATCATGTTTAAATTTTTCAGGGATTCAACATAGGAAATCCTCGTTTCTGCCCATGTCCTCTGCGCATCCAGGAGGTCAATGTAATCAAACTCACCCTCTCGATATCCCCTCGTAATTAACTTCAGGGATTCTTCCGCCTTTGGCAGGATCTTATCCCCATACTCAATTGCACGTTTCCGTTCTACCGTGTATGAATTGACATTTCTACGTAACTGAAGCAGCAGGTCATGATAAACCGACAGATTTTCACTTTTAGCCTTTTTTGCAAGCGCCTTACCCTTCTGTACGTTACCCTGATTACGATTAAAGAAGGGGGCCGGTATCTCAACACCCAACTGTACGGTGTCTCTGTTTTCCATTGAGAGCCTTTTATAACCCGCAGATACATTGATATCGGGTATAACCTGTCTTTTTTCCAACATTAACTGTGTGTCTGCTATTTCAATGTTCTTCTTTGATGCCTTAAGTAATGGCTGATTATTATTCATCTTCAATTCAAGCTCAGGAAGCGATAATTCCACGGGTCTCGACAAAAGCATTCCGGTTACTCCATGAACGATCTCCTCTGGAATGCCCATTACCGTTTGTAACTCCTTAATCGAATTTTGAAGATTGCCTTCCGCACGGGAAACGAGATTCCTCGCTTTCGATAATTCTACTTCTGCCCTGAGGACATTCGTAACGGCCACTTCACCTGCCTCAAACCTGAGTTTCTCACTTTCATAAATACCGTTCGCAATTTCTTCTGTTTCCCTGGCTATAGCCAGCCCTTCCTGATCCCCGATAACCTGACAAAACGACTTTTTTGTGTCGGCAACGACATTCAATAACACAGCATCGCGTTCGAACTCGTTTTTCTCTTTTGCTTTTTCACTGACCTTGATTCCCAGCCCTCTCTTGCCACCGGTGATGATGGGCTGAGTTACGGCTACAAGATTTTGGCTTTGATTTAATCCGATTTCATTGTCAGGAATTTCTTCTGCCAAAAGCTCCAGGACTGGATTAGGGTATAATTTCGACTGCCTCAGCAAACCCACAGCAGCCTCTACTTGATCTCTGGTCGACTGCAATTGCGGATTCTTTTCAACAGCAATGCGAATGGCTTCATCGAGTGAAATTTTTTTGTTAGCTGCTCGCTCATCCCTGCCCACGGCTTTGACCGAAGAAACACCCCCGATGGCCATTAAACCCGGTATATAAACAGATGCACAAACTATCAGGATAAAAAAAAGAAATCTGTTTCTTTGAAGAAGAGGTTTAAAACCAAAATGCATATCCATAACTAAACCTTTCACTATAAACCAAGTAATATATCGTGTCGTCCCGCAAAAACTTCTTTTTGTGTCAGTTTTTTCGCTTTGACGACCGGGAACACTCCGTACGGATTTTCAGGGGATTGCACCGTTGCAACGGCTTTGGGAACTTACCCTGAAGAGACCGGAGAATATGCCAGGCGGCGGGAGTTTTGCCGTATCTCACGGCAGCCTGTGTTCGGGCCAAAGGCTCAGCCGACCGGCTCTGTCGCACGTATGGTAAGAGGTGATGATAATTTACGCAGCTAAACGCGGCGGATGATAAATGACAAACGGGAAAATACCCGTGGGATGATTACAATAAGGCGTTGTAAACCGGCTGGAAGGACTATGGAGAAACAATGAGGAGTTTTGCAGTAAACCCAGAACCAAATTGTGGGCGCACAGTACGCAGCAATGTGCGCAATGTTGATCGCCCGCGGGAATGAACGAATCAGCAGCAGTGTATGATGCTATAACTAATTCCTCTTCAGCGCACGGCGGCAGATATTTTTCAGCGCACCTCAATAAGAAACAGTCACCTGGCGCTATGCAGAGAAAAAACCATATCGTCGCAATGCACGGGATGCCTTTTTTCAAAAAAATAGTTTTATGCATAATGAAAAATCAATCATTTACCCTTCCCTGGGAAATTGTAACGCCCTGTACAATTCTTTTGTCGAAATATTTTCATCCCCCTCCAATTGCCCCTGAGAAAAGCAAGGCAGGCAGGAGATCGTTTGACACGGGTTTATCGTTTTGTTTTATGATAATTATCGGCTTGGTGGAAAAGCAAGCAGAAAATTATTTTTGATTTACTCTCCTCAAGCCTGTCGGTATACTAGGTGCGAGTATCCAGCACACCTGAAGGAGGAAAAAATGTACATCTCGATTAAAAGTCGCCTCATTTTTTTACTCATTGTATTTACATTGCTGCCGTTTGTTTTATTAAGGGTCGTGGCCTATCCACGGATACAGGCGGATCTCCAGGAAATACTTATCAGAGACCTCGATAGCATTGTCCATAAACAGGCGGATTTAGTAACGCAGTGGATGTATGAAAGAATAAGAAACGCCGGTGTCATTGCAGAAAATCCCTTTATGATAAAATGCGCGGAAATTACCAAAGACGACACCGATTATCCTGACGTCGTCCATTACCTGGAGTCGGTGAAGAACAAGTACTGTTATAAGGGCATTTTGGTAAGCAACAAAAAAGGATTGGTAACCATTGCAACTGCGGAAGAGAGCGTGGGGAGCGATATTTCATCCATGGATTACTTCAAACGGGCGGTTCAGGGACATACATTTGTATCGGGGATTATTCCATCCGAAATCCCCCTCACGAATGAATTGGGGGAAAAAGAACCGGGTATGCCCTCCATGTTCATTTCAACGCCATTAAGAAACAGGTATGGGATTGTAGCCGGTATTGTTGCGATCCGGGTAGACGTAAAGGCGCTAAACGACCTGATGCTCAGCCTGAAATTAGGAAAGACAGGAGAAACGTATCTGGTAAATAAGGACGGACTCATGCTGACGGAATCAAGATTCGCTTCGGATTTAAAAGACATGGGATTAATAAAAAGAAGGTGCGCATTGGAACTGAAGTTGATCAACCGGGAAACGGGAGAATTTACCGCCGGCGTCAAACAGTGTATTTCCGGCAAGAGCGGGTTTGATGCAAAAGGCTACAGGGATTACCGGGGAATAGCGGTATTGGGCGTATGGCGCTGGCTACCGGAATTTAACTGGGGTGTTATGGCAGAAATCGACAGGGATGAAGGGTATGGACCGGCTTACAATCTTAATTATATTGTAAGTTCCGTACTGATAATAATGGCGTTTCCCATTGTGATAATCGCATATTTTATCGGTAAAAAGACTTCGATACCCATCATCAAACTGACCGAAGTTACCAAAAAAATCGCCTTGGGAGACTTAACACAACGGGTAGACATACAGAGAAAAGACGAGATCGGGATATTGGCAAAATCCTTTAACACAATGGCAAAATCCCTGGAGGAAAAGACAGAGGCCTTAGCGAATTCAGAAAAGCGCTATAGGGAATTGTTCAACTCCGTGAAGGAAGGGGTTTACCAGTCTGAACCCACAGAAGATGGGGCATTTATCAGCATAAACCAGGCAGGTGCGGAAATACTTGGCTACAAGTCGCCGGAAGAGGTAATTGGGACAAAGGTTAAGGATATTTATGTAAATCCCGATGACCGCCGGAAAGTCGTTGAGATGCTCTATAAAGAAGGGGTATGGAAGAGTTTTACGTCGTTGTGCAAGAGAAAAGGCGGTGAATTATTTTACATGGAACGGACATCCAACCTGGTGACTGATGAAAAGGGGAACCCCATCCGTATCGATGGAATATTTAGAGATATCACCGATCGGAAGAGGTTGGAGATGGAGATGCAGGAATCGGAGCTTCAGCACAGACAGTTGCTGAAATCCCTCAAAGAGGGAATCTACCAATGTGAGCCCTCTGAAGATGGAATATTCACGTGGATTAATCCGGCGGGGGCGGAAATGCTCGGCTACAGTTCACCTGAAGAAGTAATAGGAACACGGGTAAAGGATACTTACGTAAATCCTGATGACCGGGAAAAATTACTTGAGGTGTTAAAAACAAAAAGGATATTGAGAGATTTTGTTTCCTACTGCAGGAAACGAAATGGCGAACGTTTCCTTTCGGAAAGCACGTGCAATCTCGTGTGTGACGACAGCGGCAAACCAATTACGATCCTTGGTGTATTCAGGGACATAACGGAGAAATAATTTTCCAATAGCCGGCGGAAGCCCCTCCCGTATCCCTCCCTTGCAAAGATAGCGTCATTGAATTAAGATAATGTGTCGTCCTTTAGGGCCAAGAATAGTATGAAATCTTTACCCAGGGATTGTCGCCCCGGACTGTATTCCATAAGTCCTTTGGGCTTTCTTTTGAAATGTAAAATGTGGGTGGCACGGATACACTTGTTCGTCCATGCCTAACCCACGCCGATGAGGGAGTCAAACATGTATTCTATTGACAAATATCACTTTAAGGAATTCAAGATCGCGCCCGGCCATCGGGCAAATTACGCCATCCTCTGTAATCCTGAGTTCAAAGAGAAACAATGGGGTATGAAATACTCCCCCGCCAGCAATTATACCGGAGAATATAAGATACTTTCCCTCTTTTCTCATCCTCAGATCCCCGTCCGGTATGCTGAAGGAAACGCCGTTATGTATAAGGAAGGCAAATATGTGCTCACCCAGAACTACCTTGTTATGACACACTTTGAGGGGGAAGATGTCGTTGAGTATTACAAAAAAAGAGGCATACCGGACCACCGTGAACGTGAGATCGAAAGCGTGATTCGATTTTTTTCCAGCGCCACTTCGCCATTACACCATATGCACTCGAAAGGATACATCCATTCTGATATCAAACCCGGTCACCTTATCGTAAACCCCGCCCTGGGTACTATGGCTCTGATAGACCTTGAATGCACGATCAAAATAGGAGAAATTATCCGCGGCATGAGTAAGGAATACGCCTCACCGGAACAGAAGCAGATGATTCGGATGCTGCGGAATGGCGAAGCGGAAAAAACTGTGCAGAAAAAGGTCAAAATGAATGCGGCATCCGATCTCTACTCGGTCGGTTTGATCTTTTTTCAGGTAATGACGGGAAAACTATGGCAGGAGGGAAATATCGCCCCTCAGGAAATCAACAAGGCTGTCCCGGACAGACTCAATAAAATCATCTTAGGGCTTTTAGAGGAAAATCCTGACAATCGCATCCCGTCAGCAGAAGCCTTAAGAGCAGAACTGGAGGCAGTGTAGCCATGATAAAACAGTCAAGAAACCCTAAGACCGAAGAAATACGCAAATTTTCCCGTAAAAAAGGGTACAGGGGTTTTAAAACATTCCCTAAAATATCCCTTACGTTAATCCCTGAGCCATCTTGATTTCCTTTCCATGGTTGATTGTCCATGCGGTACGGTGAGTCACTACATCAATCAGTGTGCTGGCCGATGGCAGTCCCGTTCCGCTTTTCTTTACACCGCCAAAGGGCAAATGCACTTCGGCCCCGATGGTAGGCAGGTTCACATAGCCGAGACCATATTCGCAATCATCCCGTATTCGTTTTACCTTCCGAAAATCCTCGGTGATTACAGCGCAGGCAAGACCATAGTCTGTATCGTTATGAACGGCAATGGCCTCGTCAATATCTTTTACCGGAATAACGGCAACGTGTGGTCCAAATACCTCCTCATGGAGTACGCGGCTTTTCGGATTATTTTCCATACGATACACAAATGGAGACATAAAAAAGCCCTTCTTGTATTCGCTACCCGTGAGTCTTCCACCATCCAGCAACACCTCTGCACCCTCTTTTTTGGCAAGGTCATTGTATCGGGCAATCTTTTCCGTTGCCGCCTCGTTAATTACCGGTCCCATAAATACAGATTCGTCCAGCGGATCGCCAATTTTTATTTTTTTGGTTGTCTCCACAAATCTCCGTTCAAATTCGGCCAATACCTTTTCATGCACGATTAACCGGCTTGCAGAGGTACATCTCTGTCCCGATGTCTTAAAGGCGCTGATAATGGCTGCATTTACGGCAATATCCAGGTTAGCGTCATCAAGGACAATTAAGGCATTTTTTCCTCCCATTTCACAGGCGCTCATCTTATCATGAAATCCGGCGACAATCTTCTTTATTTCAGAACCCACGTCACAGGAACCCACAAACAACACCACGCGGGTATCCGGATGCCTTACCAGCAAATCGCCGCAACCCCCGTGAACGACGTTAATAACGCCCGACGGGAATCCCGCCTTATGTGCATATTCTGCAATCGCATTCGCGGTACATGCCGTCTCCCGGGAAGGCTTGAGAACAACTGTATTTCCTTCCACTACCGAGGGGCAGATCAGCCACAGGGGAATAGCAAAAGGGAAATTCCAGGGAGTAATTGCAGCCACAACCCCCTTCGGCTTTCTGCGCATAAAGGAATCTTTCTCAGGAATCTCCGAATCGACCACATCGCCGTGGGGCATCCTCACGGTACCAAATGTATACTGTACCATATGGATACCCTCTGTCACATCTGCCCGGCCTTCTATAATTCCTTTCCCGCATTCTTTTGAGACTAAGCGGGATATTTCTTCGTGGTTTTTCTTTAACAGCTGGACAAATTCATCAAAATATTCACCCCGTTTAATACGCGACAAACGCCTCCATCCGTCATAAGCAGTTTTTGCAGCATCAACAGCGTTATTTACATCCCGTTCCGAAGAAAGAGGGAACGTCCCCAGCACCTCATTAAAATGGGCTGGATTTCTGCTTTCAAAGCGGTTACCGGAAACGCCGCTTACAAATGCTCCGTTGATATAATTCTTTCCTTCCATAATCTTTCTCTCCTTCATCAAAAATGCCAACTGTAGTCTAAGAGGATTCAACACTTAAAATCCTATCTGTTTTTGAATACGACGTCTATTCCTTGTTCAAGGTCGCTGACCCCTATTATTGTTACGTTTTTCGGAACAGGGGTATTCCCGGCAAAGTTCTTTGAGGTGATGATTTTGTCTATAAAATGCAATTCTCTTAAAACCGTCTCTATTTTTCCATCCATTGATTCCACCGGAAGTGTCCTTCCCTGACTGTCCAGCCCGCCTGCTACAGCAATATTTTCTGGAACAGGTGACTTTGTAAGCATTGCATAATAACATAAAGCGGCTGCAAGCCCTGTGTCGTTTAAATTACACCTTTGAACTATATCAGCCATATCCTTTCCGATGACGTATTTTATAAAGTTTGTGAGGGGGAGTATAATATTATCGATGTGCTTAGACCGGACAAACCGGTTTACACACAAAATACTGTTTGTAAAAGGCTCCTCAGGTAAAATTGCAGCAGTAGTATGTAACGGAGTTTCGTTTTCCCGGAATAAACACTTCAGGGAAATGGAAAAGTTTATCCTGGGGTTATAGGAGAGGATTGTCCTGATCTCTCCGATTTTTGCTTTTGGTTTATATGCAGGATTGGCAAGCTTGTCGTCCAGCAGGATATCCAGGATGCTGTTTTCCCAAATACTCCTCTCATGGACGGGGGATTCACCGATGTATCTTTTTATATGATCTCTGAGTTCATTTCTCTTTTCCGGGTTTAAGTAACCGGGCACCTTGTTCAGGGCATATTGGATGGCATGTAATACGTCTGATATGGTCGTGCCGTGTAAACCGAAATCGTCTTTTTCCAGTTCCGAGCATACAAACTCATTGGGGCAAATCTTGCAGTATTCAATTCCCTTATCGCACTTGTGGAGGATTTCATCAATATAATGGATGTAGTTGCCAATTTCCAGGTGCTGCCTTGGGACGAAGCTCATAAAAATTCCCTAAAATTTGCAAGTAATGAACCGATAATAACACTACCTTGGCCGGTGAATGAATAATATAAAAATTTGTGGTAAAAGATACAAACGAAATAAATTTTTGTTGAACAGTAAGAGAGAAACAATTTTTTCCTGATTATTGTTATGAATAGTGTACCTCTTGCAGATTTTCAAACGGATGAAGATATTCAGTGCCCGGATAAAAAAATTCAGGATTTTGAAACGTGGCTAAAAGGCATGAATTATAAACTGTTTCTGGAGCATGCCCATTCGTCTGAATATTACAAACAAAGAACAGGTACACTTTAAACAACCAGGAGAAAAGATATCATGAGCAAACACCTTCGGAATGATTGTTCACATTGCCGCGAATATCCTTACGGATGCGATGACTGTTATGCTGAGGTAAAGGCATCCCTGAGATTAAAAACCCGCCGCAACAAGAAGCGGAACACCAACAGGGGCAGCGACGTAATATACACTAATTGATTGGAACACATACAGGGGTGTTTTCTCACTGCGCAAAAGCCCCTCTAACATTCTCCGTTAGGATAAATTGCGCGGCTCCTCACCATCTTCTTCAGACGGTGGTTGTTGACTTTTCTATAAAAACGTGCATATTATAAAATAAGACAAAAATCATAATAACTCAGCATGCGGAGAAAGAAGGTGTAATTATGGTTATTAAAGAAAATAAAAATACTCTTCAGAATGATTTTGTATGTCCACATTGCAATGGCAACACCTTCATTTTTATCGGCCTGCAAAAGCAAAAAGGGCTATTCGAAAATCACGAACTGTGGTGCTGCAAGCGTTGTCACAGTACGTTTGCCAGAGAAACGATAGACGTAAAAAAATCAACGGAAAATGAGACGTTTAATAAAAGGGCGCTCCAATACTACTGCAAAATCAGATTTGCCAACTCATGAAATTACCCAACATCATCTTTGAGACGCTAACAGTCGGCCCCCTCGCAGTGAACTGCTATATTATCGGTTCCAAAAAAGACAACGCAGCAATAGTCATTGATGCCGGTGGTGACCATGAAGAAATCCTGAATATATTAAAAAAACACGATCTTACCTTAAGATTGCTTATAAACACACACGCCCATTTCGATCACGTGGGCGGAGTAAGACCTTTGCAAGATTTGACTGGTGCGAAGTTCTTACTTCATAATGAAGATATTCCACTTCTGAATTATCTAAACGATCAAACGGATGCCTTTGGATTACCATCCATTTCTATTCCAAAGATAGACAGACCACTTGTTGATAATGAGGAAATTTTTATTGGGAATGAAACGATACGGGTCATACATACCCCAGGGCATTCTCCTGGCAGCATATGTTTTTTCATCGATGACGCAGTATTTGTGGGAGATACACTCTTTGCAGGTTCGATCGGGAGGACGGATCTCTACGGAGGTTGTTATACGAAGCTAATAAACTCGATAAAAACTCGCCTGTTTACCTTAGAAGACCATGTAATCGTATACCCGGGACATGGGACATTTACCACCATTGGCGAGGAGAAACAACATAATCCGTTTTTTTAATACTTCATCGAAACAAGAGCTCCATTCTTTTAATAGAGAATCTGATAGATTGACCTGTCTCATAAATCTCCTGAACTTGCAATTTAATTTCTCCACCGGAAGTTGAAATACGATACTTGTACCCTTCTCCCGTAAAATACCGATTTATAATTATCCCATTATAACGACCACTCTTATCTACCTCCGCATACTGCGGTCTGAAGAAGAGAAATGCATTCCCTCGCTCATGTCCTTTTGTGTTGCAAACTAATTCCCCCCAAGGGGTTAATATCTTGTTCTTGTCAACTATTTTTACCTGGATAACGTTTGATTCTCCCACAAAACCTGCCACAAAAAGTGATGCCGGGGAAGAATAAATTTCTTCCGGACTGCCTGTTTGTTCCAGTATTCCTGCATTCATCACTGCCACCTTGTTAGCCAAAAGGAAGGCATCTTCCTGGTCATGAGTTATGTAAACGGTTGTAATCTGTGTCTCTTGCTGGATACGCCTGATTTCTTGTCTGATATCCTCACGTAATTTTATATCGATATTCGATAAGGGTTCGTCCATAAGGAGTAGCTTTGGTTCGGTGACGATTGCCCGCGCGATGGCAATCAACTGCTGCTGCCCTCCCGAAAGTTTTCCGGGATATTCTCCGGCATATTTTTGCATGTTAACCTTATCCAAAACAGCCTCAATTTTTTTCTTTCTTTCAGCCTTGATAAAACCCAGTGCCTTTAATCCAAATTCAATATTTTCATATACGGTCATATGCGGCCAGAGGGCAAGGTCTTGAAATACCATTCCGATATGCCGCTGTTTTTGAGAAATAGTCGCTTTACGGCCATGGGTTGCAAGTGCGCCTTCTATCCAAATCTCTCCATCGTCGGGCATCTCGAGACCGGCAATCATCCTCATGGTCGTTGTTTTGCCACACCCGGAGGGACCTAATAAAGCCAGGAGTTGCCCCTTTTCAACATCAAAAGAGATACCTTTTACAATTTCTCTTTTATCAAAACTCTTTCTTAAATTCTTTACATCAAGAGTATTCACAATGATTTCACTAAATATTTTGATATAACAAGAAATATCCCCACAGGTAACAGAGTCATCGCTACAATTACAACAGAAAGCGCTGAAACAATATTTACCGGACTATTTACCATGATAGTAAATAGGGCTATGGGAAGGGTCTCGTGCCCTGGCGGATAGATTAATATTGTCGTGCCTAATTCTCCAATACAGAACATAAAGGAAATCAACCACGTGGCAATTATTCCGTAACCCTGCAAAGGTATCAAAATCCTGCTGAAAACGGTAAACCATGATGCGCCAATTACTGCACCTGATTCCTCCATGGAATTGGGGATCTGCTTGAAATAATTTGCCATGATACGGCTGGATAATGGTAAAAACCGCGCTCCGTATCCCAGGATAATAATCCATAAAGAACCATAAATGGACTGGAATATAATTCCCGGTCTGTTACATAGTTTAATAAGCCCCACACCGATCACCGTTGCAGGTACCGCAAAGAATATCCAGATAAATGATGCGGCACTGTTTCGTAATTTGAATTGAATCTTTTCGGAAAGATACCCTAAAAAGAGACCTATAATAGTCAGAAAAGTAGCTCCCAAAGAACCAAACAAGATAGTATTTGTGATACCATTCTTTGCCAAACGAAAAGCATCGTAATATGCAGATATTGTTTTACTGGTAATAATAAGGGTACTGAATGGAATGATAACGCATACCGTCAAAATCAAGGTGCAAAAGAGAATACCAACCACGGTAAGCCATCTTATACGGTACTGTATTAAGCCATTTGAAGCCTTTCTGCCCATAATCTCAAAGGATTTTCCCTGCAGGTAAACCTGCTCAAGTATCATGAAAACAAGGGTAATCATGATAAGCGGAAAGGCAATAGCAGTTGCAGCCTTCTCATTGTAAAAGGCGCTAAATTGGGTAAAAATCTGGGTGGTAAGGACATTGATCTGTAATAAAGACGGTATTCCAAACTCAGAAATGGACAGCACAAAGACAATCATCATACCCGAGAGAATGGTGGGTGCAATTAAAGGTAAGGTAATTTGCCGTAATACCAGAGAAATATTCCCTCCGATAAATCCGCTCTCCTCAAATCGTGGATTTAAATTTTTTAAGGCGTATTCGGTCATTAACATTACTACAGGGAAAAGGTTCATGGAAAGGATAAACGCTGCACCGTAGATACTGTAGATAAAATCCGAGATAGATTCAGGCGTAAGCAATGTATAGTATGAGAGGAAGACATTCAAAAATCCTGTCTTTCCCAGCAGATTTGCCCATGCTATGCCGGTGATGTATGAGGGTATAATGAGCGGGACAAAGAAGCACATGCGAAAAAAATTTTTAAAGGGAAGGCTTGTTTTTGACAAAAAAAATCCTGCCGATACGCCCATGAGGGAAGACAATAAGGTTGTTAGCGAAGCAAGTGTCAGGCTGTTGAGAATAACCTTCACATATCTCTGTGTCAAAAAAATATCCCGGTAATAAATAAACGAGATTTTTCCTTCCTCGGAGAGAGAGCTTCCAAACATCCACACAACCGGCAGGAATGTCGAGCAGATAAATATCGTAAAGAAAAAACCTAATGTTAATTTCTTTTGCATATGGATGGATATTATACTGAATTTGAATCGGAGACAACATTAAATTTACGCACGATTTTAATTCATTTTAGGAAAATAGCATTGAGAGAGGGTAGTGTATATGATAAATTGAGATAAAAATATATAACGAAATATAAAAATCTTTTTAAATATTATGGAGGTGTGGAATGCCTAAAATCGTAGCACAGATTCCAGATGACATTTACAGGAATATTAATGAGGAAATAAAGCTCGGAATATTTTCTGATGCATCAGAGGCCGTTGTTTCAGCACTCAAAAAGGCTTATGCCAGAAAAAGCAGGACATTTCTTAAATGGTTGATGAAAAAAGAAGGTATAACAGAAGTAGAGATTTTAAAAGAATTTGAAAGAATACGCAGATGAGATACAAGGTCTTTATAGATACAAATATCCTGCTTTCGGGGATATTTTTTGAAGGAAACGAATCAAAGATTCTGGATTTAGTCGAGATAGACCTTGTGACAAGTGAAGATGTCATTGATTATTTTTTAACCGGTGATACGCATTTTTTTATCGAGAAAATAAAAAACCTAGTAAACGTTGTAACTGCTAAGGAATTTCTTATAATAATTAAGTGAAAATTTCCTATATGATTAAATTAATCCTAGCAAAAGGGTGCTCGCCTTTTTGACCACAGGTGTAAGATTATTTTGTTTTAAAATTCCAGGATTAACCCGGAGTAGGCTAAGTAAGGTCTACTGGGCGGTGTGTGAGCTGTAAAGAACTGGCTAGATAAGGAAAGGTCGGTATAATGTTTTGTAGGGGCAATTCATGAATTGCCCCTACAAATATTATAAAATTTGCAAGTGGACATGTAATCAATGAATTACCCCAAAAAACTCAGAAAATCTATACGGCTTAAAGACTATGATTACTCTCGGGAAGGGGCATATTTTATAACAATATGCACTTACAACAGGGAATGCATACTGGGTAATATAACGGATGGGGAAATGATTTTAAACCAATTCGGCAAAATTGTGCTGGAATGCTGGAATAACTTAACAACACGTTATACAAATATTGAATTAGACAAATTTGTTGTAATGCCCAACCATGTCCATGGAATTATTAAGATTATTGATAATGTAGGGACAATTCATGAATTGCCCTTACAGGGAAAAGATTGCATGAATCAACAAATCGAAAGACGCAGGATGTTAATTCCTAAAGTTGTTGGATATTTCAAAATGAATGCGGCAAAACAGATAAACATCATGCGTAATACACCTGGCATTCCTTTTTGGCAGAAAAATTATTATGAACACATAATTCGGAACGTTGATAAATTGAACAAGATCAGGGAATATATTCATCATAATCCTTTAAAGTGGCATCTTGACAGAGAAAATCCCGAAAGAACTGACAATGACCTCTTAGAAGATGAAATTTTTGGGGATACCAATGGTAAAACGAAAGATACAGATGTGTAGGGGTAATTCATGAATTACCCCTACATAACTGCAATGCCCTGGATGATGTGGTATTTGACATCCACAGTCTGAAGCAGTAAAAGGACGGAACGCGGTTTACTTAGCAGTGTGTGGGTTGGTAAAGAACATGATGGATAAGGCAAGGAGTGTGTAGAGGTATAAATCGTGAATCGGGCCTTTTACAAGAAACCTTTTTCTAAACGGGGTGGATATAGACTGGTTGATTATAAAATAAAACTGCTATGGCCTTTCATACCTTTGTATTGTAAGTGAGAAATATATGAAAGATTACTTAATCGTTGCGAGAAAAATATTTGCCGATACCAGCTATGAGGCTTCAGATGAAGATGTAAAAAGGCTTGCTGACAACATGACCCTTCTTGAAAAAAGAGAACTTGACAAACTCAACAAAAGGCTTATTGATGGAGGGAGAGGAATTTGGGCTACAATTGCAGAACATAATTTTGCTGTAATATTGGTTTTACGGCACTCCTCTACAATTCCGATAAGCTATGAACCTGGTATCGGATCACAGCGCCCACCAGATTTTAAAGTTGAAATAGGAGATATTACTTATTGGATACAGATAAAAGACTTAGCCAAATTGGAAAGAGAGAACAGACAAGAAAAGATGATTCAGCAGATTAAAAGTGCGGCGAAAGAGATTAAAGTTGGTAAATTTTTTAGTTGCACGTTGTCGAATGATTTTAAAGAGGATTGGGTGCCAGAGCTTGTAAAATTCATAAAAGATAAAGCTGTGTCAGCAGCCGAAGGGAAAAGTCTCACTTTTACAGATAAGAATAATCAAAAAGCCGAAATTAAGTTTTGGTCGGCAAGAAATATAGCGTTATCTGAATTGTCCCTCGGTCTTGCTGGTGATTTAGAAGTAGTGGAAAGAACCGGACTGACCAAAGAGCAGATAAAACAAAGCCTGTTGAATGCAGCAGGTGCGTTTAATTGGGAAGTAGATGAGCGAAATATCAATCTCATAGTTGTGGAAGCCGATAACGAAGAGGATATAGATGTCTGTGATGCTATTTTTGGAACAGAGTGCGAGATAATCAGCAAGTATAGCCCTTCATGGGGCAGAAAGGATGACGGTTTGTTCGGTAAGCCTGACTTTTCAAAGAAGGTTGCTGGTGTCATTGCAATGAAAAGAAAACCTGAAAAATGGAAACTTTCTCCCGAAGAGGAGAGATCAGTAGAGGGCTTTGCAAAAGAATGTAACATGACACCAGAGCAATACAAAGAACAGATTAAACAGAAAAGCCCAATCGCTGACTATTGCCTAGTTTTGTATATGAACAACAGTTTTAAGCATCTCCTTAAAGGCATAAAAAAACTTCTTAGCTTTGACAAGATTGTTTACGACAACATTAGGCCGCCTATAGGAGAAGGCAATTTTAGATATGGCACCGAACGATAGTGTCGCGACAAATGATGCAAAAGATATGCAATGCAAGTATGGGTACTGTCAAGTTTTTTGTGTAAATTCTTTTTCTGTTATTTGTCTGAAGAAGGGTAGATTTGCATTCACCTTTCCAATTGGGGCTGTTCTCCATGCTAATTCCATCTTTAATGAGATAAAGGCTA
>WYAU01000039.1 GCA_011525665.1 Candidatus Brocadia sp.
ATTTTGAGTATTACCCTATTTGAGAAAGTCCCTATTTTACAAGTACTTACAAATTCTGATTACAAAAGCGAACCATGCTTTCCTTATAAGCAATTGCCTTTGTTCAACTTATAACCGGACACTAGTGCTCTATCCGGAAATGATTAATGTATCTTTGTGTTTAGCTTAAAAGAATACAGGGGAAGTGTCAATTTTAAAGTTAATTTTCTTAGAGGGTTTTGTGAGATACTTATTGTTCACAAAAAGAAATGAGGAAAAGAATGCCGAATCCAAGATACAACGATAGGGGAAAAGCCATAAATTTCCTTGAAAGCCTAAAAAACCCGTGTAAAATCAGAGGCGAAAGAGGAAAAACAATACCACTGTAAAACGCACATCATTATGTTGCCGATGCACGGGAGACGAATATGAAAACAGGAGATTTCAGAGGTGCTGCTGAGTGCTGGAAGTTTATACTTTCAGACGTAAAACAAAACGCCGGCCTTCTCAAGGAAATTAAAAGGTTTGCGATGGAAAATCTTTCACCGGCAGGGATCGTTTTTGGGACATCCGGCTGGAGGGGCGAAACAGGCTCCGATTTTACCTTTAACAACGTTCGCATAGTAACTACTGCGATTATAGATATGTTCAAGGCTGGTGGGCAAGAGGTGATAGCCTCCCTTGGAGTGAAGGATTTTGAAGAGGTGAAAAGGCGAGGTGTGATCGTAGGGCATGACAACCGGTTTTTAGGACCTGAATTTGCTTCATCCGTCATGAAAGTGCTTTTAAAAGAGGGGATAAAGGTCTACTACGCAGGTGAGGCGATTACGCCCGAATTCTCAGCTTCTATTGACATGCTTCATGCCGCATGTTCGATAAACCTGACACCCTCGCACAATCCGGCTAATTATTCAGGATTTAAATTTAATCCATCTGACGGTGGCCCTGCCGGTCCTGAGATAACTAATGTTATCGAAAAAAATGCAAACAGGATGATGGCTGAGAAGATGGTGATAGAAGAGCCAAAGGGAGAGAATTTCCACAAAATTGATACGGTAAGGCTCTACGAGGACTTTCTCAAGAAACGCGGCACCATAAACCTTGAGAGGATAAGGCGGTTTATACGGGAGGAAGACTTATTGATTTGCATTGACCATGTCCACGGCGCCACGAGAAGAAGGCCAAACACACTCCTTGGCGAGAGTGCCAAGATAAAATATCTAAGAACAGAAGATGACTATTTGTTTGGAGGCATCGCTCCTGAACCTTCGGCACAGAATATGAAGTTGGTTATGGAGGCATTGGGAGGGAGGAAAAGCAGATTTAAGTTGGGTGTCATAATGGATCCGGATGGTGACAGGATACGATTCACGGATGGAGAGTCAGACATTACGATGAACCACTTTGGGGGTATGGCGCTTCATTTTTTGTATACATACAAGCATTTTTCGGGTGTCCTGGTAAAGTCTGTAGCCACGAGCAATTTCGGAAACGCCATTGCCGAAAAGCTTGGCATTCCCATAAAAGAAACGGCCGTTGGTTTTAAAAATTTTAGACCATATATGCGTCAGGACGCAAAAGAGAGGGCTATCGTTTCTTACGAGGAAAGCGATGGTATTTCAGGTTATAATAATACGCTTGAAAAGGACGCGATGTTTGGGCTGCTGCTTGCGACAGAGATGATGGCAGTTACCGGGAAGAATATCGGTGCGTATCTCCGTGATATTGAAAGAGAGTTTGGGGCTTATTTTCCGGAGAGGGCCGGAGTGGAGGTAGACCGCTCTCTTGCAGGAGCGCCGCTGCTAGAAAAGCTTTCACGTCTTAAAAATATACTTACTGTAGGAAGCAAAGTAATGATTGGAAAACACATCAAGACAATCAAGGCGGTAATACATGTGGATGGAGTAAAGGCAGTGCTTGATGACGGTTCCTGGTTTTTGATAAGGCCGTCAGGCACAGAGCCGAAGGTAAGGTTCTATGTGGAGACGCGGTCTTCAGAGGATCTGAAAGATATAATTGAGACCGCTGAAAGACTGACGAGAGAAGCGCTTGCATAAGAGGCTTGTATACATTCTGTCGTGGCGCACCCATAAGGGTATTCGTCACTGAATGATAAAGACCATCGCTTTTTAGACAAAAGTATAAAGACAAGGAAAATGATTATTCAAAGTGCCCTGGGAATACTTTCATTGATTGCAATAGCCTGGGCAATGAGTGAAAACAGACGGAAGGTCAAATTGCGTGACATACCGGTGAGGCTGGCAATACAATTCATGCTGGCTGCAGTTATGCTGAAACTCCCCGCAATCGTGGGAATTTTTGCAAACGGCAGCGTTTATTCTTTTTTTCATGAAAGGCATTAATTAAATAAGGAGCGAAGGGGGCAATTACTCGAATTAAATATTTGACATAGAGAATATTTTTTTTATAATAGGCTTTCTTTTTTGTTTTTTTCGGTAAATTTTGGCACATGTTATTCGTTGTCGTGGTTAATTTAAACCAATAGTTTTTTATCGAATTACTGTGCTTGCGCCGGGTGTAAAGTAATAAGTCGCTGTTTGAGCACAGGTTGTTCTTTTTGTTTCTTTTGGTATGATATATGCTAACTGTTGCCATTTGGGTTAACTCAGTGGCAATAAACAGCAACAGGTGATATCAGCAAAGATGTAAACCTTAGTTCATTTATGGAGGTCAAAGACATTGGTGGGAAAAAGTTTTTTAGTAGGATTGGTTTTTGGTATATGCATTGTGGCAAGTGAGGGATTTGCCGGGGAGGCGCCCCAGAATGAAAAAGAAAAGAGTGAATTGGCCAAAATTATGGGTGAAATAGACAAGAGCTATAAGGCTGTTGAACAAATATCGGGATATTACAAATATACCAACAATGACTGGAAGGTAATATCCGATGCAAGTACAAACATTATACAACTGACGAAGATGGTTGTCAGTAAGTTTTCCCGTCCGGACGATAAAAAATACCAGGATCTGAACAAGACGATGCTGGCAGAGGCAGAAAAGATGCTGGAAGTTGTAAACCACAAGGACGAAAAAGGCGCGCTGGAGGATGCACAATGGCAAGTAAGGCGGCTAAGACAAACGTGCGCCTTGTGCCATAAACATTTAGGAATTCATATCTATCCACAATTATACCCTGGTAAAAAGGAGGAATTGCAACCCGGTCAGGAAGAAATACCTGCACCAAAGGAGACGGATATCCCAAAAGAGTGGTAGATTTTGGCAGATATTTTAGACTGTCAAATACGGCTGGTAAGCTCATTGTTGCGGGTTTTGTGTGCGTATACGTAAAGTTTTTTCTTGACTCATTTTGTCTTCAATGATATAGTGCCGGGAATTGGGGTTTTAAAATTAGTCTTGCTAATGTCTCGTCTGATTTTTTCGTAATAGTTGTTGGCAGGATTGAGTCACTACCCGCTACGCCCCGTATTATCCATGCTTCTTTCTGCTTCAAAAACATTATGAGTCTTGGTTTCTAAACATTCTTAATTTCCCGGTGATGTATCCTTCGTTAAGACGGAATTAATTGCAAGGTTTTGTATTGCTCGAATTTTGAATGCCAACGTGGAAGAAGGAGAGAATTTTGTTTTTATATTTTTCCGTTTTTGGTAATTGATTTCCATGTACAATATTTGCTTTGTGCAATTCACGGTTCTTTTAAGTTATGAAGGGAGGTGAAGCAAAAGTCTGAAGTTCGGGGGCTGGTTATCAAATTTTGAAAGCATAGTATGGAAAAAGTACCGGCCTTTTCTGTTAAATGATGTTTCTTAAATTTATCAGAAATAGGAAAAGGTATTTGGTTGTAATTCGATAAGTAGCGTGTGCGTTTATAATGTTATTTTGAAAAAAAGGAAAGTGAGGAGGGGAAAAATGAGGCTAAAAAAAGGTATTTTTGCCGGAACGATTACTTTGTTCATTGCAGCGGTGTCATCAGTAAGTTATGGGCAGGCAAGCCAGGGAGAATTGTGTAAAAAGATGTGGGATAATTTCCAGGGAATGAGGGCTATGACCGGACTTTCAGCCGCTGACGACAGTCAATTTGCAAAATTTTCGGATTGTGCAAAGGCAATTATCGCCGATACCGAGACTTCCAAAGGCAAATTTGCAACAGATAAGAACTATAATGTCTTAAATGACGAGGTTCTTTATCATGCAGGAGAGATTGATAAAGCAGCAGCAAATAAAGATCTGGAAGAAATTCAGGTACAATTCAGAAGGCTAACAATTGCCTGCAGGAATTGCCATAAGATTTACAGATCGGAGCTAAAGCTGGTTCCGTAATAAAATATATCAGATATCCTACATAATCATAAATGAGGAGGAATTGAAACATGAAATTATTGCGCTTATCATACATAGTACCTGCTGTTGTAAGTTTGGGGTTATCTATAACCAGTTCTGCATGGGCTTTAACCCATCATACCCCCGGAGACACGACAAAGAGTCCCTATACGATTTTTGCCGGTCTCGGCTTTGCCGTACAAGAGAGCTGTTATTATTGCCATGGAAATGGTGGCAAAGGCACTGCCAAGGGCCATGAGTATGGGGTTCCAGACTTTACTGATCCGGCATTTCAATCATCTAAAACAGACGATCAACTGGTAAAGCACATAAATGCAGGAAAGGGGAAATGCCCTGGGTATCAGGGAAAGATGTCACCCGAAATGATTGAAAAGATGGTGGAAATAGTGAGAAATTTTGGTTCAAAATAACCCTATCGGTTATATTTGAAAATTTCAGGATACAGAGGTAAAAATAAAAAAAGGGGGTATATAAAATGTTTTTTTATATACCCCTTTTGCATTTGTGTGTGGAATTATGAGACTTTATCGTATCTCAGCGTGAAAAAGTTTTTTCATTTGTTGTAAGGCAAAGTGATGTTCACTTTCAGTAAGCGCCGTAACACAGTTCTGCGGAATAATAATTTTATAACCTCTCATATATGCATCTACCGCCGTATACAAAACACAAATATTAGTTGCGACGCCGGTAATTATTACATGCGTTACGCCTAATCGTTTCAACAATTTATCAAGAGAGGTCTTGTAAAAACAGGAATAGCTTGTTTTTGCAACTATGTAATCTTCTGTGTGAGGTTTGAGTTGTTTGACCACACCGGCGCCTTCGGTTCCTTTTACGGCATGCCTTGGCCATAGCTTGAATTCAGGATCTTTATCTTTATGTGCATCACAGCAATAAATAATGGGAATACGCTTCTTTCTTGCTGCTTTTATCTCCTTTTTGATGTTAATAATTATCGTTCTTGCGGTAGGAACTTCGAGAGAGGCTCCTTCATTGACAAAATCATTTAGCATGTCGGTAACGAGAAGGGCAAACTTTTCCTTGTCGGTCTGTTTTACGTTTTTCATATTTTCACCCCCCTTGAGATACAGGGACTTTTGTTATATGGTAAACCGTGCAAAATCCTCTGTAAATATAATCTCGCCATCATAAATTTTTTTCAGTTCTCCTGGCAAACACGCATTATTCTTTATGCTAAAATCGTAAACCGGATAGAAGTGCGATAAAAGTAATCGGTCACAGCGGGATTCCTTCGCAATCTGAGCGCAAAGCCGGGGAGTAAGATGACCTTCCATCTTCTGGTCATCAGGAAAAGAGCATTCCAGAACCAGGGTATTGACTTTTTTTGCCAAACGGATAATACCTTCGCAATAATCTGTATCACCGGAGTAAGCCAAAGTTTTACCTGTCAGGGATTCAATGCGAAAGCCGATGCTGTGCATTGAATGGCATAATGGCTCTACAATAATTTTCCACCCATCGCAAGACAATTCCCCCCGATCGATTTCTGTAAAATGCAGTCTAAATGTTTTGGGTGTTATCGTTTCTTTGTAGACCGATAATAACCCTTCATAAAATTCTTTTAAACCCTTAGGGCCGGTAATAGAAAGAGGTTTGGTCCTTTTCGGTTCATTATATCGCATTGCAAAAAGAATCGAAACGAGGTCCAGCGAGTGGTCGGGATGGAAATGGGAATAGTAAATGTGATCGATATCCAGATAGGTGACCCCCGCAAGGAATAGTTGCCGTAAAGAACCAGGACCAGTATCGAAAACAAGATATTTGCCTTTTATCTTTATCAGGGTGCATGGATATGCCCTCGTCTTCGATGGTATTCCTGTACCGGAGCCAATAATCGTTAGTTCCATTTTACAAAATTTACGCCGTCCATATCGCCGGGTATTGGAATGTCCAGTGAATGTAAGATGGTTGCAGTAACATCTGTAATCTCTAAGGAATGCCTGGTGATATTTTTGTTACTAACATAGACAAAGGCATCGTCGTAAGTATGCATACCGCTGAAAACTCCCTTACTGAGAAGTGCTTCTTTATAGATAGCCCCCTTTAGATCATAGCCATGTTTGGGTTCTATTACCAGGTCAGGAGCCCTATCGGAATATTTTCCCTGATATATTTCTTCCCGTTTGTGTATCTTATCAATTATAGTAGTTTTTGTGGCAGGGTCCTTCAGCCCGGTAAGTTTGGATATGAGCGTGTTCCTCAATTGTTCATAATCATTGCCTGGCTCCACACATCCATGTGGTTCCCGTCCTTTCAGATTGATATAAATTCTTCCGGGGTCCAGGCAGTAAGCTCTTGATCCCTCACCTATATCAGCTAAAGATTTAGGTGGTGTCATTTTGAAATTTAAAAAACCTTCTTCTTTTAACCAGTGATTAATATATATCTCTTGTTGTAATGTACAAAATCCGTGATCAGACAGAAGAATAAGGTTTGTATTACTGTCCAGGTTTTCCATAATTCTGCCGATGGCCGCATCTATTTTTTTATAATAATCCAGGAATAACTGACTGTATTTTGTGTCATTCTTTTCCATAGATTCCCAGAAGAAATGGTGAAGCCTGTCGGTCTCAGTAAATATTCCAATAAAAAGATCCCAGACTTCATTCCTCATAAAATGAAGGATTGCCCGGGTTCTTTTCTCCAGTGTCAGGAATAAGTCGTCAAACAGCTTGTCCTTTGATTCATGGATGAGTTGTGTTTCAACATCGATTTTATACCCCATTTCCTTTAGGATAGGGACAATTGAGACGGGATACGATGCACGGGCAAGATCTATGGCCACAAACCCTGCTATGAGGATACCATTCATTTCCGAGGCGGGATACGTCGACGGTACGTTAATCACGACAGACCGTTTGTTATACTGACCGAGGATGTCCCAGACGGGTTTACCCTGTATGTGTTTGGAATTAGGGTAGTACATATCATAGGTATCAGGGATTCTGTCCATAAAGCCGAAAATGCCGTGTTTTGCCGGATTTTTTCCCGTCATAAAGGACGTCCATGCCACAGAAGATACCGCAGGGTGCGTAGACCTCATTTCCCGGAGTGAACCAGTAGACAATAATCTGGATACATTTGGGCATACACCCTGTTGCGTTAACTTATGAATGAGGCTGCAGGGTGTACCGTCAAGACCAATGACAATTGTTTTTTTCCCCATGTAATTTCCCGTTTTCTTTATATCTTCATGCCGATCTCCACCCCTTCCGCGACGGCTTCAAGCGCTGTGCGGCCTTCCACGGCATCGCCCGCAGTATAAACCTCTGGAACAGAGGATTGAATCGATGCTGCAAGCGCGCTGTTAGGTTGATGGAGCGTAGGAATAACGATTGTATCAAACCCCTCAAGCTTTTGGTCGGCCTCCCTCCGGCGGCTGATAACGATATAATTATGGCCAATCTCGGTGACTTTTGTATTGACGTGTAATTGAGCACCCATCTTCTTAAGGCGTTCACAAACATGATAGCGGGGATGCGCGACGAGTCCCAGCCCAAGAACGCGCCGCATTTCTATCAGGGTAATTTTCTTTCCCCGGGATACGAGAAAGTCGGCAAGTTCACACCCTTCTGCGCCACCGCCAACGATAGCTACCGTATTCCCAAGGGAATCCGCAGACATAAAGGCTTTCGTGACATTGAGAACACCGTTGCCCTGTGCTCCGGTGATTTCAACGGGAACATTTCTGGCTCCATGAGCAAGAACAACCACATCGGCCGCACATTGCCTGATAGATTCAGCAGTTGCTTCTTTGTTGAGATGAATCGTGGTGTTTGTCTTTTTTACCTGATTTATTAAATACGTGAGAAATTTTCCCAAACACTCCTTCCCCGGCGCAAGGGATGCATATCGGAAACTTCCGCCAAGCTGCGATTCTTTTTCCCACAGGGTAACGTCGTGTCCCCGCTCAGACAATACCCGGGCAGCAGATAGACCGGCCGGTCCTCCTCCAACGACAAGTATTTTTTTAGGCTGTCCGGTTTTTCGTATGGGGTCAACGCCCTCTTTACCGATATAGGGGTTGACCGTGCATACGAGCTTTTTATCGGAAATGCTTTCAATGCAGCGGTTACAGCTTATGCAGGTTCTTATGTCATCGAGCCGGCCGTCTCTTACCTTGTTGGGAAAGTGTGGGTCGGCAATAAGGGTACGTCCCAATGCGATGAGGTCGGCCTTATTTTCTTTCAGTACCTTTTCAGCCATTGCGGGATTAATAATCCTGCCGACCGCCAATACCGGAATTTTTAGAACGGACTTGATGCCCTCTGCCAGGTGGATGAAACAACCTTCTTCCAAATAATAGCACGGTATGTTAAAAAAAGCGGATGTGTAGTTGCATGCCGAAACATGGATGGCGCTGGCGCCTGCCTTTTCAAGAATTTTGGATATCTCTCTGCTTTCGTCTAATTTCAGGCCCGTATCGGTATATTCATCCGCGCTGATACGGCATATTACCGGATAGTCTTCGGATGCATTTTTTCTGATACCTTCAACAATTTCCCTGGCAAATCGAGAGCGACGGGCCGTATCACCCCCGTAATCATCTGTTCGTATATTGGATTCCGGGGAAAGGAATTGATTTACCAGATAACCGTGCGCCATATGGATTTCGACGCCGTCGAATCCTGCCTTTATTGCACGGACGGCGCCGTCGGTAAACTTATCGACTAAGGACTTTACTTCCTCGATAGTGAGCTCCCGGGGCATTTGCTTTGTTAAAGGGCTCGGAATGGGAGAAGGGGCAACCGGTTCCAAACCGGTAAAATAGGGCAAAGCCTCTTTTCCCGCATGACTTAATTGTATAACAATCTTTCCACCCACCGCATGGATTGAGTTCGTTAGCTTTCTCAAGCCGGGCACATACTTATCGTCATAGATACAGAGCATGCCATCGTTAACCCTTCCAGCGGGGTCTATAGCAGTGTTTTCCACGGTAATGTATCCCACCCCGCCCAAGGCACGCTCCCGGTAATAGGCAATAATCTCCTCTGTCACGAAACCCGCTTTATCGCATAAATGAGTTTCCATAGGGGACATCACCATACGGTTCTGTATACTCAGTGAGCCTATCTTAAACGGACTGAAGAGTTTTGGAAATGCAGTCATTAATTATAAAAACCTCCTCATTTTGCGAAACCTCAATCAAACAGATTTTATGATTTCAGATTACAAGAGTAAATATCAATTAAATTACAAATAATTAATCACGAATTCCAAATAAAATCCAGATTTCAATGTTTCGATAGTTCAAAAAACGTTTTGGTAATTGGAATTTCATTAGTGGAATTTATTTGTTATTTATTGTTTGAAATGTAATGTCTTTTCTGTGCCTCTGTGTCTATGATGCCTGAATGAGTATGTTTTTTCTTTTTACCGGATTGTAAAGCGTGTCCCGTTCAACGGGTTCACGGTCTGCCTCCTTGATCAGCCTGATGATTTCATAGGCGGACATGGCCTCCGGCGTTTCAGCGCCTGCGGCGTGGGTGATTTTTTCTTCCTGCACCGTTCCGTCAATATCGTCGACGCCAAAGCTCAGAGAGACCTGGGACAGCTTGATTCCCAGCATAACCCAGAAAGCCTTGATATGGTCGAAGTTGTCCAGCATTAACCGGCCTATGGAGATGACCTTCAAATCAAGCATGGCTGTGGTACGGGAACGATTTGACATCTCGGTATTTTTCGGATGGAATGCCAGCGGGATAAAAGACATAAATCCCCCTGTTTCATCCTGAAGCTCTCTCAACTTGATGAGATGATTGATTCTATCCTCAGGAGCCTCTACATGCCCATACAGCATCGTCGCGTTGCTTCGCAATCCCAGCGTATGAGCCTCACGCATCACCTGTAACCACCCATCGCCGCTGAGTTTTTCGGGACATAATTGCTCCCGGATTTTTGGGGAAAACACCTCTGCGCCGCCGCCCGGCAAGGAACCCAGCCCTGCCTCTTTGAGTTCTTTTAACGTTTGACGTACGGAAAGTCTTGCTATTTGAGACAGATGTTCAATTTCTACTGCGGTAAATGCCTGGATGTGTACCTCGGGACAGCTTTCGTGAATTTCACGAATCATCTTTACATAAAAATCGAATGAAAGCTCCGGGTGCAAACCGCCGACGATATGGAGTTCCGTTGCGCCTGCTTCTACGGCAGCAACAGCCTTTTCCAGGATTTCCTCCCTATCCATTTCGTACGAACCCGCCTCTTCCTTTTCCCTGCTAAAGGCGCAGAATTTACACCGATTCTTGCAAATATTAGAGTAGTTGATGTGACGATTGGTAATATAGTATGCCTTATTGCCGTTTTTCCGCTCACGGACAATATTCGCTATGTGACCGATAGGGAGGATATCGTTGGACTTGAAAAGCCGTACACCGTCATCAAAGCTTAAACGTTCACCATGCACTGCCTTTCGAAGGATATCGTGTACGGGTGATAATCTGAGTAACTTTTCCATTTTTATGAAAATATCAGAATTTGACGTCAAAATCAAGAAATATGTCCCATTCGGGATATTATGAGAATTTTCATTTTTTGGCAGGATTTACAGGATAAAATTACGTTGGGTTTTAAAAGGAGAAACCCAACGACTTTTTACCCACCCCTCTATCCCCTCTCGAGAGCTTACAGTTGGACAAATTTTTTGCTGGACAAAATGAAGTACCAAAGGCATACTAAGGTACATGGAATCAAAAGTAAGCCAAAGCGAGGAAATGGGAGATGGGGGATATAGGGGCGCAAGGAGAAA
>WYAU01000040.1 GCA_011525665.1 Candidatus Brocadia sp.
AAAACGATCAGGATATTCAATGTTGATGCATAAAAGCAGAAAAATCAGTCTTGGATACCAAACTCATTATGTATTTTGAAACCTTTTGATATCACAAATTACCCTCTGTGAGAAATGCGGGCTAGAGAAGGCTTAAAATAAACATATCATCCAAACAAAAAGCCCCAATATCCTTTTCCTGATATTGGGGCTTTCATGTCGTAATTATAACGATAATTTAAATGACTACTCCCTATTTTTATACACCATAACTATTGCAACTGATTATACTTTAAAATATAAGAGTGTACTTTTTCATAAACTTATAATTTGACGACGTTTGTGGCTTTGTAGCCCTTCTGGTCCTTCATGACCTCGAACTCGACCTTGTCTCCCTCTGCAAGGGTTCTAAACCCGCTGCCCTGGATCGATGTCTGATGTACAAAGACATCCTGACCATTATCCTGGGAGATAAAACCAAATCCCTTTTTGTCATTGAACCACTTTACTGTTCCATTTGCCATTCTTAAATCACCCCCTCTTCCATTAAAAAGTATGCAAACAAAAAAGGCCACGAGGTTGTAAACCTTGTAGCCTTACTATAACACCACTCTATAATACGACTGTACAATACAACCAAAAGACATGATGAAATAATATCAAAAATTATGCAACAAAGCAAAGGAAAATAAAAATATAGTGAACAATCGTTAATAAACATACGCTGTAAAACAGTCTTTGCCATTTCCCCGTTTCCTAAAACCCTTAAGCAGCGTTATTTGTATCCCAGCCTGGAGAGCTTGCCTTTATCCCTTCGCCATTTTTCCATAACCTTTACCCGGAGTTCCAGATATACCTTTCTGCCGATCTGCTTTTCAATCTCTTCCCTGGCTATAAGTCCAACCCGTTTGATGGCTTTGCCGTCCTTACCGATAACGATACCCTTCTGTGAATCACGTTCCACGTAAATAATTGCCTTGATATAATCCTTTCCTGCCTCCCGTTCCTTGAATTCTGAGATCTCAACTGTTGTAGAATAGGGGATTTCCTCCCCGTAAAACTCAAAGACTTTTTCACGAATGATTTCCGAGGCAAGGAATCTTTCGTTATAGTCGGTCATGTAATCCTCCGGATAGAAAGGTTCTCCTTCCGGCAGGTGTTTCACTACGAGGGTCAGTATTAAGTCAAGATTTGTTCCTTTTAAGGCAGAAATCGGCACGATCTCGGCAAATGTGAATTGTGTATCATACGCTGCAAGGATAGGTATGAGGCTGTCCTTTTCCACCACGTCTATTTTATTGATAGCAAGAATCACCGGGATATTAAGACGCAATAACTTCTCAAGGATTTCCTTGTCTGTGCCGGAAGGTGTCTCAAAGGGCTCCGCCATCAGGAGGATTACATCTGCATCTCCTATGGCATCATAGGCGGATTTTACCATATATTTTTGTAATTCGTATTTTGGCTCCATAATACCCGGGGTATCGTAAAAGACGATTTGATAATCTTCCCCGGTCAATACCCCCATAATCTTTTTCCGTGTCGTTTGGGGTTTGGGGGTAACAATGGATAATTTACAACCCATAAAATTGTTGATCAGGGTCGACTTCCCCACGTTTGGTTTGCCCGCAATGGCTACATAACCAGCCTTGAAGGCTTTTTTATTATCTGATTTCATAAAATAATTAAACCAAAATTGCTTGCGTCTAAAGGTTAATTTCGATTATTATTAATACCCTGAGGTGGGTCGAAAACCCTGCTGCATTTTAAACTTTACATGGCGTTGAATCAAGTGTTTTCGTAATCGCTCCATAACCTATCAAGAGAGTTACACTGCACCGGGTAATCATCCTAACATACTTTTTTGGACGGACTCGAAATTCAAATATGACGAAAGAAAAGGGGTTTTTTACAAAGGAATACGATAAAGGGGGAGGTTTGTCACGTGGAAGAAATTAAACATCAACAATCGATGCCTGCCTCCGCTGGCGGGCTTTATCGTGAGAAGAAAAGGCCGGATACGAGAAAGACAGGGAAAAGCAATAAAAGGGGGTTGAATTCTCAGAAGGTGCGTTGGTCTGTGCAAATAGCATTCTTTGTTGTGGTACTTGTTATTGGCTGGCAATTTTATACCTTTGTCAAATACTGCGAGGCCGGAGGAAAGGGGTTTTACCTGCCGCGGCCGCCCGGTGTTGAATCCTTTCTGCCGATCAGCGCCCTCATGGGCACAAAATACTTTTTTGGCACGGGTACGATTAATCCTATCCATCCTGCAGGATTTGTCATCTTCGGGACGCTGCTTCTGACTGCCTTGTTTTTCAAGAGGGGATTCTGCGGGTGGATTTGCCCTATCGGCACCGTTTCCGAATGGGAATGGCGGCTGGGAGACTGGTTTCTGAAAAAACTTCCGCAACGGGTTTCCTCCTTAATGCGAAATATCCCGACGAGATTTACAGCGGGTTTGAGCCTGATTTTCACACCCCTTATCGCCTTGCTGATCTTGGAGGTCATCACGATGGAGTCCTTTGAATCTCCCCTTTTCAGGTACCTCACGCCTGCCTATATTCTGGCAATGGCGTTGCCGTTTGTTGTTCCCGGCAAGTTCTGGTCTGATAAGATTAATGACATTATTGCCCGCGCCTGGAAATTTTCAATCCTTGCCTTTTTTATCCATGTTGTTATCATCAAAATGCCCATTGCACAATTAGAGGTCTTATACACGCGCGCACCTTTCGTTCGTGTTGCAGACGTTAAGATGCTCAAATTTTTCCTGAACATGTCCGGAATGGCCTTATCCGTCGTCCTGACCATTCTCCTCCTGTCACTGATTAACAAAAACTACTGGTGCCGTTTTTTCTGCCCCTATGGCGCCCTTTTGGGCATTATCGGATATGTAAGCCCTATGAGAATTACCCGTGACACGGGAAAGTGTATTGATTGCGGAAAATGCACGAGGGCGTGCGCCATGCACATCCTTGTGGAAAAAAAGAAGCACGTCCTGACACATGAATGCGTCGCCTGCTACGATTGCGTTAATGCTTGTCCGGTGAATGGAGCGCTGGATATGAAACTGGTGGGAGACCGTAAAAAAATTCATTACGGCCTTTATGCCATCATGCTCGTGGGTTTGTATGTTGCCATAACAAATACCGCCCGCGCCACGGGACACTGGTATACCAAAATATCGGATGCCGAGTATGTCCTGAGGATATCGGAACTCAATCATCCAAAATACCTTCACAAGGCAGGCCAGTTTGAGATGGAATAAGCAATCGGGAAACAAATCAGTGAATATCCTTGTGGGATTATGGTGGAAATTTTTTGCAAGAACCGGTAGATGCAGCCGGGAGAAAGACCTGTTGCAGTCCGAATCTTGACATTCCGGAGATAAAAGAATATAGTGGGTGCTGCGGACGAGGTCGGTTTTTTTCGGAAAAATGTCCTGCGTAAGGATGAAGACGAGAAAAATCATGTGCGGAGGTTTTGTCTGAAGTGCTTTGTGTCTCGCTTCGGCGTCCGACAGGCAGATTTTAAGAAGTTTTCCGGCCAAAATATACAGCATGCCGGTGGCGGGCATGGGGTAAATTTGTTATCTTAGCATAATTTACAGAAAGGAATAAGGGTGTGGGATTATTCTGAAAAAGTTAAAGATCATTTCTTTCATCCAAGGAATGTAGGTGAAATTGCAAATCCAGACGCGGTGGGCGAAGTGGGTAGCCTTGCCTGTGGAGACGCATTAAAGCTGATGCTGAAGCTGGATGAGACAGGCCGTATTGTGGATGTGAAATTTAAGACGTTCGGGTGTGGAAGCGCCATTGCTTCTGCGAGCGCCCTGACGGAAATGATTAAAGGAAAAACGCTGGAAGAAGCGGGCAAGATTACGGATAGTGACATCGCCGCGTACCTTGATGGATTGCCGGAGCAGAAGATGCATTGTTCTGTGATGGGCCGCGAGGCCCTGGAAGCGGCTATCGCAAATTACCGCGGAGTAAAGATAGAGAAGCCCGTTGATGAGGGAACGATCGTGTGCAAGTGTTTTGGGGTAACGGATAATAAGATCGCCCACGAGGTGAGAGAGCATAAATTGACCACGATTGAGCAGGTGACAAATTTCTGTAAGGCAGGCGGCGGGTGCCGCTCATGCCATCCCCAGATTCAGGCCATTATCGACGAGGTATGGCAAAAAGAAAAGGAGAAGGCGCTGATAGAAAAGGTTCGGAAACCGGTTAAGAAATTGACGAACATTCAAAAAATGAAATTGGTGCAGGAAACGATAGAACGGGATATCCGGCCTACCCTTCAGTCAGACGGAGGCGATATTGAATTGATCGACATGGATGGCGACCGTGTTATGGTCTCATTTCGGGGGAGTTGTGCGGAGTGTCCCAGTTCAAAGGTCACATTAAAATCCACGGTGGAGGCGAAACTGCGGGAGTTTGTGACGGATACGCTTATCGTTGAGGAGGTGGCTTCATGAAAGTTGTATATGCAGATAATAACGCAACGACAAAGGTAGCGCCTGAAGTCCTGGAGGCGATGATGCCGTATTTTAGTGAATACTACGGAAATCCTTCAAGTATGCATACCTTTGGGGGACAGGTGGCCAAAAAGGTCGATATGGCAAGACAGCAAGTGGCAGACCTCATAGGTTCGGACCCGTCGGAGATTGTATTTACAAGCTGCGGTACGGAAAGTGATAATGCAGCGATTTGGGGGATACTTCGGGCAAACCCGCACAAGAGGCACATTGTGACCTCGCGGGTAGAGCACCCTGCTGTTTATAATTTGTGCAAGTACCTGGCTCAAAATGGTTATCATGTTACGGAATTGGGTGTAGATAGCAATGGAATGCTGAATCTGAATGAATTGGCCGATGTTGTAAGAGAAGACACGGCGATTGTGTCCGTTATGTATGCAAACAACGAGACCGGCGTGATATTTCCCATAGAGGATATAGGGCGTATCGTGAAGGAGAGGGGTTCTCTACTCCATACCGACGCCGTCCAGGCCGTAGGAAAGATACCCGTGAATCTTTCGAAAAGCACGATAGACTTATTAACCCTCTCGGGGCATAAATTACATGCCCCAAAAGGAGTAGGCGCCCTTTTTGTCCGGAAGGGGATTACCTTTACGCCTTTTATCGTCGGAGGACATCAGGAAAGGAATCGTCGCGGCGGCACGGAAAATGTTCCCTCTATTGTCGGTCTTGGCAAGGCGTGTGAATTGGCGAAGAAACATATGCCTGAGGAACAGACCCGCGTAAAGCAATTGAGGGACAAGCTGGAGGACGAAATTCTGAGAAAGGCGCCGGATGCCAGGGTGAATGGCCATAAAACACATCGCCTTCCCAATACCACCAATTTGAGCTTTGAATTTGTGGAAGGAGAGGCCATTCTGTTGCTTTTGAATGAAAAAGGAATTTGTGCTTCATCCGGTTCAGCCTGCACCTCCGGCTCTTTGGAGCCGTCGCACGTGCTCAGGGCCATGGGCGTTCCCTTTACGGCGGTACATGGTTCTGTACGGTTAAGTTTGAGCCGGTATAGCACGTTGGAAGACGTTGACTTCATTATCGAACATCTCCCGCCTATTATTAGGAGATTGCGGGAGATATCGCCCTACGGCAGGCAGACACGGGCGAAGGAACAACCTGCCAGTATATCGGCAAGCGCATAGATAAAGAAGGCGAATAACGCAGGGGATTTTCGTTGCCGGAGGGCAACGAAAATCCCCCTTTTCACCTTATTGCGAAGCAGGGAGAAAGGGGGATTCCGGTTTTTCTCAAAACTAAAATAGGCGGAAAATAGCGGTTATTTTTCCTTTGTCTTGATAATAACGTATCGGGAGAACTCACCTCGTTTTACCAGGAGAAGGATACCCTTTTCCTTATCTCCCTCGCTCAGCGCCTTTTTGAATTCCGTCACATTCGTGATTTTCTTTCTGTTTACCTCTTTAATGAGATCTCCTTCCCGTATATCCGACATGGCTGCAGGGCTTCCCGGCTGAACTTCAGAGACTATCACGCCGCTGTCTTCTTCAATGCCAAGACTTTTGGCGAGTTCTTTTGTGAGATTTTGCACGGTCATTCCAAGGTCTTTCCCGGTGGGCACCGCACCGGGTACGGCAGCAAACAGATCCGCCGGTTGTTCGCCGATCTTCACGGCGAGTTCTTTTTCTTTCCCGTCCCTCAGGACTTTGACCTTTACTTTTTTGCCGACTTCCGTTTGTGCAACGGTATTCCGCAAATGATTCACATCCCTGATGGGCTTTCCTTCATATTCAATCACGATATCGCCGCGTTCAAAACCGGCTTCTTTTGCCGGAGAATTTTCCTGGATATCACTTACCAGGACTCCTTCAGTAACCGTAACGTTAAATGACTTTGCCAGAGCCGGATCGATATCCTGGATGACAACGCCAAGCCAGCCTCGTGTGACCTTGCCTTTTTCAACAAGATCCCGCATGATAATTTTTACCATGTTTATGGGAATGGCGAAACCGATGCCCTGATAACCACCGCTTCTTGTGAATATGGCGGTATTGATGCCAATAATTTCCCCCTTAATATTAACAAGGGGCCCGCCGCTGTTGCCGGGGTTAATGGCTGCATCTGTTTGAATCATGTCTTCATACGCGGCAACGCCTACGTTGGCCCTGCCCGTGGCGCTAATAATGCCGACAGAAACCGTCTGTGTTAAGCCGAAGGGACTCCCAATGGCGATTGCCCATTGTCCCACCCTGATCGTGTCCGAGTCTCCTAATTTTGCTGACGGTAAATTTTTCCCCTCTATTTTTACAACGGCAATGTCCGTTTGGGGATCGGTCCCGACCACCTTTCCATCAAATTCTCTTTTGTCTCCTAAGGTAATCTTAAGCTCATCGGCATCTTCCACAACATGGTTGTTCGTGATTATATAACCCTTTTCGCCGTCAACAATTACTCCGGAACCAAGGCCCTGTATTTTATACTCACCTTCGGGAAATCTGGGCCTGAAAAAACGGTCAAAAAATTCGTCTCCGAAAAAATCTCTAAAATCACGGAACGGGTCGGCTTCATTTTCAGGACCGGGTCCCTGCCGATGGAACCGGTCTTCCGGCATCTTCTTTTTTTGCTGGGCATGTTTAAAAACCTTTACCGAGGTAATGGATACAACGGCAGGTTTTACCTGTTCGACTACCTGTTCAAACACATGCTCGAAATTCTGCGCAGTGGCTAATGCATCTTTATCGGATTCATTTGCCTGTTTGTTCGCTGCAAAAAGCGCTCTTTCCTGGGGTAAACTTATGCCGATTCCGGCACAAAAGACAAAGATGAAAAGAAGACGAAGACAAAAATTTTCTACGCGGTGAAGCATGACAAACCTCCTTCAAAAAAGTTTCAATCTTCAAGTGCCTTATCGAATTGTATTCCAGATATAAGTTTTTGTCAAACCAAAAGTTGTATAACGCTTCTATATTACTTGCATTCTCTCTTTAGCATTGATACAATTAAAGAAAATGTGTCCTTTCACGGAGGGTGAGCCGGGCTGAACCATTGCAAATAATTATATCTTGTAATTATATGTTGGTTAACAGGGGTCGGGTGTGAATTTGTTCCAAAGAAACAGGAGGCAGAGGGGTATTGTGGGTTGGCAAAAGATCTGTATTGTGATGCTCGTTGCAACCGCGAGTTCGTTTTTCTCTTCTCAAGATGCAGCATTTTCTTCAGATGTCTATTTTACATCACGGGAAATAAAAGAGCGAATTTTACACGAGATTGAAGGGTGCAAAGAGTCTCTTGACATTGCCATTTCGGATAGCGCCTCGGCAGATATAGTAAATGCTCTTGCTAAAGCGCGGGAACGGGGAGTTCGTGTCAGGATTGTGGTTGATAGGAAACGCGCCTTCGCGAAAGGGCCATTATCGGGTCTTTATAAAAATACGGATGTTGCACTAAAGGTATTGATTCAAAAAGGGCGAACGTATAACAATTTTGCCATCTTTGATGCTAAATTGCTGGCAACCGGGTCGTACTCCTGGAATGAAGATGCAGGCAGTTTCAACCGATACAACGCCATCTTTACCGATGAAGCCAGATTGCTGGTGAAGCACCAAAGGGAATTTGACCGTATGTTTCACGAGGGAAAAATTTCGGGTATAAAAGGGAGTGTGCCTGCAGAGACAAAAGGCGAAAGGGTCTCTGGCGCGCCGGTGAATATCATTCCGAAGCCAGGAGGTTCCGGGAATCAGGTTGTAGCGTCAAATTTTGGCGTCATCATAACGGAGACGGCCGACGGCTGTATCAGCATGAGTTTTGAAGAGTTTGATGCTGTCTTCGGGATGGCGAGCGAGTTATCCGACGAGCAAAAAGAGAGTTTGTGGAGCCGATGTGCGGGTAAAAAGGTCACGTGGAGTGGAAAAGTAACTTATATTGGATGGGGGTTGATAACGGGATGGATGATGAGCGTATCCCACGGTGACACCAGTGTTGAAATAAAGTTAAATTCAGCTCATAAAGACCGTTTTTCTCCCGTGAAATATGGTAATACGGTGACTTATACGGGAAAGCTCGATTCGCGGGTGACGAGGATATTCCCGTATAAACTGGAAGACGGAGACGTGGTTGAAATTAAAAATACCCTTCCTTCTCAGGCAAGCACTCACGAGTTGTTTGAAAACCCCGATGTGGTGCCCGTTTCCCAGGGACCAAAAAAAATATTTCTCGGAGAGTCTTTTGAGGATCTGGACAAGATTTTTGGTAAGGGGAGTAATTTATCCGATGCACAAAAGGATAAGGCATGGGAAAAATATAAGGGGAAATATGTCAGCTGGATGGGACAGATCGTCCATAAAAATTTAAACGTTGCGTCAGGTTTGCGGGTGATGATGCAAATGGAGAGCGGGGACGTGGAGGTAAAATTTGGGTTGGCGAAGAAAGAGAAGGTGTTGAGATTTCAGGACGGTGAAACCATACTCTATACAGGTAAATTGGCTGAAAGATGCGGCGGTCTTTCTCCCTATATCCTGGAGGATGGCGATATCATAACAATGAAAGAGCCGGGTACAGGGAAAAGCGGCATGTGATATCGTGCGGATTATGGGGAATATGTGAAATTTCAAACACGTTTTACGGGAGGGCACAGATGCCTTTTGCCCGACATCCACACCGGTGAAATTCCTTGATTTGACGCATTCCGCACGCGCAGGTATATTTTACGGAAAGCGGAAGGAGGTACTCATGATGAAAAAAGTTATGATTATACCGATTATTGTCCTTCTTGTGCTCGTTGGCTTGAAAGGACTCGTGATCTCTGCAGAAAGTTATGAGAATACCCTTCACGAAGGAAATCTTTTCGTCCGGAAACAAATGTATCAGGAAGCGCTCGGCGCCTACGAGAACGCTATCCGGATGAAGCCCGATGCCATTGAGGCCTGGTACAATAAAGCAGTGGTGCTTGATTATTTAGGCAAATACAGGGAATCCGTGGAGTGCTTCGACAAGGCAATTCAGTACAGGCCGGAGTATTATGAAGCGTGGTATATGAAGGGGCGGACCCTGGATCATGCGGGGAAATACGAAGAAGCGGTTAAGGCGTTTGATAAGGCGTTAGAGATCAAGCCGGATTCTCTTGAGGTCTTATATAATAAGGGAAATGTGTTAGACCATATTGGGGATATCAGTGCCGCGGTCCGGACCTACGATCGCATTATTCACCTAAAGCCGGATGCGTATGAGGCGTGGAATAATAAAGGCCTGACGCTGGCAAGGATGCCCGAGAGCCGAAATGAGGCATTAGAGGCGTATGACAGGGCTATTGCGATTAATCCAAAATATTATGAGGCGTGGATAAATAAGGGGAATTGTTTTGTCAGGCTCCGCAGATACCAGGAGGCTGTTGAAGCCTATGACAGGGCAATTGAGATAAAACCTACCGAACATGCATCGTGGGCCGATAAGGGATTTACCCTTGCCGATCTGGGAAAACATGAAGAGGCCATTAATGCCTTCAGCAAAGCAATTGAATTGAAACCCGATTCATATGCAGCCTGGAACGGAAAAGGGCTTGCGCTGGACGCTGTGGGCCGGTATGAAGATGCCCTTGCAGCATATGAGAAAACGATTGAAATCCAACCCGATTCGTACGGGGCATGGACGAATAAGGGGCTGGCCTTGTCCCGTCTTGGGAAGCATGGGGAGGCCGTTGCCGCTTATGAAAAAGCGCTCCAGATTCAGCCTGACTCGTATGAAACCATGACAAATAAGGGGTGTGAGCTGTTCCATCTGGGAAAATATGAAGAAGCAATCACTGTTTTTGATAGCACGATAAAACTGAGGTCGGATTACCCCCAGGTATGGAATAACAAAGGGAACGCCCTTTTGCGGCTAGGAAAGTTTATGGAGGCAATAAAATCTTTTGATAAAGTGGCCCAGATAATTACTGATGAGGAAGCGGCAAATATTCCGCGACAGGCAAAAATCAAACATGAAGCCCTCTGCAACAAGGGCCTTGCGCTTGTGCAACTTCAGAATTACGAAGAGGCCATAAAGGTATTTGACAGGGCACAGAAGATAAAACCGGACGACTTTGTCGTGTGGATAAATAAAGGGCTTTCCCTTTTGCAATTAAAAAAATACCCGGAGGCGCTGGATGCATTTGCCAGGGCGACGAGCCTGAGTGGCAACGTTCACGAGGCATGGAATTATCAGGGGTATGTGTTCGAGGAGATGGGGAAAAAACAAGAGGCGCTGGAGGCGTATAATAAGGCCATTCAGAACAAACCGGACTTCTTTGTGGCCTTCAATAACAGAGGTCTTCTGTTCGACGCCATGGGAAACCACACGGAGGCGATCGAGTCTTATGATACGGCGTTGCGCATAGAGCCCAAATTCGATGCGGCGTGGTTCAACAAGGCGTGTGCGCAAGTTCTGTCAGACGACAAGTCCGGAGGTCTGGCTTCTTTAAAGAAAGCTATCGAGTTAAATCCCGCCTATAAAAGGCTGGCGAGGACTAATCCCGATTTCTCAAAACTTCAGGGAGATGCAGATTTTCTTAAAATTGTAGGCGAATAGCATTTTGTAAAAAAGTAGTCATGATAAAAGGGGGGGAAGGCCGTTGCTCCGGGAGAAATGATTTTTGTTCTCCCCGGAAATGATGGGCGGGAAACGATTATTGTAACCGCCGTTTAAGGGACGCTGTGAAAAGTTAGTTTTAAAATCTTCTTCGTACCGGGCGTTACTTTCACCTCGTTGTCCGTACATATTCCAACAACCCAGACAGGCCGATCGTTCATGACGACAAGTGGAATAGCGTCGCGTTCTTTCCGGGGGATTTTATTGTCAATGAAGAGATCTTTCAGTTTTTTATGACCAGTGATACCTAACGGAGAAATCGTGTCTCCGTCTCTGCGTCCCCTCACAGAAAGGGGCATGGTTACCCTTTGCAGGTCAAAGACCTCTTCATACCTTGTCTTGGTTTTTTTGTACGTTTCCAATGAAAAATCTTGCGTGTCTAGGATTTCAGATGTTATGTGCCCCAATGGGTAAAGGGGCGTTGTCCCCGGTATTTGAACGACAACTTCGGATAATGGTATGCATGGCTTACGGTGGGGTTCTTTTTTAAAGTGAAGCATGCCGTGTTCATGCCATAAATAAAGTTTTCCGGGCAAGGGAAATTGCCTCCCTTTTCCTTTCCTGGTTAATTCATCAAGCATCCTGGTGTAGTGCTCATAGGAAATCTCCTTTAAAGGGACGTGCATTGTAATTAATATTTCTCTTAATGCAAGGTATTGCAGGATCTCCGGTTGTTTTGCCAAAAAATGGGTATTGACGGTATATGCGTCTTTCCTTTCCTCTACCGTGGTGGCTTTTGCGATTTTTTTTGCTTCTGAAAGCACATACTCGTTGTTTCTGCAGAGGATTTGGCAGAGTTGCATAAGCAAGCCCTTGATATTGGGATTGTAGTGGTTTTCCAACAAGGGGATCAGTTCGAGCCGTATCTTGTTTCGGAGATAGACGGGCTCGTAATTGGAGTCGTCCGTTCTGTAATTACCGTGTTCTTTCCCAAGGTATTCAATAATATCCTTTCTCCATGAAAAGAGGAGGGGACGAACGAGTTGTACCGAGGAGTCTGTGGCTAAAGGGCGTTTAAGGGGTATCCCCCCCAGTCCCAGTGTGCCCGTACCCCTGATTATACGATGAAGAAGGGTTTCGATATTGTCATCTGCGGTATGCCCGACAGCTACCGCAGAGGCGCGATGTTCTTTCGCCGATTCCATAAAAAATTTATATCTCTCCATGCGGGCTGTTTCTTCAACCGAATGTTTCGTTTCGTCTGCGACCTTTTTAATATCAACCCTTTTCACAATGAAGGGCAGGGAAAGGTCTTTTGATAAATTCCGGACAAATTGTTCATCCTCTTCCGAGGAGGTTCCGCGAAGCTGGTGGTTAAGGTGGGCAATGAGTAAGCGGAGGCGAAGGTTTTTGGCCGAATTGATGATGGAGAGGGTTTTGAGAAGGGAGACGGAATCAGGCCCTCCGGATACCGCAATGATGACGGAATCATGAGGTTCGATGAGACGGTATTTTTTGATGGTGTTGAAGACGGTGAAGGGCAGTTTATCTAATCGCATAACCGGAACTATAGCCGGTTAGTTTGAGTAAGTCAAGTTTAGAAATAGGTTGACTTTAGTTTTTGGGCTCGTAAAATATCCCCTAGTCGTGATTTTGCAAAGAAGAGTGTTATGGCTATGAATAAAAAATGGCAGCGTTTTTTCCTTATAATACTTTTCGTTCACATCGGTATAGCGTCTGGTGGTTTTGATGCGGTCTCCCGTGATGAACTGAAAAGAAAGGGCGTATTGTCTATAAACGTGGCAGGAACTGAACTGGAAGTGGAATTAGCAGTTACTCCGGAAGAGCACGTGTTAGGTTTGATGCATCGCGACACCCTGGAAGACAACGGGGGCATGTTGTTTATCTTTCCCCGGGAGCGGATTCTGTCTTTTTGGATGAAAGACACCCGTATTCCCCTTTCTATAGCCTTTATAAAGGCCGATGGCCGAATCGTGCAAATCGAATCGATGAAGCCGTACAGTTTGGATACCCATGTTTCACGGGAAAAGGTTAAATATGCTTTGGAGATGAATGAGGGATGGTTTAATGCACATAAGGCAAAAGAGGGTGATACGGTAAAAATACCGGCTGGCTATTGAAGGAAACGAAGCAACCGGACGGGAGTGAAAATTTATATTTTAGGACTTTTCATTTTATTTACGTAAGTTGGTTTTTAGGCGGCACGGACAAATACGTTTATCCGTGCTTCACTGGCATTCTTCTTTTATGAAAAGGGGTATATTCCGTGAATACAAAGCGATCAAGGTTGCTGGGTATAGGCGGCGTGTTTTTTCTCTGCGTTGCTTCATATGGTTTGCAGGGGTGCAAGAAAGAGCCGCCGTCATCCGGTGCAGAGAAGTCCGTACTGGAGCGTGAAATACAAAAAGGACACAGGGAGATCGGTTTAGCGCTTTATGAAAAAGGGAAAAGTTTAGAGGCTATTGAAGAATTTAAAAAAGCTATTGCAGATAATACGGCGGATGTTGCGGTATATTACAATCTTGCCTCTGCCTATTACGATGAGGAGATGGTACATGACGCAATAGGGATGTATACAAAGGTTATTGAAATGGCCCCGGATCATGCCGAAGCGCATTATAATTTGGGCCTTATTCTTATCGACGAAGGTTCGTGCGACGAAGGGATTCGCGAGCTGAGAAAGGTGCTGGAGATAGACCCCAGGCATGAAAACGCTGCATATAGCCTGGGGGATGCATATTACGATTGTGAAAAAATCGATGATGCGATAGAAACGTGGAAAACATTGCTAAAGGATAATCCGGAAGATAGCATTCTTCACTATAACCTTGGTGTTGCGTACCGTGAGAAGGGGCAACTGGATCCTGCAATATCTGAGTTAGAAAAAGCGCTTGAGGGCAATCCCAATGACCGGCATATTCAGCAGTTGTTAAAACAACTAACGACAAAAAAGAAGAAAGCTGTCAAAAGCTCTGGCAAAGGTAAAAATATGAAAAAGGTGGAAGAGAAGAAAAACAAATAATCGTGCTCTTTTTCTTTAACGGGTAGTCTCAGGTGAATTTTTTTGGGTAACCGTAGCGGCAATGTATCTTTGCTCCTACAGGGTTTGTTTGAAATTCCTTAACGGTGAATAATAGGTGATATGACCAAAACAGGGGTGGTTAGCATTATTAACGAGAAAGATGGTTCTGAAATGGTTCTTGTGCCGCCGGGTGAATTTATTATGGGTGAGGAAAGAAAAGTGGTGTATGTTGATGCTTTTTATATTGATAAATTTCCCGTAACGAATTTTCACTATAAAAAGTATATTGATGAGACGGGATCTCAGGAACCTTTGTTTTGGGAGAATGAGCGATTTAATAAACCATCACAACCCGTCGTGGGTGTTAGCTGGAAAGACGCCGTTGCCTACGCAAAATGGGCGGGTAAACGACTGCCCCGGGAGGTGGAGTGGGAAAAAGCGGCCCGGGGTGTCGATGGAAGGGAATATCCATGGGGAAACACGCAACCGGATAATTCAAAGGCGGTTTACAATCTGGATCCAAACACCGGCGCTCCTGCACCGGTCGGTGATCGAAAGGAGGGAGCAAGTCCTTTCGGTTGTTTTGACATGGCTGGAAATGTCTGGGAATGGTGCGAAGATTGGTATGAAGAAGGAAAGTTTCGCGTCGTCAGAGGCGGCTCATGGGTAAACCATCATTATATTCTGAGAAGCGCCTACCGGAGCTGCAGTTATCCCGAAGGCCGGGATAATAACGTCGGTTTCCGCTGCGTAAAGGAAGCGAAGTAATTTCATTATTTCTTGATTCCCAGGGCATTAAGTGAGAGGCGGATATCATATTTCCCGTCGAACTTGAATCCTTCGTCGAAGACCTTTCTGAGGTCGTAAATATTTTTAAAATCATCGCGGGAATCGGTTTCGGTTTTGCCCATAAGACCGCTTTCCACCAGGTTGAAAACGATGTTTCCGAAATCTTCGTCTTGCTGTATACCCCATTGTTCAAAAACGGTCAGAGTCATAAAACCAAACTGTTTTAATGCATATTTTCTAACGCCCTCCATCAGCTGTTTTCCCGTTACGTGCCGGTCTACATCCGTTGTTTTTTGTTGATTTTTACCGAGCATGTTTGTGGTGTAGTCAAGGGCCTCGAATACAAACTGATATGCCTGGAGGGAGTAACGGGGGTCTTTTTTAATAATTTCTTTTATCTTGTTCCATGTTTTTGTCATAGCGATTTCTCCAATTTTTTATCATCGGTTAGAGAGGTTCGATTCTTGGGAAGAGTGGTTTTCCTTTCCGCGAGATGGTACCTTCCTTAATTCCCTGATGAAATTCCAGGCAAAGGGGACGGTTATCCTCCCCGACGCCAAGCTGTCGTTGAATTTCCTCCGCTGTCTTCGGCATAAAGGGGTAAATAAAAACAGAAATATCTTTTATCGCCCTGGCTAATGTGCCGATGACTGCGGCAAGTTGCGGCCGTGCAGCGCTTGTTTTCGCCAGCATCCATGGTTTCTTTTCTTCTATGAATTTATTGGCGCGGCCGATAAATTCCCAAATAATCTCAAGCGCCCTGCTGAACTGGAGTTCATCCATTGCACGATCCATTCTCTCATAAGTTTCCTGTGAAGCGATTCTTAATTCATCATCCGCGCCGGTGGCCTCCGGGATGACCCCGTGAAAGTATTTTTCGATCATGGTTACCGTGCGTTGCAACAAGTTGCCCAGATCGTTACCGAGGTCGGAATTTATCCGGTGAACAAGGGCGCCGTAAGAAAAATTTCCATCCAGTCCAAAAGGGACCTCCCTGAGCAAAAAGTATCTGTAAGCATCTGTACCATAAGATTGAATGATTGTGATCGGGTCTATTGCATTTCCCAGCGATTTCGATATCTTTTGCCCTTCAATTGTCCACCAGCCATGCGCAAAGATTTTAAAGGGTAAGTCTATTTTCAGCGACATGAGCAGCGCCGGCCAGATAACACCATGAAACCACAGGATTTCTTTTCCGATAATGTGAACGCTTGCAGGCCAATATTTTTGGAATTTTTGCATGTCGTCATCATATCCCACTGCGGTAATGTAGTTCAGGAGCGCGTCAATCCAGACATAAATGGTGTGAGTTTGATCCATGGGAACCTGAATACCCCACTCTACGGCTGAACGACTGATGCTGATATCTTCTACCGGAGATTTGATCCTCTGCAATAATTCGTTTTTTCTCGATTCCGGTTGGATAAAATGGGGGTTTTTCTCGTAATGTTCAAGAAGTCTTTTTTGGTATTTTGATAATCTGAAAAAATAATTCTTTTCTTTTACTTTTTCGACGGCCCGACCGCATTCAGGACATTTCTTTTCCCTGAGTTGTGATTCGATCCAGAAACTTTCACAGGGAATACAATACCATCCCTCATATTCTCCCGGATAAATATCGCCGTTTTCAAAGATTTGCTGAAAGATTTTCTTGACACGGAGGCAATGCCGCTCATCAGTTGTCCGTATGAAATCATCATGGGAGATGTCAAGATGTGTCCACAAGGTCTTAAATTTACCCACTACCGCGTTGACAAATTCCATGGGGGTTTTATTGCAGGATTGCGCCGCCTTTTGTATCTTTTGCCCGTGTTCATCCGTTCCTGTCAGGAAAAAGACGTCAAAGTTTTTGGTTCTTTTATATCGCGCCAGCGCATCGGCAGCAATGGTGGTGTAAGAATGACCTATATGCGGCACATCGTTGACATAATAAATGGGTGTCGTGAGATAAAAAGGGCGCTTACTCAAGGCCACAATCCTTTTCGCAGGGGTGGTCGCACGCCGGTTCTTTTTGCCGCACGGGTTCCCTTACCCGGTCTATAATGTCGTGTACAGACATGTTGAGTTTGCTTCCATTCTCCAGTTCAATGAGAACCTGCTGTTGTAATACATCGTAATTAACGACTTCTCCGAGTCCCTTCGCAGTTTTGACAATAGAGCCTTTTCTTGGCAGATTGTGCTTTAATTCTTCATAGACCCTGTCTTCGTAACGCAAACAACACATAAGACGGCCGCATCTCCCTGAGATCTTGGAAGGGTCGAGCGTCGCCTTCTGGTTTTTTGCCATTTTCATGGTGACGGGTTCAAGATTTTTGAGAAATGACCTGCAGCACAACTCCCGTCCGCAGTGCTCGTAATCAGCCAGCAGTCGCGCCTCGTCCCGAACGCCGATCTGTTTCATCTCTATGCGCGCCTGATATTCTTTTGCCAGGTCTTTTACCAGTTCCCTGAAATCTACACGGCCGTTGGCGAGGTAATAAAAGATGATTTTTTTTGTCCCGAACAGGTGTTCAACGCTGGCCAGTTTCATAAGGAGATTGTGCTCTCTAATCTTTTTCTGGCAAAATTTAAACTCGACAGGGATCAATTCATCTTGGATTCTCCTTTGTTTTTCTTTATCATCGGGGGTGGCTTTTCTCAAAATTTCCCCGAGACCTTCAACCGGGTCATTATCTGCGATTTCTTTAACCTTTGTGACGACGTCGCCAAACTCTACGCCCCGATTGGAACGAATGATAACCGGGTCGCCCTTTTTTAGCGAATTAAACGGTGCGTAAAAATCGGAGGTGTTCTTGAGAACGCCGTATCGGATAGTAAAAATATGTCGCATGAAGGCGCCGTCTAAAAAGATGTAATCTGCTTTTCCGCATTACTGTGTAAAAACATCTTTTGTAAGGAAAACTCTATTGCCCTTTATCCTCACCTTACACAAGGGGCGAAAGAAAGAGAGGCTGTTTTTGGTTGCGTAGCAACGCTGCGTCAGGGAATTATAACATTCCATCATAGCAAATTGCATTATCTCTTGTCAAGTTTCACGGCTTTTTTGGCAACCATAGGGTCAGGCGTAATGATTTCAATGGATTACACTTGCACTGCCGCTCCGGAATATGATATCATCTCCGGGCAAAAACGGCGTTATGGAATTCCTTTATCAAAGCACAGATATGAGGCTTTAGATGAAACTACGGATTACGGTACTGGTGATTTTTGTAATTGCGATTTGTAAACAAAACCCCCTTTATTCCGGTGATTACACGATGCCGAAGGGCAATGTGCTGGTTATTTGTGTGGATTCATTGCGTGCGGATCATCTTGGTTGTTACGGATACAAAAGAGATACATCCCCCTGCATTGATACGGTGGCAAATGATGGAGTGTTGTTTACCAATGCCATTTCCCAGGCGCCGTGGACAAAACCATCGGTGGCATCTCTGTTTACATCCATGTACATGTCTGTGCATAACGTTTTGTACGGTTTCAGGGATACGAAAAATTATGCAATCAGTTGCAGAATGAGCAATGATATAGTGACCCTTGCGGAGATACTGAAAATTCATGGATATGCAACGGCGGCTTTTGGACAAAAACTCCACCTCCGCAAAGAATTTGGTTTTAAGCAAGGGTTTGATTTATTAAAGATGGGTTTGGGCAGGTCTTCCCGTATTAATAATAACGTGATTTCCTGGCTTCAGAAGAGACGACCGGACAAATTTTTCTTATATATCCATTATGATGATGCCCATTTTCCTTATACCCCTCAGGATAATTTTAAAATGTATGACGTTTATAAAAGCAACGCAAATGTGACGGGTGCGAATTTCAAATCCATCCGGAGCGGTGAGATAAAATTGAGCGGGGAGGATATTAACCACATAGTAGCGTCATATGATGGTGAAATAAAATGTGTAGACGAAAAAATAGGTTTACTCCTGAAGCAACTGGACGGTATAGGGTACGGGAATAATACGCTCGTGGTTATCCTGGCAGACCATGGAGATGAGTTTATGGAACACGGGGGCGTTGCCCACGGGCATACGCTTTTTGATGAGTTGATCCGTGTCCCCTTGATTATGAAAGGCCCCTCAATTCCGAAGAAATTGCAAATCAGTGGCCTTGCACAAAGCATTGATGTAACGCCCACCATCCTGGATATTCTGGACTTGCAGCCGGATAAGGAAATGGAGGGAAGGAGCCTTATGCCACTCATTTTAAGGGGAGAAGATGTCCATGATGCTGTTTACAGTGAGCGGAAAAACTATAATGGGGAATTTTTGCGCGCCATACGAACGAAAAAATGGAAATTAATCCGGGATTTTGATACGAAACAAGACCTTCTTTTTGATCTGGAAAAAGATCCCGGAGAGATTACGAATGTCCGGGATCGTTTTCCAAAGGTTACGGCAGATTTAGGATCACGGTTGTCCGGTTGGCTGGACCGGGAACATGCCAGGGTGAGTGAAACGCGGTTTGAGGACGCAGTCAGAATTGATGAGGCGACAAAAGAAAGGTTAAAATCCCTGGGATATGCGAACTAAAACCGTAATAATTTAGTCAACCGCAGAGAACGTCGAGTTCGCAGAGGCTGTTTGGTATTAAACAGCAAAAATCAGGTAAAAAAGTCATTGCAAGGTGTGGAACGCCGAAGCGATCTCTTGTTTGTAAAAGACTTAAGATTGCTTCGCGGCCGCTTGCAATGACGGTAATGTATGTAGCATTTATTGAAACGCTATTCTAGGTTAAGTTACAAAAAACAAATTTTTGTAAGGTATGGTATTCAGGGTGTGGAATATGAGAGCGGCGATGAGAAAGATCTTTGCAGGTGTGGCAGTACCCATAATCCTCTTTATGCTGGAAAATACGGTATGCGCGCAGGACGTATCGGATAAATTGAATATGCTGGAGATTGTTATTTCAAATCTTATAGCGCGAGTTGAGGCCTTAGAAAGACGGGTGAACGCCCTGGAAAAAAATCTCCCGACAGGTGTCTCAAAAATGCCCGGGAGAGAGATTTCCGGCAGGGAGCCTTCGAAACCTTCTCCGGGCGATGGGTTTGAAGATATCGGAAGCGGATTTTTTGTAAGAAATGTGCGGTTCAACCCATTTGGGGATAACGTTCTTTTTACCGGTGAGATAGCAAACAGATCGGAAAAGAACTATCGTTTTGCAAAATTTAAGTTAGAGATATATGATGACCGTGATCTCCTCGTGAAGAAAGAAGAATTTACGATACCGGATCTCCCGAAAGAACGCATAAAATCCTTTGAGGCCATGCTTGTGGGCGTGGATGCAGGCCTTATTCACCGGTATGTGATTCGTGCATCTGATTAATTTCCTGGCCAGGCTAAACGACCCTTGGATTGATAAATCGTTGAAACCACAGATTTCACAGATTACTTTCTTTTTTTAATTGTTGATTAATTACGGCAGGAGAAATATTTTCATCAATCGATAAAGTACATAGGAGAGAAAGCCAAAAATGATGAAAAGGGCGATCACTTCTCCGAAGACAACCTTATCCCTTTTCTTCATCTTTTCCTGCACTTTTCTTATATCCTGCGGACTAAGCCATATTCCTTCCCAGGGATATATCCCCTGTCTCTTGTATTCTTCAAATTCTTTTAAAAGCCCCTCCCGTACCTTCTCCCTTGTTTTCTCTTTCAATTCCCTGATCTTTAGGGCAAGGTCATCGTCTTTTTTCACTTTGGTCATGGAAAAGGTGGTACAGAATAATAACTATTATAGCGCTTCGGTAAAGCGTATCCGTAAAAAAATGTCATCAATGAAAAAGCAGGTCATTGCGAGCCACAGCGAAGCAATTCCTTCCTTGAGATTGATTTAAGTTATAACCCCCCCCCGCTTTCCCCTCCTTCGCAAGGAGGGGACTTCGTCGTGATCTCAGTCGAACGATGAAGGGTGAGATCTTCCGCTGATTATTTAAGTAAATACATAATCGGTTAACATATACCCCAAAACGCGCTTAAATAAAATGAAAATTCCCTGTTTCCTTTATTTCTCAGCGTTCTCCGCGCCCTCTGCGGTGAACTATTTACTCCCGTCAAAACTGCAGGTGCAATAGGAAAACAAAAAGTAAAAAATTAAAAATCAGAATGGATACTCCCAAAAAAATACCGAGAAGGATACCACCCGTATACTGCAAAGGCCGGGACATCTTTTTTAAGAAAAGAAAAGGCATCGGTGGGATATGCCCTTCTTTTTCGGCGCGGGTCTGTACCTGACAAAAGCCCTTTTTTCTTTCCTTTTTCTCCAGGATGGCCAGTATTTCGTCATCTACCATTATGCTTCACTCCCCCGTTGATTGTAATATCTTCCACAACCTGTAGATCCTTCTCTCCCGCGTCTCTTCCAGATAGTTCACAAAAAAGCAATAAAATACTCCGCCGGCAAGACCGGACAGGCAGGCGACGAGCATATTCAACCATAAAATAGGAAAGGATGGTCTTCTCGGCGGGGTTGCCTCCTCCACCAGGACAGCCACCTGAGGTGCCCTTCTTGCCTGGGCCTTCGCCTCTTCCAGATTAGTTTTCAATGTGTCAATGAGCCTTTTATATCTGTCCACTTCTGAAGTGAAGGCGTCGAGCTGGTTCCTGAGTTTGGGGATTTCACGTATTCTCTCCTCTATACCGGAGAGAACCTGCCTGGTGCCCTTTATGCTCGCCTCTATCCCCTCTCTTTCGATAGAGAGGCTGATGAGCTGTCTTCTCAAATTTTCATAAAAAGTATCGGGGGCCTTTACCTGGCTCTTTATGATAATCTCGATTTCTTTATCGATATTTTTTTTAATCTCTTCATAATTCCCTTTTAAGGTCATATATTCAGGGTGCGATTCTTTTATTTCCACCCTGAGACTGGCCATTTTTGCCTCAATATCTACCAGTTGCGCCCTCAACTTTTCTAACAGCGGACTGGTAACTACGAGTTCGGATGTCTTGAATGCCCGGACCTCGTCTTTGAGCTTCCTTTTCGCTGCCAGGATTTTATTCTTGTTTTCACTGTATTCTACATGGGCATTCTCCAGCTGAGACTCAAAGGTGGTCTTCAGAGAGATGAGTTGTTTTATTTCTTCGTCAAGGTTGGCTGTCCGGTTTTTCTGCTGAAAGGATTTCAATATCCCCTTTGCCTTTGAAAGTCTCTTTTTATTGTGTGTTATCTCTTCTTCTATCGTTGTCTGCCTTTCTAATTGAGACGTCCGGGAGTATTCTCCCATAAGGTGCCTGAAATATTTTACATAGGCATTGGCAATATCCGCAGACAGGCCGGGGTTTTTATCCCTGGCATAGACCTCCAGCAGATACTCGTCGCTTAAGACAAAGTCCATATCCCTCCTCATTAAGTTTTCGACTGACTTGTGAGGAAAGTCTTTCTGGACAAGGGCAGCGATGGTTCTACTCTTCAGGATGCCGATGTACGGTCCGTGAGGCTCTTCGTTGCTTGCAGGCATAAGGGGAGACCTGGCCATAATGTCTCCCGGAGATGTGAAGAAGGTTGTAACATCCGGATCTTTCGGGACAAAAAACACGGCTTTTGCCTCATAAACGGGGGAAAGGATCTTTGACAATACCCCGGCAGTTATCATGGATGAAAGGGTTATAACAAGTATTATCGCCTTTCGATTGTATAATATGAACCAGTACTCGAGTAAGGTCTTTTCTGCCATAAATTCCAAATCTATAAGGATACTTTCCGGGGTTGTTCTACGAGAAGATTGTTTAAGACCAGATAATCCACCGTTGTTTTCAGGAAACAGGCCACCGCATCCCTGGGGGAACATACGATAGGTTCCTGCACATTGAAGGAGGTGTTTAATAGTACCGGTATTCCGGTGCGATTTTCAAATTCCTTAATGAGATTCCAATACAGCGGGTTTGCCTCTTTCCTTACTGTTTGAGGTCTTGCTGTTCCGTCCACATGGGTTACCGCGGGGATATCCTTCTGTCTTCCTTGAGTTACTTTGAAGGCAAAGAGCATAAAGGGCGATGGGATAGGGGTTTCAAAGTAATCATAGCTCTTCTCTTCCAGAACAGACGGGGCAAATGGTCTGAACGATTCCCTTTGTTTTACCTTAATGTTTATAATATCCCTCATTTCCGGTTTTCGCGGATCGGCCAGGAGGCTCCGGTTTCCTAATGCCCGGGGCCCCCATTCCATACGTCCCTGAAACCAGCAGACGAGCTTGCCTTCCGACAAGAAGGCCGCAATTGTACTGCATAACTCTTCTTTTGTCAATTCTTTGTAGGAAAGTCCGAACTCATTAAGTGTATCAATACACTGTTGATTGGAATAGGAAGGCCCCAGATAGGCATCTTTCATCCGGTATCGTCTGGGTTCACGGGTATAGCGGTGATAAACATGAAGGGCTGCCCCGATGGACGTTCCCGCATCTCCTGCGGCCGGCTGGACAAATATCTGGCGAAAGGGCGTATTGTCAAACAGCTTCCCGTTTGCCACACAGTTTAAAGCCACCCCCCCGGCCAGGCAGAGCTCATCGACGCGTGTTTTGCTGTGTAGATGATTTGCCATATGGAAGAGCACCTCTTCAAGGACTACCTGTGCGCTCCGGGCAATGTCCATATGGTGATTCGTGATCTCCTCGTCCGGCAGGCGGTTCTTTCCCAGCGTTCGTACAATTTCTTCCAGAAATATCCCTTGCCTGGCAAGGTGATAATCAAGGAAACGACTTTTCAGCCGAAAGGTGCCATCCCTGCGCAGATCGAATATCTCGTTTCTGAAGAAATCAGCAAAGGCAGGTTTACCATACGGAGCCATTCCCATTACCTTATATTCGTCCGACTGCACTTTAAAACCGAGAAACCCGGTGATGCTTGCATAAAACTGACCGAGGGAATGAGGGAGTTTTATTGACGCCAGCCGTTTTATTTCCGTACCCTCGCAAACCCAAAAAACCGTTGTCTCTTCCTCTCCGGCGCCATCCACGGTAAGCGCGGCTGCCCTTTCAAACGGAGAAACAGAGAAAGCACTGGCCGCATGACAGAGATGATGATCTATATAATGGAGCCTGAAGTTTCCCTTGCCAAAGTGTCTTTCGATGAGCCATTTCATGGTAAAGAGTTGATACCATTCATTTCCCATTTGGCCCATACCACGGCTCGTTTTGGCCTTAAATGCCCTTTTTGAAAAAGCGGCGGACTTCACGGCATTCACTATCCTCGTTCGCAATACCCACGGTTTCCACGATAACGCCACCGCATCTACCTCTTTCATGGTTACACCTGCTTCCGCGAGACAATACCGAATGGCACAGGCGGGAAAGCCAACATGGTGTTTCCTCCGGGTAAATCTCTCTTCCTCTGCGGCAGCGACAACATTACCATTCACGACAATAGCCGCTGACGCGTCATGCATATTGTTTATACCAAGAACTATCACAGATTCTGTTTTCCTCCTCAATCTTCTCCGCAACAGGTTACCCCTTGTTCACGCCGCCTTCCCCATAAGCATTAACTTAAGATACGGTCATAGCCGCAGGATGCATATGTTAAACAGCACGAAATGCGAGAAACAAGGACATATCGAATAATGAACAGGGAAGTATGAATGTCGAAGGATTGGAGAAAATTTGCTCCTGAAGAACGATCCCTTGAATAGGATTGCGTTTGTGACAAAGAGGGTCACTCTCCTGAAAAAGAGTAAAAAACTTCATTATTCGGTATCCCTTGTTCTGTATTCAATATTCACTGCAGGGTAAGATTTATTTTGCCTCTGAAGTTAACACATAAGCCTACTCTCCCCTGTCCTCCTCTCTAAGGGAGATAAACCGGACCCTTTCACTTCCCGACAAATCTCTTTTTCCTAACAGCGGCCATCGTTGCGGATGGCCGCTGGGGGGTCATGTGTAAAGGGAGATTATAAGTCCTCTTCTTCCGCGCTTTCTTCTACTTTATTTTCTGTCTTTTTCTTTACTTCGTCAGCTGTGATAAAACCATCCTTATTGGAGTCGATCTTTAAGAAAAGCTTTGCGGCTCTTTCATCTGCCCTTTTTTTAACAAAGGCGACCGCTTCTTCCCTCGAAATTTTTCCATCTTTGTCGGAGTCAACGTCGTCAAAACGCACCTTCAGCTTGTTTTTCCCTTTGAGTTCTGCCTTTGACAAGCACTTGTCTCCGTCGGTATCCAACCTTCCGGCTTTTTCAGCGATCCTTTCTTTCGCCCTTTTTACTATAAAGGCGACCAGCTCGTCCCGGGATATTTTTCCATCCTGGTCTGCATCGACGAGGGAGAGTTTTGGCGGTAAGGCGGGGGCTGCGGCCTGTGGTGGCGCGGGGGCCTCGGGTTGGGGTGGCGCAGGGGCCTCAGCCTGCGCAGAAGTTTCCGGCTCAGTTGCGCTTTCCACCGCCGGAGTTTCCACCTGTTCCTCTGCATACGACGGGGTTACACAAAAGGGTAAAAGCAATGCCGCTGTTAACAATCCTTTTATTTTCATAATTTTCCTCCTTTTACGGTTTCTCGTATCAAAATGTACTGACAAAATTAATAGATACAGCTTCACGTTTTTTTAATCATTATCCCCCCTTTCCGGTTTCTTCTTTTCTTTTTTGCATCGCCGTTTCCTATAAATCCGCCTTTGTTGACATCAGCCGCTGGCTCAGACGGGAATGCCCGAAACGCATCCTTTTGCAGCAAAGGTAGTGGTGAATTAGTTGTTTTCCAACGCAAGGTTATTGAGCATTATGCTGACATTGTTAGTGTACCAATTAGCAACTGCAATATCGATTTTACCGTCGTTGTTCATATCGCCGGATACCAGGGCAGCGGGCCTATTCCCTGCAATAAAGTTTGCGCTAAGTGAAAAACCAAAATCATCATTTCCTGACAAAATGGATATTATATTATCAAATTCACAAACTACTGCAATATCATACAATCCATCGAGATTGAAATCGTCGAGTGCGATTGTTGAAGGCAATTTCCCTACGGTATACGTATTTAGAGTATGGAAGGAACCATTGTCTGATTATCATCAAGGTCTCCTGACGCTACTGAAACGGGGCTTACTCCAACGACACTATCTTTCGCTGTTTGATTAAATCTACCATCACCATTTCCGAGAAGAAGAGAAATAGTATTACTGCCAAAATTTGAGATAGCCAAATCCTTTTTTTATCCCTGTTGAAATCACCTGTTACAAGGGAAACAGGGCGAACCCCCGCAGTGAAACGATGGAAGAGGGAAAATGTGTTGTTACCGTTTCCCTGCAGGATAGTAATTTCGCCCGCAGAATCTTGCGAATTAACAGCGCCGAAATGCAATACCGCTATGTCTTTTCTCCCGTCGCCATTGAAATCTTCTATGACAACATCGGTTGGATTGAGGCTTGTGGTGTAAGCAGGTATCGCAGAAAAACCTTTGACAATATCCGACCCCTTGGCACCTGGTTGCTGATCACTATGAAAGACCCCGGCGTACCTATTCTCACCTTCGCCTGCACTGGGGTTTTCCGCTATTTGGGAGTGATCTCGGATGGGATGTAAAAAAGGAAAACTGTACGCATCCGAAGCTCTTTCTGCCTCTGTCAAGTGACGCGAGATGTGGTTTTGTGGGTTGTATGAATAACTGATTTTGCCAGATAATAGGAATATACTGCTCTGGAAAAGGGCGAAAGACAGGACAAATTGCATCACATGCTGTAACACTTTTTTTGGAATCTCCACAACGGCTGCTATGGACAAAATATAGGCATTTTGGAAAAAATAAAAATCAGTAAATAGTATTAATCCGATGTCTGCGGCAAGGTTATTTCAATCAGGAAAACTGCGTATGGCTGCAAGGTTATTGTTTCTTGATAGGAACCGTTGCTTATATGAATCTGCTTCGTTTTTTTTGAACCTTCCAGGGAGATATGGGGATCGTTATTTATCTTATCGATCCACGTTGAAACGGTAATTGTCTGACCTGAAAGGCTGGCATGGTTGCCGAAGAAATAGAGGTCATCATAGGCGTTGTGATACACGTTGTTACAGTCTATAACGTCCTGTTCAAATACCGTGCAATCAGGCGGATAACTTCCCAGCCCCATGATCCGGGCACAGGTTGGCTCCAGCGAGGAGCTAATACAGTTTTTAAAAAGGGATTCCCTGTCCGTTTTAAAACAGTCGCCCATCTGCTGAGTAATGACAGCTATCTGTCTTTCGTTATATCCTTTATCCTTTAAGTAATAAATGGCCTCCCGGAAGACCTTGTCCTGAGATTCACACTCTGCTTTCATAACCAGCTTGTCTACTATTCCATTCGCGCCGCAGAGAGAATCGGTTTGTTCCTCTTCAGTTTCCTTATTATATCCGCAGGAGTTTGCATGGTTCTTATCTATAAGATACGTTGTCATTGTTGCGTCCCCTGAGAAAGGTATATTTTTGAGGCTCACGGTTATTTCCCGCGGGTTTTTTCTATAGGTAAAGGCGCTTGGGTAGACTTCCGGGGGAAACGCATTTTTAAGCATTGCTGCGGTAGGAATATAGTTCGAGATCAGTATTCGTATGGTGCGATTGTCCTGTGTTTGAGAGGCGATTGTTGCAAGAAAAGTATCATCATGAACATCTGTTTCCAGCCTGTTGGCTACTGTGTTTTCCGGTTCACCCTGGACCATGGCAAGCGCCTTAAATGCGTTATAAACCGATTTGATGACGCCTTCGTTGCTCATTGCGCCGGTACTGCCGGAAAATAATGGATTATGTTCGAAATCAACGAAATTAAAGAAGGTTTGTTTATCAATACCGGTATCGAGCATATTATACAGGGCATATACGGCGTATGCACTGTTTCGTTCCGTGGTATGGTCTTCTAAATTATTGAGACTTGCGTCATAGTTCCACTCGTCGATAATAAGGGGGATATTTTCATCATAGCCGTACTGTCTCAGCCATTGTTTAATAGTACGTGCTATTTCACTATATTCTGATTTTGTGCCCCAAAAATTATTCCAACCGACATACATATGCCAGGTGATAAAATCAATGGGCAGGCTGTTTGTTGCTGCATATTTTATAAACTCCTCAATTACCCCTTTATCCCAAATAGAACCGCCCGGGCCTCCTATTTTTGCATGCGGGTCTGCTTCAAGAGCTCCTTTAACGCTGTATTTATATAAGGTAAAGTATTCTTCCTGGCTTCCAAGCCAGAAATCGGTATTGGAAAAGAGATACCCCTGATCCGGTTCATTCCATACTTCATACCACAAGTCTAGACCCAATTTGTACTTATAATAACTCACGATGCCCTTGACATGTTCTGCCCAGGCATCATAATCGGTCGGAGGTGTGGCGCCCCAATTCGGTCCGCACACATAATCCCCCTTCCTGTTTTTCACGCATCTTTTACTCAGCCATTTCGGCATGCCGTAAATGGTTAAGATAAGATCCACTCCCTCTTTTTCGTATGATAACGTTGTATTGTCAAAATCCTTGAGGTGGTCAAGATATTTCTCAATGGTATTGGACAGATCAGAAACATGATATCTCAAATTCAATCCTGTTCGATAGAGGCTCCCTGTATTTTCAATATCGTCTTCGTATTTTTTCCGGAAATATAATTTATAGAAATCATTCCCCCATTGGGAAAGCTCCACTCCCACGGCTGCGATACCCGGCATTGGGCCGAGATTTTGTGAAGCATCCACGGTTATTTCTGCGACGCGTGACGCCCTTGCTATTTTTGTGCAGAGAGAAGTGGTTCCGGCTATGAGGATAACCGCCATTGCTCGTGTTAAGTATTGTATTTTCTTCATGTCTGTTATATCTCTGCCCCTGCGTTCGGCTGGCGTCGGGCCGAATTATCACCCTTTGGGGCGGGGTGTCCGGGAGCGGGGTATTTTTGCTCCAATGCCATATTACGGTCGCCGGTTTCCCTCCTGCTGATTATCACATAAGCATTGACGATGCCCATATATAACCAGGTAAATCTTTCATAGAAAAACGGATGAAATTGTATGGTTACCATATAAGCAATAAAACCTGAAAATAGCCCACGGTTTATCCATGTATTTATGTGTGATTTAGCCATCAGGTTAACTGTGATAAGATTGTAAAATGTATACGATAATAATACAATATAAAAAAACAGGCCCAATATACCCACAGCGTCTGCGGCTTCAATAAAGGAATTATGAGCGGCCCAGTGTAAGTAATGAGAGGTATATTTGTGGACATCGCTCACTCCTATGCCAATAAAAGGATGTCTCTGCATGAAACCGTATATCCCCTCTCTGGCCAACTGTAGCCTGATTCTATATTCTCCCCAATGATAATCTGAGGAGATTGCCGTGAAAATATCATCCAGAAAACCCATAAGGTGAATGGCGATGCCCGCTGTCACAGCACAAAAAAACCCATGGATGAGGAATTTCGGCCATCTCATAAAGGCAGAAAAGATTAATCCGATGAAGAGAGAGAGAAATCCGTCTTTGGAAAAAGTCAGCAGCAGCGCGGCGGTCATTAACAGGAAACAAGAAATGAGCATAAACCGTCTTTTACAGGTGAAAGGTCTTTTATAAATAGAGTAATTGAAAACGAGGAGTATTGCAGCAGTGAGAAAAAAGGTAAAAGGTTTATACGTCCCGAAAAAGGCCGGGATTCTCAGAAAAGGCCCTTGAGAGGTCATTTCAAACATCAGGGAAATATTTTTTTTGTCCACCATACCGATAAGAAGTATCCCTGTCGTTTTAAAGATTATTTCCTGCCCAATCCCGATCAGGGAGGAAATACACGTCAGAACTATCATGCATTTCAAAGAAAAAACTAATAGTTCCCGGTTGTAAATGAAGTTTGAAAGTAAGAACAGGATGAGAATGAATTTGACCAGCGTGGGGGCATAGACAACGAAGGGGATAATCCCGGCGTTCATAAATGAAATAAGCGCTGCTGCAACAAAGGCCACATTGAGAATATCGAGCAGTGATATGCCAAACGTCTTACCCGTGACGGCTGATTTTAACAAAAGGACAAATAGAGCGACCAGCATTACCAGCTCACTCAGGTCTATTTTCACGAGGGTGGTCAAACTGGTGATGTGCATACCGCCGAAAAAAAGCGTGATAAATACCTTTTCCGTATGCTGCTTCGTTAAAAGAAAGAACTTCTTTGTCAAAGGCAGAAGCAGGAAAGACAGAAAAAGGAGGGAGGACAGTTCATAGGGGTAGAGTTTGAAAATATTTCTGCCCCGGAGTGAAATATCGAGCATCTTTGCCAGAGTAGTTGCCAAAAAGGGGTCCAAAACCAGAAATGTCCCTGAGAATATCCCCCATAGCAGGGGAAAAAAAGTAACATAGCGGGAACAGGGAAGTATGGAAATACTCATTTGCTGTTTCTGTTAAGAACAATCAGGAATACTGAATTGGGTTCCATGCTTATGTTCAGTGTTGCTGTATCTTTTGTTACATCGATGGATTCGGTCTTCTTCGAGCCCTCCAGGGATATTTCTTTCCATTCGTTGATCTTGTCAATCTGCTCCCGGATGTAATTTTGCCGAACTACTTTCAACTTCCTGAACCCCATTTCTATGTCTTTTCTTTGAAACCCTTTTTTCGTGAGCTGATTAAAAAGTTCTTTCCAATTTCTTTTGTTTTTAGCGAGTTGAATTTTTTCCCTCAGGAGTTCTAAGTCTTTTGCGCTGTAGCCTTTTGATAAAAGGAGATCTTCCAGTTTTTTTTGTGCATATTTATTTGCATCGGCATCTGCCTGCCACACGGCTTTGTCGACCATTCCGCCAATACCGCAGAGCGTGTCTGTGGGGGAAGTCTCTGTTTTTTTATTCAGCCTGCAGGCGTTGCTGTGATTGCCATCAATAGTGTATACCGTTGCAGAGGTTGATGGTGAGAAGGGAATGTTTGTGAAATCAATCGTGAGTTGTTTGCTGGAAGCGGTCCTTTTTACTGTATCCAGTAGCTCAGATGCTATCTTTTTTGTTTCCGGGTACTTTACCTGGGATGATGCCGCGTGAAAATAACCGGGAACATCCGCAAAGGATGATTTTTTATGGAATCGAAGATAGGTGTTGATAAGAAACTCGGCTGTTTCTCTTTTCTGTTCATCGTTCAATTTTGCAATAAACTGGTCTTTGCAGGAAAGTAGTGTGTCTTTTTTCTTTTCCTTTCTCCCTTCCTGAATGCATTCTTTTATCCAGTTGATTTCTTCGGGAGTGAATCCGGATTTCTCCAATAATAGCCTCGCAATATAAGTGCGCAATCTTTCCTGTTTTGGTACGAAATTGCTTAAAAGTACATAAATGCCGTCATCTTTCATTGTGGATATCGCTACAATGTCATCCGTAGAAGACTCTACACGTAACATTTCAGGAATTTTATTCCCTGCTGGCTTTGTAGCCATCGTTAATGCCCTAAACGAGTTATATATAGGTTTGATTATGCCATGTTTGGTAAAGAGTGGCCAGTCACCGATAAATTCCGCGTTCTGCCTCTCTTTCCGCCGGCTATTTTCATGCGCGTCAACCTGGATATCAAAATCATGTCCGTGCCAGTCAACGCCGCCCTTCCACATAGAGAAAAGCGCAGTTATGGCTTCAGCAGCGGTTTCTTCCGTATCGAGATAATCGTCGGGATAAGGCCATCCAGCCCAATAAGCCCAATCGGAAATATAGATCCTGACGTTATCAAGGTTCTTTTCCTTTAACCACCGGGAGGCCATTTTGCCATCGCTGACAAACTGCCTTGAATTGTGGGTAAAAGAATGCCAATTGATGAAATCCAGCGGAACATTATTTTTAGAGACATATTCGATGAAACTTTTGAGTAGAGGGTCTTCTTTCGGATTTTCCCAACCGCCATCCCTTTTCGCCAACTCGGCGACAGTGGAAGTAATGCCTTCAAAGTCCGCGCCTTCCTTTTTCGCCGTTAAACTCCAGGGGCCGAGACCGCCAACCTTTATCTCGCTGCTCACGCTTTTAGCAGACCTTGCAGCTGCTTCATAATATTTAAAGAGGCTCTCTTCCGTTCCCATCCAGAGCCAGTTCGGTTCATGACCCACATAAAAACCCAATTTTTTTACTCCGAGTTCGTTTCGCAAAAAACTGAGTGCATAATTCACCACCTCCCCCCAGTGCTGGTACTCCCGCGGAGGTGATAATTGCTCGATTGTCCACCAGCTTTCGTGGGTAAACGCCGGCCTGAGGTCTCCTTGCCTTAAGGAAAGCCAGGCAGGTATGGTGAAGGGATCGAAGCCCACGATTAATTCTGCGTCGGCCTCTTTTGCCTTTTGGGCGATGAGATAGGGTATCCCTGATGGGTGAAAGAACTCGTTCTTGAATTTATGCTTATAATCCTCAAGATTTTTGGTTTTCGGGAGGAAGAGATCAAAGGTAAACTGGATTGTTTTTGGATGATTTTCTTTAAAGAAACGTTCTATATTATGCCGGTTGTTTGCCTTAACGATCCATATGCTGCTGCTGAAGAGGTCAGGTACCGGTCCCAGTCCTTTTGAGGCATCCACTTTCATTTCTATCGTTTCTGGCTGGGCGTATACAGATTTCATTATCAGGATAGCCAGAATGGCCAATAGAGATAAAAACATCTTCATTGTGTCCTCCTTTTCAAAAGATCGTGATGTTTTCCATAAAACTTTGCATACGATTTAAAATGGGAAAAGAGCAATTGAATGCCTATCCTGCTCAGGAGTTTCTTTCGCGTTATTCCGCTGACATAATGTTTAATAGTATAGGCTGGGTAATACATTACCGTATAACCGGCTTTTTTGATCCGTGCGCAATAATCAGCATCTTCGAAGCCGTAGAACATGTTTTCGTCCAGAAGACCTATACGGTTAAATATGTCTCTTCTGATGAGTTGAAAGGCGCCAATGACGTAGTCAACTTCAACAGGTTTATCCTGATCAGGAAATAATAAATGATGTGCCTTCATGAGCCTGCTGTTTCTAATGAAACCGAGAAACGCCAGCCTTCGCAGGACGATATCCCGTATGAGCGGAAATGTCCTCGATGCCGGGTACGGTTGATTGTCAAAGGTTATCTGTTGTACCCCCAGCAAGGCAATCTCGGGAGATGAATCCATATAGGCAATGACATCGCCAAAATTTTCTGAAACGAATTCCGTATCGGCATCGAGCAGGAGAACGTAACGTCCGGTCGAACGTTTGAGAGACTGGTTCCTGGCACGTGCGACACCGGCATTCCGGTCGTTTTCTATCAGGAGAACATCAGGAAACTCTCTTTTGATAAGATCTGCAGTTCCATCCGTAGAGGCATTGTCAACTACAATGATCTCAAATGGTCTATCCTTTAGCTTTTCGTAAAGTGAAATGAGACAATTTTTCAGAAAGTCTCTGTTATTATAGGTACAGATATTAATCGATAGGTCCATAGATGCTGCATGAAAAATGAGCTAATATTGGTTTTACGCGAGATCAATTACCAAAACTCAAAGAACTCGCCAATTTCCTGAATAGACGAAAAAAATTCCTCAAGGTAAAATCGACCATAGGTGAGGTATCAAATACGGGAACTCCCACAGGAGCAAAAGAAGTGAGAAAGTTCATGCTAAAGCGTTTTTGAGCAATGATCTGATTGGCTAAATGGCGGAACGGGAACATGCAAACAGAATCAGAAAGAGATACAACAATTTGTAGTATAAAGGAGCTTAATATTTATAAATCCTTCATATTATACCTCTTGCTATAAAATTCTCAAGATGTTTTAACCGGTGATTTTTAAGGAACTTATTTGTAATACAATATTCTCTAATTCATCTGAATTGATAAATGGCACTTGTGCAATAGTTATGTTGTCTTCTCCTTCCCGTTTAGCTGCAAGATGCCCCTTGCCTAATAGCCGCTCGGCACCTACCCCCTCCAATTGAGGATTCAAGTGAACTTAAAGGAGAAGTTCAATTACTCCGTAAAGAAATCAGCAATCTGGAAGATGAATTAAGTAATGAAGTTATTCAAGACCGTATTGCTTCTATTATTTCTATAATGAGCAAAGATATGGGTCTCTGGGCAAGTGAATTAAAGCTCGAGTATTCAGAATACCCCTTGAGACTTGATTTAAAACAATTAACAGTTGTAGCAGATACAGAAGCTGGACCTATTCCAATATTCAAAATGGGGAGTGGTGAAAACTGGGTTGGTTATCATCTCATTGTTCACTTTGCACTTCATAAATGGTTTGTTAAAAAAAAGCGGCCTGTTCCATGCTTTCTTTTCATTGATCAACCATCACAAATTGGCTTTCCAGCAGATAAAGATATTAACGAAAAGATAGATAGCATTAAAAATGAGGATCGCGAAGCTGTTGCTCGGATGTATAGGTTAGCTTTGAGTGTTGTTCAAGAGTTGAATGGAGACTTTCAAGTCATATTAACAGACCACGCAGACATTAGTGAAAAATGGTTTCAGGACTGCGTTGTTGAGAGATGGCGTGGAGGAAAAAAACTTATTCCTGAAACATGGGAAAGAAGCGGTTAATTTAAAATGATAGTTCGATGCTTTATGTAATTTTCCTTTGAGTTTCTTGATATGTTTGAGTTACAAAAGTTTTGCGATTGTTTAATTTAATAGCAATTATGATAAGCTATCCTTGTGATATTTTCTATGCTGATAAAAATTTTCAATGCTTGGATAAAACTTTTCTTCTGCGGGCAATAATATCATATTACCTTCAAATTGTCGTAATGAATAGATGCTTTTGCTTTCTACAAATTTCTTTGAAACAATCACTCTGTAATTATCATCAATTGCAATTAATCCTCTATCGAATGCCCTATGCAAATTAGGACACAAGGCAATTCCATTTTTGATTGTATCATCATAACTTTCACTCAATGGAACAATATGGCACGCATCAATCATTGAGATATTAATAGTTGCATCCACCCTGAATCCAGAAATGCAACAGGTGTTGTTATAAATTTTTGGTATCTCTCTTTTGAAAATGCCTCCTCTCAAATAAATCTCTTCTTGATAGTTTTCTTCATCCAACTTCTTTTTCAGCTCTTGAACATGCGTACGATATTCTGCTGATTCCTCTTCTAAAATTTCACTTTTTACATTGTTCAGGTAATCGTTTTCATTATGATCCGTGTAATTACCTTTTGTTTCCGGAAAATATTTTTCTAATAAAGTTTGCTTCAAAATTTCTCTGTTTTCTTTTTCTTTAAGTAATTCAAATAATTCAGAATCAATTTCTGCATATGCAACCGCAACATTTAAATTGTTAAAACTTCTCATTGAACCTTTGGAACTTATCCATTTTTCACATCCAGCATTTGGAATAATTTTCCAAAACGGTTCGGAATTCATAGGATAAAACGGAAGTGCAAATTTTAAATCATGATCTGTTCTTACTAAAGCTGCCCAAGTACTTTTGAAAAAACCAACCAGTTCCGGGGTGATGTATATTTTATTAGTTGTAATCAGCTCATTTTCATAGGCTTGAATGATGCTTAAAAGTAAGATAGGTTTATGTGGTGCGCCTCCCTTTTTATAATCCCTTCTTAGCTTTTGAAAAGCGTTTACATAATAAGATAACTTTTTAATTTTATCTTTCCCTCTTAAGCTGCAAGTTGATTGATTTTCATTCTTTCGGTACACCATCTGAAAACATTATTCGGTGCTGGATACCCTTTTCCTATTAAATTTACCCAAAATGTATCTTCAAGTTTGGGGGCGGTGCGATGCACAGTTATTGGCAATGATTGCTCAACAGATGCCTTTTGGATTTTTCCCAATACCTTTTCAGTGTATTCGAGGATTTTTGGATTTTCTACCAATGTATTGTTGCACACGACATAAATTTTTCTTGTTCGTGGCTCTACCGGAATGGATTTTAAGGCATACCATACTAACTGGAACAACATGGTAGAGTCTTTTCCACCGCTGAAACCAACAATCCAGGGTCTATTATTATCTTTTGCAAAATATTGGTCGATGATTTCATTCTGGATTTGCTTTGGGCTGAAAGCGGCTGAGTTTTGATCAGTCATAGTTGGTTCTTGATGTAGATATGTTTTATTCTAGATTTGTAATGTTCCTACGATTATTACAAACAGGTACATTTGTAGTATGGGTATATCCGGTGATTTATGGCGTTTCAACTTTATAAAGGAAAATCTTAAATCCATCTAAAGATTTCATGATTAAGCAGTCTCTCATCTCCTCATCCAACAGTACGTTGTTTATTGCGTCCCTGACATATCAGGCGATAGATTTCCAGTGTCTGCTAATTTTCTGTATATTTCCAACGTTTTCCGGGCGGTATTCTCCCATGAAAAATCTTTAATCCGTTCTAAAGATTTTATGATTAAGCTGTTTCTCAACTCCTCGTCCAGCAGCACCTTGTTTATTGCGTCCCGGAGAGCAGTAACATCGTGCGGATTAACAAGTACGGCTGCATCCCCTGCAACCTCTGATATTACGGGAATATCAGATGCAATGACCGGTATTCCATGCCCCATTGCCTCCAGGACAGGCAAGCCGAATCCTTCGATAAGTGATGGAAAAACAAATACCCGTGCTTTTTTATAAATGTATTTTAAATCATCATCCTGGACGTATCCCAGAAAAAAAACCTTTTCCTCTAATTTGCAATCATGAATAGCTACCTTTACATCTTCATATGCATTTCCCTTGTTACCGGCAATCACAATGGCATAATTCCTTTGTAAGGAATTGTCAAGGAGGGAAAACGCCCTTATAATAGATTCAACCTGCTTTGTTTTTTCGATAACACCTACATATAATAGATAATGCCTGGGCAGGTGATACTTTTCGAAAATATATTCACCATCGTTGGTATCAACGGATAAATTCCCGGAGATACCTTCCAGGGTTACATCGATAGATTCAGGCGAAAAATCTAATAGATCTAGAATTGCCTTTCTCGTGGTATCTGATACGGTTATTATGAAATTGGCTTTCTTTATACACAGGAGAACGAAAAGACGTTTTGCATAACTTTTAAGTGTTCCATATTTTGCTGGTTGAATGAACTCCGCAAGATCGTGGATGGTTACTACAATAGGACAGTGTCGTTTCAGAATTGGTATGGGATTGGTATAATGAAGCACATGGAGTTTATACTTTTTTACCACTTTGGGGAATATCAGCGCCTGCCAGAATGCTTTTAACAGGATTCCTTTTGGCGGAGACATTTGTATAAACTGAAAGTTGGATGCCGTGAGTGGCTTTACGAATCTTTGCCAGTGTGCATAGAAGATAAAATACTGATTCGTCTTATCCATTGTAGCGAGTTGATAGAGTATCTCTGTGGTATACCTGTCAGTACCTCTTAAGGTTTCGTTAGAGGTGATCATATTGATACCAATATTCAGTCTATTCTTCAATGTTGATCCTGCCAATCATCGTAATCAGGATATTCCTTCATGAAAATTGTCTGACAATACCTTCTTTACTGCATTGAATACTTCGTCTACAGTAATTTCGTTCAAACACCGAAAATCCTTACAGTCCGGCCTATAGTCATATTGATGTACATAGCAGGGTGAACACGCCAGATTTTTTCTTATCACAACGCACCTTTCCTGATGACCAATAACCTGCTCCGGCGATGTCGAACCAAAGATAGCCACGGAGGGTATTTTTAAGGCCAGCGCGATATGCAGCGGCCCTGAGTCATTGCCCAAAAACAGGCTGGAACATTTTATGATTGCTGCCGTCTGCGCAAGGGTGGCCATGCCCATTACACTGATGATATGGGGGCTCTCGACTTCCCTGAGGATTCTTTTGCCTGTTTCACTATCACCCCTGTTTCCGATTATGATTACTTTTCGTTGCTGCTCTTTTATCAGTCTCTGAATAAGAGATATATATTTTTCACGTGGCCAACACCGGTATCCGGCATTCCACGATGCCCCCGGGTGGATGGTTATTACAGGGGAAGGGATTTCACGGGTAAGTTGTTTTACTAGAAATTTCGCTTCCAAGATATCCTTTTCAGGCACGCTGAGGTCTATTTCTTCCTTTGTTACCTGTAATCCTGCATTCCGTAAAATGTCCAGGTTTTGCTTTACTATCGGGACGTTTTCTTTGAGTTCGATCTTTATGGTATTTAAAAAACCTGCCCTGCCTTTCTGAAAACCGAAACGGTGAGGTATGCCGGTGAGAAAGTTCATCAGGACTTCTTCTCTCATGCCTTCCCCCCTGTCCGGAGCATAGATAAGGTCGAAATGTTTTTCCCTTAACGAAAGGATAAGCGGGAATTTTCTGAAAAACCCCTTGTGCCTGTCTTTAAGGTCGTAATCAATAACTTCAGATACGAGATCTTTTTTAGAAAACAGGGATAAAATCTCTTTTGCCTCCGGAGATGCCAGAACAGAAATAGAGGCGGCGGGGAAATTATCTTTCAGGCATTCTATGGCCGGGAATACCCTTATAAGGTCTCCTATGCCACCGCCTTCGGCAACAAGTATCTTTCTTATCTGTGAATGAGCTATGGACTTATTGTTACTGCCGAGGCAAGGTGCAAATTTTTCTAAAAGAGAAAAAAAAATGTTTTTTATGCTTGCCTTTAGACTTAAAACACTGCTCATGTTCTCTCTAGTATTTCTTCTGAAAAATCTCTTTTATTGATAAGTTTTTTACAACCCCCTTCACCCCCTTTTTTAAGGGGGATTTAGGTATGGCTATGCAGTGTTAAAGCTGCCTTTTGTTAGGTTGTTTTTGAAGGGCGTTGATAATAATCTCAGATGCCTTTTCCAGCCTGCCTTCCCATGTCCATCCCTGCGATGCCTGAATATATTTTTGCACCAATTCTTCTTTTTTACCCTCCTCCAGAGCGGCTTCAATATTCCGGATAAATTCTCCGGAAGTACGGGATAGATGGATTATTTCCTGATAATCTTCCAGTTCAGGGATCCATGAGGAAACTACGGGTTTACCGGAAGCAAGATACTCAAATGCCTTGGTCGGCTGGCATGCCCTTAAAAAATCCTCTCCCTGGTAAGGAATCAGACATACATCAAAACCTTTGATATAAGACGGCAAGAGATTTTGCGGTTTGGCTCCCGCAAATACAACATTTTTTTGCTGTATAATGTAAGTGGGAGGGTTCTCGACGCATGGACCAACAAAGAAAAAATTCCACTGAGGCTTTGCGACTGCGGCCTCCCGTATCCATTCCCAATTCATCTTGGAGTTGACCATACCGCCGACAAAGCCGATAACCGGTCTGGAAATACCTTCCAGCTCTGGTGCAACCTTACAGGCCGCAGATCGGGACTGTTGAAAGAGTTCGCTATCAACACCGGAAGGAAGATAGTGGGTATTGGGGTTTTGTTCCTTCCGGATTCGATAAAGATATTTCGATGTAGTAAAGACGACGTCTGCCCTTTTCGCCAGCTTTTCCTCCATATCAGACAACCGGTTTCTCTTGTTGAAATGATAACAAAAGAAAAATCCCACGTCGTCATTGCAATCATAACAAACCAGTTTTTCGTCAAACTCTCCCCCGGGATTGATGGCATAGGGATGATAGATCCATACTGTTGGGTTTGTAAAACCCAGACGTTTGGCTGTTTTTGCAATTGCAGATGCCATGAAAGACTGGTTTAAGGCATCCACCTTTTTAATGTGTCCGTACTGCAATAATAGTGGTGGTGGATAATAAACATACATGTTGTTGTTTATCTGGCGCACCCCGCGCAACCACAGAAATGTTTTTTTCAGGCGGTCTTTCCACAGTGAAGGGCGGATGATCAGGTTGCTATATGCCACGGGGGGGTCTACAAACAAGACCCTGTTGTGCCTTGACAGCCGGGTCATCATCTGGTGCATCACGAGGGGGATCGAATCCCACACCAGCCACGAGATGCAGATAATGTTTTCATTTTTTAGCATAGAAAATCCCCCTTAGAATAAACTAGGGGGTTAGGGGGGGGTTGTATAATAGCCCGGAAAAAGCACAACCCCCTGAATCCCCCTTTATTAGGGGACTTGAACGAAATAACTTGAATCAACTCCAGCCTTTTTATAGAGTTTGTAATATCATTTAATGATTATCAGATTTTATACACGGTCTCTTCTTTGTCCAGCAGTATTTTATCTACAACCTCCATTCCCTGCATCACCGAATGGTCCATATTGCCGACCTCGTATTTCCATCCCCCAAACCGTCCCCGGGAATAGATGTTCTGTCCTGCTAGAAAGGATTGAATATTCCTTATCGCATCATCTCTTCCTATGAAAGGAACAGGAAAAGAGTGCGGTATGTCCATGAGAAATGTTGAAACTATCAGGGACCTTTCTTCCTCCTTTAAGAGTTTTGAATTGACCAATCCCTGAATCGTTTCTTCCACTATGGTGTCCCTTGACACGGTTTTAAACCTTGAGTAAGAGGTCTCTGCCAGAAAAGAAAAAAACTGTCCCCCGGGTGTCATGTTTGGGGAATAGTTGGAAAGATAGGTAACCCTGTAAAAAGGCGAATCATTTTCGGGAAAATACATCCAGTTTTTATTGCTGGGACAGGGTTTCCCGATGCCAATGCCTACCATGTATCCGCTGCTCCAGAGGAATTCCTCCGCAGACCTTCCGAGCCAGCCGGGTTTGTCCTCTATTTTATCTATAAGCTCATGGAGGGGGATTGTGGAGATTAATACGTCATACGAAGCCTTTTCTCCGTCTTCAAAGACCATCTCCTTTCTGTCAGGGGCGATTCTTACGGCATTTTTATTTAAGTATAGGCGACCATGAGTATAAGGCAAAAACCTATTAAACAAACCACCTGTACCGCCAGACAAGGGATATCGGAAGGTATTGTTAGGCCCCCATTCGCTGTCATCTTTCTGAGAGATGATATTTTTGAGAATCCGCCTGATATCGATAACGTTCACCCGTTCGGCTATCCAGTTGTAATCCATCCTGTTTAAAGGGCACGCCCATACCTTGTTATTGTAAGGAATCATAAAATACCGGGCAATTCCTTCTCCGAAGAAATGGTAAATCCATTCCTCGAAGTTTTTGTAACAGCCTTTTTTCTGAAAATTCTCAAAAAGTCCCCAAACGCACTCAAACACAAGTTCCTTGTCCGGGTGCATGTGAAAATTGCTTTGAAAAGGATACTGAATAAAATTGTTCTTAAGCCATATCCAGCTCTCTCTTTTAAAGGTAAGGACTTCATTATGGAGTAAATTGTCTACGAGCCGGTTAAATCGGTCATTGTTTGAGAATATGATATGCCCCCCGATGTCCCAGGTAAACCCCTGTTTATCTCTAAAACTGGCAGAGAGACCACCGACATAATTATTTTTTTCGTAGATACTCCAGTTATTATACCCCATTTCGTGCAGTCTGTAAGCAGAGCCAAGACCGGTGGGTCCTGCTCCTAAAATGACAATTTTTTTCATATCCTAATCCAGGTTTTTTTCAGCAGATTTACGGTAAATATCTTCCATTTTTTGTGTAATGATGTCCCATGTATAATTATCGAGCATCCTCTTTTTTCCCCATCGTCCCATACGGGTGCAGAGTTCCTGATCCTGAAGCAGAAGTAATACCTTTTCCGCTATCTCATCAGGGTCAGGATTTACCAGAAATCCGCCCTCTCCGTTGTTGGTAAGCTCTATTAATGGAGGTATCCTGGCCCCGATAATCGGTTTTTCAAACATCCATGCCTCAAGAAACGTTCCCCCCAGGCTCTCCTCCATTGACGGCATGCAGAAGACGTCACAGGCCTTTAATAAGGCGGCCTTTTCGCTTTCTGACACAAAACCCATGACTTTGATCCTCCGGTCGTTATACCGGTTGAATATCTCTTCTGAGTTACCCTCTTTTGGCCCGGCAAAGAAGAAATACGTGTCAGGCAGTTTCTTCCACACGATGCGGGCAGCCATTAAAAGCTCTTCTATTCCTTTATATTCCACGTTGCGTCCAAGAAATAGTACCATCTTTTTATTTTTAAGATCATACTTTTGCCGGAAGTCTGATGTAGAATCATCGGCGACTAATGGCCCGACACCGACTTTATGTATTTTTTCGGCGGACATACCATGCCGGATAAAAAAATTCTTCTCAAAATCGGTCATGGCTATAAGGGCATCTGCCCCGGAAGATAGTTTGTACCAGAAATAATCTGTCCAGCCCCTCGGGCTGAGATGAAGTTGCGGGTTATACAGAAAGGGCTTCTTGCTGAGTCTGCTTTCCCTCATCTCCTCGTGCCAGCCTTTATGATACAGGTGAAGAACCGGCGTATAAATAAAAGGTATTCCTCGCCTTCGCGCAGCCTTGAATGCCGCGTAACCAAAATAGGAGACGCCTCCGTGAATGCAGTGTAAAATATCAGAACCCGTTATCAGCCTGATTAATTTCTTCATATAAAAATTTGACAGCATTTCCATCGCCAACCCGACGACCTTGCCAGGCAGCTTTGGGCTTTGGACCCTTACGAAAGGGTAATACATGAATTTTTCTATTAATGATAGTGGCAATCTGGTAACCTGTGCCCGATTGTCATAGTATTTTCCCGGGGTTGCAGGGGCGTTCCGTATACATGCCACCCAGAGTTCGTGAGAAAGCTTATCCTTCTGGTTATCAATTAAGGTTATAACCTGTATATCATGCCTTTCTGATAGTCTCTTAACAAGTTCATGGGTATGCAGTTCACACCCGCCTACCGCTGGCCAGTATACGGGTAACACATACGTAATTTTTAAAGGGGCCATAGTGCTCAGAAAATTTCAGTATTCAAAGCTGGTCCGGTTCGATCTTGCAGTGAACCATTGAATAAGTTGCTGCCAAAAGCAGCCTGATTTAATGTTCAGGAGTTTCAATTTTGTAGGGTGCGTCCTACGCACCATCCATACGTTGGAATGTTTTGGTGCGTAGGACGCATCCTACACAAGCTGTCTTCGTGGGACAGGCATCCTTGCCTGTCATCATCGCAAAGAGAAATCTTACAATGTCAAAATTCCACATATTCGTTCGGAATAACAAGAAAGTCGTTGGGTTTTTGTCTTTTAAAACCCAACCTAATTAAAATATATACATTTGGTGTGGTGTCAGGAGTTAACTCCTGACACCACAAAAAGCGCGAAATTTGCGAGTCAGCCCTGTCAGGGTTTTAAACCCTGACAGGGCTCGTTTTGCTCTTGATTGCTTCTTCATAAACCGTGAGAAGCCTTTCCATGTGTGGCTCTTTCCTGTAGCGCTCGTTTACCCTTTTTTGCCCTTCAATGCCCATCTTCTTTGCCAGGAAGGGGTCTGCCAGCAATTGAGAAACCCTATCGGCCAATTCTCTCACATCGCCCCTTCTTACCAGAAAGCCCGTTTCATTATGGACAAGCCACTCCCTTATCCCCCCCGAATCAAAGGCAACCACGGGTTTCCCAAAAGACATGGCCTCAATTCCTACCAGGCCAAATGATTCGGGAACCATTGACGGTATAACAACCATCGCGCAGGATGCATAGTGTTTATTCAATTCCTCTTTTGATAAGTTGCCGTAGAAATGAATCCGGTCATTCAGCCCCAGTTTATGAACAAGGGTCGTTGCCTCTTTCTGCAAGTTACCTTCTCCAATAATCTCTGCCATCCAATCCCGTTCTTTTAAAAGGCTAAGACTTTCTATGAATTGCAGAATGCCTTTAATATGATCAAGTTTTCCAACAAAGAGGATATTTTTGCTCCTGCACTCCTTTGTCTCTTTCTCTCGAATTGGGACTTTTTCGATAGAGTGAGGTATTACTGCAATGTTGTTCTTTGAAAAACCGTTCCTGACCAGTTGTTCTTTCACGTAAGAACTGGGAACTATTATCCTGTCGATACTTTTTGAAATCTTTAGTTCATAAATCATCAGGAAGAATGTATAGAGATTCCCAAAAAAACTTCTCTTCTCAGGATAAAAGGGGTAACAACTGTTTTTAAAACACGTCAACCCCATCGGGTTATTACAGATTTCACCGGAGTCCGGTATCACCTTCCACCGGAGTCCGGGGCAAAAAAGGCGGACGTCATGTACCGTTTTAACAACGGGTTTTGCCCTCAGGAGATATTTCAAGATCAACGGACTGAGAAAAAATTGGGTATTATGCAAATGTACAATATCAGGATTTTCTTTTTCGAGTATTTCTTTAAATAAACCCTTTATCTTCAGACTACTTCTTAACCCGTAAGAACCTTTTACAAAATATTCCTTTCTTCCCGGGACGCGTATTGCCTCTTTCTCAGAAGAAATGATGATGATTTCATGGCCTATTTCCTCAAGGGCTTTACAAATACCTAACAGATATTTTTCTGTTCCACCAAAATCACCATAGTACTCATTGATATGAACGATCTTCACCTTTCAACCGCTTCCTGCTAAAATTAAAACCCATCCGTATCCCCATAGGTAAGATGCCAGTTTTTTTGATTCAGGAGATACTCCGTGTCAACCTCTTGTGTCAGCGGTGTGACGACTACCGGGATCGGCTTGATCTCCTTGTGTTCCCTGAAACCCATCCTTTTAAGCTGTGCACACAAGGGGTCCTGCCTCAAAAAACCGCACAAGCTATAATCAACGTCCTCTTCAAGAAAAAATCTCAGACAACCTGCCACGAGAGAGGCTATTTTGTCATTACGGGAGAAGATGTCCATGATATAGCCTACCCTCGCATCACCGGAATTTTCTATCTTTGTAACCGCATATCCCGTGAGTTCTGCATTCTTTTCACCTATGAATATGCGGTATTGTTTGCTTTTGTATCTCCAGTTCAGGTATGACATGTTTCTCACCGTCATAATTTTGTATCTATCCTTGATACTGTTCCAGAACCTGTTTACCCTCTCGTCGAATGCAGTAACAGCCCTTACCACAGTGCATGTATCGAACCCTCTTATGAAAATCTCAAACCGGTAAAATACTCTACTGATATGGTGAAACAGATGTATTATCCAGCCGGGACACCATCTAAATCTCCTTTTCAATGAGATTCTGAGACCTTGTCTCTTAAACAATTGAACCATCTCTCCCAGGTCTTTGTACCCGAGAAATCTTTTCCCGACCATATATGCCGCTTCATTGGGAAAACCAAAGCCAAACAGGGCGATTCCATTATTGTGCTTCACGTGCAAGTCGTAGAGTTTGCCAATGAGTTTCATACCGGCCTTTGCCGAAGGGTCTATTATGGTATCTACCGGTTGTCCTGTCTTAACCACGCTGTTGCCATATTTCATTTCCGTTGCGAGGCTGGTGTAATGTCCAATCATCCTGCCGTCTCTCTCAGCTACAACAATCCAATCTGCAGGGTCTTTGCTCGCGGGATTCTCCCTGAACTTCCAGTTCCATTCCTCAACGGTCCTTGACTTATAAAAAATCCTGTTAAAGAGTTTATTAATGACTTCTTCGTCCCCGCACTGATAAGGTCTGATCGTTATGGGTGTATCCGCCATCCTAATGCCTCTCCGAGTCTCCGGTATTCATTCAACGGGCATGCGATAAAGAGTTCGGCATAACCATTCCCGCCGTTCAGGATTGAATAGTATCTCGATAGTCCCCTGGCAGCTTCTGCCAGGTCAATAAGCTCAAGCTGAGATTTATGCTCATGTATTGCCAGGTTCTTTGTCTCCAGATATGCGGTTATATCTGACACGATATTGGATGTGGGCAGGGGTGTCCAAATTCCGTACGAGTAACACAGGGAGGAAGTAAGAGATTTTGCAGCAGAAAAAAATATCTGGCTGGTTGCAGTATGGTCATGGTGATTATCCATAAAAAAGGGGATGAAGACGGCCTCTGGCTTATAGTCGTTGAGTATCGCTGATAGTTCCGTAATAGTCTTGCGGGAAGGGGAGAGTTCAGAGTCCCTGTTATCGAGGAATATGAGTTTGTCGACACCAAGAATCCTTGATGCCCTCTTCGCCTCTTCCTGCCGTAGAGACACCAATTTATCTTCACTGTACCGGTCATTTCCCTTTCTGCCATCGGTCATGTATACCACGGCGATCTCAGCTCCCATCTGGTGATACCGGCAGAGAGTTCCGCCGCATCCGATAACGTCATCATCGGGATGGGGGGAAAGTACAAGGACCTTCTTTTCCTGCAAGCCATCCACCTTTGGCATTCTCAGGCAGGGGAATACGTCTACGGATTGGCTTATCCTCGCAGGAAGGAGATTTTTGTAGATGTATCTAAGGAGCTTTTTCATCCAACATACCCAAGGTCCCGCAAGGCCTTCTTGATTTTCTCAGATTCTTCGTCGCTAAAAATTCCTTCTCCCCTTGCTACCTCAAGGTCAGAGGCAGGACTATGAGTAACCGGATACTGTTCCAAATATTCTTGTGTAAACACTTCATCAAGGACCTTTCCATCCATATCTTCAGGGACAGGGAGCCCTAACCGGTAAAGGATTGTCGGGGCAATATCGGTAATCTTTGCGCCGTTTATGGTGGCATTGGTTTTTATGCCGTTTCCTTGCATGATCAGGATACCCTCATTTCGGTGAGTGCCGGAGCTTTTATTCGGCAAACCGAAAAGCTCTTTATGGTAGAACTCTTTTTGCAGGATATATTCGCCCCCATTCATTTCTACAAAGATGTCTGGCGCATCATCAATGTAAGGGCCATAATATACCTCTTCCTTTTTATAGACCTTTATATCTACAGGTTTTCCGTTTGCAGGGTCTTTAATCTCTTTCAATTTTTTTATGATGGAATCCCTGACCTCTTCGTATTCTCTGCCTTTTTCCACAATACCCAAAGGTTCCCGGCCCTTAAGGTTGATGTATATGCCCTGTTCCGTATGGTTTCCGGCGTATGCCGTGGTTCTTTTCCAGTCAATGAAGAACGGGACGTTGATTCCCTCTCTCGGATCGATAACTCCCCCAAGAATCTTCAGTTTGTCTAAAGGTATTACCCAGGTAATCCCGGGGAATCCAAGCCTTCTTATAATTTTGTAGAAGATGTGGGGAAACCTTATGCGCCATAAGGGGGAGAAAATATTCCTGAAGGCAAGGTAGCCCTGCCGGTGCAACCAGCTATTCACGTAAAATGCGCCTTTTTCCGGACCCGCTCCATGATCTGAAAGGACTATTACAGTCGTATCTTTACCAATTTTTTGTAATATTTCACCGATAGCCGTGTCTATCTTTTCGTAAAATTCATGAATGACATTTTCGTATTTTTTTGCTAGATGGGCATCATAGAGGGGGTGTTCCTTATCAAAAAACTTCCAGAAATGGTGTTGCATGACGTCGATACTGTAAAATACCGCCATGAAAACATCCCACTCTTTGTGTTCTATCAGGTAAAGAATTGACTTTTTCCTTATTTCAAATATCTCCTTCCATTCCTCAAGTAATTTGTCCAGGTGGTTTGTGTAAAGGCTTTCAAGGTCTCCATACAGGACCCGATATTTGCCAAAGCGCTCCTGTAACTCCTGCATGACCTCATGAGGATGAGAAAATGATCCCCCTTCGTCAAAGGAATATTGCATTCCGGGAATTATGAAACCATGTACCTCTTCCGGGGGGTAAGTCATGGGAAGGTTGATAACCCCGACCTTTAGGCCATTATCCGAGAGCATTCTCCAGATGGTTTTTGCCTTGATGTACTTCGAGTTCCATACCGGTCTTGCATAGCCATAGGAAGGAGAAACATAGAAATCAAACACCCCGTGTTTGCCGGGGTTTTTCCCGGTCATAAAAGAAACCCAGGCAGGGGGAGTTACCGGCGGCATGGTTGATTTTAATTGCCCTGACGTTCCCCCTTCGATCAGGCGGGATAAATTCGGCAACTTACCTGCTTTTATCAGGGGATGTATAATATCGAATGTCGCACTGTCAATTCCTATGATACATATCCGCGTCTTCTGTTTCATCCTCGATACCTCACTGAATAACCCTGTGAACGGCCTCCATTACCTCTTCTGTCGTAATTCCATCCATACAATTTTTTGCGGGTAGTTTACAACAACCTTCCTGATAACACGCCATAGGTTTCTCTTTTGGAGAAAAAAGGGCGAGGGGATTATAGTACGGGCATGCTACACTACTTTGGATATATGTGCCCTTTTTACCATAGGGACCTGCCACGGTTCCTGATGTTGAACCGTACAAACCCACCGTTGGCACCCCAAGTGCCGCCGCCAGATGAGTAGGGCCTGTGTCAACACCAATGAATATCTTACAGGAGGAAACAATACCCATCAAGAGTGGAAAATCGACTCGTCCGACGACGAACTCGCTATTTCCGACAGTAGCAGCACCCTGTAAAAAACTTTTTACCTCCCCTTCATCGTTCGGCTGAGCGCTCACAACGAAGTCCCCTCCTTGCGAAGGAGGGGAATTAGGGGTGGTTGATGGGTTGCAGCTATGTTGTTTTAAGAGGTTGTGCACCTGGCCAGAATATTCCCTGTCAGCGCAAAAAAGCACAATATCGTAGGATAACTCTTTGAGTTTATGTATGAGTTCTGCAGTTTTTTCAGGAGACCAGTTTTTAATCTTTATGTTACTTACCGGTGCAATTCCTGCCAATTTCCCGGTGCCATTTCCCAAAAAAGCCTTTGCTTCTGATAAGGCAGAATCGGGCAGTGTTAAACAATGACGACTCCTTTCCTTTACTTCAAAACCAAGTTTTTCAAGGATCCTGAAATAAACTTCTACAATGTGTCTGCTCTCTGAGACTTCCTCCTCGAGATATGATCCCATGGATATGGTTTTCAGAAGACAAATCTTTGCCGTCAGATTAAACACCCTCTGAGGAAGCCTCTTATCACCCCGCAAGACGATCGTATCAATACGGTTTTTTATGAAAAACATGCACAGGCGCAAAAACACCTCTACACGGGATGCCCCTCTCCTGAATACCGATTCAAACGGATAAACATGGTCGACAAAGGGAATGGCCTGCACAAAAGGCAGTGAATATTCATTGGTAAGAACGGATATGTCGATTCCTCGTATATTATCCTTTATGGTTTTATAAACAGGTGACAGCAGGATAGCGTCACCCATCGCAAGAAACGGGTGTACGAAGAGGATTCTCCTGGAATTTTTTATCCTGTCAAGTTCTGACATTTTTTATATTCTCGTATAACCAAACCCGAACGAATCGTAAAAGACAAAATCAGAAGCACGAAATTTGTGAGTTAACCCTGTCAGGGCTAACAATTTATTATTCATTTTTCAGGGGGCTTCACCTCCCCTGCTATGCACTGTCTGCCCTTCGGGCATAAAAGTTAACATTCCGGCATTTTGTAGGGCAGCGAAGCCGCAACCAAGTCCCCCTTAGAAAACTAGGGGGTGAAGGGGGTTGTAAAAAACTTGCAAAAAAGAAGTTTTTACACAGCAATAATATAAGGTAAAACACTTACCATTTTTCCAAATATTAAACTGATACAATTTTTATTTGTTTTTTAAGCCCCTTTTCTCAAACAGATTTTACTTTATCAATATCCTTTTCTTTAACACTATTTTTCCCCTTTTTCGTAACGATAAAAGAAAGTTTCCTTGTAGTCAACCTCTTCACCGGTAACCGGTGAAGAGAGTCGCGCCCTGAGTTTGTAAAGTCCCGCGCCACCCTTCTGTAGAAATGGATGAGGTGGGATATTGAAATTTAAAACCCCCGTGGTTATTGAAAGCAATTTATCTTCTAAACTGATTATTTTTCTGCGCCCTGATTCAACGAATTCGGCCCATACCTTTAAATTCAAGCTCAAATCCCCTCCCTCCTGATTATTGACCTTGATCGTTGCATGAACGGTCTCATCGGTCGCAAATTCTGTCTTCTCAATGCCTATTTCAAGTATGGGTAATGGGGTGCCAAATGCAAGCAATCGTGTCCCTGCCGTCAGGTAAACAGTGCCATCATCTGAAATAACCGGGGTTCCATGGATAAAGGTGTAGGTTGACAGCTTCTGCCTGAGTTCACCAGCAGGGGTAAGGACATATAAATGGCCACTCAGCGACGTAAAGTATACGTTTCCTTCCCCATCTATAGACGCAGAGGCCTCAATGGATTTTCCTGTATTATAGGTCCATAGTGTCCCTCCTTCCTTCGATACGGCATACAAATTACCATCCCATGACCCAAATACTATGGTGTCATTCCCGGCTATTGAAGCGGTGGTCCTGATATCACTCCTGGCCTTAAATTTCCACTTTAATGTGCCGTCAGGATGAATCGCATAGAGTATTCCTCCCCGTGATCCGGCATAAACAGTCCCATCGTCATCGATTGACGGAGAAGTCCGTACTCCTCCTTCTGTCCCGAATTTCCATTTAATACTGCCGTTGCTGTCCAGTGCATATAAATTGCAATCGTATGAACCGATATAGATGGTGCCGTCTTTTGCCACAGCCGGTGAAGATGCACTGATATGTCCTAACGATTCTGAAACCCATTTTAATGTGCCATCGGGATTTATTGCGTAAAGGTACCCATCGTGGCACCCGACAAAGATAGTCCCGTCGCGTCCTATCACCGGTGAGGAATCTATTTGTTGCTCAGAGAGCACTTTTATCCATTTGGCTACTCCGTTGTTATTTATGGCATATAAAGCGCCATCCCTGGAGGCGAAGTATATAGTGCCATCTCGTGCAATTGCTGCAGTTGCCCTGACAGGTCCGCGTGTCTGGAATTTCCATCTCAATTTCCCGGATGGGGTTACAGAGTAAAAACTGGAATCATATGCCCCGAAATAGAGAGAGCCATCTACGCCAATAACAACCGAGGATTCCACAATAGTGTTGACTTCCAATATCCACCTTGGTCTAAGGTTGTTTTGTCCTATAAGAACGCTCCTGCCGGTATGTCTTTCATCTGCCTGAAATGCCGGCCATGGTGTCTCTGCCAGGGTATTTGTAACAGTATTGGTGGAAACAGCGCTTGCAATCCTGTGAATGGGCGTTGCCGTACTTCGCTCTCCGTGGTCTTTTATAGTGACAACCCTTTGTTTCTGCGGAAGATTTAGGAGTTTCTTGTATCCTGCAAAACCACCACAGAGACCGGCAATTGCTGCAATAATAAATATGAGTTTAGTTTTCATACATTTCATTCCATATATCCAAGTGCCCTGAGTCCTTCTTCTATTTTTTTCTTCTCTTCTTCCGAGAATTCCTGATCGGTTCCTTTTAAAGGGCCGGTTCCCTCTTCTTTATAATATTTTGGAGGGTGTATCCTGAAGAACTCCTCGTGCATGGCTTCTGATATAACCCTCCCGTCCATGGCGTCCGGAATGGGTCTTCCCAGCAGGTAAAGGACCGTTGGGGCAATATCTGTTATATTCAACCCGGATAAAACCTGACCCGCCTTTATACCAGGACCTTGCATGATAAAAATCCCTTCCATTCTGTGCGGAGCCCTTGGGTCTTCAGGTCGTTCAAAGAGGACTCCATCATCCAGCGCCGGACTAAAGACATAGCTCGTATCCTGAGTGAGAACCAGGATGTCCGGTGCATCTTCCAGGTACGGGCCGTGATACACCTCTTCCCTCCGGTATGCCTTATCGATAATCTTTTCTCCGGTTTCAGGGTCTCGTACTTCAAGCAGTCTTTCTATTATTGTATTTCTGACGGTCTCGAATTCTTTTTGAGACACCGCTCCTGCCGGCTCCCTGCCTTCCAGGTTTATCCGTATGATTTCATCCGGCCACGTCAGATTTGCAAAGGCCTTTGTCCTGCTCCAGTCAATGAGCATGGAAGGATGTTTTGTATAAGGTTTCAGATAAGGGATTCTCATCCGTTTGAACAGGGATGGAATAAAAAAATTCAGATAAGACGCCCCCACCCTTTGAATGAGATGAGAGAGGGGCGCCCTGGTGATGCTGATGCCATGCAATGATGCTCCTTTTTTCAGAGCGAGAAACCCTTCCTGTCTCAGCCATCTGTTGATGTAGAATTTCTTTTTCAACGGTCCTGCGCCGTGGTCTGACATTACCATCGTTACCGCATCCTCGCCCATGGAACTTATTAAATCGGCCGCAATGGAATCCATCTTTTCGTAAAACTGAAAGAGCACGTCCTTAAATTTTTTGGATACCTCAGGATTTGCTTTACAGTACTCTTCGTCAAGGAATTTGAATGCGACATGCTGGAGGAAGTCAGTGCCCCTGAATACCACGACAAAGAGGTCAAAGGGCCCTTTTTTCCTGAGGAGGTAAAGCGCCGCATCCCTCCTCGACCCCGTATACTGATAGAGGTGGCTGAGTGTTTCAACGGGAGACATCCTGGTCTGGCTTGATATGAGGGTCGTATCCATCATATAACTGCCTATTTCCCTTATTATCTCCGTGTGGAGGCCGGGGGGATAGGTAAAAATAGACTCTTCCGAGGGAACCGGCCAGCCTGAAATCATGTATCCGTTGATCTCCCGGGGAGGAAAGGTCATCGGTATATCGATCAACCCTATCCGTTCCGTGTCAAGGTAATCCCAAATCTTCTTTGCCTTTATGGAGAGCCCGGTAGCCATTTGGGTGCCGTAGGTTTCCGTGGATTGAGTATAAAAAGCAAAGACCCCATGTTTACCAGGATTTTTCCCCGTCATGAACGACGACCAGGCAGGCGGAGTAATTGGCAAGACCGTGGATTTTAGATTTCCATGGGTACCATGAGCCAGAAGATTTGCAAAAGTTGGCAATCTCCCTGCCTCCACCATGGGCTTGATGATGTCAAAAGTAGCCCCATCGAGACCGATGATTAGTGCCCTTGCACGCTTAGTATCCATTGATTATCCTTACGAAACAAAAAATTTGGTAACAGTTTAGTTTCTTGAAATATATCTTTCAAGTGCTCGCTCCCAAACTCCTTCCCCATTTTCATGAGGACATGGTTTGGGAGTGTAATGAACGAGAAACTCAGTTTTTTTGCAATTGTGTTCCGAAACAGATGCTTCAACAGGTGCAACGCATGGTTTGGGAACAAGCAGTGGTAGTTTGTGAAAAGGCACTTTTTCAAATGGCTAAAATGTTACAGACTCTGTAATGATTTGGTTGTTTGAGATAGAGCTATTTTGATCAACGGTGAATGTCCGCAATCCCGCTTATTAATCTTCCTTACCCCATGTACCCAAGTTCTTTGAGCTGTCTTTTAATAGCTTCACTGTCTTCATCAATCAACGTTTGGTCTCCAATACTATGGCCTTTCTGCTGTACGTCTGAATATTTTGATATTGTTATGGGATGAGATTCAATGTATTCCTGATTCATTGCCTCGGTTAACACTCTGCCATCCATCCCTTCGGGTACAGTTCCACCCAAGAGGTATAACACGGTGGGTGCTATATCCATGATATGGGGTTCCCTCAGTACAGCCCCGGGGACAATATGAGGGCCTTTCATGATACAGATTCCCTTTGGAAAACTTGTATGATGCCCGGTCAATCTATCTTCAGGCGTTAGCTGCCGGAACAGATGAGGAGAGAAAAGGTCCTTTCTTATGGAGAATTTGGGATCTTTAAAGAAGAGCAGGATGTCCGGGGCAGCTTCTACATAAGGGCCGCTGTATATCTCCCTTTTTTCTGCGACTCTTTCTATAATTTTTTGGCCGTTATCCGGGTCTTCTGCTTTGCAGAGTTCTTCCTTTATATAATTTGCCAGACTGTCGTATTCTTCTCCAGGTTCTACAATGCCTTCGGGTTCCCTACCCTTCAGGTTTATATTTATTGCATAAGACGTTGCGTATGCCTTTGTTTGTTGCCAATCGATGAGTTCGGGGATGGGCTTTAAATTCCTCTTAACAGCCGGTATTCTCACATTATTTAATCTCTCGGGTAATAGCCGTGATATAAATCCAATGCCCATCTTCTGGAGGAATCTGCCAAAAGGGATCCTTGTTCCTGCAAAGGAGTGCTTTCTTCCTCTTTTCAGTTTGAGGAGCCCCCTTTCCATTAACCATCTGTTCGGATGAAATATCTTGTGGAGCGGACCAAAGCCATGATCTGAAACCAGGATGATAGTGGTATCATCATTTACCTTATTCAAAATCTTTTCAAGGGCCTGGTCTACCCATTTGTAGCCTTCGAAGATAATATTTTTATATTTAGCAGCAAGTTCAGCATTATATGATGGATGATTCTTATCCATAAAACACCATAGATGGTGTTGTAGTGCATCGATGGGTAGCATAACCATGCTGAAGTCATATTCATCTTTACCGAACAGATAAAGTATTGCCTCCGTGAGCTTCTCAATAACCTGACGGGATGAGGAGACGACGGTATCGAAAAATATTTCCAGCTCTGAACCCACCCGTGAAAGGTGCATCTCCATGTAGTCCATGCGTTTCTTTAATACGGAAGAGATCTTAAGTTCGTTAAACAGCTCATGGGAAAGTTCCGGCGGATAGGTCTTTACCTTATTGGGGTCTATGACCCTGACCGGAGAGACCATAACTCCGTTGACCTGAACAGGTGGATTTGTCATGGGTATAGCGACCACCATAACCTTCTTGTTCTTTTCACTTAACAGCGTCCAGAGAGGTTTTGCCTTTACATCGGTTGAAAATACAAACCTGCCCTCATCGTACGTCAGATGAGAGTTTTCGCGAAAGTCGTAGACACCGAGATTGCCCGGATTCATCCCGGTAGCGCACGAAACCCAAGCAGGTACCGTATGCGGAGGATAGGTAGACATGAGTTCTGCCCATGTCCCTGTATCCATAATGCTTTTGAAGGCAGGAAGCTCTCCTCTCTCTATCATCGGGAGGATAATATGAAATGTAGCGCCGTCGATGCCGATTACGAGAACCTTGTTGTCCTTTTTCATCTGTTTTCTGTCATTTCTCCTGCCAGTATTTTTCCCTTAACTTATGAGTAAAAAAGACGATCTGCTGGCGGAAACCTCTGAATGAGAGGATGTAGATGAGATATAATATCAAAGTGAGCAGAAAAAGTCCAACATTGCTTAGAGAACTTTGCCGGGCTAAAGACAGCACAATAAATATGGCGCCCATTGGCAACGAGATCTTCACCAAAGAACCCTGTGTATCCAGTCTCTTTATCCCCCAGATGGTTTGTAAGAGGTAATTCCTCAAAAATGTTTCAAATACCTTGGCAACGAGAAAGGCTATTGCAGCTCCAACAAAGCTGTAGTACATAATTAATGGCACAGCCAGGGCGATGTTTATGCAGAACTCGATCGTTGCCCACGGAATAAATTTCTTTATCTCCCGTGAGGCAGAAAGAGTCACGGTTACCGGGGAGTTAAAGACCTGCAGGGCATAGGCCCAGCCCAGGATGGTTAAGGTCAGGGTTGAGGGGAGATATTCTTTGCCAAAGATGAGGTTAATAATCTCTTCAGGGAAGAAAGTGGTGGCAAGGATGAGCGGAAATATGACTAACGCAAGGAGCGATTTTGTGGAATTTGCGATGATACCTTTTATGATTCCGGGATTTTCCGCATGGGAAGAGACGGTGGGAAGGGCTGCCTGTCTGAAACTATCGGGGAACATCAAGGCGTTCCGGCATACGGAAGCAGGGGGGTTGTAATATCCCATTGCCGTCTCTCCGGGAAAGGGGCCGGGAAGCCTGGAGAGGAGGAGTATGTTTATGTTGTTCGTAACTTGTTGAAAGAAGAAAAGAACGGCAAAGGGCATGGATTGTAACAAGAGATCCTTGAAGACAGGTAGATTGAAGACAAATTTATATTTCAGGAATTTTCGCCTTATCCAGATACCTGAAATTACTGCAGCCAGGAGATTTCCAAAAAAAGAAACCCAGATAATACCTTTCAATCCATAACCCGAATAGAGGACAATGATATGGGATATAGTGCTGAAAAAGGAAACCAGAATAGCGATAAGAGAAGGGGTCTTAAACCTCTCAAAGGCCACATACAAGATCCGAAAAGAACCTGAAAATGCTGATAATACCGCCGAAAGTCCGGCAATGTAAACCAGGTATTTAACATCGCTACTATATCCGAGAATATGGATTACGACGAGAAGAACGGGATAGAGCAAAAGAACAATGCCCACCCTGAGGGAAAGGATATGGCTGAATAATGTCCCTGCTTTTGTTTTATCGCGGGAGATCTCCCTTATGGCCATAGGGACTATACCGAAATTACCAAAGGCGGAAAAGAGTAACGCCACGGTGCCTATAAATGCGTATAAACCAAAATCCGCCGGGCCAAGAACTCTGGCCGCGTAGGCGATGAAAATGAAGGAAAAGAGTTTGCCGGCTATGCCGGAAATAAAGACAAAGCCTGTGTTTTTGATGAGTCTGTTACCGATTCCCAAAGTATCCTCTCAGGTTAAACGGGTAGGGTGGGCATCGCCCACCGGAAAACAAAGCAACGCTGACACGTGAGCGCTCTTTTGGTGGGCGATGCCCACCCTACAAAAATTGACGCAAAGGCAATTTACGGCGCTTTAAGATGGGTATGCAAAAAATCTACCACATCTGATACCCGTATATCATCAACATTGCGGTTATCGGACATAAAGAGTGTCTGGAAAGGCAAACCCTGCCTTTGAAAGTGTTTTTCTATGGCGATGACGAGTTGAACTATCTGTATAGACTCCAGTGCAAGATCGGCCACGAGACGTGTATCTGCTCCAATTGTACCAGAGAATCCACTCTCCCAGTCTGAAGGCATATCCTTCAGTATCTTGAGGAGATCACGCAGAATCGTATCTTTGTCAAAATGATTTTTATTATTTCGATCCACCATTTTCCCTGTTACTCCTTACCTAACCCGAACAAGTCGGAATAGAGATATAAAGGGGAAAGAGAAACGGGGGAAATGGAGAATTATTCCAACTTATATTTTTTCTTTTTACTCTCCGTTTCTCCACTCTCTCCCTTTCTCCTTTCTTACACAAGTGAGATTGCAAAAACATGGTTGTCTTCGCATTTTGTACGGGCTGTGAAAATCATGTCCGCATAGGCGGGCAATTGCCGGACTAACTCTCCGGTAAGCGCCAATGATACTTCGCCGGTTTCCACCGCTATCTTCTGAATTATCAGGTTGAGGGGGCCTCCTGTCATTCCGCGTCCGACGGCCTTGGCCACCGCTTCCTTGGCGCACCAGCATCGTAAAAACCATTCCTTTCTTTTCGCGGCAGGAACCGCAGTGAGTAATGTCTGTTCTTTGGAAGACAGGGTTAACTTTTCCAATTCCTCGTGGTTCTGATCAATGTGCTCCATATCGACGCCTACGCCCAGATGGTCGCCACATATACCAGCTACGGCGACTGCGCTTTCCCCTGAATGGGAAATGGAAAGGGTTAAGCGGCAGCCTAACTTCCCGATGAGTTCTCCGCCGGCAACGGGCCTCCCATGCTCGTCCGTGGTAATTTCTATGTCTGCCGGACTTACTTTCAATTGATACTGATCCTTCAGGAAGAGTCGCACCGCATCCTTTGCTGCCAGTCTGCCAAGCAACCATTCCTGACGGCGTTTCTCGGGCCCGGCAAGACGAAGCCATACCTCCAGTTCCCGGTGGTTGAAAACACTATGAATCAATGCTTGAAGCCGGCGCTCATCTCCTGTTCCGAAGATACGGCAGCACCGGAATTCGCGTGAGGAAGGTAAATGAGAGACGAACTGTGGCCATGGTGTGCTGAGTATGGTGTCATATAGGGCCTTGTCTGGTCTGGCCAGGAATGCACTCATGATTTCCTGCTGTGCGGTCAGGAACCGTTCCATCGTTTGCAGGTAATCCAGCATGGCCCTGAATCGGGCACTATCCGGTGATTGGAAGTTATCATTCTGTGTTGTTTGAACAGAAGGTTTGTTGTTTGCTACCAGTGAAGGCGGAGATGCTTGAACTGATGTCTCTTTCTTGCCTGAGGATTGCGTTTCACGCAGTGGTAATTTTTTTGGAGTCCGATGCGTATAGAGCGTATAGAGATAATCAAGCCGCATGTGGACACCGTGGGCGGCCAGCAGACCGATCAGGTAATTGATCTGCGTTATACCAGAACGGTGTGAGACATTGGATGGTACAGCGAGATAACGGCGATTCTGCAGGATGTCGTCAACAAAGCTGGTAAGGTTTCCCTTCGGGCCCACCTCGACAAATATGCGTACCCCATCATGGTACATTGCATTTATTGTCTCATGAAAACGCACCGGACGGCGCCACTGTTCAACTGCGAGACGGCGGATTTCCTCCGGATCATTCTGATGTGATTGTGCCGTGGCACAGGAGTAGATGGGGATGCGGGGAGAAACGATTTTGAGCGTCTGGAAGAATGGGAAAAACCGGTCACAGACCGGCTTGAATGAAGGGGTATGATAGGCGCGGTTAAACGGCAACAGGTTACAGATTGCACCCTGAGATTGCAGCCGGACCGTTACGCCGTCTATCGTTGCTTCAGATCCGCAGAGGACTACCTGATGGGGGCAATTATCCATTGCCACACGGAGCAATCCCCCACTTTCAGCCACCACTGAATTTACCACCGAGGGATTTGCTGCACCCACTGCCAGAAGTCTTGCCTCGGGGACCTGTTCCCCCAGGGACTCGTGTATGCGAATTAATTCGAGGGCAAGCCGGATAACCTGTTCCTCACTTTGAATGTCCACGGCACCGGAGGCTATTAAGGCTGCAAACTCACCGCTGCTGTGACCAACCATGGCATCAGGCCGGATTTCTAAGTGATCAAGCAAAGTAAAGAGGGCCTGGTTAGCAATAAAAACCGCCGCAACGGCAAAGTCCATGTGCCAGAGAGTCTGTTCGGAAGTCTCAATCCCTAAGGCTTGAGCATGGGGCGGAGGAAATATTATCTGGCCGGGCAGAATATCCCTCTTGTTGTTCAGAAATGCCCGATCGATTCGATCAAAGCAAGCCCTGACATCATGAAAATGATGGTATAGGTCAGCCAGCATATTGACATACTGCGATCCCTCCCCGGGAAAAAGAAAGGCAAGGGTTCCCTCCCGGTTTAAAGGTTCTTCAAAAAAGAATATTCCGCTCTTGTCCTTGATCCTGTTGCAGCCGGGATTCGATAGCTGTTTCAGGCTGTGGTTCAGTTTTTTTTCTAAATCCTGCAGGGAATTGGCAACAATCGCAAGGCGATATCCCGATTCCTGCAAAGGGCAATTCAGGGTGAAAGCCAGGTCCTTAAGTTCAAGTGCGGGATTGCCTGAAATAAACCGGCAGAGCCGTTCAACTGCTTTCATCAGATACGGGCGGGATTCTCCCTGAATGATGAAGACCTCCGTGTCCCGGTTGTGAAGCGAATTCATTCGTTGTTTCCTCTGGCTGATTCAGCAATACCGGCAAGCCGGTTCAGTGCTTTGCTGCAGGAAGCCTCTACGCCCTCCAGAAAAGCAAGCATCCTGCCTGTTGTATCGAGGAAACAGATGTCAGCAAAGAGGATATGTCCCCCGGCACTGGGATATGCCCGCAGATAGCAGCGAACTGGTGAACCGGAAGGAGAACCAAAGCGACGGTAGGATTTAAAACCCGTGGGAAGAGGTGTCATATCATAATGAACGCGTTCCCACAAAAGGGCTAACTGTAAACCACAGTCGAGGAGCACCGGATCAATTAACCACTGACTGTTCGTATGCTGATTGAGGCATTGATCGGGCGATGATGGGAGAAGAATAGCGCATATTCCCTGCTGATTGATCCCCTCAATTACCGAGATATTTTGAAAACAGGGACCGTGAAACAGCCAATGCCGGTAAATATCTTTCACGGTCTTGGGAAACGGGTGAAGGTTGCAGAGTTCACCGGCATCGTATGGCGGGGGAGGCGGAGGTTGTTTTCCTGTCTGGACTACAGCACGGTAACTTGGATGTCCGGACTGATTCAATTCGTAAATCTCCACATCTATTTCCCTGTTTGAATTTCCGTGATAGGTATCGGTCCGGGGATGAGCAACGACACGAATTTCTTTGGCGCCATCTTCCACGACTATACCCCGAAGGACGTGTAAGGACTTCATGCCTGTGACCTGCCATTCAGGCCATGTTTTCTGGATAACCTCCGATATCAATTCCATGGCTATCGTCATGGGCAATACCGGTTTTCCGTCGATCCGGTGATCCTGCATGTAGAGGTCAAATGCCGGATCTATTGTGCGTATATACTCAACGGTACCGGCAGTTCCCACCATGGGAGGAGTTTCATTCAGGAGGGGAAATACGTTCAGAGAAGCGGATGCTGGTGCATACTCTGCATCTACCCATGGGCCATTTCCCACAACAACCTCAACTTCGCCTTTTCGACCGGATGTCAGTTCTTTATCCAACATGTCCCGTCCGGTATCGGGTGAAATCATCTGCACACCGCGCTCTTCAAACTGTCTGCGCACTTCGGCCGATACCATTCCGGCCTTATCCCAGGGACCCCAGTTGATCGCTACGACCCGTCCAGGCCATTGATTATCCAAGTAAACTGCCAGTTTATTCAGTACTTCATTTGCGGCAGCGTAATCGCTCTGACCACGATTACCAAAGCATCCGGCCACTGAGGAGAAAAAGACCAGGAACCTGAGTGAATCGGGTCGTAGTTTGCGGCTGAGGATGAAGGCGCTATCGGCTTTTGTATGAAAAACCCGATCAAAAGATTCCGGGGTCTTGTCTTCGAGCAGTTTATCTTCAATAACGCCGGCACCATGAATGACGCCATCCATCCGGCCATAAGTACGATAGACTTCATCGATGAGGTTACTGAAGGCATGCTTATCAAGAACATTTACCTGATAGTAGCGCACGGTTGCCCCCGTCCGCTGCATTTCTGACAGGTTATTCCGCATCTCCCTTTCCTGCACTACATGAGAGCAGGCGGCTTCAACCTGTGCAGGTGTAACCGGCTGTCCTGACCGTCGCATCTGATTGATTAATGCCGCCTTGAGTTCCTGCGGTGAGATGAGTTCGGCAATCTCCGGAGGTTCCTGTGATGCTGGTAATGGTGCACGACCCACCAGCACGAGGGTAGGCCGGTAGCGCCTTGCCAGTTCACAAGCCACCTCAGCCGTGATGCCTCTGGCACCACCGGTAATAAGTATGACCCAGTTTGAATCAATGGTCATAGTGGCCGGGCGATTCTGATTCGGGAGAACTTTTCTGGGCTTCAGAATGAATCGATGCGAATTGCTGTAGACAATCTCGGCCTGCTTGTCTTTGTCCGCCATCTCATAAAGCAGATTGTTTACGATAATTGAATCTTCCCCTTCTTTATCGAAGTGAACTGCCTTGCAGCATACGCGTGGCCATTCCAGGGTTAATGTCTTGATCAGTCCGGCAATCCCACCCTGACTTGGAGAAAAGGACGTAAACTCCTTCTGATGTCTGGTAAACACGCCACCCAGTTCCGTTGCAGCGACCAGCCACCCACCTCCCGTTTCAGCAGCCTTTTTCAGGTCTTGACCGGCAGCCTTTGTAAGGTAGAAGAGGCTCTTGACTTCCAGACAAATGCGATCCTTCCAATTTTTCATGTCCATCTCTTCAAAAGACATCCCTTTCTTCAAGGGAAGGAGATGGACGAGACCGGTGATGGGTCCACATTTTTTGCGAACAAGCTCCACGAGATCGGCTGCTCCTGCTGGATTCGTCAAGTCTGCCGTGTAAAGGCTTGTTTCTCCTTCAGTGGTTTTATCATCCATCCGAACAAGAACGGCACGCCCTCCGAGATTTCTGAGTTTATCTGACAGTGTCCGCGCAATCCCCCGCTCGTCGTCGGTGATGATAAAGACTGAACCCAAGGGCAGCTGTAATGGTTGATCATTCTTTGGGGCATCGATAATCGTCAAAAGACAACGAGAGGCGTCAGCTTCCTTACTGTTTCTCTCAGAAAAGGTCCGGGCAGTTACAGCCTCATGTTGGTCAGGGGCTGGTTTATCTGCTTTTGCTTCAGGCTGTGATTGAAAAATGTTGCCGATATGGTCAATAATACCGCGCAAGGTCTTGATTTTCGTTAATTCCTCCATTGCCATTTGTGTCTCCCCATAATTGGAGAGATAAACACGCTGGAGGGCGCCGAGGATCTCGACTCGTTTGATGGAATCGATGCCCAGGTCGGCTTCGATATTGAGATCCAGTCCCAGCATCTCCGGTGGATAGCCGGTACGCTCGCTCACAATCTGGAGGAGTTGCGTTGTCAGTTGCTCTCTGTAAAAAGAAGGCTTTTGTTCCGGAACGGCAGTGGATTCAGCAGGGGTGGTTAAAGCGTCGGTGGCATCAGGCGGAGACAATTCTTCTTTTAGGGGGGCAGTCTCTTTAGATAACAGCGGGGAAGGTTCCCCTGAATGAGAAATTGAGGATGTCCGTGCCTGAGGAGACATGCTGTCCATGAGTTTGGACAAGGCCGAGACCTCGGATTCCGGAATTTGCCCGCCATGTGAACTCCGGAGATAAGCAAGCATGATCTGCTGTTGTACCTCCAGGAACCGGTTCATCAATTTCTGAAACTGAAATATGACCTGCTTCTCTTCATCGTTTGAAGATGGCGGTTTATCTGCAGAAGGTGCCTGATGCTGAGCGAGAGCCGGGGGTTCCGGGATTTTGGCAGATGAATCGGGATGCTGCGGTACGGCTTCGGGTGTCGGGTGTAAATCATCCCCTCCGGCTACGGCAGCAGTTGATGCTGCCATCGGTGGTTTGAGTCCGGGTACAGGAATTTCAGCATTACCGGGTGCGGTTTGTCCATGCCTGGCTTGAGCCGTTCCGCGCATGGGGCGAACCCGGCTGCCATCGACCAACAGGGTTGTAAGTGGGAGAGGTTGTTCCCTTGTCTCTTCGACGAGTGCATCGAGTTTGAGAGGGCGTACCTCCCTTCCCTGATAGAGGCGATCAAGCTGGAGATGCACTCCGTGAACCGCCAGTTGTCCTAATGCGTGTAAAAGGTGAATGGTGCCTGACCGGCCGGGTACATTTAATGCCACGGCAAGGTATGATTGCCCGTCAAGAATCTGATGAGTAAGCCCTGTGAGTACATTGCGCGGTCCTGCTTCTATAAAGATGCGGGCGCCGGCACGGTACATAGCCTCGATTTCGCCTGCAAACTCTACCGGCTGTACCAGATGTTTACTCAGGAGGGTGGCAATATCCTTCGGGTACTGCGGATATGGCGCCGCTGTGGTGTTGGAAAAGACATCCTGATTCGGTGGAGCGACCTCTATAGTTGAGAGGAACTCTGCCAGCCGATCCCGTGCCGGAGACATCAAGGGTGAATGAAATGCACAGGAGACCGGTATGGGACGGGTCCGCATTCCCTGCGCTTCAAGGCGTTTTACGGCCTCTTCTATGCCGGGTCTTGTTCCGGAAATGATAGTTTGCTTCGGGGCGTTAAGATTGGCAATCCATACACCCCCGACGGATGATATGATCTCTTTGATTGTCTCACGCCCTGCATCTACAGCAACCATAGTCCCGGGGTCCTGCCCTGTCATTTCCATAATGAAGCGTCCCCTTGCCTCAGAGAGGGCGTACAATATCTCTTCACTAAAAACGCCGGAGGCACAGAGCGCAACATACTCGCCGTAGCTGTGTCCGGCGACCATATCCGGCTTGATCCCGAAGGTTTGCAGCAGGTGGAATAGTCCCATATCCGCTGCACCAAGGGACGGCTGGGCGATGTTGGTCTTTGTAAGCTCCTGCTGACATGTTTGCTCTTCCTTTTGATTGAAGGAGGGAGGTGGAAAGATAAAGGTGCTGAGTGGCCGGGGGAATCGACCGGACAGCGTACGGTCAGCCAGTTCGAACCGCTCCCGCACTTCAGGGAACAGAATTGCCAGATCGCGGAGCATGCCCGGATACTGTGACCCCTGGCCGGGAAACAGGAATGCAACCTTGCTATCCCTGCCAATGGGTTCCCCGGTAAAATAGATTCCCTTTGGGTCCTGGATTTGGGCGCACCCCGGATTCTTTAAATTTTCTCCGGCAGAGGATAATTTCTGCTGTAAATCATCCAGAGATCCGGCTACCATTGCCACCTTAAGTTCGGAATGATCCCTCCTGGAGTGCTTCCACAAGGTATAGGCAAGATCGCGCAATGCCGGCCTGGCACCATGCGATAGGGCCTGACTTAGCTTATCTATGGTTTCGATCAACTCCTTGCGGGAATGCCCTGTCAGGAGGAAGAGTTCACCCGGCCAGCGGTGGGAAGCTGAATCATGAGATAAGGGTAAAAAGTTCCCCGTGTACTCCTCAAGTGCAGTATGAAAGTTCGTCCCGCCAAAGCCAAAGGCGCTGACACCTGCCCGGCGCGGCTGGTTCATGGTTCCGCAAATCCAGGGACGTGCCTCGGTATTCACGTAGAAAGGGCTTCCTTCCAGAATTGGATTAGGCTTTTCGACCCCAATCGTTGGAGGAAGTACCTTGTAATAAAGCGATAGTGCGACCTTAATCAGGCTGGCTACCCCCGCTGTTGATTTTGTGTGTCCGATCATTGACTTGACGGACCCGATGGCGCAACTTTGACGGGTTGCACCGGCAGTTTCAAATATTCGCTTGAGCGTTTCAATCTCCGCACGGTCACCGGCCACCGTTCCTGTGCCGTGCGCCTCGATCAGTCCAATGGTTGCCGGTGGAAAACCTGCCTTCTCGTATGCCCGCTTCAATGCCAGGGCCTGACCCTCGGGGCGTGGGGCTGTTAACCCCTTGTCTCGCCCGTCACTGGAACCTGAAACAGATTTGATTACAGCATAGATTCGATCTCCGTCCCGTTCGGCGTCGGACAAGCGCTTTAAGACAAGGATGGCAATCCCTTCGCTGATCACAATGCCATCGGCGCTCTCATCGAAGGTGCGGCATCGTCCACGCGGTGAGAGTGCCTGGGTCTTACTGAAGCAGAGATAAGAAAAGGGGTTTTGCAGCGTGTCGGTTCCACCGACAATCACCATGTCGCTGGTTTCATTTTCAAGTTCTCTGGCTGCCTGATATACTGCTGCCAGGGAGGAAGCACATGCCGCATCTACCGTGTAGTTGACTCCGCCAAAGTCAAAGCGGTTGGCCACCCGGCCAGCGGCTACATTGAGGAGGATGCCGGCAAAGGAGTCTTCGGTCCACTCGGGAAGTCTGGAGAGGGCATCCGGTGGGATGTTTTTTATGAACATGGGTAAATTGGATCGGAAGGAATACAGTTGTCCTAAATCGGAGATGCCGCCGCTTGAACCAAGGATTACCGACGTCCTTTCCCGGGGAAACGGACGATGTGTGTATCCGGCGTCTTCGATCGCTTTTTGCACTGCTTCGAGCGTAAGTAATTGGAGTGGTTCTATGGAGGACAGGGTATTGGGCGGCATTCCATATTTGGTTGGATTAAACGGAACGGGGTCGATGAATCCACCCCATTTGGAGTAGACCTTGTCGCGGGCATTCCGGTCCGGGCTGAAATAGAGTTGCCAATCCCACCGGTCTTTTGGAATCTCGGTGATTGCATCGACCTTATTGAGGATATTTTCCCAATAGGTTTTTAAGTTAGCCGCTTTGGGGAGGATGCAGGCCATGCCGATAATCGCAACGTCGCTGGGTTTTGCCTCCCGGGGGGCTGAAATCCGGGACGGTTGGAATTCTGCCAATGACGCTAATCTCTCAGAACCTTTAACCGAGACCTCGTGATGGATATCTTTAACCGTGCAGGGACGATTGCGGAGCGCCGCAAGCTGTCCGATCATATACATTCCCTGGTTGTGCTGTTCTTCCGTGCTTAGCACAATATATTTCGGTGCGCCACCGTCCTGTCCTCGTGGATTACGGATAACGCCTTTCGAGGCGACCCGCAACCGGCCGAGATTGAGTTCCTCGAGGGTGTTTCGGATTTTTTCAGCCGATGCCCCTTCTGCTGTTAGTCGTAACTTTTCCTGTACGAATGTCCTGGTATACGGTGTGTCGGCACAACGGGTAGCATGTCCAGGCCCGCTCTCCATGAGGACCGTCCTGGTGCACCGGATTACCTCTTCCTGGAAGGTCCTGACAATGGCTCCGGTAGATACCGCTTCCCCGGTAAATAAATAAGCGGTACCAAGAAGCACCCCGATTTTCCCTCCCCGTTCGGACAATGGGGCTGCCATCGTTGCAACCATGGAGGCAGAAAGGGCATCATGAATACCTCCGGCAAAGAGGACGTGACAGTCTGCCATGTCTTTTCCGTGTAATGACTCTGTAAGGATATCGATCATGGGATTCCATAGCACAAAGCTTGAACGCGGCCCAACATGGCCGCCACACTCGCGTCCTTCGAAGATGAAGCGGCGCACCCCGCTTTCAATAAACATCCTGAGGAGTCCGGGTGAGGGGACATGCAGGTATGTATGAATACCCTCCTTTTCGAGGGCGTGGGACTGGTCTGGTCTTCCTCCGGCTATGAGGGCAAAGGGTGGTTTGCAAGTTCTGATGACATCGAGCTGTTTCTGAAGGAGGTCCGGGGATATGAATCCCAGTATGCCAACTCCCCAGGGTCTGTTACCAAGCAGCCTTTTCGTTTCTTCGAGTATCTCCCTGATCTCCTGTGCGTCCAGCATGGAGATGGCGAGAAAGGGCAATGCCCCCTCTTCAGCCACACGTGCCGCGAATGCTGGTGTGTCGGAAATCCTGGCCATTGGGCCCTGGACAATCGGGAAGTGCGTGCCATGGGAGCGGGCCAGTGGAGAGCCCTGATCAAGAGGACGGAGTGTCTTTACAGTTCGGATATGCGATGCAATTGCCTGCCGGAATCCATCCAATACCCCTCCCACGGTATGAAATCGCCGGGCAAGGGATGCGGCGAAGGCCGTATCCTGACCGAGGAGCCAGATATGTTGCCCCGGATCACCCCATCCGGCTCGTTTCTTGATTTCCGAGTGTAAAACAGCGAGAATTTCAGGTTCAGGGCGAGTATCAGCGGAAAGGGTATTTACTACCCTGGATAAGTCCTGGAGGACGGGCAGCCCCGACCGGGAGTACACCCGGCATGCCCTGCCTATCTCATTTCCCAAGCAGATCGTTTCGCTGCCGTCCATATGAGCTATGACGGTTTTAACGGTCTCCGGCAGGGCAGACTCTCGGGTTAATGCAAGTTGCATATCCAGAACCACGCCTGCGGCACCCGCCGCATAGCAGGCGGCTGCCGTGTGCAATCCAATGCCTCCCTGCACCCAAACGGGTAGTGATATATCGTTCAATAATTGCTGAAGGAGTATGAAGCCTGTCTCTTCCCCAACCAACCCTCCGGCCTCGTTTCCCTTTGCAATAAGTCCATCTACCCCCGCTGCATTTCCAGGACGTGCCTGATCGGGGGAGGTTACTTGCAGAAGGACGGTAACGCCCCTTTTTTTTAATAGTTGTACCTGCTTGCGGAGAACGTCGGGAGTATCACCGGTCAGAATGGCCACATCGATTTGTTTCGGAAGTTTGGATATTATGGTGGTTGTAAAATGCTCTTCTCTGCTGGAAAGCTTGATGCCGCAGTTTTTTTTCACATATCGGGACAGCTTTGATATGGCCTCAAGCGCCTCCTGTTCGTTTTTTAGATATTCCAGGTCAACTATCCCTATTTCTCCCGCCCTGCTTGCGGCAATTGCGATGGAGGGGTCTGGCAGAGAGGAAGGCGTTACTGCAATGAGCCGGAATGACTGCATAATGATCTTCTATGACTCGAAAAGGGTTTTTTGATACGAATAAACGTGAAATTACCTTTATCAGGAAACTACGGCGGTGAAATTACAATTTGTGTCGGTTGACTTCTTTGTTTTCCAAAAACCTCCGAATCGATGCGGTCACCCAGTACGATGCCCTGTTCGGTCCACACAAGGGGCCGGACAATATTCTCAAAATGTTTGAAGAACCGGTCGACATTGGAAATGAACGTCCGCGGGACATATACGACGTCCCCGCTTTTCAAGAACACATTTTGTGACAAATCCCCCGTAGCAAAGGTCTTTTTTAAGTCGAGCCTCTTCAGTTCCGGTTTCTCAGGGTCGCCCCTGATTAACACGATACTCGTATATTTTCCGTCCAGGGTATACCCCCCTGCCTTGGCGATTGCTTCAATCACGGTTGTTGGTGTATCAATTTGATATACACCGGGGTTATTTACCTCTCCCAGGATGAAAATCTTCTGGCCTTTAAATGACGTAACTTCTAAACTTACGCGGGGATCTACAAGGTAAACCGAAAGGGCGTCTTTTATTGCGCCCCGGAGGTGATGGATGCTCTTCCCCCGTGTGTGAATTTCACCAATGAGGGGAAAGGTGTTTATGCCGTCAGGCGGAATGCGCACTTTTTTGGAAAGGTCGTCATGCCGGTATACCGTTAGCTCCACCTCATCGCCCACCCCTAAGATAAATTCAGATACAACCAGGTCTTTTTCCGTCCCGGCAGACCTTTCTTCAATTTCATTCTTCGCAGGTTTCTGCGTTGAGGCGCATGAAACAGCTGTCAAAAAAATGAGACAGACGAAGATTCCTCGCTTCATCAAAAGGGACCAATGCGTTTTATACTGAATCATTGCGTATCACGAATGCAGAGCCTTTCTCTTAATCAGGGTATCGGAACGTTTATAAATCTTAGGGAATGTTTTCAGGAAATGCAAGGTTTTTTTGCCTGCACAAACTTTTTTAAATTTTGTATTGACATTTTAACCAAAAATGTATTGAATAGTAACTGTTTAGAAAACTAAACGTTTGTCTGTATAAACAAAAATCTCTCATATCTCCCAACGAGAGACCCCGGTTCCTCCCGCAGGTGTTCACCTGCGGGAGGAATTCACTATGCTGTGCAGCCACGACCGATTATCTCCCTTATCGTCCTCCCCTTATACCGTTAAGAACTTGTTAATACCGTCTATTTACTTGATATAATCCTGATAATATGACTATCTCAGACAAAGTAAACCGCCGTGTAAGGTCTATGTTTCAGACTTTCCTGAAGGGAAGGCTTGCCAGGAGCGCCTCCGGTTCATTCGGGCTCAAAATAGCCTCCGCAGGGTTATCATTTATCATAGGACTATTACTGGCGCGACTGCTTGGTACCGCTGGCTATGGAACCTATGCCTATGCCATGAACTGGGTAGGCTTGCTTGCAGTGCCGGGGGCATTGGGTCTGGACAGGTTGCTTGTGAGGGAAGTCGCTGCATACGAAACAAACGCAGAGTGGTGTCTGATGAGAGGCATCCTCCGGTGGTCCAATCAGACAGTGCTGATTGTTTCTTTGGGTTTGGCATTGTTAGCGGCTTTCACCGGTTGCATCCTTGTAAGCCGTAAGGATTCTTTGATGTTAAACTCCCTTTTGATAGCGCTGATATTGCTTCCGATGGTTACGCTTATCAGGCTGAGGCAGTCTGTATTAAGAGGGCTTAACAGGGTAATCGCCGGTCAGATGCCGGAAATGCTCTTCCAGCCGATCTTTTTTATCTGTTTTGTTGGTGCAGCATATCTGTTTCTTGGCAGGGATTTAACTCCGCCGCTGGTACTGGGAATAAACATTGCTGCAACCGGTATCACCTTCATCATTGGAACGAGGGTATTGCTCAAAACGCTTCCGACAACTATCAAAGAAACCTTTCCTTCTTACAAAACACAGGAATGGATACAGAGCGCTTTGCCCCTGATGTTAATCGCCGGAATGAAAATAATAAATGCCAGGACAGACCTTCTTATGCTTGGGGCGATAAGAGGGCCAAAAGAGGCGGGTATTTATGCGGTTGCCAATCGCGGGGCAGAATTAATCTCCTTCATCCTGATTGCGATTAACACCGCGCTGGCACCCACCGTTGTAAATCTTTTTGCTGCGGGAGAAATGAAGAAACTGCAAAACATCATCACCAGGAGCACAAGGATTATCCTCGTATTCTCCCTGCCCGCCGGCCTTGCCTTTATCGCCTTCGGTCATTGGTTTTTACTCCTCTTTGGAGAGGCCTTCACGCAAGGCAGGGCAACCCTTGCAATTCTCTCCGTTGGACAAATTGTCAACGCTTCAATGGGATCGGTAGGTCTCTTGCTTGTTATGACCGGGCACGAGAAGAGCGCAGCCATCGGTGTGGGAATCAGCGCAGCTTTGAATGTCATTCTGAACGCCCTCTTCATACCAAAATGGGGCGACGCAGGGGCTGCGATTGCTACAGCAAGCAGCATGGTTACCTGGAATATTCTGCTGGCAATATGGGTATATAAAAAGCTGGGAATCCATTCTACCGTGTTGGGCGAATTTGTGCCCTGGAGGAAAAGACGACGGAGCCCGTCTCTTGAGTGATCGTACGCGCCGCCAAAGAACGGTACTGTCTCACGTCAGGGAATGAAACAGGCGCCGTGCCTTCATCAGGGTGAATGCTGGAAAAGGAAGGTTTCTGCCTTATGGGCAAGCCACAAAATGTCAGTGAAAAGAAGGTGAGCTTCGTAATTGCCGGTGCTCAGAAAGGGGGGACCTCGGCCCTTGACGCCTATCTGAGAGAACATCCGGAAATCTGTATGGCGGATAAAAAGGAAGTGCACTTTTTTGACACGGAAAGCTACTTTCAAAAGGAAAAAGTCGACTATTCTGTATATCATTCATTCTTTCGCCCAAAATCGTCACAGAAATTACTTGGTGAAACCACACCCATTTATATGTATTGGTACGACGCGCCACGGCGTATCTGGCAATACAATCCTTCTCTGAAAATTATCATCCTTTTACGCAATCCGATTGACAGGGCATACTCACATTGGAATATGGAAAGAGACAGGAATGCAGACAATTTGTCGTTTTGGGATGCCATTCAAAATGAGTCGGCAAGATGCCGGGAGGCCTTGCCCTATCAACACCGGTTGTACTCTTATATCGACAGGGGATTTTATTCGGAACAACTGCGAAGGATATGGACATACTTTCCGAAAAAACAAACACTCATCTTGAAATCCGAAGACCTCAAAATCAAACCGGGAGAGACGCTTGAAAAGGTATGCCATTTCCTTAACGTCAGTTGCTTCCAAAGCATTGCACTAAAGAATGTGCATAGCAGGCCATATGTTTCCTCTCTGAATCGCAAAGAGTGGGAATATCTGATGCTACAGTTTGAACATGAGATAAGGAACTTGGAGAGAATATTGGGTTGGAATTGCAATGATTGGCTTGAAGCTCCACGACACATGACGTAGCCGTGGCATGATCAGGCAGGAGTGCTTACGGCGAAGTACGCCCCTCACAACTTGTTTTATTATTCAAGAATTCTTCTATGCTTTCTTTGCTATAAAAATTCCAGTATGCCCCGTCTGTTTTCAAAAGCCGCTCTCCAAGAGAACGCATCACTTGTGTATCATACAAATTGTTCCTGTTCCTATTCTCCAATTTTTCATTGAGCATATTGGCGCCGGGGACGATGACCTTCAATGCGTTCCCTCCCGAAGAGACGATATCCTCATAGTAAATAACCGTATCATGAGAAAGAAATTGGTGATATTGCTTAAAAAACCACGACAAGAGATATAACTGTCTTTCAATCCGGTCGTCAATTTTCGCAAGGGCATCTTTTAAGTGAATATCCAAATTTTCCGCAGCCGGTGCATGGCCGGATTGAACCGGGAATTCGACGCTGTTCCATGATGTTAGTACAGATAATGGATTTCTAATTACGGCATATACAGGAAACCGCTCAACTAATGCCTCCAATAGGGCAGTGAAAGCAGAGGGATGTTTAACAATCAAAGCAAAGTTAGCCTCCAGCGTCTTCCCGATAGGAATTTCGGTATGAGACGCTATGCTTGCCCGAAGACCTGAAACTGAGTATGTGCCTGCTACCGGATTGTCTGGCACCTTTCCATTCACTTGTTTTGATATTGCCTTTTTCCTTTTACGTATAGACGCTCGCATTTGGTCAAAAAATGCCTCAATGTGATCACACGCGAAAGAGCGCTTCTTGTATTTTGCAAGCTTCCTTACTTCCATCGGTTCATGCAGGGCCACAGTATTTGGTACCCTGTTTAATAGATGGCACGTTAACGTAGTTCCGGAACGCGGCAGCCCCGTTACGATGATATTATTATCCACTTACATTTTCTCCCAAACGTGGTTTATCTTTTCTAATATTTCGAGAAAGGACTCCCTCTCTTTTTTTATCGAGTACCTGTCGGCCGTTTCATATGCCCTGGTAATCATCCGATCTTTTTTCGAACCGTCGATGTGTAGCACACTATCAAGTGCGCACAAAATGCTTTCCAGATTATAATCGGGCATTAAGCAATTATCATTATCGTAACAAAAAGAGCGGTTGCCTATACAGTCAGGACATACAACCAAAGCGCCGAGGGCCATTCCTTCAATGGCCGGTAAATAAAAACCCTCCCGGTAATCCGGCAAAAACACGACCACCTTTGCCTTATGTACTGTATTCAGATAATCAGGGCGTGGCATGCTTGCCGTTAATATCTTTATCTGTCTGCCCGGCGCATGAAATTTTCTCAGTATCTGAAGACCGAGTTCTGGCTGTTTCAGCGCAGCAATTAATACATCAATTTCTTTTTCTGATGGGTCAATCGGGTGAGGAAGGTCTTGAAGGTTTATCCCGTTCGGAATGGGAAAAACAGGACCATTTACCTTTCCTGTTTTTTCTATTGCTGAAGCAACCTCCTCGCTTACACATATCCTTATTGCCTTATACTCAAGGAAAGAATAGAGATCTTCATTTGGATCCGCGTGCCTGACGTGCTGAACATAGTTAATAACCGGGATGGGCGATTTCTTCCTCTGGTTTTTATGAAGTATTAACCAGTCTTTTCCCCCCAGAAATAAAATATCAGCATCGGAAGGATTCCAAGAGGTGAGAGCCTGATCCTTTAATTTCAGCCATGGATTTGTGTCATCCCAAACGGTCCGCTTAGAAAAATAAATTTTAGGGCGATAGCTATATGAGTGCATGACATGGTTAAAATAATCCCAAACTTTTAAGTGACCACCCTGAAATCGTCTAAAATCTCTATAAAACAATACTGTCTTCATGTTATTCAAAAATGGTTGAATCCTGGAGGAAAAGCTGTCGAAAAGCATTTAGAAATCTTTAAAAATGTATTGTCAGAAATAAAGAATCCAAGAGCAATGACGAGATACATAAAAAAACGGACAAGCGCGTTTTGCACGCCACCCTCTCCTTTTGAAAATGCCTTGTACGCGGTAATACATTTCACACGCTCCTCTGCTTTGATATATCTATTAACAATTGAATCACCGTATCTATACGTTGGTTTAACTGCCCGATCTGTGAATCTATCTTCTGATTTAATTGCCCTATCTCCTGCCTGACCTGCCCTATCTCCTGCCTGATCTGCCCAACTTGTGTATCTATCTTCTGATTCAAAAACCTGAAATCCTCTTCCTGTCTCCGCTTTACCTCATCTATTGCATCCTTTATCTCTTTCGTCCTCTCATCCACTACCTCATATATCAACTCAAGCGTCACCTTTTTTAACGCACCGGATATCCATTCTTTTACCATCGAACGGCCTCCTTAAAAATCAATATCAAGGTATGCCGGCGTCTCCTCCCGGCACAAGCTCTGCAAAAAATCGCGTTTCCAAACGGGTTAAACAGATATTAAAACGATTTCAGCACACAGCTTAAATGCATTAACTGAACCGAGACAGTTGCACTACCGGTTCTCATTCGCAGGGTGTATTACAATTCGCCTTATCAGGTTAATATGAAATTTTATACATCAAATTGTCAACTAAAATTTTGCTAAATTCTAATATCGACAATTTTTATGGAATCGGGTATTTGTTTTATCGTATATGCATCCACTTCCTTTGTTACCAGGAGGAAATCAGGGGCGTATTTATGTATTTCATCAATTCCTACCACATGATACCCAAATATCCTGATCTTTAGTTCGTTATCAATAATCGCAACAAGATCTATTTCTTTATCCTGAATGACTAAGTAGGCCATCTCCATGAGGTCTGTTATACCGTAAATAGCAACAGAATTTTTGCCATGTAAGGGGATGCTATTGATCTTATTTTCAACGTCTTTTCTGACGGCCTTGTAGAAATGAAAATTCCTGTCAAAAAATTTATAGGCCATCTGTGTTTTTTCGGCAATCCCCTTGGGTGTCAGAATGTACCGTATCCTTCGGGGGTTTACCCCCAGCATTTTTACCAATCCCCTCTTCGTGAGTTTTTTTAAAGCAAAATTTATGGAGGCTACGTTAATGCCCAACTGCAGGGAGAGCTGGCGCTGGGAGATCTGTTCGCCGTTTTCAATTGACTGAAGGATGTTATATTGCGTGATTTCTTCCTGGTTAGACATAAATCGCTCATTTTACCCAAAATCAAGGGACTCTCTTTTGATCCCCACTGCAATCTTGAGCAAATTCCAAAACTCTCACCCGGCGGAGGGATGAATCATGGCATCTTTTTTGAGACAGAAAGGGTTTTCCGTGAAGAGATTGTGTATGAATGGCAAGTCCGTAAGCAAATATTTTATAAAGATTCCTCCCGCAGCTTTACATACTGCGGGAGGAACGGGGTCTCTCGATTGGGTGATGTGAGAGATCGTGTTTGTAATTACAAACGTTTATTTTTCTAAACGTTTATCATTTAAAACATTTTTGAAGAAAATGTCAACAGAAAAAACAAAAAATTTCACTGCTTCACGTTAAGCTCTTCTAATGTTTCCTGGGCAAGTTCCCTGACGGAGCCGTCTTCATCATTGAGGGCGCTCTTTATAAATTCGATGGCGGCCTCGCCGCCCACTTCGCCTAACGCCTCTACGGCGCTTTCCCGTACCCAGGGATCTCGATCCCTGAGTGCAACCGAGAGGGGTTCGACAATGCCTTTGTCGCCTATATCCAGCAAGGCATCAATAGCGCTTAATCGAACGTCTTCAACAGGATCATTCGCCAGCGCCTTTGAGATGGTTTCTATAGCCCTGGGATCTTTGCTTTCCCCCAAAGCGATAATTGCATCTTCTCTCATCCCTGCATCTTCATTTTCCAGGGCATCTTTTACGAGGGATTCAAAGGTGGCCTTTTCTTTTTTTGGTTTCTCTTTTCTGGCAACAGGCGTCATTGGCCTGGGAAGGGCTTTATTCGGAGGCGCCTCTTTTGCCGGTGTATAAATTTCTTTGGACTTGCTGGCGCTAATAATAGCCAGTTTTCCTTCTCTTGTCTCATGGAGGGCATAAGCAAAGGCGTAGTTTTTGTCTTTAAGTATCCGGCGCACTCCTTCGCCTATGGGTATGTTTTGGAATTCTACGGTGACGGTTCCCTCGATCGAGTCGCTCAGCCATATCCGGGCTCCGCTCTGCGACATGATTTCTTTTAAGACCTTTTCCAGCGGAGAATTTCTTATCTTTGCTGATATGTGCCCATTGCTAAATTTGATATCGAGGACTTCTTCACCTGCCGGTGCGTCCGCCTGAAGGTTATGTTCCATGCTGGCAGTGGAAAGAAACAGGGAGACCGTGCCCGCCAGGAAACCGATTCGTGCATAGTGGTACATACTGTTTTTAAAAGGAAGCATAGTGCTATAAGGATTTACCCTGAATAATATTGATTAATAGTTTTTTTCCCCTCTCCATGATTTCATGCGTCCTTCCTTCCAGATTTAACCGGAGGAGGGGTTCGGTATTGGATTTTCTCACGTTGAACCACCAGTCATTGTATTCTACGGTAACTCCATCCAGATGGTCTGCCTTTCCATTGGAAAATTTTTTCGTAATCTCTGCAATCTTCGCATCCTTATCATCCACCTCAAAATTTATTTCACCGGTAGAATAGTACCTTTTCAGCGGCGCCACGATGTTTGAAAAAGGAATGCGTTTTGAGCTCAGGATGTCCAGGACCATGAGAAAAGCGATCATCCCGGAATCCGAATAGTAATTATCCCGAAAATAGTAATGCCCTGAGAGTTCGCCTCCAAAAACCGCCTTTTTTTCCCGGAGGGTCGCCTTCATATAGGCATGGCCAACCCGTTCACGATACGGGATACCGCCTGCAGCCTTTATTTCTTCAGGAACGATCCAACTCGACCGGAGGTCGTAGAGAACCGCTGCCCCTTTTTCCCGTTCCAGAAATTGCCGTGCAATCAAGGCCGTAATGATATCGCATCCAACTGCCCTTCCCATCTCATCGACAAAGACGCACCGGTCGGCATCTCCGTCAAAAGCAACCCCCAGGTGAGCCCGCGTCTCACGCACCTTATTTTGCAAATCAACAAGATTTTCAGGTTTTAAAGGATTGGCTTCGTGGTTGGGGAAATTCCCATCCAGTTCAAAATAGAGGGGGATGATTTCAATGGGAAGCCCCTCACAGACGACGGGAACTGTTTTGCCGGCCATCCCGTTTCCCGCATCGATTACTATGCGGAGGTGTCGCAGGTTGTTTGCAAATTTCAGGACGTGCTTCTTATAATCTCCGAAAATGTCGCTTTGGATGACCTTGCCAAGCTGTTCTCCGCGCGGGGGGTGGTACTGTTTTGTCAGTTTTGCAATCCGCCCTATGCCCGTTTCATAACTGAGCGGGATGGCCTGTTTCCTGCATATTTTCAATCCGTTATATTCGGCGGGGTTATGAGAGGCGGTAACCATAACGCTGCCATCGTACCTGTAATGGCCCACGGCAAAATAGGTCATCTCCGTTGAAACGACGCCCACATTGATAACATTCAATCCTGCCGTGCATAAACCGTCAATCAGGGCATTGGTAAGTGGCTTGGAAGACGGTCTCATATCCCTGCCTACGACTATGTTTTTCACTTCCGGATTTTCTTCCTTAAAAAACTGGGCTATGGCCGTTCCGATCTTGTGTGCCGTCTGGTCATTTATCTCTGATGGATATTTCCCGCGGATATCGTAACTCTTAAAGATATTTACCGCCAGTTTGGATTCGGCATGTAATTGGTTCGCGCTCGTCGGTTCAACCTTTTCCAGACATACATTGCATTTGGGATAATTTACCCTCTGTCTTCCCTTGCATACAGAATCGCTAATGGTATAGGACTCGCCGGGACAACGGCGCTGCCTTTCTTCATCCCTCTCGGCTGCCGGACTTTTTTTCATACGTGTTTCCCCTCACAGTTCAAGCAACTGTCTGCCCGCATCAAACGCCTGCTGCAATAGCTCCTGCCGCTTCTGTACGGCGCCTTTTTCTTCCAGACCGGCAGATAATATATTACCCACATATTTCGTGTCTAATACATGGAAAAAAGACTTTATTGTTTTTACGGCGCCGGTAAACAGCCCTTCTCCATCATCACGTGCTGCAGTTGCGATAAAAAAACCCTTAGCAAACCTCCCATTTTCACGGATCGGCAGGTTTAAGATATATTTCCTGGCCCAAAAGGCCTGGCAACGATCGATAAGTGCCTTCAGTTGAGCGCTTACACCCATAAAGTAGATAGGGGTGGCAACAATAATACCGTGGGCATCCACAAGCCGGGAATAAACGGCTTGCATATCGTCACCAATGACACACACCCCCTTTTCAAAACAGCCACCGCAGGAATTGCAGGGGGCAATCTGTAAATCACGCACAATGATCTTTTCAACATCGGCATTACTTGCCTCTGCTCCTTTCATGGCTTGATCAAGCAATACGTCAGAGTTACCATGGGGACGCGGGCTGCCAAAGATGCCAAGCACTTTTTTCATAGATTTTTTCCGGGGGAAGTCAACGTATCTTTAAAATATCCCAGCGTCCTACGCAGCCCTTCTTTGCGAGCAATCTTTGGTTCCCAGTCTAAGATCCTCTTTGCCCTGGAAATGTCCGGTTGCCGGATCTTCGGGTCGTCAACGGGAAGGGTTTTAAAGATGATCTTACTTTTGCTTCCGGTGAGGGCAAGTATTTCTTTTGCCAGCTGGTGGATCGTTATCTCTTCGGGATTTCCAATATTTACGGGGTCGTGCTCACGTGAAAGAAGCAGCCGGTAGATGCCGTCGACAAGGTCGGAGACGTAGCAGAAACTTCTCGTCTGTAAACCATTCCCGAACACCGTAATATCTTCGTCCCTCAGCGCCTGGCACATGAAATTGGGAAGCGCACGGCCGTCTTTTACACGCATCCGCGGCCCGTAGGTATTGAATATTCTCACTATCCTGGTGTCCACGTCATGGTACCGGTGATATGCCATGGTCATTGCCTCCGCAAATCGTTTCGCCTCATCATAAACTCCCCGCGGGCCAACAGGGTTTACGTGGCCCCAATAATCTTCCCGCTGGGGATGTACCTGAGGGTCGCCGTATACTTCAGATGTGGACGCCAAAAGAAATCTTGCCTTCTTTGCCTTGGCCAACCCCAGGCTGTTCAAGGTACCCAGAGAGCCCACCTTTAAGGTTTGTATAGGGAATTCCAGGTAGTCAAAAGGGCTGGCGGGCGACGCAAAGTGCAATACATTATCCACATGTCCACTCACGTAAATATAATCGCTTACGTTATGCTTAATAAAGCGGAATTGGCTGTTTCCCATCAAGTGGACGATATTCTCTGTTTTGCCCGTCAACAGGTTGTCGATGCATATAACCTCATGCCCCTTTTCTATCAAATGATCACACAGATGCGAACCGATAAACCCAGCGCCACCCGTAATTACCGTTCTCATGCAGGGATACCCCCCCTCCTGAATACTGTAAAATCCGCTATTATAAAGAACTTGCGATGAATTTTACAACATTTTCATCAATATTCAAGAACATAGTGTTTTTTGTGTTTTTCATAACTGACTGATTCTGTGTCTGTTATGACAGCAACTAATTGTAATGTAATGTGTTATGTATTTCAAGTATTTCCTGATCTGGAATGAGTTTGTTGGAGTGGAATAAGGACATTTTAAAAAGGGCTTGTGATAGCAGAAATCGTTTAGGGCATCAAACCGCCTTTAAACGGGCTCCTTTTCCTCACGATAACCTTAGACCTCCCCGCGCTTAGCCTTCCTTCGGGCAATGGAGATCATCCAGGGATACAACCTTACCCTCCCCGATATCCTTACAGATTTTATAAACGAGAAAATCGTTGATCTCTTTATGCCTGGGTGCCGTGGAAGTTTTTTTCAAAGCGCGGTTAACATACACGGTGTGATTCCCGCCTTCTCCTAAAAATTCACACCCACGGGTTTCTGGATAGCGGATAAGGTACCGGCGTTTCATAGTGAAACGGGGAACGATTCTTTTATCACGTCTTGACCTCGAAGCGATTCTTCTGCTAATTGCCGGTTAGCACCAGGACTAATTGTACTGCCTCTTTCAGGTTGCTCCGTGCTTCTTCTAAGGTGTCTCCCTGCGTATTGGCGCCCGGTAGTTCTTCTACAAATCCGATGTATTCTTCGGGTACCTTTTGGAAGATGGAGTCAAGCTAACATATATCTGAAAATTTGTCAATAACGGAGGTGAATGGACAATGAAGCAGAAAAGGGTGCTGGAAGATGACTTTAAAGTTACAACATTGTCATCAATATTCAAACAGGAAATCTTTTGGAGAGAAGTAGTTTTCTTTGACAAACAAATTTACTACGGATAAAATCCCTTCATGAAAAAATCCACAGAACCCAAAAGATATCTCATTTCCTTCGACAGCCACACAACGTCACATGTCTTTACCGATATTCTGATCATTGGAAGCGGGGTGGCAGGACTCAGTGCCGCTATAGAGGCCTCAAAGCATTGTTCTGTCCTGGTTGTTACCAAAGATAAGATCGATGAAAACAATACAGTCTATGCCCAGGGTGGAATTGCGGTGGTTTTATCTGAAAATGATGCCATAGCCAAACATATAAAGGATACCCTGGATGCGGGCCAGGGTTTGTGTGACACACCCGTGGTGAAGACCATTATCAGCGAAGGTCCTGAACGTGTAAAAGAACTGATTGAATGGGGTGCGGTATTTGACAGGGAAGACGACCATCTGGTATTTACGCAGGAAGGCGGGCACCATTTTCCCCGTATCATCCGCGCCAAAGGCGATTCCACGGGCAAAGAGATAGAGCAAGCCCTTATCCGTACCATAAAAGGAAATAAAAATATTAAGGTCTTTGAACATACCTTTACGATAGACATCGTTACCCGGGACGGTATTTGTCATGGTGTGATTGCCTGGCATGCAAAGAAAGGATACATGGTAATCTGGGCAAGGCGAACGATTCTGGCTACAGGAGGCTGCGGACAGGTCTACCGGGAGACGACCAATCCCGATGTGGCTACCGGGGATGGACTGGCAATGGCCTACAGGGCAGGTGCAGCCCTCCAGGATATGGAATTTGTGCAATTTCACCCCACCACCCTCTATATTGCCGGGGCTGTACGGTTTCTCATTACAGAAACCGTGCGGGGTGAGGGTGGCATATTAAGAAATAAAAAAGGGGAACGATTTATGCCATGGTATCATTCACAGGCGGAGCTTGCACCCAGAGATGTGGTGAGCCAGAGTATTTTAAAGGAGATGCAGAAGACCGACCATACGAATGTATATATTGATGTCCGCCATATTCCAAAAGAACGGCTTTATGCCCGTTTTCCCAGGATCAGGGAAATCTGCGCCTCCTTTGGGATAGACATTGCCAGAGACTTGATCCCTGTACGTCCCAGTGCCCACTATATGATTGGGGGTATCAAGGTCGATCGGCTTTCCAGGACTACGGTCGGGCAGCTTTATGCCTGTGGAGAAGTGGCCTGTTCTGGTATGCACGGGGCCAACCGGCTTGGAAGCAATTCCCTTCTTGAAGGACTGGTAACGGGTTATAGAGCCGGAAAAGATGCCGGCGCGTCAATCCAGAAGAGTGTCCGCAAACTGGTCCCCTACGCAATCCGTGAATCTATGGATTTATCAAAGATTAGCTGGTTGGACCTGGACGATATTCGGAATTCCCTGAAAAGCCTCATGTGGAGGGATGCGGGAATCGAGCGTGACGAAAGACACCTGCTTGAGGCCGGAGAAATGATCGAAATGTGGGGCAGCTATGTGATGGACAAGGAATTTTCCAACCCCACGGGCTGGGAATTGCAGAACATGATCCTCGTCTCCGGACTGATCGTTTCATCGGCCCTGAAGCGGAAGGAATCACGGGGCGTCCACCACCGATCAGATTATCCTGAGACAGACAATATTCGCTGGAAAAGGCATATTACGGTAAAAAAGGCGAAGTCCTGATCGAAAGGGTAAGGGCGGCTTAACCGCGTTAATTGATCCTCCCTTTTACGATGGATGATTCATAGACAACGGAGTGCAATTTCAGCACGGACAAACTCCGGTTGTCCGTGCCGCCCTGTATAAAATTCACATTTTGTGAGCATTTTGAGTATAGCGGTCTGCCATGCTCCCTAACTTTAAGATTATTCAAACAAAATTTTTACTGGTTAGTATAAGACTGAAAGGTGATCGATGATGGCAAAAAGTAATTATTTCAGGAAGTGTGTTCTTTTTTTCTTATCCACGCTTTTCTGCTCTCCTGGCTTTTTCTCCGCTCTGGAAGGACAAGACCATGTTGGTGTTCCTGCGGTTACCCTTGAAAAGAGGACATTTATCCATTTCCGGGCAACCGTGCTGTCGTACCAATATATTTACAGTTACCTGGTAAGTGGCGGGGGCGATGGACTTGCCGGGGCAGCCCAAAATTTTATTGATGCTGCAAGGCAGGGCATGGAAACCGAACCTGAAGGACCCGGAAGAGGCATGATGCAAAACATCCTTGAAGGCGGAGAAAAATTAAAAAAGGCAAAAGGCATACGCGAGCAAAGGGATGCTTTTTCTGCAATCAGTGACACGTTTATTTCGTACTTCGGGTCAAATCCTGACCAGTTGATTCGGAACAGATTGAAGGTTTGCCGCTGCAAGAGCGGACATCAATGGCTCCAGCCGGAGAGCAGTTCAACGGCGTGTCCCTATGCCACCAATAAATTTTCAGATTGTTTAATCATCGTGGAGACAAAATACTGAAAGCTGTACAGCAGGGACAGAGCAAACCCCGATTTCCCCTGTTCGATTTGCCTGCTCCCTGATTCATCGATTTGCTCATCGGTGTATTCATACAACCCGGTAAATCAGCGCGTCCTCAATGAAATGCCCATTGATAACATTCTTTGAAAACCGGATGCGACCAATGTCTGGCCCGGTGCGAATAGCGATTCTCAAAAGCTTGACCAGTTTTGCTCAATCACAAACGACTTTCTAGTGCACCTGGAACTGTGGCTCGGCTGCAGCCTGTTTCTCGAGGACAGCCTTAGCACCGGAAATATTCAGGAGCTTGTCGAGCCGGTGCGTGTAAAAGTCATTCGCGATCGTCTTGCCGGGTGCTTCATGCTCACGGAACTGCTTTGCAGCGCATGCCTTCAGGCCGCATTCAACAGCGTAGCCGGGCAGATAGTACGCCGCGGCCCAGCGACCTCCTTGTAAGAGCACCACCGCTTCCCCGGGCAAGGCTTTGGACCCGAAGGGCTGCAGGTGATGGGAAAATCATGAAATTTCCTTGAATAGCTTAAAATTACTGATAAAATTAAATTTTTAATAAGTGGAATGGTCTGTAAAGTACAGGTATACCAGAATCCCGAATATTCCCATGCAGGGATGGTCTCAAACCCCATCCTATTTTACGATAAGGGATTTTAAAGTTCGCCATAACACCCCCTTTCCCTTGTGGCAGGTTAGGCGTCCCCACCTGACATTATGATGACAAGCGGGAACGCTTGTCCTGCCACTGTGGGAAGCTTAAAAATCGCTGCCGCATGTAGCCTGATTTTGAATTTCTGAGCATTGAAATAATAAGGTTTTTTCTATGAAATTTCTGACCGAATACATGACATTTAATACCAGAAAGCGTCGGGAGTTTATTAATATCACAAGGGAAGTAGACAGGGTACTCCAGAAGAGCGGTATTAGAGAGGGTATGGTTCTGGTCTCTGCCATGCATATAACGTCGGGAATCTTCGTTAACGATGCCGAACCGGGGCTCCATCGCGATATTGAAGAGTGGCTTCTGAAACTGATTCCTGAGGGTCACGATTACTATCATCACCGGACGGGAGAGGTGAATGGCGATGCTCATCTCAGAAACCTTCTTATCGGGCACCAGGTAGTGATACCGGTAACTGAAGGGAAATTAGACCTCGGCACCTGGCAAAAGGTGTTTTATGCCGAGTTTGACGGTCAGCGCAGTAAGCGATTGATTATCAAGGTGATGGGGGAATGATATTTTTTTGTCGTGAATTTCTGAAAACGTGTTAAATATATAAAACTTGGCTATGACAAAAACGAATACATGTGCGACGCCTGACAAAAAAACAAACGAGGAGGCGCCGTGTATCCTCGCATGCCCGATACGGCAGGATGCCCGTGATTATGTTCAACTCATTGCCAGGGGGCGATTCCAGGAGGCGTTCAGGCTGGTAAGGGAGAGAAATCCGCTGCCTTCGGCGTGTGGTCGTATCTGCACCCATCCTTGCGAGACAAAATGCCGCCGGAATAGCACCGAGGCACCGATTGCGATCGCATGGCTCAAGCGTTTTCTCGGCGATAACTTTTCTGAAGAAACCAGGAAAATAATTAAAGAAAAATATCCGGAAAGGATTGCTGTCATTGGCACTGGTCCGGCAGGTTTAGCGGCGGCCAATGACTTAGCCCTTTTAGGATATTCATGCACGATCTTCGAATCCAACCCCACTCCGGGAGGCATGCTCCGCATGGGTGTGCCGACCTATCGTTTACCCAGAACGGCTATTGATAATGACGTCGAATATATTAAAAAATTAGGCGTCGAAATCAAATATAACACAACGTTCGGCGTGGACATTACCTTCGATAGTTTGAAAAAGGACGGGTTTGCGGCCGTTTTCATTGGTGTGGGTCTGCCCGAGAGCCGCACCCTGAATGTCGAAGGGGTAAATCTTGATGGCGTCCTCAAAGGTATATCCTTTCTTAACGAAGTAAATGCCACCGGAAGCGCCAGAATCGGCAGGAATGTGCTGGTAATCGGTGGAGGCGCCGTTGCCATGGATTGTGCACGGACGGCCCTGCGACTGAAACCGGATAAGGTATCCGTTGCCTGCCTTGAGTCCCGCAAGGAAATGCCGACAACCGATTTTGAAATCGAGGAGACAGTTCATGAAGGCGTGGTACTTTACAACTCCGTAGGCCCGAAGCGTATCCTCGGAAAGAACGGAAGGGTTTCCGGACTGGAAACCCTTAGGGTAAAATATGTCTTCGATGAACAAAAGCGGTTCAGTCCCGCCTTCTATGAAGGCTCGGAGTCTGTTATTGAGGCGGATACGATCATCCTTGCAATTGGACAGGCATCAAATCTCTCTTTCCTGAAAGGACAGGAGGGTATTCAGGTCACCCGGGGTGGTACGATCATCGTCAACCCAGATACCTTCAGCACCTCTGTGCATGGCATCTATGCGGGTGGCGATGTTGTGTTGGGACGGGGAACCATGACCGAAAGTATGGCCCAGGGGAAAAAAACGGCAATTGCCATCCACAATACCTTGCGAAATACAGCGCTGAAAGACGAAAAGTGGGCTGAAAAGCCCGCAGTTCCTGATATTGTTCCGTCACGATTATCCCTTATCAAGAAAGAATCGAAACAAGAAATGCCCACCATGCCTTTGGATGAAAGGCTAAAAACCTTTGATGAGGTAGAGTTAGGATTTCCCCTAAATATAGCCGTGAAGGAGGCGCAGCGGTGTATGAACTGCGGCGCCGGCGCCCTTGTGGATGATAATTTATGTGTGGGATGCCTTACCTGCGTGAGGATATGCCCTTTTGAAGTCCCGAAGATTAAAAAGGGCGACACCACTGCTTACATTGACGGAGACTGCCAGTCATGCGGTTTGTGTATTGTGGAATGCCCTGCAAAGGCCATCAGTTTTAAAACCCCATTAGAAGACCGCGGCAAAGATGCCCTTGAGGCAGTCTTCCAGGAAAAATTTGTCCAGGGTGTAAAACCATTTATTATTAATTTTTATTGCCAATATAGTGCGTATAGGGAGGAAAAAGAAGGTGCTGCAGATGATTTGCTTTTCTTCCACTTCAGGCGGATAGGTGTTCTGGGGTTGGGTAAAGTGGATCCATCTTTATATCTCAGGGCGTTTGAGTTAGGCGCCCATGGGGTATTGATAACGGCCTGCAAGGATGATACCTGCCATTTTTGCACAGAGAAGGAATGGGTTGAAAGAAGGGCGCAATATACTACTCAGCTTCTCAATGGATTAGGAATGGATACCAGAAGGTTTCAGACCCATTTTGTTTCTTCACAAAATGGTAAAGAGATCCTTGAAATTGCATTCAGGATGGTAGAAGAACTGAGAAACAGAGTATAACTGATATTAATTTAATTCCGTGAAAATTTGTGATGGATTATCGCAATGATCGTAGCATCATCAAAACCATTTCCAGAAATTAAACAAATGCTTTCTGGATTTAAAAAAGTCTGCGTGCTGGGATGTGGCTCATGTGTGACCATGTGCCATACCGGTGGTGAAAAACAGGTTACCGAACTTGCTGCGCAATTACGGCTTTCTGCCAAATTAGAAGGCAGGCAGCTCGAAGTCAAGGAAGACTCAACACTCAGACAGTGTGAGTGGGAATTTATTGATGATATTAAAGAAGTAATTAAAGACTGTGATGCCGTCCTTTCCATTGCCTGCGGTGTCGGCGTGCAGTACATGGCCGAAAAATTCCCCAGGATCAGGATATTCCCGGGGGTAAATACCACCTTTATGGGAGGACCTGTCGAACAAGGCATCTTCTGGGAACGGTGTGCCGGCTGTGGTAATTGTATCCTGGGAACCACAGGAGGACTGTGCCCGGTAAGCCGGTGTGCAAAGAGTCTCATGAACGGCCCGTGTGGCGGTTCGCAAAACGGGAAGTGCGAGGTCTCACAAGAAACACCCTGTGTGTGGCATCAGATATATGACCAACTGGACACCCAGCAGCTTTTGGCGACCATGGAAAGGATTGTACCTCCAAAGGACTGGACCACGGGTATGGAAAACCATCCCAGGAAGATGGTCATTGAACATTTAGTCATGAAAAAGCAATAAACACCATCCTATTTTATAGGAGGAAACTACCGTGTTAACAGAGTATATTCAAAAGGCAATGAGGCTTGCCCATTATGAAATAATCGAAGACGAAGGACATACTGGGGGGGGAGATTCTGGCTTTCAGGGTGTATGGGGAAAAGCAAAAACCCTTGAAAAATGCAGGGATGAATTGAGAGAAGCATTGGAAGAATGGATTGTCTTCAAATTAAAGAATAATATTGAGTTGCCTGTAATTGAAGACATAGACGTTAATATTGTAGAACATATTATATACATGAGTCAGAAATTGGCGTAGGCTTTTTAACAAGGCTTTTGAGACAAGCAGGAATCAGTAAAGATGAGTGGTTGTATAAATAACTTTTGGGTTAAATACAAAAGAAAGATTTTAACTGCTTGTTCCCAAACATTGTTTGGGAACGAGGCAGCAAAATGTTTAAATCTTCTGCCAAAACTTTATTCGGAGCAGACCTTTCGTCAAATATGGACTTAAAATCCGGTAGTAACTTAGAAAAGCTCCTTCGAAGCGGGCAGTTTGCCGTAACGGCAGAACTTGGTCCTCCCCGGGGCGCAGATCGCTCAGTAATAGAAAAAAAAGCCAATTTATTAAAAGGCTATGGGGACGCCTTCAATATTACTGACTGTCAGACTGCCGTGGTGCGTATGTCCAGTATTGCCGCCGGTCGGATAGTCCTGGATGCTGGTTTAGAACCTATCATTCAGATGACCTGCCGCGACAGGAATCGTATTGCTATACAGAGCGACCTCCTCGGTGCTGCGGCGCTGGGTGCAAAAAACCTCTTATGCCTGACCGGTGACCACCAGAAATTTGGGGATCACCCTATGGCGAAGGGCGTCTTTGACATAGATTCGATCCAGCTTATTCAAATGGTCAAGGCCCTTCGTGATGAGAAAAAATTTCAGAGCGGACAGGAATTAAAGACATCAGGGCCACGATTCTTTATCGGTGCCGCCGAGAATCCCTTTGCCGACCCGTTCAAATTCCGCGCTATCAGACTCGCCAAGAAGATCGCTGCCGGCGCCGATTTCATACAAACGCAGATTATTTATAACGTCAACAAGTTTAAAGAGTGGATGAGAATGGTCACCGATATGGGTCTCCATGAAAGGACCTTTATTCTCGCTGGCGTGGCCCCACTCAAGTCTGCGGGGATGGCCAAACACATGAAATATAATGTACCTGGCATGGATGTGCCTGATGAGGTCATGAACCGCATGACTGCCGCCTCCGCCTCCAAAAAGGGTAAGGAAGAGGGCATCAAAATTTGCCTGGAGGTCATAGAGCAGGTCAGAGAAATCAAAGGCATTGCCGGTGTGCACATCATGGCAGTGGAGTGGGAAGAGGCCGTCCCTGAAATTGTCAAGGCAGCACGGCTATATCCCAGACCGGTGTTATAACCTTATTTTAAAATATCCTTCAAAATATTTCCCAGGGGCGATTCCTTGCCCTGTTGATCTTTATCCCCTTTCTTCGGCAGTCCTATCTTGTCGCCTAATTTCTCCAGTTCTCTCCTGCCGTAATATTTTGTTATGGCACTGGTTACATAGGGTATATCCAGAATAGGCCTTGGCTTACTGAAACTCCCGGTGACCGTAATCGGGAGCACCATGCGGTTTTCCGGATTGAGAAGGGCATTGAGAGGTTCAGCCTTTTTGGCTAATTTGGCAGAGTATTCCCGGGAGAGAACGACCTTGCCCCTGAGATCAAGGCTGCTGGTATTACAGTCAACCAACCCTTCTATAAATGCATCAGAATCAGTTGCTTTTGCAGTATGAATATTATGTAAGGCTACCTTTTTTAAATCGATTTTATTGCCGGTCATAGAAAAATCACCATCCAGGTAATCAAATCGCGTAATCTTTTGCTTATCCAATTCGCTGCCTTCTTTTTCCAAAAACTTAGATATACCCTTTATACCAAAAAGCGCATCCAGTGCAGTGTCTACAAGGTTTAAATTCATAATTTCTCCCTGGTCAAGCCGGAATAACCCGCCGGCATTAATTGCGCCTTTTTGCTTCGCATCCCCGGCATTGTTTGCCGTAAAAGACCCCGAAAATATCCCTTTGAATAAACCCTTGTATTGTGTAAAAGTATCCATGGCTTCCGCTACATTTATATTAGAAATAACCGGCTTCACGTTCCACCGAAGTTTGCCGGGCTTCACTTTACCGTCCAGGGAAACGTCCCCCTGGAAAATATGGACCCGGAACCCGTGGATGCCGAGAATATCGTTCTGGTAGTCGAACTGTGCCTGCATCTTTTCAAAAGAAGCAGCCAGCACCTCCCCATTTTTGACATCGAGATTGCCACTCCCCCGGACGTCACCATTCTTTTTTTCCGCCTGCACTTTCATATCCATGGATTCAAAAAAACTTTGCGAAATTGCAGCTTTCTGGCCATTGTCTGATGACTGAGAGAGCTTGAATGCGAGCCTTGGAGACGAAAACTGCAGATCAACAGCGGCATCTTCCATCGTCCCTTTCAAAGAACTTTGAAGGACAAAGTTCCCCTCCGGTTCGTACTCTTTTAGTGCAGGGACCAGCGATTCCCAGCCTTTCAGGGACGTATCTTCAGTACCCATCAAAAGATCAAAATGCGGATTCGTTAGGCCGGTAATTTTTCCCGTTGTCCTGAGAGACAAGGTATGCATTTTGATAATACACGGCTCTAACTGAATATCATCTCCCGTCTTGTCTGCCCTGACGGAAATTTGACAAGGAACGAGTCCAGGTTTACGAAATGTCTCCCCATACAGGATATCGAGGTCTTTCATCTCCAGTGTACAAGTAGCCTGGAGATTGTCCATATCCCCCTTTGAAATCATCTCCATGCCCAATGAACCTGAAATGCTCACATCCTCAGGTAAAGATTCCTTAATCGAAGGGTAAAACAAAAAGGCGTAGTCCGGATTGATCGCCTCCCCCCGAAGGGTTATGTCCCATTGTGGTTTCGTATTAAATCCTTCTACCTTACCTGCCAGAGAGATTCTATTTTCATTCATGTTCAAATCCAACCGGTCTATAACCGCAATTCCCTTTTCCCATAGGAGATCCATTTTTTTCCGAAGGGTAATATGTATCTTCCCGATGGCTTTCTTATCGTCTCCTTCTGTGAGTATCAGTTCTTTGCACTCCATCCGACCTTCTGAAGTGATTCCGGAGGCCATATCCCCCTTTACAGAGATATCCATACCAACAACCCCATCTGCAGGAGATAAAGGCAGGCTTGCAGGCAGGTAAGATTTACAGGTATCCAGGTCAAATTCGTCGAGTGATAATACGATATCCATAAAAAGCCGTTTTATATCCAGGGTATCACCCAGGGGACCCATAGCACCCTTTATCATGAAATTTTGCTTTGTACCCCTAGGCAGACGGGCTGCCATGGACATCTGGATCGGTTTATCCACGGATACATCCGTGAATTTCACATCTAACCAGTCTATCGTTGTCATTGTGGTAGTACCCGGTTGAGTGAACTCATCGATGAAATCGATTTGTCCCTGGTGCAAAGTAAATTTTGAAACCATTAACCCCGCAAAAAGGGCGCCTCCGCCTTTTCCTTCATTTTCATTCTCTTCACGGTCTTTTTTCTCACCTTCAGTATCGTCATGTTCATTATGTTCATTTGCCCTGGAACCAGTCAGATCGGTGAAATTAAATTCCCCTTTCGTGTTTTTTATCAGCCGAACCACCGGTTTGTCCAGGATTAATTCCTTGACTTGAATCTGCTTCTTGAGCAAGGGCAATAATTTTACCTTCACCCGGAGGCGTTCCAGATTCAGAAAATCTCCCTTTCCAAATTCCGGATTTTCTGCTATGCGGAGTCCCTGAATCTCCGCCCCCAGTCCTTTCACTATGGTAAGTTCTATGCTGTCAAAATTCAAATCTCTCGTCAGATAGGGTTTCGCAAGGTCAATGATCTTTCCTTTATATTTATTTAAATCGATAAGAAATGGGGTAACTACTGCACCTGCCATAAGAACAAAAGCCAAACTCAGGATAATAACGATGATCTTTTTCATAATTTTACACTCTTTACAGACAGTAATGACCCACATGTGGTTTTTTCAAAGCATGCTGGAATTAAATACAGATACAATGTAACAGAAGGCAGGTATTTTATCAAGGGAAACAGAAGCGTTGGTAAACGCCATAATTAAATTGACAGTGTATTGCAGAAAAATTTATACTGAACCAAAAATTCCGTAACAGGTTACAACCATCATTTCATTTGATCATTTTGTCCACTATTTGGGAGGTTTAGCATGTTCAAATTCAAACGGGGATTTTCGGCATTACTTATCGCACTATTGCTTTTCGTTGGTTGCTCGACAGTACCAATAACGGGGAGGAGACAACTCTCTTTTATACCGAAGAACCAGCTTATTACTTCAAGCGCCGATAGTTATCGTCAGTTGTTATCCCAATCAAAGATCTCAGACGATGCAGAAAAGACACAGATGGTTACTACGGTAGGTCAGAGAATTGCATCGGCAGCAGAAGATTTTATGCGTGAAAACGGAATGGAAAAGGAGATACAGAATTACCATTGGGAATTTAATCTCATTGAGGACGATGAAACCGTAAATGCATTCTGCATGCCGGGGGGAAAAATTGCCGTCTATACCGGAATACTTCCAATCACACGGGACGAGGATGGACTGGCAGTTGTGATGGGACATGAGGTTGCCCATGCACTGGCAAATCACGGCGGGGAAAGGCTAAGCCAACTCCTCGTCGTACAAATGGGTGCAACCTCTCTGTCTGCGGCGCTCAGCAACCAGCCGGAACAAACACGACAATTATTAATGCAGGCATTCGGGTTGGGTGCAAATGTAGGCGTCCTCTTGCCGTATAGCCGCAGTCATGAGCTGGAAGCCGACCATATTGGTCTTATTCTGATGGCAAGGGCTGGTTACGACCCCCGAACCGCCATCCCGTTCTGGCAAAGGATGAGCAATTTAGGGGGAGAACGGCCACCCGAATTTTTGTCTACACATCCGGCGCCAGAAAGAAGGATTCAGGACATCCAGAACGAACTCCCTGAAGCACTGAAATATTATAAACAATTTTAATCGGGAACGAAGGAAGATGTATGGATACGAGGTCCCAAAAGTGGATGTGCCGAAGTCAATTGATGAGGTTGGCCGGCAATGGACGAGTAAGGGGCCCGATAAGCCGGAGAAGTTAAAATAAAAATAGATGTTAGAATGCCAGAAGTAATCACACAAAGCCACGAAGCTACAAAGAATAATGAACGAAAAGGAAACAAGAATAGTCAATTGGGTATACAATAAATCTTTGTGTCCCGGTGACTTTGTGTGAGAAAATAGAAAAACTTGAGCGAAAATTAAGTTGGAAGCATTATAATAGCAAAACATCGTTATTTAATATTTGAGATGCGACTCTCATTCGGTATTTTATTGATGAAGTGTTAAATTATGAATGATATAGAGATTAGACAAAACTTCCATAAGAAAAAGCTGAGATGGCAACATAGCCAGAAAGACACGGTTGTAATTGATGAGCTTGGCTTAAATCACGGGAAATGTCGTGCCGATATCGCCGTGATTAACGGACATCTTGTGGGTTATGAGATTAAGAGTAACAACGATTCGTTACGTAGGCTTGAGGAACAAGTTAAAGCATATAATGCAGTTTTCGATAAAATCTTCATAGTGGTGGGTGATCGTTATATCACCTCTATAAAAAACTACATCCCTGAATGGTGGGGGGTGATAGCATCTGTAAGAGGCATAAGAGGTGCTGTCAATTTTGATATAATTCGTGAGGCTCGGACAAATAAAAAGATCAATCCCATATCTATAGCAAAATTATTATGGCGTAATGAAGCAGAAGAGATATTACAGCAGAAAAAACTGCCGCCCAAAATTCTTCGCCAGCCTCGTGCAATTTTGTATGAGTATCTGGTAAACACTCTAAGTGTTTGTGAGCTGCGAAAATTCGTCAGAGAGTATTTTAAGAAGCGTAAAAACTGGCGATGTCCTGAACAACCTTCTCGATATGATGGTTTGTTCCAACCTGCCGCCACGTCATAAGGCTGCCGGTCTTGCCGTGTCCGTTTGCACATTCTTGAATGTAATTATCTCCCCATGAGAAACTTGTGCCGCAATAGTACGAAGAATCTATAACCTTTTTGCTAAGTTCGCGATATTGTTCAAAACCGTAATCTCTAACATTCTTCCCTTTTACAATATACCACTGGTTTTCATTAGTATACCTGATTGTTGCAGAAGGTCTTACTTTTCTCATATCAAGTTCAAGAACTTTAGGGTGATTTATGGCATAATCACCAAAAGAAGGAAGTCGCAGCTTTGCTTTTGTTAAATCATTAATCAACATCTTGTACAATTGCCATTCATGGCGTGGCATAATCTCTACTCCTTCTTTAATTCCACCCCTTGTCTCAGGAAAAGATGTGCCCAAAAGTGTAAATGTACGCCAGTCATTTAAATAGGGTAATTTATTCACAACCGCTTGAATAACCACTTTGAATCCATCATGAGGAACAAAATTTGGTGTACCCAAATCCAGAATAAAGTCACTATCGCCAGGTTTAATTCCCAATGTTGATAATAATGCGTCTATTTCTGTTTTGAATGTACTCTTTGCAGCTTGTTCTATCGTTATCCTTAGGCAAACACCCCTCTTATCTTCGACCAAAGCTGCCTTAATCTCTCGCTGATACTCTCTATCTCTGAGTATGCCTGTCACCGGTACAGCTTGGCATTTCATCCCCTTGAGTCCATCAAAAATAAAACAAACTGGATGAATTCCGGTTGCCATTCTCTCGGTAAATTTAATTAGATTCAAATCGACAAAACAAGGAGTATCACCCCACTTCTTACGAACTCGTTTTGCAAAGGAAGCCAAGTGTTCATCTATTGTTTTGGCTTCTATTCCTTCTTCAAAATCCCATCCAAGTTCCGGAACTTCTATTAACGGCGTAAAAACACGCTTTGTTGTGGCGGACAATCTTGACACGGCTTGATACTCCCCTTGTTTCCATCGGAGGCATGGTACATAGTGGCGATGATCAAAATTCATCAAATTCTCCTTTACTAAGAAAAATAGGCGTTTGGAAACAGTTTTCGTATTTCGCCTTGTCCGACCATATTCACCAGAATCGTATGGTTTTTCGCCTCTCTTCTTATCTTCCCAGCAACTATTGACGGATGGATACCTAGTTCGCTTGCGAAGTCTCTGATGGAATCTTCACTTCTCACAAAACGAGCCAAGGCAGTATTCCATTTATCCTCAGGGATTAAGATTTCACCCGCTTGTGCATCTGCTACTTGTTCAATGTCATCTGCGTTTGAATCGAGGTCATCAAATATGCTTTCTATATCTCCCCTATGTAAATGTTTATTTATATGAACAAGTTCGTGGAAAAGAACAAACCAAAAATTATCAAGTCTGTCATAGCGCAGGGTCATCCCAATTACAGGCGAACCGTCGGAAAGCAAAAATGCCGCTCCATCCAGATGAGTTTGAGGTAGATGGGATTCAATAACTACCCGAATTCCAGAATTTCGCAAATATTCAATGGCCGTTTTAGGCCCATCTTCTTTGCAACTTAAGTGGGCAAGTTCAGTAAGCCATTTATCGGTTATTGTTCTTTGATTATATTTGTTTGTTATTTTCTCCTTCTTAGCGAGGGCTATAATGCGACATTGCCAAGCAAGAAGAGCATACCAATTTACGCTACCCCCTAAGCGTACACGCTGACGTGCTGCCGCCCGTACTGGCTTATCAAGAGAATTTTTCACGAATTCCCTAACAAGTTCCTCTGCATTGGATATAGCCTCATCTAAAGAGCCAGAAAATCCTTCAAACCAATTGCGACGGTACATCTCCTTAATTGGGAACTGATCCCATGCTAATGTATCATTTTCAATATCTAAAGGTTCCTGTGATGTTGCTCTGAATTCAGCAACTTCGTTTATGTTTAGACCGAGTGCTCTTGCAACTTCTGCAAGCCGATGCAAATTCGCAGAAGCATATTTTTCCGCTTCGTATCTCTGAATCTGTTGTTCCTTCAAACCAAGAGCATCTGCAAGTTGACGTTGTGAGAGCCCTTTAGCAATACGTGCTCTGATAAGAATACTTGGCAACTCTTCCAGGTTCGATGCCTTTAGTATTTCAACAGTTCCAGACTTCAGTGTTTCATATTCGCGGAGTTGTATAGAAAGTCTTTCGTATTCACTCCGAAGAGCATCTATTTCTGCCTTTGCCAGAACTTTCGACTTTGTTCGTTTGGTAGATAATTTAATATCAAAGGTATCTATTGCCGTCTTGAGTTTTTCTAATTGGGCAATTGTGATTCGGTATTGTCGCTCATTTGTTATCATTGTTATATCTCTCTTACAAATTATTTGAAAAACGTATACAGATAATACCTTTTGCGTTTCCTGTGTACTTGTCAATTTGAAAAAAATCGAAAAAGAAGCGTTGCCCATCTGCAAGACAATTAGCTGGAAAGAATTCTCCGTGGAATCTTTCTTTTTGTTTTTTCCGTCCGTCAGAAAAATCAAGGAAAATAGGGTCCAACTTGACGTGGTTTACTCCAACAGGGTCCCAACATACATCAAAATCAGCAGGGATAGGCTTCTCTGTAATAAAACTACCGTCGAGAAATATCTTTCGGCATCCGGCTTTACGTAGTGCAAAGATGCCCTTTTTTAATCCAGCGAAGAGACGTTTTCGATGATCAGATATTGCAAAACGGTCTTCAACCTCCTCAAGCGTTGCAACATGAACACCGGGTTGTAAAACTTTCCATGGCCCACCAATATCTAAGAAAGCTGGTATCATAATATAGCAAAAAGCTTCTGGTTTTCAAAAACTCTAGGCTTAATCTTCTCTATTTGCTGGTTTAGGCTTTATAAATCTAATTTGCCTAGCTATGCACACAACTATATTGTTGTGTTGATAAATTGTCAAGGAAATCTTGGAAATATTAGTTAAATTGCTTTACTGCATTTTAGTTGCGTAAGGGTTTGATTAAGCTCCACAAATCCAACAATTCAAATAAGGAGAACAATTATAGTAAAAATGTCTTGATTGTGGTTTGTTAAACCCGGTTGGTGATAAAAAATGCGACTGTGGACTTTTTCTTACTACAAAACAATATAATGTTGGGTCTTCTCGATACAGGTTGGGTAAAATGAGGGGAAATAGTTATAAGGGGCAAGTTAGGATCAGGGCAAAACGGGGTCACATCTTTAATAAATAATTGTTTCTTTATCTCGGTATATGAAAAACCATTTTTTGAAGAGCATCGGGAGGGTTTTACGCTTACGAAAACCTTTTCTCAAAAATTGTCTCTATAAGGATTAATCGTAATTTCATCCATCGAAGCATTACGTTATTTCCATATCTATACTACAAACAAGGCATCGGTGTTCCACTAAGGGTTGACCAAACAGTGGTATTTCAGTGATATAATCATTACAGGACACGCATCGTTCCGCATTTTGCAAGACGGGGGTTTTTCCATAATATCCCAGGGCTTCTATCTGTGTGCGAACGATTTCCTTTTTCCTTTCAAATCCGTAGAAAGCCACTAAAAATTCCTGGATATGAAAACGTCTTGATGCCACCATCAAAAGGGAGAATTCTGCATCCGATTCTTTCACTTCTGCGGTTTTATAAATCTTTGCGTAAAGGACAACGGCATTCTTTTTGTATTTGGCATCTACCTTGAATATTATATGGCCCTCCCTTTTTAATAAGGTATGCTTGACATAATTTGCATGCAGATATTCTCCCAGTTTTTGCTGTAGAAAAGGCGCTGTAAATTCTTTCGTGAAACTCATCCTGTAGAGAATAGAATCCACATCCGGCATATCGCCCGGATTTAAAACAAATTCCTTAATCCTGAATCCGCGACAATATGCCTGTACCCCGGTGAGCGTTTGGGAAAGGGCTTCGTTATTCAGCAGGTTTTTTGTTCTGTCGCTAGATAAAAACGTCAGGTGATAAACATTAATACCGTACGTAAAATCAGCAGTGACCTTCTCTTCACTAAAATCCCTTAAGTGTGAAGATAATGATTGGTAGTAGGGTACAACCTCAGGCATGGCCAGCATGAGGGCACGTCCGATGGCCACTCCAATGAATCGTTTCGGGACCAAACGCAGGGTGGGTTCGATCTCCACAACGACTCGTAGTATGAAGGTGTTTCGTTTACCATCTGCAATCCGGCGGATTTCTTCCATGAGAAAGGGTTGAGAAATCTTGTGGTGTGTAATCTTTTTCATATGTGCGGTTGTTGGGCATGCCCCGCATCCCAGACATTGTGCTTCGATCTTTGGACGACCCAGGCAGTACTCACGCTCGGTAAAATGGATGGAACGCTCATATTCTTCCCACAAAAATTTCTTTTTAATGCCCAAATCAATATCATCCCAGGGGAAGACCGTGTCTTTCCCCTTCGCACGAAAGTAATCCTCTTCGGATAATCCCAATTCCACAAGATAATTCCGCCAGTTCCTGAGTATCTGCTTGGGTATGGTATTGTAATACACAAACTCATCTGTAATCGATGAACGGATAAGGGCGGGGGTAAGCCTTCTATCGCCTTTTGCCAGGAGTTGCGTCAGCCATATTTCTTCATGCGAAGCGCTTTCACGGAATTCCATGCCGTTGAATTTGCAGATACGTTCAATTTCTCTTCGTATCTTCTTTGTATCTTCGATGGCCGTTAAACATGTGTGGAATTGCAAAGGGGTATGTGGCGGATAATAGAGGGGTGTCAAACTGAAAATAATACGGACGTTGCTGTCCGACATACTTTTCAGGTCCCCCAGATGCTTGACAAATCTCCCAAATTCCCCAAAGTCTTCTGCTTGTTCCAGTCCTGTGCTGATTAAAAATATCTTCAATTCCCTGATACCCCTTTCAAACAGGAATTCGCAGGCCCCGTAGATCTGCTCTTCCGTAAGATTCTTGTGCAGGTAACGCCGCAGCCGTTCGCTGATACCTTCCATCCCGCAACTCACCGTGGTCTTTCCGATGATCTGTTGTACCTCAGCAAGGAATCGGTCGGTAGACAACAGGTCAAATCGCTGGCTCTTCAGGCTGATGTTAGCCATTTCCTTATAAAATGAAAGGATCAGGGGATACAGTTCTGTGTGGGTATTGAAATTAAAACTCAGGAGATTGACGGTATCGAGTCCTTGCCGTGCCTTTGCTGCCTTCAGCGATTCCAAAAGCTTCGATAAGGATCGTTCCCGGTATGGTTTCCTCTCCCAGCTTTCAGCGCAAAAGGCACAGAAGCAAGGGCATCCGTTACTGATTTGTAAACTCCCGGTACCCAGACATTCTGTTTCATACCATACGGGACCCGATTCCAGCGTCCTTGTCTGATCAAGGTCGTAGATGGTTGCACTTTTTACAGGAAAGGGTACATACGGTTCTGTTGGTGTAATTTCTGCCAAAACACTTTCCTCTGGAAGGAGATCCTTTGCTATCTTTTTGCCGGGTGGATATGGAGATCTGTTTTGGCTTATCCCCTTTTTATCCTCTCCTTGCGAAGGGGGGAATAGAGGAGCGGTATTTTCATCTCCCCGATCGGAATTGAGGGAGGGCTTTTTTGTGATGCGGGTTGCTTCTTGTTCGCTCCCTGTTTTTTCAGTTATCGTTTGTATTTCTGGTGGATGCTGTACAATCACTTTATACCGATGCTCGTATTTATCCGGTTCATAGAATCCGTCAACTTTTCCGTGGCATGCGTTGAGGATTTCAGCTTTACTAAGTCCCTGCGCCTTCCCTTTTTTCACCATCTCCAAAAATTGCTTTATGGCATATTCGCCTTCACCAATAAACACGGCATCCACAAGTCCATAATTATCCCTGAACTGGGAATGTAGGGGCGTATTGCCATACGCCCCTACTATAGGCCCGTGTAATACCGATGTAACAGCCGAACTTGCCCCCCCAAGCACAATCAGTGGGACGCCTGGGTGCAACATGCGCTCGTTTTTAAAGAGTGGAATACCTGAAAAATGAAGAAGTTTTGGCAGGTTCAGTAACTCCAGTACAAAGGAGTTGCTGATTCCCAGTACGTCAAATGCAGTGGCAGGTTCTTTTGTGGTGGTGCCTACCCAGAGGGGAATTCTGGATGCGGTCATAATTTCAAGGTCTTTCGGTGGGGGCAGAAATGCGAAGTCTGTGAAAACACCTTCTACTTCCTGTGCAATCTGCGCTACCAGTGGGTGAGAGATAGAGACGGACACATCACGATACGTTGACAGCCTGCAGATCAGGAATCTCAACTCTGCCTGATGATACAGGGCAGGGTCCATGGTATTGGGTTCTTCCCCCTTCAACCATAATCCACCCAGAGAGAGTAAATGGTAATTTTCTTCATACCACTGCCTGATCTCCCGTGAAGATTTCAGGCCATCGTAAGGTTTGATATTAATCATGTTTATTTAAGAGTGTTTTTTTTTCCGTGTTTGCGCGCAAAGGTGTAATATCTCTGTTGCACTGCTGCAACCAAATGAACCACCCCCGAATCCCCTGCTTCGCAGGGAGGGGACTTCGTCGTGATAGTTCGGCTGGCTCACCATGAACGGCGCTCTATCCTGGGCACTCAGCGTGAATTCAGTCGAACGCTTGTCGAAGGATCACTCAAACGACAAAGGGGAGGTAATAAATCTACTATTGCAAGAGATTGCTTTGTTACCCCGTTCATCGCAAAGACGTTTTTACGCCGCATGCTTTTTTCTGATGCAGTCGAAACCTGCCAATGCCTGTGCATTGTAATTGCAATATACCGTAAAAAAATATTACAATACACAAAAAGCAACTGTTATTTATTATACACATAATTTCAAAATTAACCACAGCGCTGCGAAGCAACAACCAAAAAGATTTTAAACACGAAGAACACGAAGCCCATCAGGAAAAACTTTGCTGAAAAGGCAGGTTTTATAAATTCTGTAATGCAGAGAACACAGGGTGTAGAGGGAGAAATTGCAGGGGCGAACGGCCGTTCGTCCTTACTGTGCGCGCTGTGACCTGAAAGGGGCAAAAATTTTGATTTCAGCCGGGGAGGTTGGATTATGACAGCAGTTATTGATAAAAAAAGGCATACCTAAAAATTTTTCTCCGTAAGAATATGATCCCTATTGAGGAATTTGGAGATAAATTAAATAAAAAATCACAATATTAAATTGCAAAAACGAGATTCTTCGCTCCGCTCAGAATGGCAACTCAGGAAGATTTATTCCCTCTCATCTTCTGAGATTTTTCTTGCCTTTTTCCGTTTTGCGCTCACCTCTTGGTCACTACAGTGTATAAAATCAATTTCCCGTTTCAGAATGTCGATCTTATATATCTTTACCCTTACAACCTCCCCGATCCGATACATTTTTTTACGCCGGGTGCCAACAAGGGCCATGGTTTTTTTGTCTACCTGATAGATATCATCTGCCAGGGTGCGGATATGGACAAGACCTTCCAGCAGGTACTTATTCAGTTGAACAAAGAAGCCGAATTCCTGGATGCCAGTAATGACACCATCGAAAATTTTTCCCACCTCATGTTCAAGGAACCGAAGCAATTTGAGCTTGGTAATTTCCCGTTCTACTTCGTCTGCCCTGCGTTCGGTCATAGAGCAATGTCCCGCCCAATCGGCCAAACAGTTCTTCCAGGCATCTTTCACAGCAGGAGATGACAACCCTCCTGAAAAATACTGGTCTAAAATTCTATGGACAAGGAGGTCCGGATAGCGGCGGATGGGGGATGTGAAGTGTGTATAGTGATCTAACGCGAGTGCAAAGTGCCTTCCTTCTCCGGCCGTATATACGGCCTGTTTCATCGATTTCAGGAGTACGAGATTTACCGTGTAGGCCTCAGGCTTTCCACGAACCTTGTCGAGTAATGACTGCAGGTGCTTGCTTTTGAAAGGGTCTATCCGGGTATGTTCCAGTCCACGGATAAATTCGGCAAATTCCCACATGCTGTCTTCCTCGGGTTCCGGGTGGATGCGGCACAAAAGTGGCATCCTTTTTTCAAACATGAATGTTGCCACCATTTCATTCGCCAGGAGCATACACTCTTCTATTAATTTATGCGAAATATCCCTTTCCACCTTTTCAACGTCCGCAACGTAGCCATGCTCGTCTAATTTTAAGGAAATTTCAGGGATGTCTAATTCCAGGGCGCCCCGCTCCAGCCGGTTCTTAAAGAGTAATTCAGCAAGGTGCGCCATGTTGCGCAGCATGGCAACCGCCTCGTCAGATATGTCTCTATCCATTTCATTATTGAGGATGGCCGTGGCCTGGTTATACGTCAAACGCCTGGTAACGTGAATAACCGAATATTTGATCTCCGTTTTGACAAGATACCCTTTGCGATCAAGGGTCATAAAAACACTTTTGGTAAGGCGGTCTTCCCCTTCCTTCAGGCTACAGATGTTGTTTGATAAAAATTCCGGCAACATAGGGATGACTTCACCGGGCAAATAGACACTGGTACCCCGATAGCGGGCTTCTTTGTCAATCGCCGTGTCAGGTTTTACGTAGTATGAGACATCTGCAACGTGTACACCCAGATACCAATCTCCGTTCTTATCCTTTTCGAGGGATACAGCGTCGTCAAAATCTTTGGCGTCTTCAGGATCGATGGTAATGATGAGCTTGTTGCGCAGGTCAAGCCTGTCCTGGATTTCCTTTTCTGAAACGGCCTGCGGTACATACTTCGTTTCTTTCATTACTCTTTGGCCGAAGGTGTGAGGAAGTTTGAATTGATAAATAATCGAACGAAGGTCTACTTTCGGGTCTCCTTCTTTTCCCAGGACTTCGGTAACCTCTCCTTCCGGGTTGAGATGCCTTGATGGCCATTGAGTAATTCGAACGACTACTTTGTCACCGGGTTGAGCACCCTTTGTGACCTCTTCTGCGATATAGATATCTCTGAATAATCTGGGGTCGTCGGGGGCGACAAACCGCAGCCGTTTTGTCTTTTCGAAGGTGCCGACTACCACTTCATTTGCCCGTTTCAGTACATTTACGATTTGCCCTGATGTACTTCTTCCCTTTTCTTTCCATTTTCGGGGAATCTGGGCCGTTGCGGGTAGCCGCACCACCACGAGGTCTCCGTGCATGGCGGAACCCATGTCTGCTTCGTTGACATAAATATCTTCACCGCCGTCTTCTTTAATCGGGACAACAAAGCCAAATCCCCGCGGATTGCATTCCAGGGTACCCACCAGTAAGTGCACCTTTTCCGGGTCAGCGTATTGTTTTTGTTTGATCTTTACGATCTCACCGGAAAACTCCAGCTCCTGCAAAAGGCTACAGAATTGCCGGTATTCTGCATCGGTGATCTCAAAATGCTCTGCCAGTTCAGCGGCTGTCATGGGGCTGTATTTTTTGCTGTGGATGAATCTGAGGATATCGACAGGGTTGATCATGTTAATTTTAGATTTACGATTTACGATTTACGATTTGCGAATTACGATTTATAATTTGTTTTTGAAGTCTTTACAGCGGCAGTAAAGATAGCTACGAATTCGTTTGCTTCTTTAGTTAAACCCTCTAACAATTTTTTATCCATAAGTCCTAAGTCCACGATAAATTCAAGCCAAAAAAGAGACTCGTCAGACTCTTCTTCCACAATTTTTAGTTTGTTAATAAAGTCTGCTTTTGATTTAGCTCTGCAAACTGCTCTGTAATTAGCAGCAATGGAGGTAGATGCTTTTATAAGTTGATTCGCAATTACTTCAATTCCTCTCGACTCAGGCAGTTTTTCAACCATTTTAAAAACCCTGATCGCGAAGTTTTTTGTTCTGTTTTGTAATTGAACTTTATCCATGATCTTTTAATTAGCGATCATAAATCGTAATTCACAAATCGTAAATCTAAAATATCTGTTACTTTTTATACAGTCTCCTTTCAAACATCTTAACGTATTCGGTCCACGAACTGCTTGTGTCTTTATGCTCGGTTATTGCCTTTGTTGCCGCATGTACCTTTGCATCCAGATTGTCCAGATGATGCAGCGCGATGGCCTCTGGTGTGCCTGGCTTTACCGGTGAACCCCACTCATATTCTCCGTGATGGCTTAAGATGAGATGGAAAAGGACATTGAGCAGCTCCGCGGGAAACCCATCTATTTTTTGGGCCTTTTCATAGACCATAAGGACACCCGATATGAGGTGCCCGGTAAGTTGGCCTTCATCGGTATATTGAAAACTGCGTTCATAGGACAATTCCCGTGTTTTCCCGATATCATGTAAAATGACACCCGTAAGTAACAGGTCTCTTTTTATTGTTGGATATTGATTTGAAAAGCTGATTGCCAGTTTGGCAACGGAAAGGATATGTTCCAATAATCCCCCTAAAAAGGCATGGTGGTATTGTGTAGCAGCGGGTGCAGTGGAAAATACCTTACAAAAGGATGCGTCAGAAAAAAATGCATATAACAGCTTTGAGAGATAAGGGTTTTTAATCGTTTTGATAATCTGTTTGAGCTCATTCATCATCACAGAAATGTCTTTTTCCGTGCTCAGTATGAATTCTCCCATCTGTACGTGTGTTTCTGCGACAGGGGAGATTTCGTTAATACGGAATTGCAGGGTGTTATTGAAGGTCTCGACGACACCTTTTATCTTTACGAACGCATCCTTACTAAAACTGTCGCAAAGTTGGGGCGTCGCATCCCATTTCCGTGCTTCAATAGAACCGGATTTGTCGGCCAGTTGCAGGTTGAGATACGGCTTCTTTTCCCTTGTTTCCTTGACTTCCTTTTTTAAGACAAGAAATACCTCTTCCACAACCTCACCTGTTTTTAGACTCGATATATATTTTCTGGGCATTTTTAGTATTATCTGATGATAGAATGAGTTTTAAATTACAAGCTTCGTGAAATATTTCCAGATAAACACAAAAGGCTTCTACGTCGATTAATCATTATTAAGAAGAACTTTTTTACGGATTTTACGCAAGTAATGAGTCAATGTCAAGGAGTATAAGTGGTTATCCTGCATTTTTATATTGCAATACCATGTTCAACTGATTAATATTTGGTGGAATATTTACCTTAATTCGAATTTGTTCAAGAAACAAATGATCATGTTTGTTGTTCAACACCACATAAGGTTATGCTGCGCCAGAAGTAGGAATGCATGGGTGAATTACTGGAAAAAATTAAAACAAAGAAGGCAAAAATAGGTGTCATTGGACTCGGCTACGTAGGACTGCCCCTTGCGCTTGAATTTGTCCGAAGCGGATACTGTGTAACGGGAATCGATAAAAGCAAAGAGCGCGTCAAGTGCCTTAACAAAGGCACTTCATATGTAATCGATGTAAAAAGTGAAGATATCGCACAATTTATCGAAAAAGGTCTTTTGTGTATAACTGATGATGTCAGTATCATATCAACCCTCGATGCCATGAGTATCTGTGTTCCAACACCGTTGACGAAGACAAAGGACCCCGATATGTCGTATATCATCAATGTGGGTCAGGAAGTGAAGAACTACATGCACAAGGAACAGCTCTTCATCCTGGAAAGCACCACATATCCGGGTACAACAGAGGAACTGGTATTACCTATGTTAGAGGAAGGGGGTCTCAGGGTCGGTAAAGACTTCTATCTTGCCTTTTCGCCGGAGCGTATCGATCCCGGAAACAAACGGTATTCAGTGAAAAACATCCCCAAGGTGATTGGCGGAGTAACCCAGCAATGTACGGAATTGGCAAGTTGTTTATACGGTCATATTATTGAGGCAATCATACCCGTTTCTTCCCCAAAAGTGGCAGAGATGGTAAAACTCCTTGAAAATACCTTCCGGAACGTCAACATTGCACTGGTCAACGAAATTGCCATCATGTCGGAAAGACTCGGTATCGATGTATGGGAAGTCATCGATGCTGCAAAGACAAAACCCTTTGGCTTTATGTCGTTTTATCCGGGGCCCGGGCTCGGTGGACATTGTATCCCCATCGACCCGCTGTACCTTTCCTGGGTTGCCAAAAAGAATGGTTTTGAATTGCGATTCATTGCCCTGGCTGATCAAATAAACAGCTCTATGCCTGAATTTGTTGTGGAAAAGATTACGGATGCATTGAACGATATGGAAAAGAGCGTAAAGGGCTCCAATATCCATATCCTGGGTGTTGCATATAAAAAGGACGTGGATGACCTGCGTGAATCACCTGCCCTTGAGATTATGAATATCTTGCGGTTAAAGGGCGCCAGGATAACGTATACAGACCCTTATATTCCCGAGATTAATTACCAGAAACTCAGTATCAAGTCAAAACCCCTTTCTAAGGAGGTCTTGTCTAAGGTCGATTGTTCTGTGATTGTGACAGACCACAGCAACTTTGATTATAACCTGATTGTGTCTAACTCCAAACTGATTGTCGATACCCGCAATTCCCTGAAAGGTATCAACAAGAAACATATCGTGCGACTCTGACATGACTGACCTGCTTTTTGAAATCGGCACGGAAGAGATTCCTGCCAGCTACATTACTCCAGCGCTCAACCAGATGGAGACATTGTTTACAGAACGTGCAAAAAAACACCGTTTAGAGATACAGTCTCTTTATGGTACGGGTACGCCCAGAAGATTAACCTTGTTTGTAAAAGGTCTGCCGCAAAAGCAGGAAAGTGTCACGGAAGAAATCCAGGGACCCGCTGCATCGGTTGCCTTTGATAAGGCAGGAAATCCCACAAAGGCAGGTCTTGGTTTTGCGCGGTCTCAGGGTGTTGATATACATAACCTCCAAATAAAAAAGACCCCCAAAGGGGAATATTGTTTTGCGATCAAGAGGATAGAGGGGCAGGAAACATTACATCTGTTGCCGGAAATTCTAACTGAGATTATCAGGAACATTTCATTTCCTAAATCAATGAAATGGAAGGGGAATAATTTGTTCTTTGCCCGTCCCATACGTTCGCTCCTTGCACTCTTTGGGGATAAAGTTGTTCCTGTGGAAATCAACGGGATTAAGGCGGACAAATTTGTCTTTGGACACCCTTTCCTATCCGGCAAAAGAATTGAAGTTTCTCATGCCGATTGGGATTTATACAATCGGTTACTCAGGCAGGAAAAGGTTGTTGTCGATATTACTGAGCGGCGAGAGACGCTAAGGACGAAGATAACACAACTCATGGCACCCTATGGTACAACCATTGACGATGAAGATCTGTTGAATGAAGTAACCAACCTGGTGGAGTACCCCAATGCCATTGAATGCCGTTTTGATGAAGAATTCCTGGACATCCCTGCCAATGTTATAGAAACGGCCATGAAGGAGCACCAGAGATATTTCCCCATCAAAAAGAGAGACGGCAAGCTTTTCAATAAATTTATCGCGGCGCTTAACCGCGACGAAAGTAACGCCGATACTGCCATTCAGGGTAATGAACGCGTCTTGAGGGCGCGGCTTTCTGACGCCAGATTTTTCTGGAAAGAAGACAGAAAAGTTCCGCTTGAAAAACGCCTGGAAGATTTAAAAAACCTTGCCTTCCTTGAAAAGTTGGGAAATTATTATGACAGGACGGACAGGATTGTCAAACTTTCCGAATATATATCACACCGATTAATTGCCTTTAATCAGTTGCCTATAGAAGATGACGCATTAATTAAACGCGCAGCGCTCTTGTGCAAGGCGGACCTCCTCACCCAGATGGTAGGTGAATTCCCGTCGTTACAGGGAATTATGGGACGGGAGTATGCCGAATGGGACGGAGAAGAGCCATCCGTTGCGTTAGCAATCGCCGAGCATTATATGCCCCGCTTTGCCACGGATAATATTCCTGCATCTAAAATTGGGGCAGTAGTAGGTCTTGCCGACAAGTTTGATACCATATCCAGTTGCTTTACCCTGGGATTAACCCCGACCGGCTCACAGGACCCTTACTCCCTGCGACGACATGCCTATGGTATTATCCGTATCATAGAAGAGCACGGGTTTACGTTGGAACTCAAAGAAGTACTTGGCAAGTCATTAAACTTGCTTCCTATGTTTCCACAAAGAGAACTTCACTATTATCCAGAAATACTCAATAAGTTAATACCTGATGTAAAAGAGTTTTTCAGAGACCGATTGTTCCACATAAATGTTGAAAGGGGGCATCGCTACGACCTGGTGAATGCCGTCTTGAATGCAGGTGTCGGATTTGACGATATCAACGATTTTTTCCAGAGGTTAAAGGCATTATCTAAAGTTTCAAAAGAAACATGGTGGCCTGACCTTGTTACTGTTGTCGAAAGGACATTCAACATTGGTAGAAAGGCGAATAGCCGCGGGTCAGTAAATGAACGCCTGTTTACCGAAGCCGAAGAACATACATTATGGGAGATTTTTAAAGGGAATGAGACAGTCATTCGGAAGCAGGTAGACGAAAAAAGATACGAAGAGGCCTCCCATACGTATTATGAGATCTTCGCCAAACCTGTCCATATCTTCTTTGACCGGGTATTTGTGAACGTTGAAGATGAAGCCGTTCGGAACAACCGGTTGTTGCTTATTAAGTCGATTAATGAATTATATTCCCGGAAGATAGCCGACCTGTCTCAAATGGACATGTCCGGCGAAAAATCTTAGGGGATTTTGATTCCAGAGCGACAGGATAATTATGTTTGTAGCGGCGATATAAAAAGTGGACAAACCGGCATTGTCTAGAAGGTTTTCAGGTTAAATTTGTAATACAAGGAATTTTCATTTTGTTTATGGGGTTTTTCTGGCTAGCTGGTACCTGCACGGATTTATTTAAATAATTTGAGGAAGACCTACCCTTTATCGTTCGTCTGAGCTCACGCCGAAGACTCACGACGAAGTCCCTTGCTTGCGAAGGCAATGTCCTTGAATTAAGGCAAAGAGCTTTTCTCTTTGAAGTAAAGCCCGAAGGGCTGATAGAATATAGCCCAGGGCGACAGCCCTGGGATAAAGATTGAATAATATTTTTAGCCCTGAAAGGGCGAAATATTGAAAATTCTTAAGTCCTTGATATTGGGCTGGTTTCCTGTTTTACCTTGAAAATCAAGGTGTTGTTGACGTTATATCAATTCTATTCATTTCAATTAATTCTATCCTTTTGGATTGATTTTAGCACAAAATTAGTACATATTATGATACAAGAATTTGCTAAAACACCAATTATCGGATAGCATGGAACGATTCGATCCCGTTCTTTCCCCTGAAAAGAACTGAAAAAAGATTGCTTTATTCTTCATTTTTTGTATTATCATCCCTTTTAAGGAAAATAACAATTTCCTATCATCTTTCCATATAAAGAATCTTGACATTGTAAAACGGTAAATGATAATTTCTGATTGTCTTCGCCAATGACGTTAACACGACGACAATTTGCACCTATGTCTTGATCAAAGAAAGTCACGATATCCGAAGTCAGGTCGATGGGTTGCAAGCCGGATTATACAGTCTGTATAATCCGGAATGGGCGATTGGCAAAATTGCAGGAAAGGCTTGATGTTAAACAAGTTACAATGCGTGATAAGAAGCACGGAAACTTCTTATATATATTAAAACAGTCTGTATTTGCTGTTTTATACAGACTGTATAATCATTGTTATGTTTCTCTATTGAGTGCACCAAGTCACAAGTATGAAGCTCGAAACCTTCGATAACGTATTGGCCTCTATCAAGAAAAATTCAGACCGGCGGGCGTTCCATCTACTCCTCGGTAACGGATTCAGCATGGAGTACGATCCGGCGATCTTCTCGTACAACGCACTGCACGACTTCGTTACGAAACTGGATGACAAGGACCTTTCAACAATCCTTGACGTCATTGAAACCAGAAACTTCGAAGTCATCATGCAGCACCTCGATAATTTCTCCGCACTGATTGCTGCCTTCGGCGGCGACTCGAAGCTCAAGAAGCGGGTCGATTCTGCAAGCACAAAACTAAAGACGAGATTGTTGGATGCGGTAAAGGCTCTTCATCCAGAACACGTCTTCAAGGTTCCTGAAGAGCGGAGCAAGGTGTGTTCTAACTTTCTTAAGGTGTTCCTGGATTCTGGTGGCAACATCTATTCAACGAATTATGACTTATTGCTCTACTGGGTTCTCATGCGGAACAGCATCGTTGAGCACGTTGACGGCTGTGGTAGAGAACTCGAAAATCCAGATGAGTTTGTCCCGTCCGAGGAACAAATCTGGTCAGAACTGACTTGGGGCAAGTATCGCGACAAGCAGAATGTGTTCTACCTGCACGGCGCGTTGCCCTTCTTCGACAACGGTGTCGCAGTCATCAAAGAAGAATACGACGAATACAACTACCTCCTAGAAAAGATAAGCACCAGAATGGAGAAAGGCGAATATCCGATCTTCGTCACTGCTGGCGATGGGCATCAGAAGCTCAAGCACATCAAGCACAACCAGTACCTAACGTACTGCTATGACAACCTCTGTAACGCGGAAGGTTCTTTAGTGACGTTTGGTTTCAATTTTGGCGAGTACGATGAACACATCATCGCCGCCATCAACAGGGCCGCAAAGTACGGGAGGAAGGCTACTGATAAGCTCTGGAGCATATATATCGGTGTCTACTCGGATGCGGACAGGAAGCATATCGAGCAGATCGCAGGCAAGTTCAAATGCAAAGTACATATCTACGACTCAAAAACAGCGCACGTTTGGGATAGGGAGAAGTGAAACATAACAAGCGGTTCCACGCGACGGTCCTCGCGCTGCGCGTTCGGCCCGCGCGTGAACCGAAGCGTTAGCTGGTATCCAAGAAACTGAAACGGGTTGAGATTTTCGAAAAATTTGAAGCTTGACATTGGCTAAGAAAATGAATACTATGAGTAGCATAATGATCTTGGAGGAGAATTAATGTCTGCAACCAGCAGCCAAGAGACAGCACCTCGATACAAAGTAGTCCCGAAAGAAAAGGCAGGTGGCGCAACCTATACCCCTAATATTCTTGCCGATTTTGTTGCCCGTAAAATTGTCAGCATGATTGACGAGATTCCTGTAGATCGCCCACTTCGTGTTTTGGACCCAGCAATTGGGGATGGTGAGCTTCTTATCAGCCTTTTACGGCAACTTGCTAATTATCCGGGTATTGAAATAAAAGTCTATGGTTTTGAAACTGATCAGAATGCCCTAAATATTGCTACTAGTCGCTTAAGGAAATGTTTCCCTACGGTCGAGGTTTATTTTAAATCAGAAAGTTTTCTCGAATTCGTACTAAAACATTTCAGCATGGACGGCAATCTCTCACTTTTCGGTCCGCCTGCTCCAGCTACCTATGATCTTATTATCGCTAACCCTCCTTACGTACGTACCCAGATCATGGGCGCCACCAAAACGAAAATTCTTACCAAGCAGTTCGGCTTGGCCGGTCGCATAGACCTCTACTATGCTTTTATTCTCGCCATGTCTAAAGTACTCAAGCCCAAGGGTATTGCTGGAATTATCGTTTCCAACCGTTTTATGACAACAAAATCTGGGGCTTCGGTACGGAAGGCCATTTTCCAGCGTTTCAACATTCGACACGCCTGGGATTTAGGTGATACAAAGTTGTTTAATGCCGCTGTACTACCAGCTGTTATGCTTGTTGAGGGTAAGAACGGAAACAAGATAAAAATTCCTAAGTTCACATCGATATACCAGACTTCTGAACCAGCAAGCGATATTGCTACTAACCCTATCATCGCACTTGAAAGGGAAGGCGTTATCGAGACGGAGGATGGAAGGCATTTTAATGTCATACATGGCAAGTTAGACACCGGCGATACCCTCGATGGTGTATGGCGCATCGCGACGAATACAGTTGATGCTTGGTTAGCGAAGGTGGAAGCCCATAGATGGGGCACCTTTCGTGACATCGGTAAAATTCGCGTTGGAGTCAAAACTTGTGCCGATAAGGTATTTATTAGGGACGATTGGATGGACATGCCCGAGGATGCCCGTCCTGAGCTACTCAAGCCCCTTACCACTCATCACATAGCATGTCGCTTCAAACCCCTTATTTCCGATCGACCAATCCAGATATTATATCCGCATGAGGTTATTCAAGGCCATCGTCGTGTGGTAGATTTATCGCAATATCCTAACAGTCAAGCCTATCTTGAGTCACACCGCTCTGTGCTCGAAGGCCGCAAATATGTTATTGAGTCTGGCCGGAAATGGTATGAAATATGGGTACCGCAAGACCCGGATGCTTGGAATATGCCTAAACTAGTGTTCCGGGATATTGCCGAAGAGCCTACATTCTGGATCGACTTGGACGGTTCTGTCGTTAACGGTGACTGTTACTGGCTTGTCAGCCAGAATCAAAAACAGGCTGATCTGCTATGGATTGCGGCTGCCGTAGGCAACTCGACTTTCATAGAGCGCTTTTATGATCACTGCTTCCACAATAAATTATATGCAGGCCGCCGCCGTTTTATTACGCAGTATGTCGAGAAGTTCCCCCTCCCTGACCCGAACACTCAGCATGGTAAGGATATAATTACAAAGGCAAAACGTGTATATGAATGCAGTACGTCATCCGTGGCCGACCGGCTCAAAAATGATCTGAACTCAATGGTCTGGAAGGCATTTGGGTTAGTTGACGAAAAAGTCGGCCGGTAGTGGAATCTGGAGCTTCTTATTCAATACCTTACCCTGAAACTGTGGGAACCGTTTGAAAAATTGTTCGCCTGTCACCAAAAAGAAGTGTGTCAAAGTGACGTTCTCCCCGTCTGTCAAAGCATAGAATAGCGCATAGCGCACGTTGCAGTGTCGAATCTGGTGCCCCTCAATCTTCGGAACATCAAGCTTTTCATCACTGTCCGGACACACCAAACCAAGATCGATGGTTGGTGAAGTTTGCAACTTCACTTCAAGAAGCTGATGGCGAATATCCGGAAATTGCCCGTCGTCCCGGTAGTCAGCATATCCCAAGTGCTGGCATATTAGCCGGTGCAATGACGCCCCCCGATTGCGCTCTTGGTCATAGCCGATGTCCGCAAACTGTTTCCCTAAAAGGGGTTGAAGCCGATCGAAGATTTCTCTGATGGGCATTAACTGACCAGCCTGAGGATGATTGACCGGGCTTGCAACAGCAGATAGATCGAGACCTGCACGCACGAAGGGTCGAAGGAGCCTTGTATCCTCTTCCACGATTAACTCAGCCTTTGCCTCACCGGGGATTAACCGCGCTTGGTACTTTTGGGTTAGCGTGCCCGTTGTATCTAGAAAAGCCAGCTTATCGCCCGTAACAACCTTCACCTTCGTGATCACATCACCATCACTTACACGGATGAGCACATAGCGCCTTGTAGGCGAAAGTTCTTCATTCCAGACTTGGAGGTTATTCGATTTTTGAACGTAGGTATCAAAAAGTTGTCCGGGAAAGCGTGGCTTTGTCTTCCTAAAGCTCGGCGGAACTGGATAACCAAGCGCCCGGCAGACATGTCCCTTCACTACTTTCGAGCGGGTCCGTAGCGGAAGACCGTCAAGCGAGATTCCCTTCATCGCAGCGTCAAGCAATTTTTCCAGCTCCGGTGTAGGAATCCAAAGATCGGGGTCACCGATCTCTATGGAGTCGTATATTGATAAGCCGCTTTTCTGGATCGCTTTAATGTATCGTTGTATAATTTTATTTTTCCCTGCCAATTTTGATGCTTCCTTCGGTCAAAAGATCTGGAACACTAACTCCAAGAGCCTCAGCGATTAGCTCCAGTGTGCTGAGCGTGACATTTCTTTCCTCTCTTTCCACAGCTCCAATATAGGTGCGGTGAAGACTGCACATTTCAGCCAAAGCTTCTTGGGATAGCCCCCTAATTTTCCTAAATGCTCGAATGTTGTTCGATAGTATTTGAGTAATTCTTTGGCTAGGCTTTCTCAGCTTGTCTTTTATCGTATTTTTTGACATGATTATTTGCCTTTATTCATTAGTAGCAATTCTATAAACCGGATGACTATAAGTCTACAGACTATAAGTAGCATAAAAGTACAACCTGCCAAAAAAACAGCTAACAAATCGCTGCACTGGATTTTTACTCCGCTGAGCTCCGTAAAAACCAGTGAGCTCAAGCGTTAGCCTTCAAGCTGGAAATATATACTAATCTCAAAACCTTCTAATGCATACTTGCGTTATTGATAAAATAACACTGTTTCCAGTAATAGACATCCCTGCATATAGAACCTTCCTCTCCTAATTATCAAATCTGAAAAACTACAAACCTATTTTCAATTAAAAACAATATACTTGTGAAATAGGAATGATTAAATATTACAAAGGATAAACCGATAATTAATAAATCACAGCATTCTTTGATCTTCTGTTTTGTAGAAGATGAAAGAATGCTGTGACAGGAAAGGCAATAAGGTTAGCCGAAGAAATAAGCGTTGAACCTTCGCTCTTAGCGGAACGTTTTTTGTGAAGCTAAGAGGGAAGGGAATGAATTGGGTAAAATAGGGATTTTATTAACTTACATGGGGAAATATGCAAACGAAAGAGACCGATAACTGGAAAGAGAAAATAGACCCTGCCTTTGATGAAATCATTAAGATACATTTAGACTTTATTGATAGGTCTCACATTAAAGTAAATACCGGTTACTTATGCCTTGATGACGATTCATTAAATTTTCTAAAAGAAAAAGGACATCCTTCTTTCCATAAGAAAATTAAGTTTGATTATGAATACAACAAAAAGCTAACAAAAGACATTATTAAATTAGGGGCAAGTAATGATATTGAGTACATATTAAAGTTTTTTACTGCAAAGAAATTTGAGCAAATGAAATTGTATTTATTCAAGATGATAAATGCCTTACCAAATAAAGAAAGCAAGGAATATTATAAAACGTTTTTTAGTTTCTTTGAGACAGAAGAAAAACTGGAATCCTATTTTGATAGAAGGCCTGAAAGAGACCTTAAAAGATGCGTGTTCGACGTAGGAATGAACATCTTAACTTTAATGAGCCAAGTAATGCTTAAAGGATATTGGGATACGGAAAATGATGAGTCTATAAAAAGAAAAAGACTCGATAGATTAAACTTGATCAAAATAAGTCTGTCGGATGTATTTAATACCGTATCAAGCATAACACATAAAAAATCGTTAGATGGGCTCCTGGAAGAAGCCGAAAAGGGAAATGACGAATCCCTGTTTAAGGCAATACAAATTGATAAAACACTCTTTGACTTGGATTGGTTACGCAGGCGTATAAGAAAGGCGTTCTATGCCGGGGATTCAAGTTTTTTTAAAAAGCTGGGAATGGCCATTGAGAAAACGTCTTTAGAAAATGATATTGAATACACAAAGTTAAACAGTGTATTAATTTCGTTTTGGGGACTAGGGCTTTGTAAACTAAACAATCAGGAACTATGGGAATTATTAAAATCCTGTGGGGTAATAGTGCAGGATGACCCGGAATCGTTTAGAAAGCATGTAAACCGTTTAAAAGAAAACAAGATTATAGATGATTTTTACTAATTGGACATAAAAAATATTTTTCATGTCCAAGACATAAGAGATAAATTTTCCTATAGTAGGCCACAGATAAACACTGTGGCCTTTTTTATTTTCAGGATCGAGTGTCTTGTACGAAGCAAAAGGGGAAGAGAATGAATTAGGTTAATAGTTGTTATTCTAATGGTACGCGTGCTGAGTGGAGCGGAGCTTAAGCGGGAGCATAACGAAGCACGCGCGTACGTACGTACCGGAAGAAAAGCAGATGTATGGCAATATTTTAAAAAGTGTGTTCATATCCACATCCTGGTACAACAATTTGCTTGCGCCATTCCTCAGGCGTACTGCTCCAGGTACAGCAAGTACGCAGGTATCACAAATATGAAGGCGCAAGTAAACCTGTGTTGGGTTAGCAGAATAATAATAACGCTCAGATAAAGATTACAAGGGCTGGTAATAATTCATGCGGTGCGAAGCCTAGTAACACAGCACCGCCAAATTACAGGGAACTATTTTTGGAGGGGTTTAAAGATGGAGTTGAAAGAAGTATTCAAGGGAATTGACAGTTTATATGTCTCTTTTAAGGGTACGCTTAAAGAAGGGTTAAAAGAACGCCTGGAAGAAAAAAAGAAACTGGCTCAATCAGAAGACGAAAAGGAACAAGCCTTAGCAGTAATGACCATTGATGACCATTGTTTTGAGGTATCAGACAGGGGTACAAAGTGGTATTCATTTATTCTGGTTGATAACTGGTATCACCTGCAAATATCAGGAAGTAAAAGACAAAAACTCCCTCAAATATATGTCCAGATATCAAGCGAACTCCTTACCTGTTATGGCCTCGATAACTCTATTCATGAATTAAGAAAAATCGTAAATATGCTTTTAGAAAAGATAGAGGAAGAAACTATCAGCAGAACCGATGTCTTTACTGATTTCGCTACCAATGGAGAATTGGAAACCATAGAAAAGGTATCCTGGATTACGAGGGCGCAAAAGACCCATAAATATTGGAATGGCGACATATTCACAGGATGGACAATAGGCCAGGGTGGAGATATTTTAGCAAGACTCTATGACAAAACCGTTGAGATTGAAAAGAGCCATAAGGATTATCTCCGGGAGATATGGGAAAAGCAAGGCTGGGACACCTTCCAAAGGATATGGAGACTGGAATTTCAATTGAGAAGGGAATTTTTAAAACAAATGTCAATAACCACATTTTCGGAAATGCATGAGAAAATCAATGACTTATGGAGTTACTGTACCCGTGATTGGTTAAGGCTCGCAATACCGGAAAACACGGAAAATAGAACACGATGGAAGATAAACCCACTATGGGAAAAGATTCAGGAAATAAGATTTAATGACGGTAAATTCACCGGGATATTAAGACAGGTAAATAAATCAAGGATGCCTAGTGATAAGACATTATTCCAAAACGGCATGGGTTATTTCACGGCCTTTGCAGCCCGTGAAGGATTTGAAAACGTTGATAAGGGAACACTCAATGAATATCTAGATAAAGCAAAAGACTATCTCAGGGAACAAACAAACGGCAGGGACGAAGATTATTTAAAGACAAAGATAAGTAATAAAAAGAAGAAATATAACAAGGCATAAGGTGAAACACCATGAAGATAGCCACCATACAAGAAGTATCGGAATTTCTGAAAGTCAAAAAATCAACCCTCTATTCATGGGTGAATCAAAAGTTGATACCCTCATTCAAATTAAATGGCCTCTGGCGTTTTGATATGGAAAAGATAGAGGATT
>WYAU01000041.1 GCA_011525665.1 Candidatus Brocadia sp.
AATCCTCTATCTTTTCCATATCAAAACGCCAGAGGCCATTTAATTTGAATGAGGGTATCAACTTTTGATTCACCCATGAATAGAGGGTTGATTTTTTGACTTTCAGAAATTCCGATACTTCTTGTATAGTGACTATCTTCATGGTGTTTCACCTTATGCCTTGTTATATTTCTTCTTTTTATTACTTATCTTTGTCTTTAAATAATCTTCGTCCCTGCCGTTTGTTTGTTCCCTGAGATAGTTTTTTGCTTTATCTAAATATTCATTGACGGTTTCATGGCTTACGCTTTCATGTCCTTCCCTCGCTGCATAGGCCGTTATATAACCAATGCCGTTTTGAAATAATGTCTTATCGCTGGGTATCCTTGATTTATTTACCTCTCTTAATATTCCGGTGAATTTGCCGTCATTGAATCTTACATCCTGAATCTTTTCCCACAGTGGGTTTGTTTTCCATCGTGTCCTATTGATGGTAGTTTCTTTTATTGCGAGCCTTAGCCAATCATGGGTACAATATTTCCACATATCGTTAATTTTTTCCATAAGGCTTGAAAATGTGTTTATTTTCATCTGTCCCAAAAGTTCCCTTCTCAATTGAAATTCAAGTCTCCATACCCTTTGGAATGTGTCCCAGCCTTGCTTTTCCCATATCTCCTTGAGGTAATCCTTATGACTCTTTTCAATCTCAACGGTCTTGTCATAGAGTCTTGCTAAAATATCTCCACCCTGGCCGATTGTCCAGCCCGTGAATATATCGCCCTTCCAATATTTATGGGTCTTTTGTGCCCGGGTAACCCAGGATACCTTTTCGATGCTTTCTAGTTCTTTATCGGTAACAAAATCAGTAAAGATATCCATTCGGCTGATAGTTTCTTCTTCTATCTTTTCTAAAAGCATATTGACGATTTTTCTTAATTTATGAATAGAGTTATCAAGACCATAACAGGTAAGGAGTTCGCTTGATACCTGGACATATATTTGCGGGAGCTTTTGTCTTTTACTTCCCGATATTTGCAGGTGATACCAGTTATCAACCAGAATAAATGAATACCACTTTGCGCCCCTGTCTGATACCTCAAAACAATGGTCATCAATGGTCATTACTGCTAAGGCTTGTTCCTTTTCATCTTCCGACTGAGCCAGTTTCTTTTTTTCTTCCAGGCGTTCTTTTAACCCTTCCTTGAGCGTACCCTTATAAGACACATATAAACTATCAATTCCCTTCAAGACTTCTTTAAACTCCATCTTTAAACCCTCCAAAAATAGTTCCCTGTAATTTGGCGGTGCTGTGTTACTAGGCTTCGCACCGCTGAACGTGGCCAATTGTTTGCCGTTCTCTCTATTCACGGCAACCATTGACCTACACGCAAACTGATTGTTTTCGCCCTTGTCCGTCCAAGCCCATATCACATGCACTTGCGCCCACATATTTATAGTACGTGTGCGCTTGCCACTCCTTCCGACAGCGCACCTGAGGAATGGCGCAAGGTTTTAGCGGAACAAGGGCGAAAAAGTTTAAATGTCGTTACGCTTTTGACACTAACTTATTTCCTTCTTGCCCGTGCTTCTGTGCGCTTCCGCATGGCTCCCGCGCACGAAGCACGGCAAATATTTATCCTGACCATAAAATAAAAAAGCCACAGTTTATTTTACTGTGGCTTTACTATACTTACTTTTTGTTTTATGTCACGGACACTGATGAGGGGTATTTTTGTCCAGTTGTAATTATTTATGTTGCCAGCTTTTAGGAGTGATGTTGTTGAAAATTGGCCTGATGTGCCTTTGCATAAACTTATCAAAACCATCTGGATATGGAGGGGGGTTTAAACCGCAGGATTCCAATAAACAATAAAGCTCATAATGTTTAAGTTTGTACAGTCCTGAAAGCCAGAAAAACGTTACTACTGAATATGTCTTTCCATGTTGTCCGATTTTTTCAAGTGGACTAGTCGTTATTTCTTTTCCAAGTCTACTTAAAAATTCCTTATCACCCTCAATTTGAGCCTTAATAATTCTTTCCATAACTGGTTTTGTATACATAACGCTTTTATTAATTCTGATTGCTTTGAATAATGATTCATCGTTACCGTTATTTATTTCATTTACAATTTGTATCAGATTTTTTTGATATGCAATATGATAAAAGATTAAATGAATAAGTTGAATACCAGCATTTAGCAATACAGGATTCTTGACCATTTCGATATCTTCTTTTGTTATTTCTTTTTCACAGATTTTATCAATACCCGTGAAAGAATTTCGCAACAATAAAGACGCTACGACAGACAGGAAATCCACATGTTTTTCAGACAAATTAAATGGTTTTTTTATACTATCTTCAGTTACAAACTCGCTAAACATTTTGCTGTAAAATTGCTTGCTTTCTTCTTCGGGCAGCCTTTCTATCAACTTGTTACAGTTTTCATATAACTTATTCAAATCGCCTGATGGATTAGATAATTGGAGTATAACGTTACATGTTATATCAGTTGATAAACCCTTAGTTTTGGCTATGTCAACTATCTCATTAAAATCAATTTTGCCTTGTTTTAAATAATCTAAGTTTTTGTTAATAAAGTCTTTTAATTCACCATTAAATTTTATTTGACCATTGTTAGGTATATTTTCAACCTGCTTAATTAATATTAGATAGTTCTTAATTGCCTTATCAAAGGCAGGGTCTATCTTTTCTTTCCAACTATTCTTATCGTAGTTTCCCATATTTTTTGTATTATTCGGTTAATCCTATTTATCCCGCCGTGCTTCGTTGTGCTCTCGCATAGCTACCGCGCCACTCAGCACGGGATTATTTGATATGAAATTATGCGGGCGGGTAACTTTTACAGTCGATTATTTTTAATGAAATCCATACAAACTTTAATTAGTTCTTTAAAGGCAAGGTCGATTTTCTCTTTCCAGCTATGGTCTCTTCCGTTTGCATATTTCCCCATGTAAGTTAATAAAAACCCTATTTCGCCCAATTCATTCCCTTCCCTCTTAGCTCCACAAAAAACGTTCCGCTAAAAGCGAAGGTTTAACGCTTATTTCTTCGGCAGACCGTCAGCCTTTTCCTATAGCACAGCATTCTTTCATCTTCTACAAAACAGAAGATCAAAGAATGCTGTGATTTATTAATTATCGGTTAATCCTTTGTAATATTTAATCATCCCTATTTCACAAGTATATTGTTTTTAATTGAAATAGGTTTGTAGTTTTTTCAGATTTGATGATTAGCATAGGAAGATTCTAAATGCAGGGATGTCTATTACTGGAAACAGTGTTATTTTGTCAACAACGCAAGTATGAATTAGAAGAGTTTGAAATTAGTATATATTCCCTGTGTAATAATAAAATAAGGGATTCGGAATGAATATCAAAAAACTATCTGATTTAGAAAATATATGCGCAACCTGAATAAACTCAAAAAGGTCTCCTCTATTCCGCATTCAACTCCATTGTCTTGTTATAAAATGTTAGTATTAATTTTTTATGGATTCCATAATGATTTCCAATTTATTTCTGCTATTTTTTGCAAGTCTGACTTTGACGGTTTATTTTTGTTTAGTTTTATTAAGAAGTCCATTGCTTCTTTACTAATAGGCCACATTAAATTATTGTCCATGACTACCTTAGGTAAGCGAACACGACCAATATGAAGTTTTATATCAGCTGGAATTTGTAATGCAGATGATAGTTCTTCTTCAGTTTTTAAAAGATTAATATTGGAATTATTCTCTGGATTGAACTTAACGTTCACAAAGCTCCTATCTATCTCTCCTGTTTTTGCATCTTGAAAATTGTGTTGATCTACATTTCCAAGATATTTCATTACAAATGCCTGAACTTCCAGTTGTATGTTAAAGTTACTTGCTGAACTATGCCTGCCATCGGCAAGATATAACCAATCGGAAGGTATAGGAATATCATAATTGTATATGCCACACTTTAAAGGCGGCTTGTCTTGCAACCAGTTTGACCAAACAATATCCATCAATGTTGTCTTAATATTTCCTGCTCGATCATAAAAAGTCAGGTATTTTAAAATTTCCTCACCTTCAGCAGGTTCTTGTGTTTGAAAGGTGAATCCTCTATAGAAACAAACCATGAAGACAACCGTCTGTATAGCTGATCTTATACGCATTTGTAGTGACTTTTGATCTGCTTCTGAAAATACTAACGTTTTCATCCCGACTTCAGCGGCACGTTCAATTGCAGATTCATTAAACCCACTTGTTGATATAAAAATACTTGTTTGTGAAGCTATACCAACATCCTGAAGTTTACCTATAAATGAGTCAATATCAGGCGATATAATAGGCCTAGAATAATCCTTACATTCAATAGCAAAGTGCACAGTATGTCCAGCTACACGACTTGATAATAAAACGTCAATCTCTCTATAACGTTTTTTCTTAGTTGTCCTACGAAGAGCCGGAAGGCGAACATTTTTTTGAACAATGACACTTGGTGATTTATGTGCATGAGCAGTAATTTCTTCTATGATCTTCCACTTTGCTGTTTTTTTTGATTTTATTTTCTTGACCATACTATGTATTTTTTTTTCTGCTTTATAATGCAAAGCTTAGCGGCGTGGTGGTTTTATGCACGTCCGTCTTGAGCGTATTGTTAGGCGTTATTTCATCTGTTTTTTGTATCAAATTGAATAGATTGAGTTTCTTTTGTTTGCGTTCTTCAAGAGCCAATTTGAGTGCTCGATTTGCTAGCTCAACAGATGAAGGAGTGATATCAACTCCGATAAAACGGCGATTCTCACGGATTGCGGTGGTTGCTGACGTACCGCTTCCAACGAAGCAATCAATTACCAAATCATTAGGGTCAGTCAATAACTGTATTATTCGTCGTGGAAGTTCGTGAGGGAACTTGGCTTCATGGTCATCGTTTGCGCGCACAGAAGGAATAAACCATACGCCTCTTGAACCCCATGCTGTCCATTCATCGCGAGTCAACCGATTTTTATCTACCTTTGTTGGTCCAGGTTTCCAAAAGATATATATATACTCAAACTCGTCAACCGCTCTATAACTCATAGTATGCCACTTGGAGTTTTCCCACGCCGCGTCTTTGACCCAAACGCGTCGGTCGTACATATACAGGCCACAGTCCAAGGCGTACTGTTCTATCAAACCGCCAACCAATTTGACACGAGTCTGCGTTTCGTACTTTCCTCCCCGTATGTTGTTGCCTTTCATTCGCCTGTCAACTGTTTGCTCGCTACAGCCAAGTATTGAGGCAATTTGCTTTCGATTGTAATTGGGGTACTTTGTCCATACATCAAGTACTTTTTCACGAGTTATATCGTTTCGTTTCCTGCGTGATACATTCTCGGCCATTATTCGGGGCATGTCGGGGTCTTTAAAACAAAGGATGTCAGCGATGTTAACAGCAAGAAACGCTCCCGGCTTCAAGATAATTGCATGTGCTTCTATCGTACGACGCAATAGGTTTTTCCAATCAAAGAAAGACATATCACGCTCGTAAGCCTTACCTACATGATAAGGAGGCGACCATACACTGAGTGCAACTGTATTAGGCTCAATATGTTGAGCAAGATTTTTGGAATCACCCTCGTAGATATTATCCGGTTCATATTTCATATTTACCTCACCCATCCCAATTTGAGAGAATGGTTTTCTCCTCAGGATTAAACGCAATTGTCTGAACTCGCCATACAGATTTCAGCTTGAGTCGATGAAAGCTAAGCCGTACACGAAACTCTTCGCCCCGCGAAGGAGCATTACGTCCTGCGATCCATATCGTATCGTGAGCATCGGGATTGTAGCGATCTTGCAAAATGCCATTTGGAATTGCAGCTAATGTGAGCTGCTTGAGCTTATACTTATTATGTTGGTCTTCATAATGATAATGGGACAGAAGTGTTGTTGTAATGAAAGGTTGGCCACCATGAACGGATATATAAGGCAAATCTCCATCTTGTTCTACCTCTTTGCCACTTCTGATTTGGCGAATAGCTAATGCTAATTGTGACATCTGCATAGTAGCGCTACTGCTACTTTTTTCGGCTTTGCTATCAACAAAAAGAGCTTGGCGAATTGAGAAGTCCGGTAAAATAATATATCTCGCCTTACGATAATCGACATTTCCAAGAATCCGCTGTTGAACTTGATAACCTCCAAGCCTGTCCAGCATTTCCCTTGTAATATCTTCGGCAATATCCTTAGGATCATCCGAGCTTTGATTAAAAATGTCGAAGGCATCAAAGCCGAAATCAAAGGCTGCGGTATAGAGTGATCTCAGACTCTGTTTCTCTATAGCCTCTATCTCATCTGGTGTTAAATTGTTCGGGTCTCGTAGATGTTTCATGATAATTATTATAATATATTTTTGGCAATTCGTTAAGCTAATACCACAACTGCAATGAGTTATTTTATTCACGCCTAACGGCAAGCTCACTGACGAGTGCCATGAAGCACGTCAACTTGCCCTAAAACTGTTTTCCATTCCTCAAACCAAACACATGTCGAAAAAGCGTCATGTGGCACTCGTTCAAGTGCAGCGTCAGGTTAGACCCTCCCTCATTCATCAGGCAAACGAGATGGAGTAGTTGGAGGGACTTGCTGATTTTTGACGGCGCTTTGAAAATAAGCTTCTACACCTCCACCTGCTTGCCCGAAAGCTGGGGCAACTGTGCCAAATTCGACTGTAATTCCTTCGGGTGCCTCTATCACGTAATGATTGGAAGCAGGCAAGTTGTTTGGTAATGCGAATCTACCCACTGCCGCAAACCCGCTTGGCACAAACGGAACTTCTGACTCCGTAGTGGCATATGTACCTGGAAGAAAATCGCCGGTCAGCGGGTCTACTCTTCTGTCTGGATTGAAAGCTGAAAAACGATGAAAAATTCTATTTTCGCGTAAGATAACCTTCTTAACTAAGCTACTTGGCATCGAGGCATACAAAGGTGCCACACCTTTTGAAATATAAGATGGCTCAGTACTGATTCTAGAGCTGAGTAACTTAAAAGAATGTGGACTTGGTGCCGAAAACAAGGTTTCCCTATGACCCTTTAAGGACTCGATAATACTAAGTCCATTTTTCAGAAAAACCGATGGATCATCACTTCGAATCAGGCCCAAAGCGGATATATCGATAGCCAGTTCTGAATTGAAAATTATGAATGGCCTTGTTTCGCCCCAACAAATAGCCTCAACTATTTGAAATCCCATTCCGGTCTCTGGAAGTTCACTTAGTGACTTAATGGCCTGTTCGTTTAAATTCCATACCTTCATATAGATCTCTTCTGCTTTTAAGGTCTAAGAATGATTATACAGTCTGTATAATCCAGCTTACAACCCATCGACCGGGCTTTGGACACCGCGACCTCCTTTGCTCAAGACATGGGTGTAGATCATCATCATGCTGAAGTCTTTGGTGAAGACAATCAGAAATTATCATTTACCGTTTTGCAATGTCAAGCTTCTTTTAAATGCAGATGCGATGATAGAAGAATTGCTTTTTCTTTAAAAAGGATGATAATGCAAAAATGAAGAAGAATGCAAGCTTTTTCCGTTTTTTCTAAGGAAAGAACTGGGACGAATCTTTCCGGATTTTCCGAGGATAGATGTTTTAGCAAATTCTTGTGTCATAATTTGTACTAATTTCGTGCTAAAATTAACCCAAAAGGATAGATTAATTGAAATGAATAGAATTGATATAACGCCAACAATCTCTTAAAATTCAAGGTAAAACAGGAAACCAGCCCAATATCAAGGACTTAAGAATTTTTAATATTTCGCCCTTTCAGGGCTAAAAATATTATTCAATCTTTATCCCAGGGCTGTCGCCCTGGGCTATATTCTATCAGCCCTTCGGGCTTTACTTCAAAGAGAAAAGCTCTTTGCCTTAATTTAATGACATTACCTTACGGAGGGGATGGAGGGGTGGTTTTCATAATAATATCTTGTAAAACCCTTTCGTATTCTTAAGAACATCGTTATTTGTATATCTTAGTATCTAATAAAAAACATTTTTATCATTGACTGGATTGTCAGGTAATACAAGACTTCTAAGTCAAATCATAGAGGCGCGTACTTTTTAAAAATGCAGGAGCAGTTGCCTTTAAGTTTTTGACTAACTAACCCGAACTAAATCAAATAAAGAAAGATATATTATTGTAAGGAGCGTTAAGTTGTTAAAAGATGATAAAAGCTCATGGTATTGATAATCTCTTCCAACTCGTTCGGGTTAGGAAATCATTCCAAAAAACCATTGGTCTTCATCCATTCATCGTTATATACCTTGCTCAGGTATCTGTCGCCGGAATCCGGAAGGATTACCACAATATTCTTATTTTCTCTTATTTTTATGGCGATCTCCATGGCGGCCCATACGGCGCTGCCGCTCGAACCACCTGCAAAGATCCCCTCTTCCCTTGCCAATCTTCTCGCCATCAAAAATGACTCTGGATCATGAACCTGAACCATATCATCGATAAGGTTAAAATCAACTGCCTTTACCAGGTAATCCTCTCCAATTCCTTCTACCTTGTAAACGTGCGGTTTTGTGAGCTTTCCCGTCTTGAAATAATCATAAAAAACAGAGCCCTCCGGGTCAACCGCAATCACCTTTATTTCAGGATTGTTTTCCTTGAGATATCTCCCTGCACCACTCATGGTACCACCAGTACCTATCCCCGCAATGAAATAATCCACATTTCCCCCCGTCTGTTTCCATATCTCAGGCCCGGTGGTGTAGTAATGAGAATCAATATTCCTGGGATTGTTGTATTGATCCGGGTAGTATGAATTTGGAATTTCTTTTGCTATTCTTTTGGCAACACTGTAATAGCTTTCGGGAGAATCTGGAGGGACATCCGTTGGAGTTACCACAACCTTTGCACCAAAAGCCTTCATCAGGTTCTTTTTCTCGTCGCTCATCTTATCGGGCATGGTGATTATGCACTGGTAACCCTTCACTGCAGCAATCATGGCAAGGGCGGCACCCGTATTGCCCGATGAGTTTTCCACGATGGTCCCACCGGGTTTTAAAAGTCCCCTCCTTTCTGCATCCTCGATGATAAACAAGGCCATCCTGTCTTTCACACTCCCGGCAGGATTGAGAAATTCTAACTTGGCAAAGATGCTTGAGTTTATACCCCTTGTAATCTTGTTCAATTTTACGACGGGTGTCCAGCCTATGATTTTCAAAATATCAGGGGTTATACCCCCGAATTTTTCCAGTAAGACTTTGAAATCCTCGTTCGTAATGGACATTATTTTGCCCCTTTACATCTGCTTACCTATGGAAAATGCCTTCCGCTCCACAATGTTGCCATACGTATTAGGTAGCCTTCCTGACTGAAATTGCCACACTTGGTGGGCTAGAACAGCAAAGGCTTCCCCACGCAACGTTCATTGCGTTTGGTTTTCCGCCCTTATCGTAAGTTCCTACAATAAAGACCGGGGTTGGATATACGATAGTCTTCGCACCAAGAGACTTTTTCATGATCAACCTCCAATGGATTATATTATTGTATTACCAATCTGGCACGATAGAATTATTTGTGGATTTCTTCTTTATCAATAGGACTTTCACGATAATGTCTCCCTTTTCGTTCTGGTTCTTGTATCTCTGGTTTCACTACAAAGGGAAAGACTACAAAAAACACGCCTGCAATAACGACAATCGCGGCGATGATGCGCCCTGCAACTCTACTGCCAATAAGCCTGCCGTAGAACAGCAATATAATCTTCCCGTGGAGGATGATATGCAGCACAATCAGTCCCAGAAAGACGAAGGCTATAATCAGATGAATCGTCCCCCAGTGATGACGTTCCATTCCAAACAGAAACAACTCCACCTTTCTGCCATAGACAGCCCAGGTATCCTTGCCGGGCAGTAAGACAAACTTCATCAGAAGCCCGATCCCCGTCATTGCCATCACACAGAGGAACATCAAGGCATCGATTACCAGATTGACTTTTGATTTATCCATCGTCATCACATCCTTATTCATGAAAAAACGAGAGGGACACGGTGCACCGTGTCCCTCTCGTTACTAACGCCTTCTCCAGCCACTCCAAAACGGAAATCCCTTTTCATCCCGAAGTTTTAGTATTTCGTCGCCTTTCTTCACTTCCGCGGCAATGATCGCGGGTTTTCCTTCGAAGGTAATCCTTGAACCCTTAATCTCAACTTTATCCTTTTGTTCAATCTGTGTGTCCTGATTCTCAATGTACCACCCCGGACCTAAATGGACGGAAATTGTTTCTTTGTCTGTCTTAACCATCAGATGCACGCCGTAATACATCCCTTTCATCGGGGTAATGACATCCACGCTGAGCACCTCGCCACCGATGGTTTCAACGGTCTTTGGGTCATACAGCCTGCTATACGGCGCGCCCGTCCCCCAGCCGCCGCCCCCTCTCCACTGCATCCCCTGTTGTGCAAATGACTCCGCAAGATGAAGAAGGCAAAAAACAGAAATCACTCCTATCAATATACCTATTTTCCTCATTTTCTCCTCCTTTCGTTTGTTTATTATTTCCTGTCCGTCCGATTACAAAACAGCTATTTCAGCCGTGCCTCCGCTGCCGACCAGTCAATATTCTTAAAGAAGGCCTCGATGTAATCTGCCCTCTTCAGGCCGTAATCAAGCATAAAGGCATGTTCAAATACATCCATAATTATTATGGGATTGCAGCCCGCCGGGTGCGAGACATCATGCTCGTTTATCCAGAAATTGATCAGTCTTCCATTGGTGCTGTCCTGATAAAGCACAGCCCACCCTATCCCCCGCATGGCACCCACTCCCTTAAAGTCCTTTTCCCATATTGCACAATCGCCAAAATCCTCTGCCATTTTTTTAGCAAGTTTTCCTTCTTTTTTAATACCGTCCTTTCCACCAAGATTTTCAAAATAATACTCATGGAGTCTCATCCCATTGAATTCCCATCCAAGCCGTCTCTTTAATTCGGCAAATTCCGGGGTGGCTGTCTTTCCCTCTTTCACCATCAAACCAAGTGCGTCGAGTACCTTATTAGTGTTTGTTACATATCCCTGATAGAGGGTGAAGTGATTTTTTAAAAGCGTTTCACTGAATCCCTCCATCCCGATAAGTTTAGAATAATCTTTTGCCGTGTATGACATCGTCTTTTCCTCCTTTTCCATTGTTGATGCATTTAAAGGGTTTGTAATACCGAATAACAGGGCGGCTCCTCCCAAGCCAGTTACAGTTAAAAATTCCCGTCTATCAAGCATAGTTACATTCTCCTGCATTAACAGTTAAATCGGGCACGGGCAAACAAGTTCGTCTGCGCCATCCTTACTAAGAAATTCATCAAATTTGGCTGCCTTTGGCAGCGATTTTTTTGGATACACGGTAAATACCGGTTAATACCGGTTAAAAACAACCTCCTTACCCCCTCTATTAAGGGGAATTTAGGGGACTGTTATTCTTCCCGAGTGAAAATTATTTGCTATCCCCTTGTTCCCCTTTTAGAGGGGCACGGAGCGCCGTGTCCCTCCGGAGTTTATACTTCATACTACTGCAAAAAACAGCACAAATAAAATGAAATTTCCTCTTATCCCGTCAAATTACTTTTGCTCTGATGCGAACGACTATAGCGCCCTCAGGAAGGCCACCAAATCCTCCTTTTCCTGTTTCACAAGCCTGATTTCAAGAATCAGATTAAAGAATTCCACGGCGTCTTCCAGCGTCAACAAGCGGCCGTCATGCAGGTATGGCGGCGAATCCTTAATGCCGCGCAGCGGGAAGGTCTTAATGGGGCCATCGGCGCTGGCCATGCGTCCGCCGATCATGCGCGGCGTGAAAAAACGCTCTACTTTGAGGTTGTGCATAAGATTATCGGTATAGTACGGCGGCTGATGGCAAATGGAACACCGCGCCTTGCCGAAGAACACCTCTTGCCCCCGGAGTTCCGTTTGTGTTGCCTTTGCCGGATCCAGCATGCCGTAAATGTTCAGCCTGGGCGCCGGGGGAAAATCTAACAGCGCCTGAAACTCAGCCATAAAGTGTACCTGGCTTCCGCGTTCAAGGATATTGACACCCTTCTTGGTTGCTATGACCGGATCACCGTCAAAATAAGCGGCGCGCTGTTCAAATTCCGTGAAGTCCTCAATGCTCTTTAACGCCCGCTGGGAACCGAACAAACGTTGAATATTCACCCCGCGCAGGGAGGGGGTATCCAGACGATGGCGGAATTCCTGTGGGCGGATATCTCCAACCAGATGGGTTGCACCGTTGGTATGTCCATTCACGTGGCAGTCAAAGCAGGTTACCCCCCGGCCCGGTTTCTCCGAACGGCGGTCTTCCGTCTGGTTGAATTGCTGCTGGGGAAACGGCGTTACCAGCAGCCGTAAGCCCTCAATCTGTTTCGGATTCAGTATCCCGTTAAACAGCTCATAATAGTTGGCTATGGTTATCAGATTACCCCGGGAGACGTCACCGAGATCAGGCCGTGTGGTTAAATACAGCGGCGGTGGAAACTCCGGCAAAAAGTGATCCGGCAAGTCATAATCGAGGTCAAAGCGGACAAGATCCCGTTCCTCGTGTTTTTTGATCTCGCTGATGTGGAATTTCGGAAAGAGCATACCGCCTTCATGATGATTGGGGTGAGGGAGCGGCATAAACCCCTGAGGGAAAAGCTCCTTTTCACGAATCTCTTCCGGTGTCATAGCCGCAAGATTTTCCCACGTTACGTCTTTCGGAAGTTTCACCCTGACACCTTCCTGAACAGGTTTCCCTCGGGACATGGTCACGCCTTTTGCCGCACGTTTGCCTAAGTCATAACGCTCTTTCAAAAAATCCATGTGACGTTTCATTATTTCCGGTTTCGCAGACTTCATCCGGGCTATTGTTTCTCCCAATGGCTCGGTTACCGTCACGGGGGCATAACTTGACCGCGACGCTTGTTTTTCCTGTGCAGAAGCCTCACCTATGCCGGCAGCCGCCATACCAGCCAACGCCAGCAAAACGCCTCCGCGTTTTACCATTCTTCTTCTCATCTCCTCCTCCTCCTTTCTGCGGATGCAAAAACCGCACATCAGAATCACCGGGTAATCATGCATCATCCCGTCTTACCGAAAAAAGAGCACAAGGCTTAAAAATGTACCTTCGCATACCGTATACAGTGCTCATTTTCCCCGGTTCATTGCAACGGCCCTTGTGTTGTGATTTCGAAGGTTGTTACAAAACCGTTTGTGCCACTGAATTCAAATTGCCTGTCCGCAGCCCTGTAAGAGCTCATCTTGCTGGGTATTAAGGTAAATCCGTTGTTGAAATGCGCCCCCCAGAACTTTAGGTTCTGTATCACTACCGGATCGTTTCCCATTTTCGGGGTGCGCCGGAGCACCACCTCTGCAATCTTTCCGGCATCAAGCAAAGCCTCGGCGCCGTTTTTGTCCGCATGCCATTCCATCCTGGCATCGTGAGCTATAGTAAAGAAGTCCGCCCCAACCTGATAAAGATGCTGCATAATGGAAACGAGGGCGTTGCGCTGTTCCCTCGTCACAGAAGGGTCGAATGTTATTACAGACCAGTTTGTCCTGTCTTTTGAAAAATTTCTCCCTGCGCTTCCCGCTACCCAAAATTTTGCGCCGTGAAGTTTAACGCCGCCGTAATGCCCCTTATTCACCCGGAACGCATGATTAAATTGACAGGAATGCACACCGGGGCTATTCTCCCGGGCGCAATTAGCGGGTTTCGTATAGTAGTAATGCTGGCAGAGCACGGGGCAACTGCAGGCGTCAATAACAGTCGCATTCAGCAGCCAATGAGGCCCGGCTAACTGTTTTGACTTCATCACCGATGGAACGGCATGCCAGACCACCCACTTCATAAACATCACTATCAGGTACGTAACAACGCTTACCCCCATAATTCTTCCCCAGACATACAAACCAATGGGAGCGCTTGAGAACAAGGTATTCATCACCGGAACATACGTAAACACCAACTGCAGGCCAACCATACCAAACAGGCCAAATATTACCCAGGGATTGGAAAATACTCCTATCCGGAACAGGGAATACTTCAGCGAACGACAATTGAACAGGTACAATAATTGAACCATGGCGACAACGTTTACCGTAACTGTGCGCGCCTGGTCTAGACTGGCATCATCGTATAAGAGCTCCCACTCGAAGAGGCCAAACGCCCCGACAAGCATTAATACCCCCACCAGCGCAACCTGCCAGACCAGCGCCGGACCGAGGAGAGGGGATCCCGGGTCCCGTGGAGGGCGGCTCATGATGTCCGGTTCCTTGCGCTCGAATGCCAGTGTCATCCCGATAATCCCTGCCGTCGTCATATTGATCCAGAGAACTTGTACGGGCAAAATGGGAAGCGTAACGCCCGTAAAGATCGCCGCCAGCAAAACCAGGCTCTGCCCCAGATTCGTTGGCAGAGACCATAAAATAAATTTGGTCAGGTTGTCAAATACGCCGCGCCCTTCCTCGACGGCCGCCTCGATCGTTGCAAAATTGTCGTCAGTCAATATCATGTCCGCCGCTTCTTTGGCTACATCCGTACCACTCATACCCATTGCCACGCCTATATCTGCCTGTTTCAGGGCCGGGGCATCGTTTACCCCATCGCCGGTCATGGCAACCCTGTGGCCCCGCGACTGAAGGGCCTCGACCAACCGCAGCTTTTGCTCCGGGCTGACCCGCGCAAAGACCGCAGTGCGTTCAGCCGCGTCAATCAATTCCTCATCAGTGTAGCTTCCCATTTCCTTGCCGGTCAGCACTGCCGGAGTGGAATGGCCAGGGCTATCTGAACCGTCCAGTCCGATTTGTCGGGCAATTGCCGCCGCCGTAAGCGCATGATCACCCGTGATCATCTTGACCCGGATACCGGCATTCTGGCATGCCCGGACCGCAGCGACGGCCTCCTGGCGTGGAGGATCCATCATTCCCTGAAGCCCCAGGAAGGTAAGTCCGGCGGCGACATCGGAGTGATTTATGCGAGTTGTCTCCCGAGACAATTCTCCCCTGGCAAATGCAAGCACACGTAAGCCTTTTGTAGCCATTTCCTGCACGGAGTTGAGCACCTTGTCTTTCTCCAGTCGTACAGGCTGTCCCGAAGCAGTGAGGGCGGCGGTACATTTTTCCAGGATCACTTCCACTGCACCCTTGACGTAAACGATCTTCCCCTTTCCTGCCGCTGAAGGCGATGCGGAGTCATCCGCGCGCTCATGCAGCGTCGCCATATACTGATGCTGTGAGTCGAAGGGGATGGTGTCAAGCCGCGGCAGTTGAGCGCGTACCTTGTCTGAGGCCAGTCCCCCTTTATAAGCCGACACAATTAAGGCGCCTTCGGTCGGGTCACCATGAACGTTCCAGCGCCCTGCCTCCTCAACCAGCAGACTGTCGTTACAGAGAAGGCCTGTCCTCAGGCACTCCATCAACACAGCGTCAGCAGAGGGGTCAATAACCTTGCCCTGATCAGAGGCGCCTGAGAGCCGGAGAATTTGTCCGGCGGGAAGATATCCCGCGCCGGTTATTTCATATCGCGATTCTCCGGCGACAACCTCCTGGACGGTCATCTGGTTTTGTGTCAGCGTCCCCGTTTTATCGGAACAGATGATCGTTGTGCTGCCCAGTGTTTCCACCGCCGGGAGCTTGCGGATGATAGCCCTGCGCCTGGCCATCCTTGCCACGCCGATTGCCAGGATTATGGTCACCGCCGCCGGGAGGCCTTCCGGAATGGCACTCACCGCCAGGGTGATGGCTGCCATAAACGCATCGATGAGCGGCTTTTTGTATAAAATATCCACCAGAAACGCAACGGCCGCCAGTCCCAGAATGGCGTAAAGCAAGACGTGGCCAAATCTGGCAATCTTACGGGTGAGCGGAGTTTCCAGTTGTCTGGCAGCAGAAATGAGCTGAGAGATACGTCCGACTTCCGTATTATCGCCAATGGCAATGACGATACCCGTTGCCTGTCCATACGTCACCAGGGTTGAAGTATAGGCCATATTTTTACGGTCGGCGAGCCCCACGTCATGAGCAAGGACGAGATTTGCCTCTTTTTGAACCGGGAGTGATTCCCCGGTAAGCGCAGACTCGGACACCTGAAGGTCACGTGACTGCACGATACGCACGTCAGCAGGCACCCTGTCGCCCGCCTGGAGCGTTATCAGATCGCCGGGAACCAGATCTGCTGCAGAAATACGTTGTGTTTTTCCCGCCCGTATGACCGTAGCGACCGTGCTTATCGTTTTCGCTAAGGCTTCAATGGCCTTTTCTGCCTTTGATTCCTGGATGTAGCCAAAGATTGCATTGACCAGCACTACGGCAAAAATGGCAACCGCATCCACCCAGTCCTTGATTACGAAGGTAACGATACTCGCGACAAGCAGGATGTAGAGCAGTGGATTATGGAACTGCAACAGAAAACGCACGACGGGGTGCTTCCCTTTTCTGGGGGTAAGCACATTACGGCCAAAGCGCTCCTGCCGATGCCTAACCTCAAAAGTGTCCAAACCATTTTGCAGATTGCCTTCCAGTAATTCGACAACTTCCTTTACCGGCAGGTGATGCCAATGTTTACCCAATAATGCTTGCATAGTCTTTCTCCACTATTTTAAAACTTTTTCAACCATGGAAATACCTTCACACTGTAGAAAAGAGGACGCATTGCAGTATTGCTCGTATTGTTCTCCTGCCCCACACGGGGTCTCTTCCGATGCGGTTTCATAAAGAATCAAGGGCGCAATCTGGGAAATTTTTCCTGAATCTCTTGCCGTTGTACAGGTTGACCTTCAGACCGAGGCATAACCCCCTTCAGACAATTATCCAAATCTTCTTCTATCTGGCGGGATTCCGTATAGCCCGCTGACATATACTGTTTAAACTCTCCCCTCTTTCCAAAACTGAAATAGTAGATCAGCGTGGGAATTTGTTTTATCCTGAAGATGTGGCTGATGTCTTCTTTATCCTTGACCTTGTACAGGGGAAAGGCAATGCTGTACTCTCTTTCAAATTTTTTTACTACCGAAGACCGCCACCAACGCTTTTCCTCCTCATCGAAAGAAACCCCCAGAAACTGTACACGCATGTCCTTATATATATGATAGAGAACGTTTAACTCTAAGATTTGTCTCCTCGATGGTTTATCCCATGTAGCCCAGAAGGCCACGACCACGACATCGCCTTTATGTTCACGAATGGTCTTTTCCAATTCCGGCGAGGTTATTACGCTTTGCCCGAAAACAATAGCCGGTAAAAATATCCCCATAAGGACAATTCCATACTGCAACATTTTCTTTCTGCACGATGAAAGACACATATTTTTTCACCTCCCTTTTAACGGCTCATAAAAAAACGGGAAAAAAACACCACCACACCTGCGCAAAATTTCCACACCGGCTGATTGTTATGACCAGGCGCAGCAATGATTATCCCGGAATTTTGTTTAATATCTTCAGGTATTCTGCCAGTATTTTTAAATGCTTTTTCTCTTCATTTGTCAGTTGTTCAAAGGCATTTTTCCCTCCTTCGTGCTTTGTTTTTTTTGCAGCCTCGCTGTAATAAAGAATAGAGTCCTTCTCTGCCTGAATACCGATTTTCAGCGCGTCGATATCCGTCTTTATTTCCGTCGCAAGCCTCCTGGCCTCTCCTTTTTGAGTAAAGATGCCTGAATCAACCACGTATTTTATATACAGGTCTGCGGTGTAATCCTCGCAACCCTGTGTCTGTCCCGCTGAAGAGATTATTTCATGATATGCCTTTTGAAAAAGGGCCAAATGCTCCTTCTCAGCAAAGGCGAGTTTTGAAAATATCTCTTTTGCCCCCTCGTCTTTGGCGCTTTTCATGAGGATGGAATAGAATTCCAGGCCTTCTTCCTCGATGCTTATTGCAATCTTCAGCGCCTCTGCGTCATTAAAATTCTCGTACTTCATTCCGTCTTATTCTCCTCCCACATTAAACCGGAACAGGGATATTGTATTGCCCTGTAAAAACTTTTTTATGCATGCATTTATAACGTCCCTCAGCCCTATTTTTCCGAGAGGAACTGAGGGGAGCTGTTACCCGTTTTACGCCAAAATCCGGTGCGACTGCGCCTTATCATAAAATATCTAAGGGTGCTGCAATTAGTGTTTGCCCGGATCGAGTTGCTTTCCGGCACGGGTGGAAATGATGTATGCCTCTATTGCCTTCATTTTCGTGTCATCCTCAGCAAGCTTATCTCCTTCCATGGGATTTTCAATGCACCAGTTTATCATGTCTCTCAGGAGAACGGCCTTGTTCATTTGCGTCTGATATTTCGGATACGTTTCAGGGTGGGTATTTGCGGCGTCCGGATGGCACATGTCGCAGGAAATACCGTTTTTCCCAAGACCGGGATTATGAAACAACGCATATCCTTCAGCAATCATCCGATCCTTTTCCGCAGCCCATATCTTCTTTTCCCTTTCCGTGTGCTGTCTGCCTCCATGCGCAAGTACCAGCGGTATTTCTTCAGTATCCCTGACGGTAACATACGGCATGCCGTTAAGGGAAAGCTGAATCGACATTTCAGCTATTGGTAACTTCGCTATAATCTCATCCTCACAGAATTCCATGAGCGTCATCAGGAGTTGCGCCACCTTTCTTGCCTTCTGTTCGGGCATGGCTTCTCCTTCATTACAACCTTCCACGATCACCTTTTTCCTGCCGTCGCAGGCAGTGACAACCTGCACAACCTTTTCCCCGGACGATTGGAAATCGTTCGAAGTATTACCTGCAGAACCATCTCCCGCCTTTGCTGAATACGTTATTGTTGCCAGATACAGGCAACCACAGAGAAAAACCTTATACAGGATCTTCATTTCTATCTCCCTTAATATCTTTTGTTTTCTGAAATTTTAATGAGGCCTTCGGCGACTTTTTCATTGGTATGATAGGGGTAGGAAAGACTTTCGCCTCTCCCCCCTCCGAACCGTACAGGCGGATCTCCCGCATACGGCTCTCCAGTCAGTGGCTACCCCTTCGGGATTGACAGATTAGAGTATGAGTTGCGGTATATGTGAACAACTCATACCTAA
>WYAU01000042.1 GCA_011525665.1 Candidatus Brocadia sp.
AAAACGATCAGGATATTCAATGTTGATGCATAAAAGCAGAAAAATCAGTCTTGGATACCAAACTCATTATGTATTTTGAAACCTTTTGATATCACAAATTACCCTCTGTGAGAAATGCGGGCTAACCCTCTGTTTCTACAGAGTGGAGCATCCAGGTTAAGGTATCAGTATTATAAGAAATGTCGAAGAGGTGAGCGCCGTCCGCAACGCTGAAATGGTGTATGCCGGCCTTTCCTACCCGTTCTGTCCAGATATAGGTGACCTCTTTGACATCGTATTTCCGCCCGCTCCACACAAACCAGACGGGTTTGAGTTTCTTTTTATTGTCGCCAAAAATGGCGCCTACCTTGATGGGTTCGTTAATCTCTGTAATCATAATTGCCTTATTACCGCAGCAACTTTACCAATGATGGATACATCAGCCTGCCCCTCTGTAATGATAATCGGTTGCATCGTCGGGTGTTCGGGTCTCAGTTGTATCGTATCGCCATTTTTATAAAATCGCTTTACCGTAGCCTCATTATTGACAATGGCCACCACGATCTCTCCGTTATTGGCCACGGGTTGTGGTTTTATGAGGACGAGGTCTCCATCCTGAATATGGGCGTCAATCATACTGTCCCCCACAACCCGTAAAAAAAAGATATTGCTGCTGCGGCACAGGGTTTTATCCACGGCAAGGTATCCTTCGATATCTTCTATGGCTGGATGAGGCACCCCGGCCCGAACCCTTCCCACAATTGGCACAGACCTTATTCCTGAGACTTGTGTAGTTGCTCCATCAACAATCTCAATAGCCCGCGGGCGGTGAAATTGTCTCCTGATGTATCCCTTACGTTCCAGTATATCGAAGTATTTTTTTACTATACTGGTACTGGAAAGCCCCAGCCCATCCATACTCTCCCGTACCGTAGGTGGATATCCCCTTTCCTGAAGATATTTTTCCAGGAAGGACAAAAAATCTGCCTGTTTTTTGGTTAGTGGAGCATTCATGGATTAAGATTTGTGGGTGAACAAGTGTTCACCCATTATATTTTTCTGTCCTTATCCTGTCAAGCCTCAAATATGAGTTTTCATCGTAATTTCATTCTTTTCAGGGCATCAGAAAATGTATGCAAAAACATACATAATTTTCAGTGAAATGCTATAATTTCAGTTGAAATCGTACTGCTTATGTATAATATTATATACATGAGAAAGGCTGGCCTTGTCAGGAGTGTTTCTGGCGGCTGGGCTTAAGTTTCCTAATATGAGGAGGAGAAGGAAATGTTGAAGAGGTTTGGTTATAGTCTTTTGGTTGTTGGGGCATTGGTGGTTGGTGTTGGTGCAGTGAACACAGCTCTTGTTGGCACCGCTATGGCAACGGAAGAGAAGTGTGATAAATGTGGACACACCGCAAAAGAAGGTAAAGATTGCAAGTGCGAGTGTCATCACAAGCACTAATCATGTAAGCCAAGTGTAAAAATTTGGAAAAGTTTAAAAGGTAATAAAACAAAAAAGGCAACTCGTTTGAGTTGCCTTTTTTGTTTTATCTCTTTTGGAGATTATCCGGGAAATTTGGTTACACAGTACCTATTTCTTTTGCAACAGTATTATGACGTCTTCCTCATCGCCGTCGCCAAGGGGTACCTCCTTTTCGCCTTTCTTATAGCCTCTCTTCTTTGCACTGATGTTATATGTATCAGCTTTTAAATCTTCGAATACAAAGAAGCCCTCCGCATCTGTCACCGTGCCCACTTTCGTCCCTGTCGCTAAACCTTTGGCCTTTATTTTTACATCTTCAAGAGGGACGCCTCCATTGTCTGCCACATGACCGGATATCTTACTATTTCCGCCCGAAGTGTTTGAAGCAAAAAGGTCCCCGTCAAATTTAGATACAAAGGCATCGTTACCACCGTTATAGGAAGTGCCGTTGGTTTTCGGGAAGTTTGATGACTGTGTATAACCGGCCACAGAGATATTTCCTTCTGAATCCATGGCGGTTGAGTAGCAATAATCCTTACCAAACCCGCCGAGATATGTGGATGAAACCAGTTTCCTCAGGTTGCCTTTCAGCCTTGCCACAAAGACGTCAACATCTCCGTTAGCGGAAGTATCATAAGCGCGCCTGGTCGTTGGAAAGTCTGACGATAAGGTATAACCGGACAGATATATCTTTTTCCCCGGCCCAATGAGCAGAGAATAACCATAATCATCTGACGTTCCCCCCAAATATGTGGAAGCACGAATTCCTGTTAAATCCTTTTTGAAGCTTGTTACAAAGGCATCGATGCCCCCCTTCAAAGACTTCTTATATGCGCCTCTGGTTGCGGGGAAGTTTTCTGAAGAAGTCGCACCGGACACATAGACATTTCCCCCCTTGTCAATGGCGATATCATAAGCAAATTCAACAAACGACCCTCCCAGGAATGTGGATGCAAGCAGATTGGTTAAATCCTCGCTGAGCCTTGATACGAAGGCATCACCATATAATGCACCACCGCCTAGGGACTTATCATAGGCGCCTTTTGTTACGGGGAAGTCTGACGATGCGGTTTGGCCAACTACATAGATAGCACCGTCCGGATCTAAGGCTGTGGAATAGGCAAATTCAATAAAAGACCCTCCCAGGAATGTGGATGCAAGCAGGCTGCTTAAATCTCCGCCGAATTTTGACACAAAGACGTCCTGAAGGCCGTTATGAGAAGTGCCATAAGCATTGCCGGTCGTCGGGAAATCTGATGATGTGGTCATTCCGGTCACGTATATATTTCCATCTGCGTCTATTGCAGCGGGATAGGCATAATCAATACGGGATCCCCCCAGATACGTAGATGCCAGAAGGTCTGTTAAATCGCCATTGAGTTTTGACACAAAGGCGTCGCCAAGCAACCCTCCGCTCAGTGAAGTATCATAGGCGCCATCGGTCGTAGGAAAGTCTGACGAGGAAGTCTGGCCGGCTATATATACATTTCCTCCTGAATCCAGGGTTACAGAAAAACCACTTTCAGTACTGGATCCCCCCAAATAAGAGGATGCAAGCAGGCTGGTCAAATCCTCATCGAGCTTTGATATAAATACATCCTGATCACCATTCAAGGCAACATCATAACTACCTGTGGTTGTTGGAAAATTTGAAGACGAAGTATTTCCGGTGATATACACATTCCCATCTGGGTCTATGGCCACGGATTGAACAACTTCATCACCAGACCCGCCCAAAAACGTGGATGCAAGGAGGGGGTCTATGATGAGTTCTTTTGTCCTATCGTAAGCGGCTACTTTGAAACCGTATTCTGATTTTGGATTTCGTCGTGAGCGCTCAGTCGAACAATTTCGGACTGAGGATTTTGGATTTGAGCGGTCTGACTTCTCGCTTCCGATTACTGACTTCTGGCCGCTAACCCCTGAACTTTGAATATCATATTCAACACCCACTTCCACCCTCTTCCCATCAATCTCCTGATAGGCAACGGGTTTTGTAAATTTGACTATCCCAAGCCCTGTTTCTACCTCAAGCTCTCCATATTCATTTACCAACAACCTCCCTGTCCCCTTTATTAAGGGGGATATGGGGGCAGTTTGCCATACTCCCTCTTCTGAATGGGATTTTGATGCTGTTTGCCTTCTACCCTTCTCTTTCGACTGAGCGTTCATGACATCGCCTAAGGATGATTTCGCAGTCAATCCTCCCCCTTTATCACCCTCACGGAAGGGGACAGATGGTTGTCCCGCGCCGGCGAAGGCAGGGGGTGGATTCTCATGGGGTTGTATGCCACTCAGCCTGATCTTTATCTGGTCCGCGTTTGCCCCTGGCTTAATACAAAAGATTTTTTCCATATTGTTTCCATACGCCTTTAGCCTGAGATCTATCCCCTTATATACTTCTCCAAGCATTACAAACTCATAGGTCGGTATATTCGTCTTCCATCCGGACAGGTTGCTGCCTTTGAAATAGTTTACCTTTGTTACCGAGGGTTGTCCGCCCAGTACAGCCTTGACTTGTGCACCAACAAGTTCCTCTTTAAGGACAACCGACTTAATTTCAGATTGCGGAATGCAGATTTCGGAATGGGGATTTGAATCAACGGAATGTGAAGAAATAACTTTTGATATTGGATCACCGCATAAAATCAAGAACAAGTCCAGGAGCTGATATTTCAATTGAACGACGTTACACATTACCGGTGGTTCGTAACCCATTTCCACGACTTCTGATCCACGGCCACTGACCCTTGTTTCTTGCCTCTTGTCCATTCCTGGCAGAGAATAGACAATCTCTCCCGCTTTTGTGACAAAGATACTTCCCCCAAAGGTATTGGCATAAAATGCGACCCTTTCATTCATCTGCCCTTTATTGGCGATAAAAGGTATCCGGAGTTTTCGGGTATTCAGGACAACTTCCTTTTTTGGAGGTTTCGTTGCACATAATTGGTTTGGACGGAATGATTTTACTGACGGAACCTTTGCTTGGATGTGGGTTTCGGTCCCGTCATTTTTCAACTCATAGATGGACAAACAAGTTTGTCGTTCGGCAGACCCTTCGGCAGGCTCAGGGTGCAGCGCCGTGCATGATAAGCATGCCGAACCATCACGGTGAAGCCCGGACCACCCTTTACTATGGAAATTATGAAACGTTACATGAGCCGGGCCATCCTGTCCCTCATTTTTCGAAGCCGGAAGGGTTTTGGGGAAAAATACCGGCAGCAGAAAAATTGCCGGCACGATAAAGACTATGCTCCGCCTTAGCATAATTATTACCCTCCATCTGAGAGTTATGGAAAAGAGAAAAAATAGCGATTCGGCATTATTTCCACCCCGATTTCCTCAGTTGATACGCTCTCTTTTGAATCTGTCATATGAGCGCATCGGGAGGACGCTTTTACCACGCACCCTCCAATTTAGTGCCTAAAGTGCCGCTGGCCGGTAAATACCATGGCTATGCCATGTTCGTCAGCCGCAGCAATGGATTCGTCATCCTTATTGGAACCGCCAGGTTGAATAATGGCAATCACGCCAGCCTTGGCCGCGACATCCACACTGTCTCTGAATGGAAAAAAGGCATCGGAAGCCATCACTGCGCCTTTCGCTCGATCACCTGCTTTCTTTATAGAAATCTCTGTTGAATCGATGCGACTCATCTGCCCGGCACCAACACCCACCACGGCCTCGTCCCTGGCCAGCACAATACTGTTGGATTTTACATGCTTGCAGACGATAAAGGCAAACCGTAGATCCGACATCTCTTTTTCGGAGGGCTTTTTCTTTGTAACGACTTTAAGGTTTGCAGGAGTATAGACCGAGAGATCCCTGCCCTGTAAAAGCATTCCGCCTACCACCCTTTTCATATCATAGGCACAGTGGTCAATCAATTGTGCTGATAATGCACCTGTCCTCAAAAGTCTCAAACTGCTTCCCCACTTGCGTGTTGTGGTAAGTATTTCTACCGCTTTTTCTTCAAACTCCGGCGCAATAATCGCCTCCACAAAATGACCCGGCTGCGTAATGGCGTCTGCCGTTGCCACATCCACGGTCTTATTTAATCCCAGGATACACCCAAATGCAGATATAGGGTCACTGTTGTATGCCTTTTCAAATGCCCCGGCCAGGGTATTTGCTGATGCGGCGCCACAGGGATTTGTATGCTTTATCACGATGGCAGATGGCCGTTCAAATTCTTTCACCAATTCAAGGGCGGCATTAAGGTCAATAATGTTGTTATATGAAAGTTCCTTCCCGTATATTTGCTGGGCATTGGATACGCAAGGCTCAGTTACGGTCTCTTCCACATAAAATGCAGCCGTTTGGTGCGGATTTTCACCGTAGCGCAGGGACTGCCGCTTCACAAAGTCCAGGGAAAGGCCGGTCGGATAGCCCCCTTTCTCCTTGTCCAGGCCATCAAAATAATTGGCAATAATCCTGTCGTAACGACCCGTTGTCCTGAATGCCTCGATGGCCAGCTCAAAGCGCATCTTCTCGGAAATATCATTGCGGTTGGCCTTAAGCTCCTCAACAATAAATCCATAGCGCCTGGGGTTCACAACGACAATTACATGCTTGTAATTCTTTGAAGCAGAGCGGATCATTGAAGGGCCTCCGATATCGATATTTTCGATCGCCTCTTCCATGCTCACGCCTTTTTTAGAGATCGTCTTTTCAAAGGGATACAGATTAACAACAACCATATCAATGGGTTTAATCCCCAGTTCCTTCATTTGTTTTTTGTGGGTTTCATTATCCCTCAGGGCCAACAGCCCCCCATGTACCTTGGGATGCAAGGTCTTCACGCGGCCGTCCATAATCTCCGGAAATCCCGTGTGTTCAGATATTTCAACCACACGGATACCATTCTCTTTTAGTAATTTGGATGTACCGCCTGTAGAAATAATCTCGACCCCTAAATGCTGTAACTCCCTGGCAAACTCCACAATCCCGGTCTTATCAGAGACACTGATGAGTGCCCTTTCCAATCTTGCCATCTCTCTCTCCTTGTCATTAAAATTAGACCTTCACCAACTAAAAATATCCAGTCCCTCTGACTTCATCGTGAACTCAGTCGAACGATGCGAGTGGCCAGGAAGGGTGATCGATCTTCTCTCACCCCCACCTAACCTCCCCGTCCCTTCGACTTTGCTCAGGACAAGCAAGGGGAAGGAACTCTTGGCTTGAAATTCCCTATGTTTAATTAGGCCTTCCGAAACTTTTTATAATAAGATAAAACCCACCCCTGAATCCCCTCTCGAGAGGGGATTCAGGGGTGGGTAAGGCAGCTGAAGAAAGTTTGAAATTCCTTGTAAGTATTCAAACAAGGTTTATTCTATTAATAACGTGGCGATTTTAGCAGAAGGTAAAAATCAAGTCAAAAGAATAACACTCCTTACGGTTATAGCAAGTGTTTTTTTCATTGACTGTCCTATCCTTTTTTGTTTGAATCGTCTTTTCATCTTCTCATTTTCAATTTATTAAGCGAGGTGAAATTATGACTATTCATAAATTAAAGGTGTTTTGTACACCGTTTTGTCCAAAGTGTAATGAACTGTTAATTTATTTAAACAAACAAAATGCAGATTACGTCTCTTTTGATATCGACAAAGATGATAAGGCAAGAAAGGAGGCAATTAAAATCGCAGGAACTGACGATATTGAATCGCTGGATAAATTGCCCATTGTGGTCGTTGGTGACAAGGTGTTGTACGGTTTTAATAAAAAAGAGATCGATAAGTATCTCCGCTAAATTTACACTTGACTTTTACTCTCAAAACGTTTAGCCTTTTGAAAATTTTTTCGAGTATAACGTGACGCTGCCGCAACCAAAAGCCCCCCCTGTGTCTCCCCCCTTCGAAGGGGGGAGACACAGGGGGGGAAAAACTTTCCCAAAAGAAGTGTTTGCAGACAATAATATAAATATAAGTGCAGAATCAACATGGCAGAACAAGACAATCTGAAAGAATTTACCAAGGGAATTATTCAATACAATCCCTTGTTTGTGCTGGTATTAGGATTATGTCCCAGCCTTGCAGTCACAACCTCGGTAAAAAACGGGCTGGCCATGGGTGGTGCAGCCACATTTGTGCTTGTCAGTTCCAATTTTATTATTTCCACCGTGCGGTCATTTATTCCCCGTGAGATTCGCATTCCCTGCTTTATTGTTGTTATCGCTTCATTTGTAACCATGGTGGAATTGCTCATGAAGGCATATCTGCCGCCTGAATTAAACGCATCACTGGGTATATTCATTCCGCTGATTGTGGTTAACTGTATCATCCTGTACCGTGCGGAGTCATTTGCTTACAAAAATAAGCCCTTTGTTTCCATTCTGGACGGGGCAGGGGCCGGAGTGGGGTGGATGTTATCGCTCTGTCTCGTTTCTGCCATCCGTGAAGTTCTTGGTGCGGGAACCATCTTCGGGTTAAAAGTGTCTGGATCGTATCAACCGGCCCCGGTAATGATCATGGCGCCGGGTGCGTTTATTGTGCTGGGGCTCTTACTGGGTTTTTTCAACTGGAGAAAGCTCAGAAAGAGTGAAAAAACCATGAGGGAATATATGAAACATGATTAAGGAAATTGCCGTAATAATTGTAAGTGTCGTTTTTGTTAACAACTTTGTCCTGGCAAAATTCCTGGGGCTTTGTCCGTTCCTGGGCGTTTCCCAGAAAACGTCGTCCGCTATGGGCATGGGTGTGGCGGTAACCTTCGTCATGACTCTCTCTTCGGCAATTACCTGGATCATATACAATTACGTCTTGCTGCCCGGTGACGCAAATATTATTGCACTGATATTTCCCTCCATACGGGAACTGGGGCTTATCGAGGTATTAAAAACGATCAGCTATATCCTCGTTATTGCGACACTGGTACAGTTGGTTGAAATGATGCTCAGGAAGATGGCGCCCGCCCTGTATGAAGGTCTGGGTATTTATCTTCCGCTGATCACAACCAATTGCGCCGTACTGGGCGTAGCGCTTTTAAACACGACCGATTCTCCAAGACACCTGGGATTTTTACAGGCTACCGTGCAGGGTTTTGGAGCAGGAATCGGTTTCACCGTTGCCATGCTCCTGATGTCCGGCATCCGGGAGCGTCTGGCCCTGGTCAATATTCCGCAATCCTTACGCGGCATTCCGATTGCCTTCATCTGTACCGGGCTCATGGCCCTGGCCTTTTTTGGATTTTCAGGGATGGTACCATAAGACATGAGACACGTTATTTCTCTCCTTGTGGAAAATAAAGTCGGCGTCCTGGCGCGTATTACTGGTTTAATCAGCGGACGGGGATTTAATATTGATAGCCTTGCCGTTGGTGAAACGGAAAATCCCGCCCTTTCGCGAATGACCATTGTCGTAAGGGGTGACGATGCCATTCTGGAACAGGTCCGGAAACAATTGGGAAAGATTATTGATATAATTAAGGTAGTTGACTTCACCGGTGAAGAGTTTGTCGAACGGGGACTGATGCTGCTCAAGGTTAATGTGCCTGCCGGAAAACGCGGAGAAATTATCGAAATCGTAGAGATATTCCGGGGAAAGATCGTTGACGTCAGCCCGAGAGACCTCATTGTTGAGATATCCGGTATTGAAGACAAGCTGGAAGCAATGGTGGATTTATTAAGACCCTATGGAATCAAAGAATTAGTGAGGACAGGCAGCATTGCTATTGGTCGTGGCGTAAAATAAAAATTATGAAAGGGAAAAAGGAAAAGACATGCTAAAAATGTATTATGAAAAAGACGCAGATATCACTATTCTGAAAGGGAAAAAGATTGTCGTGATCGGATACGGCAGCCAGGGACATGCGCAGGCACAAAACCTCAGAGAATCGGGCATGGACGTGATCGTATCTACACGAACCGGCACTCCGAACTATCAACTGGCGATCAAACATGGATTCAAACCGGTCTCTGTGGATGAGGCGGCACAGCAGGGAGATTTTATTCAGATCCTTATGCCGGATGAAACGCAGAGAGCAGTTTATGAGGCACACATCAAACCGCATCTGAAAGAAGGAAAAACGCTGTGTTTTTCCCACGGGTTCAATATCCATTTCGGGCAAATCGTACCACCGAACAATATTGATGTCATTATGGTGGCACCCAAAGGACCCGGCCACCTCGTCCGCAGTGAATTTGAAAAGGGCGGCGGTGTGCCCTGTCTTATGGCCATTCATCAGGACTCAACCGGAAAGGCCAGGGAAAAGGCCATGGCCTACGCGCACGGAATAGGCGGCACACGGGCAGGCGTAATGGAAACCACCTTTGCCGAAGAAACGGAAACAGACCTTTTCGGGGAGCAGGCAGTCCTCTGTGGCGGGGCAGCGGCGCTCGTCAAGGCAGGATTTGAAACGCTGGTAGAGGCAGGATATCAACCGGAACTCGCCTATTTTGAATGCATGCACGAACTGAAGCTGATTGTGGACCTTTTCTATCAGGGCGGTCTTAGTTATATGCGGTATTCGATCAGCAATACAGCCGAATACGGAGACCTGACCCGCGGTCCGCGCATTATTACCGAAGAAACCAGGAAGGAGATGAAGCGGATATTGTCTGAGATACAGAGCGGCCAGTTTGCCAAAGAGTGGATATTGGAAAATCAGGCCGGGCGACCTGTCTTCAACGCTTTAGAGAAGAAGGACAGAGGTCACCTGATTGAAAAAGTGGGCAGGGAACTGAGAAAGATGATGAAATGGATTAATGCAAAAGAGGTATAAAGACGCCTGATCAACAACACGCCTTCACGGTGGGTTACTTATTACTCTCTTTGCTGAATACCATAGCATAGCTCTTGCTTTTCACATCCGCAGAGCAGGTGGTTGAGTCCGGAATGTTGCCCACGCGTGAACTCCATCACTGTTCTGCTGGCCGGCGGATCTTTCCGGAAACTCATGCCAATAACCAGAAGCCCCTCATCTATCGCAAACTCAGTTTCGTTGACCCGGCGGGGTGCGTCTGGCCGATCATTGTGACAGGGGACGCCACGGTTTTACGCATGATCAGAGCAGATACCTTCCCAAGAGATAATCGATACAAAAGGCATGATGGTTTTTTTGGGCAAAGACAATCAAAATTCCGGTCTCTCCACCACTTAGGGAATCGGTTCCAGATACACCCTTTCGTCAATAAAAAAAAACTGTGGACCCCCGTGGCCTTTAGGGGGGAGGGTTTTTAGATACCTTTGGAGGTTTTATCCGGCGAGTTACAGAGTTTTTCCACTACACATGCATTACAGAGAGGCTTTCGGGCAATGCAGGTGCGTCGGCCATGGGTACCAAGGACAAGGCATGACCGTGTCCATTTTTCCCTGGGGATGATCTTGCAGAGTTCCTGTTCGACCTTGTCGGGGTTGTTAGCCCTGGCCAGTTCCAGACGGTGTGAAACGCGAAAGACGTGGGTATCCACAGCCATGGCCTGCTTTCCAAAGACATTGCCTAAGAGCACGCTGGCCGTTTTCCTGCCCACGCCGGGGAGGGCCACAAGGTCTTCCATGGTATCAGGCACCTTCCCCTCAAATCTTTCGACGAGTTCTTTTGTGCAGGCAATGATGTTCTTTGCCTTATTTTTATAAAAACCGGTAGAGCGGATTTCCTGCTCAAAGACATCTTGTTTTGCATGGGCATAATCCTGCGCGGTCTTGTGTTTTTTGAACAGTGTTTCTGTTACCATATTGACCCGTTCGTCGGTACACTGTGCGGCAAGGATGGTAGCAACAAGTAATTCTAAGGGATTTTTATAGTTCAGTACAAGCCTTGCATCAGGGTATGCTTTTTCCAGAAGTGAAAATATTTTTTTTGCACGTTCTTCTGACATTATGTAACTCAAAATTGATAATTTTAGAAAATTATGCAGTTACAGGAATATAATCTGTTTTTCTATTTCATTACGAATAAAATCGGGTATCAGGCTCTTTCTTATCATGTCTAACCGGAACTCAGCGGCGGGCTGTTGCCCGTCCGCTGGAGTGTTTTGTTAGGCGGTCTGTCGTTTTCGCTAAATCAAGTAAAGACCGCAAGCTTTTTTTGGTTTTTCTGAAGAATGAAAGGCATGGAATCTCTCCTTGTTGACAGATAATAGGTATTTTAGCAAATTCTTGTGTCATAATTTATGCTAATTTTGAACTACAATCAATCCAAAAAGGACAGATTCGATATGTATTTACATCCGTTCTGGTGCTTGCATCCCAAGAACATAAAGACCGTTCTTTACAACCTGACGGGTGGCATCCACCAGTAATATTCTCGCCTTTTCCAGTTCTTCATCACCTGAAAGGACACGGTGAATATTATAAAACCTGTTCAGGTGGCCGCAAACATCAATGAGGTAATTACAGATCAAAGAGGGTTCGTAAAACTCGGCCGCCTTCAGAATAACAGAGGGAAATTGCCCTAAATTTTTGATCAGGATTATGGCCTCGTCTTCTTTCAATAATTCAAAACGTATGTCTGCTGTCACAGGCCTCCCGTATTTCCTCAGGATACTGCAAAGGCGGGCATGGGTATACTGGATATAAGGACCCGTTTCACCCTCAAAATTCAGCACCTCATCCCAATCAAAGATCACGTCTTTATTTCGCTTGGTGCATAGATCTGCGAAGATGACTGCCCCAATACCTACGTCCCTTGCCACGGACTCTTTGTTTTCTAACGAAGGATTCTTTTCCTCTATAATCTTTCTGATACGCTCAACAGCCCCGGTTAACAGGTCTTCCAGAAGAACAACTTTCCCCCTGCGTGTGGACATCTTGCCGTCTTTAAATTTCATGAGACCGAAATCCACATGCACGCAACGGTTCGCCCACTCGTATCCCATCAACTCTAAAACCTTGAAAAGCTGTTGAAAATGCAGCTTTTGTTCAGAACCGACCACATAAATCATCCTGTCAAAGTTATACGTATTCTTCCTGTATTCTGCGGCCGCAATATCACGGGTGGCGTAGAGTGTGGTATCGTCTTTTTTCCGCAAAAGACACGGGGGCATGTTGTGAGGTTCCAGATCGACAATCAATGCCTGTTCGCTCACCCTGGCGAGTCCCTTTTCTTTAATCCTCGTTATGGTATCTTCAACCATGGTGTTGTAAAAACTCTCACCGATGAAGGCATCGAAGTGTATCCCAAGCAGATCATAGATCTTCTGAAATTCTTTTAAACTGATGTCCTTGAAGTGTTGCCAGAGTTCTTTTGCTTCAGAATCGCCTGACTCAAGCTTCTTGAACCACGCCCTTGCTTCATCTTCCAGGCCAGGATTTTTTTCTGCCTCCTGGTGAAATTTTACGTAAAGGTTATTCAGGTCGGTGACCGTGTAAGACGTATGGGCATTTTCATTTCCCCACTTTTTATAGGCAACGATCAACTGGCCAAATTGCGTACCCCAGTCTCCAAGGTGATTGATCCCAACGCAGGTATATCCGAGGGCTTTATAGATATGGCGAATTGCGTTCCCGATCAGTGCAGACCGGAGGTGGTGAACGGCAAGGTGTTTTGCAATGTTTGGAGAAGAGAAGTCGATAACGACCGTCTTTCCCTTGCCAATGTTCTTATTACCATACTCATCGTGTTCTTCATAGATTGTTTTTAATGCTATTTCTGACAATGTTGCTTTGTCCACGGAGAAGTTTACATAAGGGCCAACGGCTTTTACCTCCGTAATTTCCCTTAGTCCCCTTTTTAAAAAAGGGGATTCAGGAGTATTTTCATTAATAAATGTCTGAAGTGTCCGGGATAGTTCCGTAGCAATGATATTTGGGGCTTTTTTCAGGGTTTTTGAGAGGATGTAGCAGGGGAAGGCATAGTCACCCATTTTGAAGTCGGGTGGTATTTCAATGAGTCTTTCGATTTCCTCTCCCGGAAGGTGTGTTTTCTCTTTTAATAAAGATACGATATTCTGTATAAAATAATCCATAATGTTAAGAATTTCAAATCTGCGGCTGTAGAGCGACAAGACTCGTCGCTCTACATGAAGAAAGTCATCGAAGGACCAATTAAATATTAAAAAATTTCAATCTTTGTAGAGGCAATTCATGAATTGCCTCTACATACCAATGAAAAGTCGCCGAAGGCCTAATTCACATCAGCCCCATCTTTTTTTTCACTTCCGCCATGGTGTTTTCTGCCATATCCTTGCATTTCCTGGCGCCGGTACGCAGCAGTTCCAAGAGATAAGCCGGGTCATGGATCAATTGTTCATACCTCAGACGAATGGGAGTTAAAGCCTCACTGATATTATCAGAGAGGATCTTTTTGCATTCGATACAACCGATCTCTGCCGAGCGGCATACCACATTGATACGGTCAATCTGGTCTTTTCGGGAGAAATGCTTATGCAAGGTGAAGAGATTGCAGATGTCAGGGTTGCCGGGATCAGTGCGTCTCTTTCTGTTCTCATCGGTTACAGCTGTGGAGAGTTTCTTCCAGATTGATTCAGGAGTTTCCACCAGCGAAATATAATTTCCCAGACTCTTGCTCATCTTGGTTTTGCCGTCGAGTCCCATGATCCGTGGTGCCTCTGAGAGGATTTCATTCGGTTCCGGGAATGTTTCTCCGTATCGCATATTAAACTTCCGGGCGATCTCCCTGGCCAGTTCGATGTGCTGCACCTGATCCTCACCGACCGGTACGACCTCACCTTTGTAGAGCAAAATGTCCGCTGCCTGCAAAACAGGATACGTAAATAATCCCGCATTGATATTTTCCCTGTGCTGCTTTGACTTGTCTTTAAATTGGGTCATTCGTTCCAGATGTCCCATGGGAGTGACCGTATTGAGTATCCAGGCGAGTTCCGTATGTTCGGGTACAGAGGACTGGACAAAGATAATGCATCGTTCCGGATCAAGGCCTGCGGCAATATTGACAGCAGCCGCGTTGAGGATGCGCCTTTGCATTTCTTTCGGATCGTATTCAATGGTTATTGCATGATAATCGACGATGCAAAAGATACAGTCGTACTGATCAATCATCCGCACCCAGTTCCTGATTGCCCCCAGGTAGTTGCCGATATGGACATCCCCGCTGGGTTGAATTCCGCTAAATAACCGCTTTTTCATGAAGTCTTACCGAAAATTCCTCAGTAATTTTATCAACGATATAATTTGAGAAGCAGATCAAGCAAAGAGCCGTTCAAACCGTACAAGCCGCTTAAACCGTTTTTTATTTATCCGTGCTTTGCTTACAGAACCTTTGGCAATATCTTTTTGATCCGCCTTGCTGCTTCCCTTGTATTTTTCACACTGGGTACCAGGGCAAATCGTACGTAACCCTCACCGGGATTTGCCCCCGTTTCTGTCTTATCGCTAATCCATGCCCCGGGAGTCGTTACAATGGCAATATCAGGCGAAAGGAGCTTCCTGGCAAAGTCAACAGATGTCATGCCATCAGGTACCTTTTGCCAGAGATAAATTGTGGCCTCGGGGGTACAGTTGGGTAGTTTGATACATCTGAATGCATCCACCAGCAAATCCCTCTTGATCCGGTATTCGGCCCGCATCTTTTCGACATGGGACTCGTCGCTGAGGGCGGCAATAGCGCCATCCTGGATAAATGTAGCCGTACCGGAATCAATATTTGTTTTTACCTTTTTAAATATATCGATAATCCGCTTATCACCTGCTACCCAGCCAACCCGGTAACACGTCATGGCGCTCCTCTTGGAGAAGGAATTGAAGACAATGACCCCTTCTTTTGTAATCTCCAGGATGCTGTGGGGTGGTTCGTTAAAATAGATCTCACTGTAGGCCTCGTCTGAGGCTATGATTATGTTGTGTTTGTTGCCAAATTCTACAATTTCTTTTAAATAGGATAAAGGCGCAACGGCTCCTGTGGGACTATTGGGGTAATTGATCCACATGATTTTTGCCTGCCTGCAGATCTCCTCAGGGATTGACTTCAGATCGATCAGAAATTTATTTTCTGCAAGAAGTGGTACATAATAAGGAATCCCTTCGGCGAATAACGTACCTCGTGTGTAAGGAGGGTACCCGGGGGTTGGGATAATTACATAATCACCTGGATTGACGATTCCTTCCGGGAAATTGAATACCGCTTCTTTTGAACCGATTGTTGACGAAATCTCCGTGGTCGGTTCCATCTGTACGCCAAACCTTTTCTGCATCCACCGGGCAATCGCCTCCCGGAATTCAGGTGCGCCAATGTAGCTCGGATAACCTGAAGATTTCCTGAGTGTTATTCCCTTTTGTGTTGCCTTGCGGACAATGTCAGGTGTTGGCACCGTAGGGTCGCCAACGCCAAAATCAATGGGGGTAATCCCCATCGTCTTTAATTTTTCAACTTCTTTGTCTACTTCTGCAAAAGCATATGCGCCAATAGACAGTAGTCTCTTTGATGCCGTAATCTCCATAAAATTATGTCAAATTCCTTTCGTACTTTACTTTTTTGACGGGTCTGTAACCGCCGGTTTCACAGGGCTTCTTTTGGCGGTTATTTCTTTGATTTCTATCTCAAGCACATTTGTCTTGTTCAGCATCGCATCTGTGAAAGGCACTTTGGGATTCTGAGGTGCATACTTTTCGGCAAGTTTCTGGAGGGCATAGTTCTTTGTGTTGACTTCAGAAAGTGTTTTTATGATTCCGAACACAATAACAGACCGATAAGCGACAGAAGAGGCGCAGGTAGGCTGCTTTACAATTACGTTATTGACTTCTTCCACCTCAAAACATACATACGGATTAACTCTGATATTTTCCAGTTTTCTTCCTTCGTTTGCGCAGTGAAGGAAGATTTTGGAGGCCTCTTTGTCGTAAGTGAAATTCATGGGTGTGATATAGGGAATACCATGTGCGCATGTTCCCAACCTTCCCACCAGAGACGTTACAAGGATCTCCTCTATTTCGTTCTTATCCGTTATTGCTTTGTCTTTCCTTCTCACTGTTTATACTTTTCTTCCAACCGCTTCCGCTACGGGTTTTAATTCTTCCATGAGTTCTTCAAATGCTTCAAGGGTTATCGTTTGTGGGCCATCCACAAATGACTTTTCTGGTTCCGGATGGGTCTCGATGAGCAAACCGTCTGCGCCCACTGCCACGGCGCCCTTGGACATCGGGTTCACAAGGCTCCTTTTCCCTGTTCCATGGCTGGGATCCACAATGATCGGGAGATGTGTCATCTCCCTGAGTTGAGGAACAATACTCAGCGACAACGTAAACCGTGTATGGGTTTCAAAGGTCCGAATACCCCTTTCGCACAGAATGACATTGGGATTGTTTTGCGCCAGGATATATTCTGCGGCCAGGAGAAATTCGTCAATTGTGGCGGACATCCCGCGTTTTAAAATCACGGGTTTGCCCGCTTCACCCACGGCGCGCAGGAGTAAAAAATTCTGCATGTTGCGTGTTCCAACCTGCAATATATCAGAATATTTGCTCACTAATTTTACGTGTTCCGGTGTAAGTACCTCGGTTACGATGGGCAGACCCGACGCCTCGCGGGCATGCGCCAGATGGACGAGACCTTCTTCCATAAGTCCCTGGAATGTATAGGGGTTGCTTCTGGGTTTGAATGCGCCCCCCCGCAATGCCGTTGCACCGGCGTCTCTGACCCTTTTGGCGATTTCAATTATCTGCTCTTTGCTTTCAATAGCGCATGGTCCTGCAATAACGGCGATTTCTTCAGCGCCGATTTTTTTACCATTCTTCAGATGAATGATTGTTCTAAAGTCCTTTCCTTCCTTGCTGGCCAGTTTATATGGCGCAAGAATCGGAACGGATTTCTCCACGCCTGGCATCACATCCCAGAAATCCGCAGGTAGTACCCGTTCATCCCCAATAACGGCAATTACATTCCGGTTCGTTCCCTGCAATACAACCCCTTTTAAGCCGGCCTTTTCTATATTTTCAAGGACGTGATCTATATCCTTTTTTGTTGACTCGGCCTTCATTACAATAATCATGAGCTACACCCCCACCAAATTTTGTGGACAAAAAAAAGCCCTAAAACCAACGGTTTTAGGGCAGTATAGAGAAAGCGTTTGCAATTAATATCGAACCCTAATAACCCCCTCGTTTATAATAATATTTAAAATAATAAAATACCCAATAACAATATTTTAAATTATTCCCGGGGATATTCATAACCGAATCCTATAAACAAAAGGAATTACTATACCCCAAATTTTACATAACACCGTTTTATTGTCAAGTGTAATTTTTTTAATGCCTTGTCCTTGTAAGTTTTACGTTGAAAATATGAATGCTTTGGTATATTGTTTGATTTGATTCTTTCGTACATTGTTTGTGTACATTCAAAAAAGGACTGAGAAAATTTGAAAAAAAGTCTCCCTCTTTTGTGCTTATTGCTGCCCTTCCTTATTTCAATTATCGTTTATCTGAATTGCCTGGAGAATTCCTTTGTTTACGACGATGAATCGACGATCATTAACAATTACTTCATACGGTATTGGAGTAATTTCCCAAATCTTTTTACCGGTAAATACTTTGTCCTTTCGGCAGAACTAACGTATCGCCCGGTAGTAACCCTGTCATATTTTATTGATTATACCTTCTGGCATTTGAATCCATTGGGGTATCATCTTACCAATATACTCCTTCACTCCGTTAATAGCGTCCTCTTCTTTGTTTTTGCCTTTCTGATAGTGAAAAAAAGATCAGGCGCCTTGATTGCTGCCCTCTTTTTTTCATCCTTTCCTGTCTTTTCTGAAGCAGTCAATGCCATTGGTTTTCGGGAAGACCTCATGGCATTTCTGTTTCTGATCCTGGCCTTCATTTTTTATTTGAAGACAGGTGCTGCTCATTTTCGGGGTAGACACAATGCCTTTTCGTCTGTTTCCAGAGAAACCGATCCAAAAGGTATGTGTGTCACCACCCCTTTGCCCCCTCCTTGCGAAGGAGGGAAAAGAGGGGAGGTTATAAAATCACAAAAAGTTTCATTTGATGGGGAACAATTACAAAAAACAGGCCAATTAAGATATATCCTTTATTATTCCCTGTCACTGATTTCTTATTTTTTGAGTCTTTTTTCCAAAGAAATGGCAATTACTTTTCCTTTCTTGATAGTCTTGTACGACTTGATTTTTCAAGGCCTTTTAGTAAAAAATGATAATCCTTCTTTCTCTCCCTTTGGGGGAGGGGGAATTGGGCTCTTGAATCTCAAATCAAAATTTCTCCAGTATTATTTGGGATATTTTTTGATTACTGTTTTATATGTCTTAACCCGTTTTTACTTTCTCCATAATCCCCGGGAATCACATATCCCTTATCCACAGGATAGTCTTTTCATCAACTTCCTGACCATGACTCACGTGCTGGCCTCTTATGTAAAACTTCTCTTCCTCCCTTTTAAACTGAATGCCGATTACATCGTCCCTTTTCCTGTATCGCCTGTAAACATCTCATTTTGGTTGTCTGTCTTGCTTTTTATGGCAATAGGTATATTTACATTCCGGTTACGATCTCACCATAAGCATATTTTCTTTTTTATCCTCTGGTTCTTTGCCACACTCATCCCGGTGATGAACATTGTGCCATTGGGGAATATCATGGCGGAACGTTATTTATATATACCGGGTGCTGGTTTTTGCATGATTGCCGCTCGTTTGCTATCAAAAAGGCAAAATAGATTCAGCGCTGAATCTTTCCATGCTTTTCCCCTTGGGCACAGGAGGGATAAAGGTGGGGTAAAAAAGAATGCTTTTGCAGGGCGTATTATTGCTTCATATCTGCCGTTATCCGGTTTCTTCATCTTTGTATTATTCTTCATTCTGATGGGGAATGCCTGCCTGACTTTATGGAGAAACAATGACTGGAAGGATGGCTTACAATTATGGTCAAAGACAATTCTTACCTCACCAAACAGTTTCAGGGCGCACATTAACCTGGGGAATGCTTATGAAAAAGAGGGGCTCAACAACGCGGCCCTGGAAGAATACCAAAAGGCCTTATCCATCGATCCACATGATGCTGATGTCTACAATAACCTTGGAGTCTATTATAACACGATGAACATTTTTGATGACGCCATCCGGTACTTCACAAAATGCCTGAGTATAAATCCCCGTCATGCGCGGGCGTATAATAATCTGGGTGTTGTGTTGACAAGGCAAAGGCGTTTAAGTGATGCGATTCAGGCATTCTGGCAGGCCGTCTCCCTTAATCCGCTGTATCCTGATGCCCATAACAACCTGGGTATAGCTTATTATAGAAAAGGGCTGATGGACGATGCCGAACGTGAGTTTAAATTAACCATCAGCATAGAACCTTATCACGCGGAGGCCCATAACGACCTCGGAATTTTGTACACGGATAAGCATCTGTACGATGACGCCATTTATGAGTTTGAGACAGCTACACAGATAAAACCTGACTATGCAAATGCCCACATGAACCTGGGTGCGGTTATCCTCAGACACAGGAAGGATAAAGGCAGGGCATTGTTTCACCTGAAAGAGAGCATAAAAATCGACCCATACCAGGAACAGGCGGCTGGAATAAAAAAGCTTATACAGCAATTGGAAGAAGCTGCCAGATGAATTAAAAAAGTTGTAACAGTTCAGTCCACCGCAGAGACGCAAAGGACGCAGGGAAAAAAACTTTAAATGAGAGAAAAAAACACCTGGTAGAAACGCCCACGAGGGAACGCCTGTACATGACTACAATTCAGCAACTACTTTATAAAAATGTTACCTTTGCGCGGTGAACTATTACTGTTTCGCAAGGCTATTAAGAATATCGATGCCGCGCCTGATGGTCTCTTCTGATGCGGCGTAAGAGATGCGGAAATGGGTATGGTGTTCGGAGAAGACGCTTCCGGGGATAATGAGGAGGTTCTTTTGAATGGCAGATGCCACAAACTCTTCATCGGCGCCCCATGGCACCTGTGGGAAAAGGTAAAAAGCACCGCCGGGTTTTACCACGTGATACCTGTCCTTTAACCCGTCATACATCAAATCCCTTTTCTTTTTATAGGTTGCGATATATTTACTCATATCTGTGTCTAAGGATTTTGCCACGGCGTACTGAGCCGGAGAAGGCGCACATACGAAAGTGTATTGTTGAAGTTTGATCATCTCATTGATGATATTGGCAGGTCCTGCAGCGTAGCCCATCCGCCAGCCTGTCATGGCAAATGATTTGGAAAACCCGTCCAGGATTAACGTCTTTTCATAGTACCGGCCGATACTGTCAAACTCCCGATTATAATCATAATCATGATATATTTCATCTGAGATAATGAGGAGGTTGTGCCTTCTTGCCAGATCTGCAATATCCTTCAGTTCTTGGGTGGTACTCATAACACCTGTCGGGTTTGCAGGGCTGTTGATAACCAGTATCGTTGTTTTTTTGGTAATATGGGGCTGGATGCGCGCAGCCGTTAGTTTAAAGTCCGGGTAAGTATCAATGAATACAGCTTTGCCGCCGCAGAAATTGGCAAAATGTTTATAGCTCACAAAGGCGGGGTCTGGTATGAGTATCTCATCTTCGGGATTGATCAGAACCAGGAAAGCCAGCGTCAATGCCCCGGAAACACCAGAGGTGATTATGATACTTTCGGCATTTACTCCGCGTTCACTCTGAAGCCGTTTGAGTAAGTTGTTCCGAAGTTCGGGTATACCTTGTGTGACGGTATATTTATTGGAGCCGTCCTGAATGGCCTTAATAGCCTCGGTTTTAATCTCCTCTGGAACGTCAAAATCCGGCTGACCTATACTGAGGTTCACCGGATTTTGCATTTTTTGCGCCAGATCAAAGACCTTTCGAATTCCCGAGGAGTCGATTTTCGACATCCTGTGGGCGATCATCATTTCTTTGCCTTTTCTTTAGCAGCTGGCGCCGCTGCTGATGCCGCCGGGGCAGCTTCCGATTCCGCCTTAGCAGCCTTTTTCTCTGATTTTGCCTTTCGTTTTACCTTGACAGTTTTTACCTTGGGAATGCCGAAGACAGACATCGTTGGCTCCCATTTTCCCTCTGCCTTAAGTATTTTGATGCGTTCTGTCCTTGTAAACACATTCCGGGGCCTTACCAATTTACCCTTTGTTTTCAGACTTTTATCGATACTCATTTTTCCTCCTCAATTTTATCTCATACGTATGGGATAACATCCCTCAAATTGTTTTCTGTTTTCATACTTAAATTCACCAATCGTCTTTTGTGCGCTGATCAAGGCGGGACTATCACTTGTTTCAAATTCGCCCACACAAATAAAAATTTCCTTACCGGTATTAACAATAAATGTATCATGGCCTAATGTGTTCTGAATTGTTTTGGCAATCTCTTTTGCCTTTTCAATATTTTCTTTGGTATTTTTATATGATATTACGCGCAGCGTCCATTTATCCTTGATAACCGGCTTTGGGTGTTCTATTTGTTTTTCTGATTTTATCGGGGCAATTTTATTTTCGTCCTTCTGGATAACATCCACAGGTTGTGGAGGTCCAAAAGCAGTTTTTTTGGGTTCCTGAGGTTCTATCGTTTCCAACCATTCTTCCGCCTGACTCATTATACCCTTATTGTATCCCACCTTATGTCCGATAAAAAAGCATGCGATGGATAAAAAAGTTGCCGCTATCGCGCCAATAATAAGCGTCTCTTGCCGGAGTACTACCTCGTCCCTACGTAACATCCGTTCATGTCTTGATGGAGGAGAAGAAGGAGGAACGGGGGGAGATTCTTCTGGTTTTTCTTTTAAAATAGCATTTTCTGAACTTGTTTTTTTAATCCATCCCAGGGGGTCTGCCGGGGCTGGTTTGGCAACCTCTTTGTCCTCCGGAATGGGAGTTTTGTGTTGAGGACTTATCTCCGGTGCCTCTTTTTGAGATTTGATCCCGTCCTTTTGAGCATCCTGTACCTTCTGTGGTGGTTTGAATATCTCAAAAAACTCCCTTGAATCATTTCCTTTGGTCATAAATTTTCCTCTCCATACTTAGGATAATTTATTGAATTCGTAAGAATTTAATATAATGGGAGTTATACCACTATCCACATTTTTGTTGAATTTTATAACAGATTTGCGATAAAGTCAAGCGATTTATATCTTTAAAACATAACACGTTGACAGCCGTTTAAATTGTGATATACTGGGTTTTTTCTGATACTTATAAATCCCTCATCAAAAGGCAGTAAACGAACAAGCTCGCTGTGGCTATACTGCTCTCTCTATGACATTAACCACCAAAGAAAAGATTGAACAACTCCGTGACGTAGTACGCCACCACGACCGGAAGTATTACGTAGAGAATAATCCGGAGATTACGGACTACGAATACGACCAACTCGTAAAAGAATTACAACAGCTTGAAAAGACGCATCCGGAGTTTATTACATCAGATTCACCTACCCGGCGGGTTGGGGGAGAACCCCTTACCCAATTTCCCACCGTCGAGCATAAGATCCCTATGCTGAGTATTGATAACACCTACTCAGACAAAGAGTTAAATGAATTTGACCATCGCATAAAACGCATGGCGGGAATTGACGCTCACAAGGATATTGAATACGTAGTAGAACTGAAAATCGATGGGATCGCTGTAACCCTCTGGTATGAAAAAGGCCTGTTTGTGCGGGGGGCTACGAGGGGAGATGGTTTTAAAGGAGATGATGTAACTGCAAACCTCAGGACAGTTCGCCAGATTCCTTTGAAATTAGATCCAGTGGATAAAAGGCAGAAAGTTCCTCAGGTACTGGAAGTCAGGGGGGAAATCTACCTGTCGAATAAAGAATTTCAGCGGCTTAATGAAGAAAGGGAAGAAGAGGGTGAGCCTCAGTTTGCCAATCCCAGGAATGCGGCGGCGGGTTCACTCAAGCTGCTTGACCCGCGTATTACCGCAAAAAGGAATTTACGTATCTTTACCTATGCCATCGGGTATTATGAGGATCTGGAGTTGAAGACCCATATCCAATGCCTCGAACTTCTCCGGGTTTTTGGTTTTCCGGTAAATCCTCATACCCGGTTGTGCAAAAACATTGAGGCGGTAATTCACTATTGTAATGAATGGGATAAACGTTGCAGGGAACTGGATTATATGGTTGACGGGATGGTAATAAAGATCAATTCGCTTGCCCTTCATGACCAACTGGGGGCTACAAGCAAGGCGCCCCGCTGGGTGATTTCCTATAAATACCAACCTGAACAGGCCGTCACAAAGATTGAAGAAATTGCTGTGCAGGTTGGGAAGACCGGTACCATAACACCGGTTGCCAATCTTACTCCGGTACTACTCTCAGGCACCACCGTGAGCCGCGCCACACTTCACAATTTCGATGAAATGCGGAGGAAGGACATACGTGTAGGAGACCTTGTCATCGTGCAAAAGGCGGGCGAGATTATTCCACAGGTCGTATCGGTCTTAAAGGAAAAACGTGACGGGACTGAAAGAATCTTTGAAGAACCCTCCACTTGTCCGGAATGCAAAAGTACCGTGGTCAAAGACGGTGTATACTTGCGCTGCTATAATTCCCTTTGCATGTCGCAGGCGAAAAGGCGCATCCAGTATTTTGCAAGCCGGGATGCCATGGATATCGAAGGATTAGGTCCGGCGCTTATTGAACAACTGGTTGACAAGGGTTTGGTAAAAGATTATGCTGACATTTACTCTCTCAGGCATGACGATCTGGTAAATCTGGAGCGTATGGGTGAAAAGTCTTCTTCAAACCTGATTCGCGCCATAGAAGAGAGCAAACATCGCGACCTGGATCGCCTCATCTGTGCCCTGGGGATAGGAAATGTAGGTTCTCATACGGCAGAAGTTCTGGCAAACCACTTTGATACCTTAGATAAATTGGCGCATGCGGGTCAAGAAGACCTGGAAGAAATTTACGAAATCGGACCGGTTGTTGCCCGGAGTATTGTTGAGTTTTTCCGGAACAACTACACACAGGAAACCATCAAAAAGCTTAAGGCCGCCGGGGTCAATACAACAAAAAAAGCAACTCCAAAACTCGTAAAAAATCCAAATGTTTCCGGTAAATCTTTTGTCATTACCGGTACGTTACAAAAATATTCCCGCAAAGAAGCAGAGACACTCATCAGGAACCTGGGCGGACGGATATTGTCCGGCGTAAGTAAAAAGACAGATTATCTTGTTGCGGGCGAAGAGCCGGGTTCCAAGCTGGACAAGGCACGGGAATTGAGCGTCCATATCCTTGATGAAGAGACATTTGAAAAGATGATACAATGATAAAAACAGTAGAAACCATGGATTGTACAAATGTAATGAAACACGGGTCGTCCGGTAATAAGCCGTCAGAAATCTGATAAAAACCGACTGCAGGCTGCTGACATCTGGATACTAACAAAAAAGGTATGATTTTTTTAGAACGTGATTTAAAATTCAAAGGAATAATTCAAATGGAAAAATTGATAAAAGATGCCCTGAAACCAGCAATAGCCGACTATATTGAAATTAGAGTACAGGAAGGAGTCAGTACAGGCATTACCTATGTAGGGAAGGAACTTGAGAATATTGGTGAAAATAATTCGTTCGGTGGATGCGTCAGGGCATTGATAAAAGGCGGGTGGGGATTTGTTGCCTTTAACGACATTGCGCATCTTCCCAGATACGTGGAAATGGCCTGCGAACAGGCACGGTTTGTTGGCGTTGCGGAAAGTCAGCTTGCGCCAATACCTGTTAGAAATGACCATGTTAAAACAGAGGTGGAAATTGACCCCGCAGATATCTCCCTGACGGACAAACAGGCTATGTGTAATAAATACAACAACATAATCCTTTCTTCGAAACAGATACAGACCTCTAATGTGCGTTACGTGGATTCCCATGGGGCAGTATATTTTGCCAACACCGAAGGGAGCTTTATTGTGCAGGAAACCATTTTTTGCGGGATTTCACTCCTTGCCATGGCAAGGGACGGGATGAATGTGCAACAGGCCTATCATTCTGCGGGTGATTTACGGGGTTTCAGCAATGTTCAGGAGATGGAGCACAAATGCGAAGAAGTCACGAAGCGTGCGGTTGACCTGCTCTCGGCAAAGCCGGTAACGGGGGGGAAATATACCGTTATTATTGATCCAAAACTTTGCGGGGTCTTTGTCCATGAGGCCTTCGGACATCTCAGCGAGGCCGATTTTATCTATGAAAATAAAAAACTTCGGGAAATTATGGCGCTTGAAAAACGCTTTGGGATCGATGCCCTTTCCATTGTGGATGATGGCTCACTGGTCGGCGAGGCAGGGTACAACAAATACGATAACGAAGGCACCCCCACCCAAAAAACCTATCTCATTAAAGAGGGTATTTTAACAAGCAGACTCCATTCGAGGGAAACAGCTGCCAAGATGAACGAAAAACCAACAGGTAACGCAAGGGCTATAGGTTATGCCCATGCCCCCATTGTACGCATGACGAATACCTATATGGAACCCCGTGATTACACCTTTCAGAAAATGCTCTCCGAAGTTGATAACGGCATTTATGCCATTGGCGCCCTGGGCGGACAGACCAACATGGAAATGTTTACCTTTAGCGCCGAAGAGGCTTACATGATACGGAACGGGAAGATACAGGAAAAGATACGGGATGTTGTTCTTACGGGAAACGTGTTTGAAACGCTTATGAATATTGATGCCATTGGAGACGACCTCAAGATATATGGAGGTTTGGGAGGGTGTGGGAAGGGCGGACAATCACCACTGCGTGTCAGTGACGGCGGCCCGCACGTCCGAATAAGAAATGTTGTTATTGGTGGAAGATAAATAAAAACTGGCAATGCGGATAATATTGTTCATAGTTGCTTATTTCACCATACCCTCGGAGGAGGAATAAACCATGACGAGTCTCTGTATCATGCTTGCAGGATGCACATATTAGCCCTGGTAGTATTCTTTGTCTCACAGAGACAGGAACGTAAAGGAAAAAACACCCATTAAAAAACAAGGAACCGGATTATTTGTTCGTTTTCAATGATTTTTTACAAAACAACCATACGTCCATGGAAATTTTAGAACTACTCACATTTGCTAAAAAAGAGAATGCCTCGGATATCCATATAAGCTCCGGGGAACCACCCATGATTCGTATCCATGGGGACATCAGAAAGATTGACGTTCCAACGCTCAACAAAGAAGAAGTCCATAAGATACTCTATGATATTCTCAATGATCAGCAACGGAAAACGTACGAGGAACATCATGAGCTGGATTTTGCCATCGCTTTGGGTGATGCCGGACGGTTTAGGGTAAATGCATTCCTGCAAAGCAGGGGAGAGTCTGTCGTATTCAGGACGATACCAACGGCCATTCCAACCCTGGAACAACTTAATATGCCAAAGATTGTCGGCGAGTTAACAAAAAAAAACAAGGGCCTTATCCTTGTGACGGGTCCTACGGGTTGCGGCAAATCAACTACGCTGGCGGCGATGGTTGACCTTATCAACCGTGAAGAAAAATGTCATATCCTTACGATTGAGGATCCCATTGAATTTGTGCATCAGTCTAAAAATAGTCTTATTAATCAAAGGGAGTTAGGTCCACATACCCACAGCTTTGCTAACGCCCTGCGATCGGCCTTGCGTGAAGATCCTGACGTGATCCTTGTGGGTGAAATGAGAGACCTGGAAACCATTTCTCTGGCGCTTACAGCAGCCGAGACGGGTCACCTGGTTTTCGGCACGTTACATACATCCAGCGCACCCAAAACGGTTGATAGGGTAATTGACGTGTTTCCGCCAGAGCAGCAGGAACAGGTACGCACGATGTTTTCTGAGTCTATTCAGGCCGTACTCACCCAGCAACTCATAAAGCGAAAAGACGGGAAAGGGCGTGTTGCGGCATTGGAAATTATGATTGGAACACCGGCAGTAAGAAATCTCATCAGGGAAAATAAGATTGCTCAGATCCCGTCATCTTTACAGACGGGGCGGCAATACGGTATGCAGACCATGGATCAGGCCTTGGTCGAACTCTGCCAGAAAGATTTGGTCACCAGAGAATCAATCGAAAATCTGGTGAGCAGTCCAAGTGTTTTGAGCGGTGTTAAATAAAGCGTAAGCGGGAAGGAGGTACTCAATGCCGGTAGAAGAGAAGGTTGACAGACTTGAACGGGCACCGGAAGAGTTCGTTACGAATGTTGATATAGAGTTTAACAAACTTTACGACTCTCAGATGCGTACCGAGTCCGAACTCAGGGAATTTAAGAATGAAATGATCGGTTTTAAAGAAGAAATGAGGCAGCAGACAAGGGAGATGAACATCAAGTGGGGAGAGATGGCTAGAAAACTGGGGACGATAACAGAAGGCATTGTTGCACCAAGCATACCGAGGATAATAAGAGAAGGGTTTGATCTTGAGGTAATGGACATGATGGCGAGAAGGAAAAAAACTCACTGATGGCAGAGTAACAGAATACGATGCCGTAGCAGTGGCAGGAGAATTCGTATTTGTCGATGATACAGAGAGCACGTTAGATAGTGGAGACGTTAAAGATTTTATCAAAGTTATACAGGAGTTCAGGGATTTTTCCCCTGAATATAAGAGAAAGAAGATCGTAGTCATGATGGCAAGTCTTTTTGCAGATGAAAGTGTGATCTGGTATGCAGAAAAGGCAGGATTTTTCGTACTTGCAGTGGGCGATAAGTTAATGGAGGTTAAGAACTCAAAAGGGTTTAAGCCAAAAGAGTGGTAAAAAGGCAATAGTTTGCCACAGACATTCACGGAATTATAGTGATATTCCGTGTCTTTCTGTGTTGAATGGTTCTCCTTGATATCGATTATGGAAATTAAAGATCTCTTACAGGAAATGGTCCGACAGGACGCCTCGGATGTTTATATTACCGTTGATCTTCCACCCATATACCGCAGAGAGGGTACTAACTTCCCTTTGGGCACAAAGAAGCTTACCGCAGAAGATACCCGTTTGCTTGCGGAAAAGTGCATGAATGAGAAACAGAGAAAAGATTTTTATGAAAAGATGGAAATGAACCTCGCCCTGTATTACCCGGAACTGGGCCGTTTCCGTGTAAATATCTTCTTCCAGCAAAGGAATATCGGCATTGTTGTCCGGCAAATAAAAATCACTATCAAGACCATCGATGATTTAGCTCTTCCCCAAATTCTTAAAGAGATAGCGATGACAAAAAGGGGGTTGGTGCTTGTCGTCGGCGCAACGGGTTCCGGGAAATCGACTACCCTGGCGGCAATGATGGATTACCGAAACACCAATAACTCAGGGCATATCATTACAGTGGAAGATCCCATTGAGTTTGTGCATCAGCACAAGAAATCCGTTATTACACAAAGGGAGGTCGGTATAGACACTTTGTCATTTGCTGATGCATTGAAAAACACCTTGCGTCAGGCCCCGGACGTAATTCTCGTCGGTGAGATCCGCGATACGGAAACCATGGAATCAGCCATCACGTTTGCCGAGACGGGACATCTCTGCCTGGGAACGCTCCACGCCAACAACGCCAATCAGGCAATAGAACGAATCATAAATTTTTTCCCCCCGGAGCGTCACGAACAGATTTATTTGCTGCTTTCGCTGAATTTGCGTTCCATCATTTCACAGAGGTTGGTACCGGCGAAGGATGGAAAACGAGTCGCATCCTTTGAAATATTGCTGGATACACCCAGAGTAAAAGACCTTGTCCTCAGCAAGCAGGTTGAATTATTAAAAGAGACGATGTCGAGAGGGACGCTGGAAGGCATGTTAACCTTTGATCAATCGTTGTTCAATCTTTATAAAGAAGGCAAGATCAGTTACGAAAATGCTCTTGCCTATGCCGATAGCGCCAATGATCTGCGTTTGCGTGTCAAGGCAGAAGGGATCGGCGAAGTGAAAGAAGACAAGGCCGCAAATTTTAAATTAATGCAATGAATACGAAACTGCAGCCGGTATGAGATGGCAGCAGTACGTGAAACACGAAAAGAGTTAAGATGTTTCGGTGTGCCCCACCCACCGAAACATCAAACGTATCCATACAGGTGACGATTTTTTGGTAAAGTTTATCACCGGTAAGGTATGATTTGAAATATTACTGAAAGATGTTTGAAAATTCTATGGATATCCGCAGTTAGCCTTTATTATGACTGCTGGTTGCTAACGGTTATTAGCCGTTAAGTTTTGGTAATTCGTTTTAAACAAACAGAGGTTAATTCGATGAATAAAATTGAAGAAAAAGTATTGGAATTAGCTTTAAAACATACCCCTTCCGCAGAGGTTCTTTATGACGAAGGCGAGTCACGGTCGGTGAGTTTTGAAAACAATAAGCTAAAATACGTAAATACAAAATCTATCCGTGGAATCGGACTCCGTGTCATTAAAGAGGGGAGAATAGGATTCTCCAGTACTACCGATTTCAGGAAACCGGAGAAACTGGTTGCCAATGCCATAGAGAGTGCAAAATTTGGCCAGGCAGCCGCCTTTGAATTCCCTTCCAAAAATAACTTTCCACAGATTGCAATCTTTGACCAACAGGTCATTGACTATCCTATTCACAGATGTGTAGACATTGGAAAAGAGGCCATCGGGAAGGCATTATCGATAAATTCCTCCTATGATTGTGGCGTTAGCATTGGAAAAGGACACGGAATGCGAAGGCTTATCAATTCAAAGGGACTGGATATTTCCCTTGCTTCCACGTCATTCGGCATAGGCATAGAAATATTAGAGGTGAAAGGACAAAGTCTGCTCTGGATTGGAGAGGGGGAAAGTTCAAAAGGACTCATTACCGACCTCAATAAACATGTTGATAAGGCATTAAGAGGTTTAAAGCTTGCGCAAAAAGAACTGAAACTTAAAACAGGGACGTATGCTGTCGTGGTTACAGCGAAAGCGATGGGGAACTTGCTTGCAACCTTTGAGACCGGTTGCAACGGAAAACTGGTACAAAAAGGCGCCTCGCCGCTTACCAGCAGATTGGGTGAAAAAATCCTTGATGAGAGGGTTAGTATTTATGACGATGCTACGATTGATATGGCCGATTCCAGCTATCCGTGGGACGGCGAAGGGATGCCGTCGCAGCGTACGCCGTTGTTTGAAAAGGGTATTTTAAAAAATTACCTCTTTGACCTGCAAACGGCCGGAATAATGAAAGCGAGGTCCACGGGGAATGGCGGCAGGAGTTTTTCTTCACAGCCATCACCCGGCAATTCAAATGTTACTGTCGAACCGGGCAACGTGTCATTCGAGGCGATGGTAAAAGACGTCAAATACGGTGTGCTGGTTGACCAGGTGCTCGGAGGCGGCCAGAGCAATATCCTTGCGGGTGAATTTTCTGTTAATATTGACCTTGGATACCTGATTGAGAACGGAGAAATTGTAGGCAGGGTAAAAGACTGCATGATGGCGGGAAACGCCTTTGAGGTCTTTAATGACATTGTGGCGATTGGTGATAAGGCTGAATGGCATGGTTCTACAAAAGTACCGCCTTTTTACTTCAGGGCAATGAATATTGCCGGAAATGCTGACTGATATTGCACAGGCAAATAGCGCGCTCTGCTCAGATGTTGGGCAGGTTTACGACATGCTTGTCCAAAAGCCTGCCAATTTCCGGGACGGCGATTTCCACGTGTTCCTTGCCTTTGGGTCGTAACTTGTTGTACGCCTTGACGGCGGTCTTATTGCTGCTCAAACTGGCCCTCCGGTCGGTGATCTGCAACAAACTTTCGGCCACATCACTTGCCCGGGCACTGAGATACTGCTCCAGCGAACCGTTAAAACCTTCTTCCTGATAACGATGATAGTAAACCTGAAGCTGCTCGGTGAAGGCATTGAGCAGTGAACCGACCGATTTTTCTATCATGCTCGGCTTCAAGGCCTTGACCAGCCCATATGCGGTCTTTACCGCCATGCCTGTCAAACCTTTTTTCGATTTTATTTGCTGGTCGATAAGGGTGACGCAGTCGGTAACCACGTGAGGACGCATGTCAGGATTTTTCGCTAACATTCTTAGGTCTTTCATGATTTACTCCTTGATGACTTTTTTCTGTTAGTGCCATGATAAAACGACAGAAAATTCTTCACTGAAATTTTTAAAATCCTATAATAACCAACAAACAAATGCAATCTTTTTTCCCCGCATTCATAAAAAGGTGATATGGCTTATCGGCAAATCTTATCGTTCTCTCGTGTATACGTGCCGGTAAAGAAAAACAGGTGAAGGGTAAATTCCCTTGCATACCGTGAAGTTGCCGTTAAAATCGAGGTAATTACAAAATATTACCCTGTTTAATAGCACAGAAGAAAGCTACCGGGATTTTTTGAAAATACTGACTACCGTGAGAAGAGTATCGAAATATGTTCTCCTGTCCATGAGACCTGAACAGTGGACAAAAAACCTGTTTGTCTTTACCGCCTTATTATTTTCAAAAAATTTACTTGATCTTTCGAAATGCATTGCAGCCCTTACCGGATTTATAATCTTTTGCATAATCACGGGTAGTATATACCTGATTAACGACGTCATTGACCGGGAAAAAGACAAACTGCACCCTGTCAAATCCCAGAGACCTCTTGCCTCGGGAAAGCTAAAAACAAATACCGCGGTTGTGATAATTTTCTTTATCTGCTGTATCGGACTCTTTCTCGCATTTTACAACGGCCTTTTTTTTGGGATTATTATCCTTGCCTATTTTTTACTCAATATAGGATATACCCTCTATTTGAAAAGCATCGTGATTATTGACGTCATTTCTATTGCTGCCGGATTTGTGCTCAGGGTTTTGGGCGGTGCAGTCATTATCTCTGTGGCCGCATCACAATGGCTGATCCTCTGTACGATCCTCCTGGCGCTGTTTCTCGGTTTTAGCAAGAGGAGGCATGAACTCGTCCTTTTGGAAGATAGTGCTTCAAATCATAGAAAGGTGCTTGAACATTACAGCCCTTATTTCCTGGATCAGATGATTGCTGTTGTTACCGCCTCCACGGTAATTTGCTATGCCTTATATACCATGTCAAAAGATACGGCTGAAAAACTCGGTACGTCAATGCTTATCTACACGATTCCCTTTGTATTATACGGTATATTTAGATATCTCTATTTAGTGCATCAAAAAGAAAAAGGGGGTAGTCCCGCGGAGATTATGTTTACCGATAAGCCTCTGATTATCAATGTAAGTCTATGGATCGTCACATCTGTCGTATTTATCTACATGGCACATTAGCCTGAAGACGCAAGGTGATTGATCATAGTAAGCAGCAGGCAACTGCTTACTGTCAACTGCCTACTTTCCTGCCAGGTACTTATGGATATTTTATGTGCTGTGTCCGGTAATTGAGTAGTTACAATTAAATACCTGAATCTTGCACAAGTGCAAGATAAAAGATGGTGAAACCATAAGGATTACCTCATTATAATAGGGTAAATGACATTAACCTAATAATAAGAGGAGGTAACCCAAATGGTTAAAAAGCAAAATAA
>WYAU01000043.1 GCA_011525665.1 Candidatus Brocadia sp.
TAACATAGCGTATTCCTCCTTTCTTGGTTTTTTTTGTTATTTACTCTTTCAACTCCAAGTATAGTGGGGAATGCGCTTTTTTTCTACCTCCGCTTATAATTTACACAATATATTTTACACTACCCTTGTACTGAAGGTATCATAACTTACCAGGAGAGGTTTCCTGTTCGCTAGGGGGATAACAATAATCTATGGCTGTTATCTGGTGGAACGTTGAGCAAACAGCGTTTACCATAGAGAAGAAGTTATCGGAAAGACTGTAGCCATTCGTAGCTTAATTGCAAACTGTGTCTGATATGTTGAAAAATATTGTCTTAAAAGGAGAAATTACTATGTTTAAAATATTTACAGTTGCATTTATAGTAAGCTTGTTTTGGACGGCATCAGCCTGGGCTGCGGTTACAGGTGACAAACCTGGTCTCAATGGAACTACCCACATCATGGCTTATGATAAAGACCTGAATACGTATTTTAAAAGTAGCTATGACAACTGGCAGTATATTGAAATTGATATGGAGAATCTCGTTAATCTGCTATCTTTTCGTCGTTACATGAGTAAGGATGGCAGCAACATCAGTGGGACTCGACCTAATCAAGGCGAGTCAGTCTCTTATTCGGTCGATGGTGTGACTTGGACCGAGTTGACGAAGGACACTACCCGCGGGTGGGAGAACTACCATAATTACGGCGCCCGCAATCATGCCTGGCAATCGGTGCGTTATGGCTGGTCTGATTTGTTGGTGATCAATACGCCAGTTACCGCGCGTTATGTCCGTTTTTCATGGGATGGGAATAATGACGCACTCCACGAAATAGAATTGAACTATGATCATATATTGTTTGATCAAATTTCATTTATTCGTGATGAATTAATGCCAAAAAACGCCAACAGACAGGCGCATATCTATATGGATCGCATGAGCTATGATGCGAACGATCCGGTCGCCCATGTTGTGGTCAGCTTTATAGGGGTTCCTCAAGTGCAAAACCCAGATGCAGAGATACACCTTAGGCTAATGGGGAGTCACACGGGTACAGTTACCAAGGTTATTCCCCACAGCAATAGTACTCCACAGAATTTTCAAACCTTTCTTGATCTCGCACTCCTTTCACCGGGACATTATACTCTGGAAGCCCAAATAATGTCAGGAGGGCATCCAGTGCAAAATACTCCCCTCCTCACGATTGCCTTTACGAAAACTAGTGTCGTGCCTCCTGCGGTATCTTTTCCCACAGACGGAATCCCTCTCGTAGTACATGAACAAACACATGTTGCAAATGCGTCATACCCCATTTCAACGGGGATCCCATTTCCGGATGGGGTTGTGAGCGACGTCAGACGTCTCGCATTATTTGAGAATGGTGTCCAAGTGCCTGCTCAGTTTGTTGTGCGGTCAACCTGGCGCCCGAAAGGTGGTTTCATCCGATGGCTTGGCCTTGATTTCACCGCTCAATACAAGGATTCTCCTGATGAAAAGGGCAATTTTCTTCCACGAAATTATTGTCTTAAGTTGCTTCCTCAACCTTCAACATCACCAAAGAGGAATCTTATAGTTCCGAATAATCCAGATAAGATTACCATCGACACAGGCGTGATTCGCTTTGATGTGGACAAAAATCATTTTGCTGGTATAGAAAATGTTGCTTACGATATCAATAACGATCATGACTATCAGCCGACAGAGGAGATCGCATCATCTGCTGATGGAGGACCATTTCTGGTCGATCAAAAGAGTATAACTTACAAGGCAAGCAAAGGCACGTCTACAGTCTCTATTGAGGAAGAAGGAACACAGCGTGTTACGATTCGAATAAGTGGTTCGTATGCCAACGACCAGGGTAAAGAGTTGTGTAAATTCCTGACAAGGATTTCAGCCTTTGCGAAAAGCCCCGAGATTCACGTCTCCCACCGCACTATTATTGACTATGATACAAAAGGAAATCCCATTCGCAATCTAGGATGGGATCAGGGTTTTGCTCTGACTGGAAAAGGGGCCTTTGGCGCCGACGGCAATGAAATCAATGGTGCTTATCTTGTGCAGGAAAAGGCGGATCAATTTCATGTCTTTGATCATGCCGGTAGTATTATCAAAACTGGCACTCACTCAGACGGGTGGGTCTCGTTTGAAAAAGAAACGGCTCTCTTTCCCCCCGTCCGTGGGGTACCAGCACCTCGGGTAACCTTTGTTTTAAGGGACATCTACCAGAAATATCCAAAAGAACTTGAGGTGTATAAGGACGGGAATATGTCACATATCGTGCTTCACTTTTGGCCCAAGCACGGGAGAACACCCTTTAAAGATATAAATGAGGATACCTCAGAGAATAATATTTATAAGCTGCGCTATGCGCATCAAGGGAAATACATGACATTGGAACTGCCTGAAGAATATAAGGATAAGTATTTTGGTTATGTTCCTGAAGATATAGGTATTAAACCTAATAGTGATATTGTAGACGGTAGGATTAAAATTACAAACGCCGAGGGGGGACAAGGTGTGGCGATCGGCAATGAGTTTGCCATACGTTTTGATCCTCCAAGTGCCCCACTCCAAACAATCGCCTCTCATGCCAGGCTGTATCAACAGAATCCCCACGCAATTGCTGATCCGAAATGGAATGCGAGTTCTGGTGTACTCGGGCGTCTGAGCGCATCCGACCCCAACTTCGATGGCGCACTGGACAAGACCCTCAACGCAGCCGATCCCAGTTACCTAAGAAGTATCGTTGAAGCCGGAGATGAATATGGCATGTGGGTGTACGGTGATGTGCATGATACCTGGAATCCGAGCGAGGACCGTCCGGAAATACACCGTGTATGGGGCGGTTCTCACTATCAAAATGTCTGGGCGGGGTGGATGCGATATTTTCTCAATGGTAAGCCTGAGCAATGGCGCTGGGCTCAGGTCAATTCCAGCCACTATATGGATATTGCTACCAAGAACTGTGAAACTAAATTCACAGTTCCAGGCAAAAATGGCGCTCCACTTATTCAGACCAATCATGAAGGAGAGATGTCCCATGCTGGAATACTGCTTCCGTGGGGTGGAAGAGCTTTCGGATTTAATGAACATTTTATCGATCCTGGCTCTCATTTATTACGGTATTATCTCACAGGTGATCGTCGTGGAGATGAACTTTTTAAAGCTTGGTTTAATGTGTTTCGTGATTCGGGCTTTGTGCCTTGGTTGTGGACGTATAGCTTTCCCATGACAAAGGAATCTCTTGCAAACTCATCTTTCCGCGACCGTGTACACAGTCTTGGAGAATTGGTGGAATATTATCGTGCAACGTGGGACCCGGCAGCGCTTGTGTTGATCGCAGAGCATTCTCGAGATATGCTGAATGTCCCCTTCGAGTGGACATTAGCCCCACGGGAAATGCCGATATGGGGACAACGATGGTTTGCCCAGTTGTATGATTTGACCAGAGATCCACGCGTTGTAAGTCGGTTTATCTCCTGGGTCGGGGCCGGGCCCGGATTCGATGACTTTGCAGTCAATGCCTTTGTATACCAGGCTACCAAAGATAAGACAGTGCTCAGTCGCATGATCCCGCTCCTATATGACACGGCTCGTGTCTTTTATGATAACCCCGGCGATCGTTATCATGGATATGGAACTTATATGAGCGCTGCCCAGAGACGATGGCTTCTAGGCGTTCCGTACTTTGTCCAGGCATGCAAGGATGCTGGGATTCCACTTCCAATACAAAGGGGTACTCGTAGGGGCACATACCCAGGCTATCCTACATTTCTTACTGAAAACGAAATATACCTCTCAGGATACGCCCCACGTGGCTGGTCTTCATCAAGTACCATTGCATTAGTCTCAACTCCTGAAACGGCAACAATACACGTACGCCTTAATGTTAGTGGACACGCTGATAAGAGTGGGCAGTTCTGGGTACTAGAACCAGATAATAATCCGCCACCGCATAATCAACAACCAGGCACTAGCATTTTACCATCTCCGCTTCATCACGCCTCATATAACGAAGGGAGTAAGTTTCCGGTTGGATTTGATTTCACTGCAGAGAAAGACCGTCTCTACCGTGTGGAAGTTCGAGGACAAGTATCTAGTCCACTCGCACCTTACACGGATTTTACCGAGGCTGCCGTGCTCCTTCGAGAAAGGATAGATCAAAATGATGCAACAAAAGTTTTACTAGCAAATGATTACTTTGCAGTTGGTGGAAGACAAGAGTACTATTTTCTTCCTACTCGGCCATACGACGGAACAATAACTCTACACATTGAGGCCAATAATGGAAACCGAGATCCGAAAACAGCAATGCCTGTCTATTATTGTATTGAAACTGATACTGGCGATGTACGTAGCCAAGGCTCATTATTTGCCTATGGAAGCCGGAAGTCTGTAGATGTGTCACTACCCATGCCACCCCCAGGGAATGGAACTCCGTACAGATTCTATTCGACAACAAACTATGGGCATCGAATACAACTGATGAGCGGGGCAAATGAACTCTTACTATCTACTAATTTAAAACATCTGAGCGCAATTCGTAATACGATTACTCCGGGAAGTACACCGTAGGAATATTGTAGCCAAGTTGAGGAGAAAGCAGAGGATCGCATCTTAAAAGATAAGCGTGCCCAGTGAAGGGTACAGCTTTCTAGCGGGTGAAAGTCCCGTCGTGGTAAAAGCCCGGAGCCATGTAGCTTGGATGGCAGGGGGCGATGGAAACATTACCTTCTGAAGCCCATCGACAAAGTCTGCAATAAGGCAGGCGAGCAACTATCTGGGGAGTAACACAGCCTTGTAGGACAGACATCGCCAACCTTCATTTTACACCATGTGGGTAATTTTTGTCGGTGTAAGCAGGAAATAGGATGGTGGAGGTCAAGCCTTCATTTTCCAATTATCAGAATTCTTTTATGTTTTCAAGTTTACATAACGCAGCAAAGCCGCACCCAAATCTCCCTTAGAAACTAGGGGGTTGTAATAAACTTGCAAGAGGAGAGGCAGTGTCACGTCTCAAATATTAAGTCTTTAGGTTGGGCGAAGTAAGTAAACCAACAAAACCATGTGTCGATGGGTTCACTTCGTTTAACCCATCCTGCTCGACTTCATGCAATTTTTATGTAGGGCAGGGCATCGCCTGCCAAATCAAACCAAACATGACGGATGGCGGATTTGATATTATCGTAAATCCAACCATGTGCCATGGTGGTAGGTCAACCGTCCCAGGTTAATCACAAAACAAGACGTGATACCAAATAGCTGACTCAGCAACAGAGGAACACCTTACAAACCCCCTTACCAAAGGTGGCAGAGGTAGTTGTCCTTCTTTACCTTAAATTTGTTGGGTTTCGTGCCTCAAATCCAACCTGCATGGCTTTGAGATTTTGCCGTGAACTCAGTCGAACGATTGCTTTGAGCTAACGCCCTCGCAATGACAACTTTCTTTTTGCGTTTATTATAGTCAAACGGGAAAATGTTTGCCATGAAACGTCACTATGCGTTTTACAAGCCACCGAATAAGTGTGATGGTTATTCTAATGAAGAGTGTTATGCTGATTGTGCCCATCAAGATATCCCGATACGCCTTTTTCCCGGATACGCTGTCGAATAACGCCTTTTTGCACGCCGGATGATCAGTGGCAATTTGAATAATGGGTGTCAGAAAACCATAATAGGCGCCCCAGATGACAAACCTCCTCACTGTATGTGCATAGGGGAGGTCTTTTATGACCTCGCTGAAGCTGTCCGCATATGTTTGAAATGCCTCTCTCGATATACCAATATTGATCATGGTTTCTGCGGCCTTGATGCCCATCAGGCATGCCGAATTAACCCCTTTCCCTTTGAATGGACGAATGAGCCCGGCTGCATCGCCGATGGTGACATATCTGTCTCCATACAGGTGTTTGGCAGGTTTTATGGGAAAACAACCCCGGTGGTAATCAAGGCTTCCCAGAGATTCTCTGAAGTTTTTTGGGAGTACTTCTGAAACAGCGGGTAATTGCAAGAATTCGTCCATTGATCTGGACGAAATCTTTGCCCCGGCGATATTAATGGTATAGTGATCAGCCTTCGGTGTAATCGCGCCAAATTCTATTTCTTTTATCGAAGGTAAAAATGCGTGGATGTATCCATCCGTATCCTCCAGGTTGTGATACTTTCCTTTGGGATGGAATTTGGTTAGTATGGTCAATAAAAACTTTGGAGACCTGTAAGGGGTTTCCCTTTCAAATATCCTGTGGGTACCTTCTTCAAGGCCAAATGCGCCCACAACGACGTCAGCCCGTATGTGTTTTGTCTCGCTGTATACCGTAACCTTGTCTTTACCAATTTCTACATCCGTGACCTTGCTCCTGATAACGGTTGCACCGGCCTCTTTTGCCTTTTGCAGGAGATAGGCATCAAACTGAATTCTCCGAAGGGCGTATGAAATTTCTCCCTCTCCATCCAGCCTGATGACATGACTGTTGGTATGAAGATAGTAACCCGGTACTTCCCTTTTCACGAGATGCCAGGGGAAGGGAATGCCCAGTTGATCCTCAATAATGTGCTCAATGGGCTGTGAGAGTACCCCAGCGCATTCGTTGTGCTCGATACCACCTTCGAAATCTTTCAGTTCAAAGACAATAACGTCCAGGTTGATATTTTGCTTTTTGGCAAGGTGTTTAAGGGTTATCGCGCAACTGGCACCTGCGGGTCCTCCGCCAATTATGGCGACTGTTTGTCCGTCCTGCAGGGGACCCAGCCCTAAATTTCTCAAAAAGTGAAGTTTTTTCTCCTGTTCCAGGAGCGTCCGATTTTTAAAGTATTCATAGCCTTGCTTTACAGCCGCAGAGAGTATATAGGGGAACATGGCAATGTGCAGGCGGATGTCGGTAACCTTAAAAAAAATCTCTTTATAGCTTGCGTTGCCGGTAACCATATTCCACAAGATGCTGTTAATCTGGATAGATTCCCAGGCGTCCTGTCTTTTTGAAAGGCGATCAATTTGTGCGTTTACCAGGTGTTTTTTGGACGTAGTATAATCGTGGATACCGAATATGAGATTACCAAAAAAGTTATCCTGCGCCAGAAGTTTTAAAGCAGGTTTGTAATACCCCTTCTTAAAATCTTCTTCAGAAATACCCCGCTCGAAGATTGTACGCGCCGCTAATTGTGCGGTATCAAAGGCAGATTCAATACCGTTCTTATAAGTGCGGGAGATACTGGCATCTCCGATTATTACCAGCCTGTTGGTATAGGGATGGTCGGCGTGAGTGACGGGTATTTTGGGGAAGCAGATGCAGAGGTTTTTTGGCAGTGTCCACCCCTCAGGCAGAAGCGCCCGTACCTTTGGATGTTTCATGAATTCAACCAGGTGGCCCTTCGTTATGTCCTCTCTTCCAATAAGTGAAACCGTAATATAGTCTCCCTTGGGGGTAAAGGCGGCAAACTTGATGGGTTTCATACCCAGGGCAAACACGTAAATCGTATTATGAAAACGCTCCTGAATAAAGGAACGTCCCAAGTAAAGTTCTGCATTGCATGTCCGCACCGATTGAGGCTCCCGGTAGCCGAACTCCTTGCCCACAATCCGCTTTATAAGGGCGGTATTGAGCCCAAATGCGCCCACAATGAGATCGGCAGACATCTTTTTTCTTACATCCGCTTCCCTGTAAACGATGTTTACCATATCTTGCGGATCTTTTGGCAATTCTATCTCTTCAACAACCGCCGAAGTGACCTTTACTCCTTCAGATGCTACATGCTTCAGGAGGAAGTCATCAAAACTGATATTGGTTGTCAACTCTGAAAACCGGGGACCGTTTCCGCGAAAGACCGTTATTATTCTGGGTGTATGTCCCGGTTTGGGGTGATGCAATTGGATGCCGCGTTCCTGGGTCTGAAAGTAATAGCCGTTTATTTCCTGTTGAACACGCGTTTCGGGGAGGATGATTCCCCGGCTTTCCATTTTTCCGATGAGGGTTTCAGATAAAACGCCGGCGCACATATTACAACCAACGGGGCCCTTTTGGATAAAGTCCCTTCCATCGAGAATGGTTACAATGATTTTGAGGCCATGCTCCTTTGCGAGCTTCAAGGCAAAGTGTGCAAAGAAACAACCCGCCGGCCCACCGCCGATTACAACAATATTTGAGAGATCTTTCAGATGCATATTCATGGTACAAGGTTACATCCACCCGTTGCCGTTATCCTACGTGTTCTGGAATTCCTGCACAAGTGAGATGCTCATTTACGGTGTGTCATAATGACGTTTACTAAACGGCCTTTTCTCCCTTTTCTCCAGTACGAATCCGAACAACGTTCTCTATGGGGGAAATAAAAATCTTACCGTCTCCGATGTTTCCTGTTTTGGACTCCTTTACAATGCATTGCACGATTTTTTCGACATCCTTATCCATAACCACCAATTCCATCTCTATTTTCTTTAAAAGATCCGTTCTGAATGTTCTTCCACGCCATTGCTCGGTAATGCCCTTTTGATGGCCGTGTCCTTTCACCTCGGTTATTGTCATACCCGGATACCCGATATCCAATAAAGCGTCCTTTACCATAGCAAACCTGTCTTCTCTCACAATTGCCGTAATCTTTTTCATAGTTCCTCCTTCTTTATTCTATAGTTCCATCATCAAGACGATAAGGGGCATTGATCCCGGAGCGGGAGACCAATTTGCCGGTGTAGGTTATAGTTCTTCCCACTCCGATGTTCATTACCTTGTTGAACATCCTCCAGTCAAAGCGTATTTCCACTTCAGCACTCTTGTTCTGCTGACGACTTACTCCAATGCGATTCCAGTCTACGCGCCCCATTCCTTTATACGATACGATCCCATGCCACCGGACATATTTACCCTTATATTTCTTCCACAATGCATTTTTTTCGGAACGAGAGAGTGTGCTCCCTTTCCCGAGTTGATTATCTAACTCTTCGAAAGTGATATCAATAAAATCTTTCGATATGGCTGCTTCCAAAGCCGGTTCTGCAGATTTTCCGGGAGCCATCAGTTCTTTATCCGAAATAGGAACCTGAGTCGCTTGTTTAGCATCAGAGGTATCGGAGGCAGTGGCAGAAAGATGCGGATTCTTCGTTGCAACCAGTTCCTTCCCATTATTTAACACGGGAGTGTCTTCTGCTTCGGTAAACAGGGTATAAAATGTGTTTTTGTAAGCGTGGATTTTTTCCATGTCATAGTGGAACAAGACGTCGTTGCAAATGTTTCTTTTTTGGTAAGCAAGCCAGTTATGCACCCCGGTTACCAATATCCTGTCATCCAACAAAATAAAATCCCGTGCCTGGTTATCACGAATCCGGGTTTTAAGGATTCTGGTATCGAATCCTCTGTGAAGCAATGTTTCAGCTAGCGGGCCTCTTTTATTGTTATTACCATACTCTAAAATTACGATACGTATACGAATACCCCTATCTCTTGCCATCTCCAGGTCTTTTACAATATCCAGGGCTGCAAAGTTGTGAATACAAATGTTTATACACCGCTTTGTGTATTCAATTCCCTCCTTCAATTGCTCATTAACAGTGCCTTTCGGGGTGTAATAGGCATTATTTTCAGCATATTCAGCATATAAGGAATGGGAGAACCACCCCAGCATAACGACGATTAACAGTCGTTTCATAGACACGTATTTTCTCTATAGGCCAAAAAAGCCTTCGGTAGTTTATTCAATACATCCGTGGCAAGCAGCGAAATTTCACCCACCTCCTGTGCTGCCAGGTCTCCCGCCAGGCCATGCAGGTATACACCTAACTGTGCCGCATCAAAGGGAGTATAATTTTGTCCTAAAAAGGCCGCAATCATACCTGTCAACACATCGCCAGCCCCGGCGGTAGCCATTCCGGGATTGCCTGTCTTGTTTATAGAGAACTTCTCTTCATTCATAACAATGGTCTGATGTCCTTTTAACACCAGCGTCACATTATCCCTGCCCTTGACAAACATCCTGGAGATGTCCAGCCGTTTAGACTGAATTTCCTGCGGAGAAGGCACACCGAGAATACGCGCCATCTCTCCGGGATGCGGCGTAAGGATGATCTGTTTTTTGATCTTATCCAATATTGCCGGATTGTCTGCCAGGGCATTAATTCCGTCGGCATCCAATACAACGGGGCGGTTAAGAGATTGTAACAACCAGAGCACTAACCTCTTTGTCTCAAGGTGCTGCGACAGGCCGGGGCCGATGGCTACCACATCAAACAGTTCCGAAAAATCAAGGATGTCCTGGCGTCCCAATTCGGAGAGGGTTTTTACATGCGTTTCCGGCAGTGGATGCGTCATGACGCAGGTCAGTTTGGATGCCACGATTCCGTGCAGACTCTCCGGGATACCCAGCGTCACAAGTCCCGCCCCGGCGCGCAGCGCAGCGCTGCTGCACAGGCACGCTGCGCCCGTCATGCCGCAGGAACCTGCAAGCACCAGTATTCTGCCGTAATCTCCTTTGTGGGTGTCGGGCTTTCTGTCGGCAATCTTTGGTAATGTTTTTACTTCGTGCATAAAAGTGTATTGCTTAATCCTAACCCGAACGAGTCGGAAGTGAAAATAGAAATTGTAAAGTGTAAATTGCAAAGTAGGGGCAGGGTAACCCCGCCCCTACCATTTTTCATTGAAATTTTTGCTAAATATGTCAAAATTATTTTTGGAAGATACTACGCCTTTCCCAAGACTGTGCTTGGGAAAGGTGGCCCTAAAGGGCAGGTATAATTACAGCAACCTTGAACAGTTAAACCAAACCCGAAATACCAGCAGCATTACAACCCCCTTGCCCCCTGATACCTGAAATCACTTCTTTGTCCGATTGATCAAGGAAGCGACATAAGCCGCTCCGAAACCGTTGTCAATATTTACAACAGAAACGCCGGAGGCGCAGCTATTCAGCATGGATAAGAGCGGAGTAATTCCGGAAAAGCTGGCGCCATAACCGATACTGGTTGGCACGCCGATGACGGGACAATCCACCAGGCCTCCAACAACGCTTGCCAGTGCGCCTTCCATCCCCGCCACGACAATGATTACATTGGCCTTGAGTAATTCGTTATGATTTTTCATGAGCCGGTGGATACCTGCGACTCCAACGTCATACAATACCTGTACTTTATTACCCATGATCTCTGCCGTCACCCTTGCCTCTTCAGCAACAGGGATATCAGATGTGCCCGCTGTTATAACTAAGATCAACCCCTTGGGGGGGGGCCGGCGGGTCTTTCGTATCGTAATGGTCCGTGCCTGTTCATGGTAAACGGCCTCCGGGAATCTTCCGGAAACGGCCTCATATATTTCCTTATTCGCACGGGTCGCAAGCATGTCATTATTACCTGCAACGATATGCTCAACGATCTTTACTACCTGCTCAGGGGTCTTACCGAGGCAAAAAATAACTTCCGGAAAACCGCAACGAATTTTGCGATGGCTGTCTACCTTGGCAAAACCAATATCCTTGTAAGGCAGTTCCCGGATCTTTTCCAGGACGTCGTGGAGTGACGCTTCCCCGGCCTTGTAATCTTCTAATAATCGTTTTATGACATCAATATCCATGATTTAATTTTATGTTCAAGGAATTTAAATTACCCCTATTTTCCCCCCAAAAAGCGGAAAAACAGAGAGGGAAGTTACCAAAGGTCAAAATTAATGACCATAACTGCATAGTCTGTTGAAATTAAAATCAATTATGGTTGTAACCATTCGCCTTTGAAATCAGCGCTTCCATTCGTTTTGAAGGTTATTTTTACGGGGTTTTTTACCTTTATGCTGGAATCTATTTCTATGTTTCCTTTTATCGTATTTCCTTTAGAGCTGCCCGAAATCTTGATTTTTTTCATTTTCAATGTGTAATCTGACGGTTTTAAACCTATTAATAATAAATTCATCTGGATTATATCGGTAATTTCCTGCTCATCTGATTCGATTTCAAACGTATCATTTCCTGTGTCTTTCCATTCACTTTCAATTCCCAACCCTTTGCTCTTGAACTCTCCGCTATCTTCAAATATCCATGTATCCTGTCCAATTTCAATCGTATCTGCTTTGATATTTACCTTGTATTCACCTGGCACAACCCCTCCCAAAAGGGTTGTGTGATATAAAACCATCCAGAGGAATGACGGTGTAAAAATAAAACATCCTATAATGCCTTTCTTGCTCAACTTCATCACATCCTCCTGTTCAGAAAAGATAAATGGGACATACAATAAACGTGTTTCATTTTTGATGGCAGCCCTGCTAGGGAATAACCTCAATATCAAGCCCTGCGATATCTCCTGGCAAATACTTCTTATAGGCCAGCCCTGCTACCATGGCTGCATTATCCGTGCAGAGTCGGATTGCTGGACAATACACCGGAATAGACAACTCTTTCGATGCGTCTTTGAGTCTCTGCCGGAGCCGGGAGTTTGCCGCCACACCTCCGCCCGTCAGTATTCCCCGGACGTTGTACATTTTTGCCGCCAGTGTGGTTTTATCCACCAGCACGTCGACCACCGCTTCCTGAAAACTTGCGGCAATATCTGCCGCCTTTTGATCAAACGGTGCCTTTGTATCGGTTTTTTGTGAATCCTGTCCCCGGCAGTGATATAATACTGCCGTTTTAAGTCCGCTAAAACTAAAATCCAGCGAATCCTTCTCGAGGTACGCCCTTGGAAATGTCACTGCATGGTGATTTCCGCGTCTGGCCAGTTTGTCAATGATGGGTCCGCCGGGATAACCAAGTCCCAATATCTTTGATACCTTATCAAATGCCTCGCCTGCGGCATCGTCAATTGTCCAGCCCAATGGCACGTGTTTCGTTTCACTCTCGGATAAGAAAAGTGTGGTATGGCCTCCTGAGACGACAAGGCTGACCGCAGGATACGGTATATCATCATGTTCAAGATTATTTGCATAGATATGGGCATGGAGGTGATCTACGGCGATGAAAGGTTTGTTTAACACCATGCACAACGTCTTGGCGGCTGTCACGCCAATAAGAAGGGCGCCAATCAGCCCCGGCGTGTGTGCAACTGCAATTGCATCAATTTCCGGAAGTTGCATCTTCGCGCCGGTCAGTGCGTTGTCAATGACCCCGATAATGGACTCTAAATGGGCGCGGCTGGCGATTTCAGGAACCACGCCTCCAAAATTACGATGTAATGCATCCTGTGACAAAATAACACTCGATAATATCTCTCTGCCATCTTTTACAAGGGAGGCAGACGTCTCATCGCAGGACGTTTCAATGCCCAGAATCAGCATGGTATAAAAAAGGCAGGAAATTTTCCTGCCTTCGTGAAAATAAAGGGAATACGGACTTCGTTTTCGATTTTTTAATGAGCGCGCGTGCCCTTCGCATAGACCTCTATTCCTTTCAGGATGTCGATTGCCCTTTCAAGCTGGACGTCTTCATACCCGGATTTCCCTTTTGCTTCGGCCGGGTCACTGAAGGCTGCATCCTTTTCCTTAACTTCCTGAATTTTACTTTCAATGTTCAATGCTGCCAGATGCTCGTGCAGCGCCTTTATTTCGGCGAAAGTGAGGGGTACATTTATATCGGGTTCAATGCCTTTTTCGTGAATACAAACCCCGGAAGGGGTATAATACCGCGCTGTCGTCAATTTTAAGGCGGCCTTTCCGTCTCCTACGGGAATCAGGCTTTGGACAGATCCTTTGCCAAATGTCTTGACGCCCAGCAGTAAGCCTCGTTGGTGGTCCTTCAATGCGCCTGCAACAATTTCCGATGCGCTTGCGCTTCCGTTATTTACCAATACAACCAACGGAAAATTAGGATACGTTCCTTTTTTCCGGGCATGGTAGGTATAGTTCTGTGTCTTATCTCTTCCACGCGTAGAGACAATTATCCCCTTTTCAAGGAATTTATCGGCCATATCCACGGCGGCGTTTAATAAACCGCCCGGATTAAATCTCATGTCCAGTATCAAACCTTTCATCCCCTTCTTCAATAAATCCTGAATAGCCGTGTCCATATCCTTTGTGGTATTTTCCTGAAAATTTGATACGGCAAGGTAACCGATCTTATATTGCTCGTCGACTATTCGGGCGCCACGGATGCTGTTTACATAGATTTTTGCTCGCTCGATGGTGATGTCTGAAGGTGTCGGATCACCTTCGTGGACAACCGTCAGGGTAATCTTTGTTCCCAATTTTCCCCGGAGCCTTTTTACCACTTCACGGATACTCATATTTTCTGTGGATTCCCCGCCAATTTTGATGATGCGGTCACCCACCAGAATGCCTGCTTTAAACGCAGGCGAATCAAGAAGGGGCGTAATCACTATCAATAACCCGTCTTTAATGATTACTTCAATTCCCAGTCCTTCAAACTCTCCCTCCGTTTCTATTTTGAGGTCTTCGAGCTCTTCCTGGCCAAAATACTGGCTGAAGGGGTCGAGTCCGGAAAGCATGCCACGATATGCATTTGTAAGGATTGTGCTAAGCCGTATTTCATCGACATATTTATCCTGTAACTCCTTTACAACTTTTATGAATCCTTCAAACTCCTCATAGACACTTTCTTTGGTCTGCCTGGCGGCGTCTTTTTCCTCAATCTGAGAGTTTTCCGGAGGTCTCTCCTGTCCAAGCGAAACAACTCCCGGTATCAGGAGGATGATAAACAATAAAAAAACATACAGCTTTTTTTTGATCATTTTTTGCGCCCCACGGCCCGTTTTGCCGCCAAGATTATATCTTCCGGCAAGAGGTGGTATTCCCTGAAGAGGATATCGGGTTCCCCCGATTGACCAAAACGATTATCAATGCCAATCATTTCGACAGGTACCGGGAAAATCCGCGCCAGTATTGATGCGACCGCGCTGCCCAAACCCCCGTCCAGCACGTGCTGTTCTGTTGTTACCACGGCCTTCGTTTGCTTTGCCACCTTCACCAGTGTTTCCTGATCTATAGGCTTTACCGTGTGCATATTCACAACGGATGCCTCTATTCCTTCTTTTGAGAGCATATCGGCTGCCGCAAGAGAATTGACCACCAATGCCCCGCAGGCGATAATCGCCACGTCATTCCCCGTTCTGAGGATGGTTGCCTTTCCCATGGTGTACGGATCTTCCTTTTTCGTAATAACAGGTACGGGAGCTCTGCCCAGCCGGATATAGAGGGGGCCTTTATAGTCTACCGCCGCGAGAATGGCCTTTCTCGTTTCAACTGCATCACACGGCTCAATAACCGTCATGGTCGGAATCGTTCGCATCAGGGAGAGGTCTTCAATGCATTGGTGTGATGCCCCATCAGGCCCGACGGATACCCCGCTATGTGTGGCAACAATCTTTACATTTAGTCCACTGTAACAGATCGTATTTCTGATCTGTTCCCATGCCCGACCCGTTGCAAAGATGCTGAAGCTGCTCACAAAAGGTATTTTCCCGCACGTTGCCAGCCCGGCAGCCGTATTCATCATATTGGCCTCGGCAACGCCCATATTAAAAAATCTGTCGGGATATTTCTTGCCAAATTTAGCCGTAGTTGTAGACTTTGAAAGGTCGGCGTCCAACACCACGACGTCCTTGTTTTTTTCTCCCAGTTCTAACAGTGCGTCGCCATATGCCTGACGCGTAGCCACCATTTCAGCCATTGTATAGTTCCCTGATTTTGTTGTATCTTTTCCCTGTGTTCTTTGTAATAGACAGTACCGCTTGCTTTAATGAATGGGAATTTCCCAAAAAGCTCCACCCCCTTGCCCCCGCCAGCGGGGGACAGTTGGTTGTCCTCCTCAGCGAGGAGGATTACAAGATGTGCAGATATACCATAACACACATCCAGCCACTCGTAACAGAGGGGAGCTTAAAGTTGTTGCCAGAGGCAGCCTAGGTTAATTCAGCCAGCGCACGTTCTGATTCTTCTTTCGAAGGTGCCTTCCCATGCCAATCGACCTGATTTTCCATGAAGGAGACTCCCTTTCCTTTCACTGTTTTTGCCACAATGACGGTTGGCCGTCCTTTTGTCTTCTCCGCCTCATCATAGGCGGCCAGGATAGATGCGTAATTATGCCCGTCAATTTCAATCACGTGCCAGCCAAAACCCCGCCATTTATCGGGAATCGGGTGTGATGACATAATTTCATGGATAAACCCGTCAATCTGAAGTCCGTTTTGGTCGAGAATGGCGCAAAGATTATCCGCCTTGTAATGGTTTGCGGCCATTGCGGCCTCCCACACCTGCCCCTCCTCGATTTCCCCGTCACCCAGCATGACATACGTTCGATAATTCTTTTTATCCAATTTTGCAGCCAGCGCGATTCCCAGACCGACGGAAAGGCCCTGCCCCAGAGACCCACCGGATATCTCAATCCCCGGCGTGGTTTTCATGCAGGGATGCCCCTGAAGAATGCTGCCGAATTGTCTCAGGGTGTCAAGTTTGTCGGTACTAAAGTAACCCATTTCCGCAAGGATGGCATAAAGTGCCGGGCAGGCATGCCCTTTGGACAAAATAAATCTGTCCCTGTCCGGCCATGCGGGCTGTTGCGGGTTATGCCTCAGTCTATTATAATAAAGTGCAACCAGTAAGTCTACCGCTGAGAGTGAACTACCCGGGTGTCCGGAACCTGCTTTTGTTAGCGCCCTTATAATAGACCGCCGGATGACCTTTGCATGTTCTTCCAGGGATTTTGTATCTAAACGCTTCACATTTATCATAATCGTAGGGATACCAGGAAAAAAGAGATTCTGGGGCTATGTCGTTACGAATAAACTGATTTTTAAAAACCAGACATTGCGCAAAGCTATTTAGTATGTCAGGAAATGAAATGAATGCAAGGCGGGAAATCGTACTGTATTGGTATTCACTGTTTGATGCAACAAAACTTTAGAACATTTTAAATCAGGTCACTTGCCTGCAAGATTACATGGTGGGCAGAGCCGGGATCGAACCGGCGACACCAGGATTTTCAGTCCTGTGCTCTACCAACTGAGCTATCTGCCCTCTTTTTTAAATCAGCCCCCATTTTGATTTTTATTATAGAACCGGAACAGAGACAAGTCAAGGTTTTTTATTGACTCTGTTGGCAATACGCATAATACTATGGTTGTGAAGAATTCATTAGAGCAGCATCGCCTCAATCATAAAAAGTCAGTCTATATTTGAATTTGTAATTTTGAGATTGTTTCGAATTTCGGACTTTGTGCTTCGAATTTAAAGGTTTTTTGCAGGGAGGTTACCATGGTTAAAAACATTACGTTATCTTTATGCTTTGTATTTGCAAGTGTATATCTATTTTCATACAACACGATAAACGCCCAAACTCCTACCCCCACACCGAAAGGCAGTATCTCCGGTACCGTAACGACGAAAAAATCCGGCAAACCAATTAACCGTGCAAAAGTTTCTTTAAAGAGCAAGGAACTGGATTTTAAGGACAAAACCACCACGGATAGCGATGGTAAATATCTATTCTCAGATTTGAGCGCCGGTAATTATACCCTGAAGGTAAAGAAACAAGGCTTCAAGAATGCAAAAAAGAAAATCGAACTTGCAGAAGGGGAAAAAGAGATAGTCGATTTTCAATTGAAAAAAGAAACGAGCGATGATGGCGATGGCGGTGATGATGGTGGATACTATTAATACACAGGTGTTGTGCAGAAAATGGCACAATTTCGTGCCAGACGGCCAAATTCAAGGGGATCGTAACAGATATGGATGAAATAGCTGGAGAAATCTGGTTTTGACCATCTTATTTTCTACAATACTTTATCTATTCATGTGGCCTGTTAATTGATATATGAAGGTGTTGCGGAATAATCTCCGGATGGTTTCTGATTTGAAGAGCGATAACACCTTTGTAACTTGATGGAGGATACGTTACTATGTCAGCAAAATCTCCATTTTAAAGAAATTAAAATCGCATCAAGTTCTTGGGCTTTTGAAATGACAACCGGATCGGACGATTCCGTAGGTATAAGATCTCTGTGTTGTAATACCTCATATCCCGCATCTCGTAATGATAGGATGATAGAATGAGGAACACAATGATCTGCGAAGAATCTCAGACTCACTAAGCTTCAACCTCAAATTCAGCCAATTCGCGAGCATAATCCAGACATGCAACAATATGCTCATTTTTAAGATCCGGGAACTCTGCGATTATTTCCTCTCTGCTGTATTCCGCTGCAAGATAGCCTAAAATAAGGTTTACAGGAATTCTTGTACCCTTAAAACGCGGTTTACCATGAAGCACATCAGAAGTGCTTATGATATAATCTTTCCAATCTACTTTCATTTTATCCTTCATAATAATTATAATAAATTTTTTGGACAGTTCACCGATATACTAAGTAATTGCCAAAGGAATGTCAAGTTTTAGGCAAAGTGTTGATAAAAGAGATCATACACGCTGTTTTTCAGGAGCACGGCCATTCCCGGGTTTTCCAAGGCTCAAGGCGTGCCCTATTTCTCCAAACTTACGACACGATACCTTTCCAGTCCCACTCCACAATCTTTTTTTGCATGGAGTAATCTGTCAGGTCGTAACGCAGAGGAGTAATGGAGATATAACCCTCGTTGATCGTATTGATATCCGTGTCTTCCTCACGATGGCGGGTCTTGTCGGCGCCTATTAACCAATAGTATGCCTTTCCGTTCGGGTCTATACGTTTCTCAAAGTTTTCCTTAAAATCCCGGGCATATTGCCGCGTTATTTTTATTCCCTTGATTCGATCAGGCGGGATTGAAGGAATATTTATGTTGAGCAACGACCCACTGGGTAACTTGTGCGCCAGAATGCGTTCTATAACGCCCCTGGCAACCTTCGCTGCGCTATGGATATCAGCATATTGGCCGGAAATCTCAAATGAAACGGCAATGGAGGGAAATCCCATGATGGCGGCCTCAACAGCGGCGGCTACGGTTCCGGAATACAGGATATGGATACCCACATTGGAACCCATGTTGATGCCTGAGATAACTACATCCGGTTTATATTTCACAACCTCATAAATGGCCAGTTTTACACAATCGGCCGGAGAACCGTTTACACTGTAACCAATAAAGTTATTATCTAAGTAGGCCTCTCTGATTCGTAATGGGTGGCTGAAGGTAATGGAGTGTCCCACGCCACTCTGCTCGATGTCGGGCGCTACCACGGTAACTTGTCCCAGGTCTTGAATATTCTGCTTCAGGGCAGCAATCCCCGGGGCATAGATGCCGTCGTCGTTAGTCAACAATATCTGCATGATTTTTACCTCGTGTCATCATAAAAACGTTTAATGGTTTGTATATCTATACCAGCCCAATATGCAAGAACTACGAACTTATTAATAAGCAATTGCCTCAGTACTCCTTTTTTGATAAATCTTCTTGCGGAAGGAATCACAGGCCTTTAAATCAGGATAACCTTTCCCTGTCCACTCGGTCTTTTATAGAAATCGTAATCTTCCATAATGGGCATTTCTTTATATCTGTGGAGTTTTTGAAAAGGTGCTTTGTCTTGCAAAATACCCTGATCGCCAAAGTAAAAGGGTCTGAAATGGAATCTCGTTATAAATGAAATTCCTTTCAGTAATTTTAGCCATTTTGTATGCAGAATCAACAGCAAATAGAATGGGTAATTTTTATTTTATTTGTCTGTATGGGTGATGTATAATCCAACAAATTTTAAAATAAATTAATCAAAAGGCAAGATTTAGAAATTTACCGAGTAAGATTGGATACCAATTTGTGATACTTGTCAAAAGCCTCTTAGGGCGTTTTAGGGGTCTATTACATAATTAGGGCACAAGGGGTGGCAATGCCTGTAATATCGATGTTTTTTGGGATTATTATATTGAAGAAAATTGACCCCCTGGAGTAAGAATTATGTGGGAACTGAATGATGGTGTCAGTATTGAATATAAAAAGATTATATTTACGAAATTGAGTTTGATGACGGCCTTTCTGGGTGTGCTGCCTTTAGGAAATGGCTGGATAAATGTCCTGTCTTCAAAAAGCTTAGAGATTTAAACTTGTTTAAAAAAGCCCAAATTGAAGTCGGAACAATTACGCGGCCAGCTGGTGTCGATATTGCTCCTGAAACAATTTATGAAGGAATTGAAAATGCCCTAACAAGTCATTCAAACAGACGTTCTAAAGACAGGATAAAATGACCCATTCAATTTATATTCTTAGGTCTTGCCACGTACCGTAATCTATCAATTCGTTAATCCATATTCCCAATAACCCAACCCTGTCATGTCGGGCGTTATTGCAAACCAGCGCAATAAGCGAAAAAAAGAGATAGATTATTTTTAAAATAGAGGTAAAATTATTCCTTATTTTAGACACAGATGAGCGCGGACTTTGTCGTGATGGTTCGACAGGCATGTCATGAGTTTATCGAAGGACTCACTATGAACGGTGCTACACCCTGATCCTTTCGAATGGCTATTCGAGCGATTGACTGTTTGTAGGGGCACGGTGCACCGTGCCCTGGCAGCTTGAACAAAACAATGTGCTCGTAAAAATTATGGATTATACGGAGATGAATAGATGAAGAAACGCATTGCGGTACTGGCCGGGGATGGGATTGGCCCGGAGATCATGAAGGAAGGGCGGAAGGTGTTGGATGCAGTCGCAAGGAAATTCGGCCATACCTTTGAATATAAAGAGGCATTGGTAGGCGGATGTGCTTATGATACGTATTGCCATCCATTGCCCGATGAAACAAAGAAGGTTTGTGATAGTGCCGATGCCATTTATTTCGGTGCGGTGGGGGGGCCGAAATGGGAGAACTTGCCCGCAGAATTAACCCCCGAACGGGGGGCGTTGTTACCCCTGAGGGCCATGTACGGTTTGTTTGCAAACTTGCGTCCGGCAGTAATCTTCGGTCCATTGGCAGACGCGGCATCCCTGAAATCAGAACGACTGAAAGGGGGGTTGGATATCCTCATTGTGCGGGAATTGACAGGGGGGGTGTATTTCGGCAAGAACAAGGTCGAATCCATTACCCTGAAGGAAGGGGCGATTCAGGGAGATTATGCCGTAGATTATATGATCTATTCAGTCCCGGAAATCCAGAGGATCACAAAGGTCGCCTGCGATGTGGCCATGAAACGCAATAAGAAGCTGACCTCCATCGATAAGGCAAACGTCCTGGAAAGCTCAAAATTATGGAGAAAGGTGGTCATTGATTACGTTCAAAGAAATTACCCACAGATACAACTCAACCATATGTACGTGGATAATGCTGCTATGCAACTGGCGACAAACCCGAAACAGTTTGATGTGATCGTTACCGAAAACATGTTTGGGGATATCCTGTCCGACCTGGCATCGGCCATTACCGGTTCCATAGGCATGCTTCCCAGCGCCAGCCTCTCGGAGACGGGTTTTGGGCTCTTTGAGCCCATCCACGGTTCAGCGCCGGATATTGCAGGACAAGGCAAGGCCAACCCCTTAGCCCTGATTTTGTCTGGCGCCATGATGCTGAAATATGCCTTTGGCCTTAGCAAAGAATCAGATGCCATTGAACAGTCCATTATGTCTGCATTGGAATCCGGGTATCGGACGGGTGACATTGCCTCTGTCGGCACACCGAATGATAAGATCCTTTCAACATCGGGCATGGGGGATAAGGTGGCGGAGTATCTAAAATAACGACATAACACGGCAAAGCCGCATCCAAATTCCCCTTATCGGTAGGTCAACCGTCCCCGCTTGCCCTGTATAATGTCAACCGGGGACAATCGACCTACCTTATGGGATTTCGGGGTGTGTTGAAAAAGGTACATAAAGAAAGTTTTCATGAAGTAATCCTATTAAGAATAATTCTATAAGCCAGTACATCATTCCTCTGGAAAAAGGAATCCAGGCTTTTCCGTGAAAAAAAATACAATTCCTTTCTTTGTACCTTCACAACACCACAGAGGAGGATAACTATGTTCATCAAGCGATTACCCGTGTTTATTGCCGGTCTTGCCATACTCATTGGCCTCTTGGTTGTAGATTCCTGGATTTTCTCACATTGGCTTAATACAACATACATCCAATGGTGTCTGGAGAATGGACTAAGCATCGGTGTGGTTACTTCACTGGTATCATTGGCCTGGGATGAGATGGAAGAATCGCATACAGGATTGATATCACCGCACCCTTTTCATTATATCGGCTCCTGTCTCCAATTGGTAGGTCTCCCGACGTATGCACTGGGCACCCACTTGAAAGGCAATAAAGTCTTTTCTGCGCCGCAAGCCGTATTTGATTTCATATTGACAGTCCCTTTTTTCTTGATTCTGGTTGGAGTAATGATTATCTGGATTGTCGTGGTTGTTCCTTTTCAGTATTTCGTTTATTTAATTTGCGGCGCGCCGGTCCGATTTATGTTGCTATCGAAACGCCAACCCGTTGCTCAGTTAAAAGGAACACAAATAAACGTCCGTGAAATCAGCAAGGACGAAAAAGCGCCCGAAGGCTGGTGGAGTGCAAGCATTATCAGGAAACCAATTGCCATTACCAATCTCTTTGTTTCGCTATTTTTTCTTATGGCGAATCTGCTGATAGATAAATTCAAGATACTCAATATTTCCTAGCGCGGCAAAGCCGCAACCAAATCCCCTCTATCGAGGGTCAAATCAAAGGGGTCACGTTAAATTAAAAGCCTTCTGCCGAGTAGATCAATGGAACTTCCCCATTAATCCCTCACGGAACCGTACGTGAACCGCTCGGCTCATACGGCTCGTAGTAATCAACCTTAAAAACTTCTAACAAGTTTCCAGTGAGAAAATAGGTGTTTATTGCTATAAGCTATTCTTCTCCACCACTTCAAAGTCCTTTTTAAACTCGTTCTAAGCTTTTTGAATTTCCCTTGAGACCAGCGAATTAGTATTTTATCCAATTGAAAGAATAATGAGTATAAAGCGGATTTGTGGTACTTCCCATAAAAGTTTATCCATCCTCTCATTGCAGGATTTATTTTCTTTGCAATTTCGATAAAAGACAGATTCGTTTTACGGTGTAATTTCCAAGATTTTATCTCTTCCATTATTTTACTTTTGGCTTTATTACTCACGGCAGGTGTGAAATTTAAAAATATTCCCCCATACCTGTCTCTTGCTTTTCTTGGCCTGAAAGTATAACCGAGAAAATCAAAACTACTGCTACGTGTGAAAATAGCAATATCAATCCCATATCCCATTTTCAAAACCGCAGAGCAAGTAGCCAAAAAACTCGGAATATCCCGCAGCGAGCTTTATACTAAGGCGTTAAAAGAATACCTGGAAACGTATCATCATACGGACGTAACACAAAAATTAAACGAAATCTATGCTGGTGAGTCAAGTCAACTAGATCGAGAATTAAACAAGATCCAGTCAGCCTCTCTCGAAGTGGAAGATTGGTAATGAATCGGGGCGAAATTTGGTGGGCAAACTTACCAGACCCTCAAGGATCAGAACCAGGATATCGACGTCCGATAATAATCATTTCTTCAGATGCTTTTTATCGGAATGTGCCGGTATCGTACCAGCCAAATTACTAAAGATGATTGAGTTTGGGTTACGTTTGGTAATGGATTTGTAACAAAACAAGAGAAATGGTGGGGTTGACTATAGTGCATGAGCATGGAAAAAAATGATTACGAGAAAAACTGAAATGGGGCAGGCTAGGGTCAGTGACATGCTTTGCGTAATGGTTAACATGCAGCACCAGGGCAAGATCATTACGATTAGAATATGAAGGGGCTTTTTATCAAATACCTCAAGAGACCATCTGAGAGACAGAATATTCTTTGATGGTAAAGACAGGGAAAAGAATACAGAATTTGGGAGGTATTTTGGTATACAGGGGTCGACAGGACGTGAAGCTCTTAAGAGAGGAAAAACCAGGATAAAAAGTGAAACGAAATTCAGGAAAGAAATTGAAGTATTAAAAAACAATTCGTTATTGAATAATGAAGGTGCGACCCTCAGACACTCGTTGAATAATGAAGGTGCGACCCTCAGACACTCGCGACCCTCAGACACTAATAATATTTCCTGCCTGTGCGTAAACGCACGCAACCAGGGAAAGGTGGATTCGTTATCGCTTAATCCAAGCTACAGCGAACAGGACGCCTTCTGAAGAACCTTTCATTACGATTGGAATATGAAGATCCCTTATATCTTGCCCCTTTCATTGACCATGACTCCTGCATGGCCCAAAAATCTCTATTCTCAGGCATCCTGGTAACTATGAATTATACTTGCTTGACAGCAGTAAAAGGTCTTGATATATTCAGTTCATTGATTTTTCCCTATTTGATTTAAAGCGCTTTACGAAAGGAGTGAATGATGGACACTCAATTTATAGTAGATGAATCAGGTAACAAGACAGCTGTTATTTTACCGCTTGAGGATTATGAAGAGCTGTTAGAAGATATTCATGATCTGACAGTCATAGCAGAGCGCAAAAACGAACCAGCTATTAGTCTTGAAGAACTTAAAAAAAGGTTAAAAGCCGATGGGCTCTTATAAAATTGAGCCAAGAGGTTCGTTAGAACACGATCTGAGAAAAATTGACAGACAATTCATTCCAAAGATTCTTGATGCTATTGGAGGACTTGCTGATAACCCTTTTCCAGCTCAATCCAGAAAAATGAAAGGCTCGGAGACAAGCTATCGTTTGCGAATTGGAGATTATCGTGTAATTTATCAGGTTGACACTGAAAATAAGGCCGTAGTTATTTATCATGTTCGACATAGAAAGGATGCCTATAAATGGTAACCCGATTTCTTGATTGTTATACCAACCTGTACTCCATAAAAGATAGATTAATAAACCACGATTTAGTATTCATGAGAACATAGGCATAAACTTCAACCTCAAACCTGTCCGATATTTTTTCCAAAATTTCCAGAAACGAAATGCGGTCATCATTATCACTAAAAATATTTCTTCTCTTATTTTCCCGTGATAAAGACTTCGGGATGCTGGTTTTTCAGCTTTATCCAACCTTCGTATATATCTGTACTTCCTGCTCCAATCGTTCGCCAGGCTTCTCAGCAGTAACATCTAAATCGTACTGTGCTTGTAAACCAAGCCAGAACTCCGCAGATGTTCCAAAAAACCTTGCGAGTCTGAGGGCGGTATCAGCAGTTACTCCACGCTTGCCAAGGACAATTTCATTAATCCTCCGCGCTGGCACACCAACATTAAGCGCGAGGCTGTTCTGACTTATATCCATTGGCTTGAGGAATTCTTCCAAAAGGACTTCGCCGGGATGTACAGGATGTAACTTTTTCTTCATGACACTCCTCTCTCCAATGATAGTCCGCTATTTCTACTTCATAGGCATCCACGTCCCGCCATATGAAACAGATGCGCCACTGATCATTGATTCTGATACTAAATTGACCTTTGCGGTTGCCTTTCAGTATTTCCAGTCTGTTCCCTGTGTTAAAAAGGCAAGGCAATGGTGATAGGGGTCAACATTTTTAAAAACTTCATCCGTGGGTTCAAGTTTTCAACTGAGCCCATGCTTTATACTGCTTACTGTGCTATCGATTGTATACAGCGCTATTCTCCATATAAACTCATGGGTTCAGGTTATAAACCTGAACCCGCCGAAGTTTTTGCAATCATTCTTTATTCAATCTCCCTTCGTCAAGAAAGGTCTTTATGGTTGTCCATAGATGGGGAGCCGATTTTAAAACGGCGGTAAGGACGGCGGCGTTAAGGGCTGCTTCTCCCGATTGACGGGCAATATCGGACCAACCGATAAATACCCTTAATTTAAGCCGTGTCTTTCGGGATTAAATTTATATTTGATAATTTCCATCAGTGGGTTAATGTTGCCTGCTTGTGTGCAGTTACGCACAGACATGCAAACTTGAGCCTGCCGTAATTAAGCAAAGAATCGCGCTGATAAATTAAGCGAAGCATTGATTTTTTTATGTTGATAGAGGAGGCAATGATGACAATTATCAAAAATTAGTTATAGCACTCAAGGCAATTATGAATAAAAAGATTTAACTTGCCGGTGGAAAATCCTGCTTGCAATGAATTAGTGCGAGGATTTCAATTTTATCGGGTGATATTTCGTAGATAAGACGATATGAGTAGACAATCACTTCCCGAATATTCGCTTCACCAATTTCGGGAACAACTCTTCCAATTTTGGGAAATTTATGTAACAGTTCAGATTTTTCTACAATGTCCTGTGAAACCTTTTCTGCATAATATTTCGAGTCCCTTGCTATGTAATCATATATCTTCTTCAAATCCTGTTTTGCAGGAATAGACCAGATTACCATGATTTCATTTCTTTTTTCAATTCTTCAACTGAAATGATTTTACCGTCTTTTATCGCTTCTTGCCCTTTTCTAATTTTATCTAAAACATAAAGATGATACATAATATCGTCCATATTGGCAGAATCGGGCAGCCTGGAAATTACTTCCAGCGCCTCTTTCTTTATCGTTATCATAATTTTAACTCCGTAATTATTTCAATCTTTTTGCTTTACTGTACGCATGTGTTTATGTTTACTTAATTGTAAAACATTTGTCAATGGAAAATTACTGGTAAGCTTGACATAGAGAAGTTCACAGGCTCGGGAAAAGGGTCGCATCTTAAAAGTTAAAATCGCACAATTAATTTACCATTTAAGATGTAACCCTAAAACTTTCTGGCTTAATATTTAAGATACGACCCCCAAGTCTCCTCAAGCCTCAATTCCAGGAACACAACACATAATCATTCCCCTTCTTCACTTGAATAACTGAGAATTGAGTATGGTGTCCCCGGAATTCCTGGAGGACTGCAAGAAATCGTTTATATTGCATTTTAATATCTTTGAACCATTTCTCTATATGCCTTGTTCTTATCGTTTCCATCAAAATGAGAAAGAATAGGCTCTGTACGTAACCACACTGGTGATATCCGCGGGTTCAAGTTTACAACTTGAACCCATGCTTTATACTGCTTACTGTGCTATCGAATGTATACAGCGCCATTCTCCATATAAACTCACGGGTTCAGGTTATAAACCTGAACCCGCCGAAAGCATATTTGTTTTTTTGATTTCAATAAACTAATCACTAATCAAGGTGCGACCCCAAGCCTCCTTCGTAAGTCCTAATTTTCTTTAGGCTGTCATTTTATTCAGGAATTTTTGGAATTATTTTAACTTTAAAATCCGCTACTCCCAATTTAGATTTTTTGATAGCCGCTATTGGATCATCATCAGGTTCACGTAACGGATGCCAATCAGGACTACTATCTTTATCTTTTTGACATTCAAGTATTCCATATCGTTGGTGCAAATACCTAACTCTTCCAGATGGATCACACAATTTTATTATCCTATCTGATGGCCCAAGTCTACAAATAACAGCTTTTATAGTAACTGGATTAAACTCATAATGAGCTTCAGGGTTTTTAATTTCTTGAAGCTCAAAATTTAATTTTCTTTCTTCTTCCGTTATTTCTATTGGATACATAAATATAACATCCTTTCCTATTTTAATTTTTTACGCATTTTTCAACCAACCTCAATTGTTCAGATAACCCCATTCCGTTGACCTTTTTTCAACAGAAAATGTTTTTGTCAACTTACCAATGCATTCTGTAAAATCTATAAATCATCATTTGAATAGTTAATTTAAAAGTTACTTTTGGTTTTAGTACAAAACTTGAATTTTATCTTGTGATTGTTACTATTAAGAGAGGCTGTCAAAAAACAATCTTAATTTTCTTCAAAATATTCGGTCAAATATGATAGTTGTCACCATCCAATTATGATCTATACGTACTTTCTACTATAGTGTAGTTAAAAAACTAATTATTTTATCTCCATGATTTTTTATGGCATCTTTAAATCCACAAAGATATAGGTGTGCACATCCATCTTCAGAAATAATTGGATTTTGAAATTTACTGGATTTAAAGGGTATAGGATCGCGAAATATTGAAGCTATAAATTTGAGTGTATTATGGTTTGTTGGCCAGCCCATAACTTGAGGATCTGTGTGCCAGTTGTCTTTGCCGTTGGGAAAATATGTAATGAGAACCACCCGTCTGTTTGCCCCATGTAGTCTTGTAATTTTTTCTAACAGTGCATTAAAATGTAAGTCGCCAAAAGAATACCCAGCAATTAGTAAACGCGGACTTTGCATAATAGCTTGTTGTAATGCATAATGATATGAGTTGTACGGATAGTACAATAATTTATCTGTCTTCCTCAAACCAGTAATAATAGGACCAACAACAGTTTCTTCCTGTGATTGCGAATTATTAGTGCCTCTGCCAAGCCATGTCTCTTTTGCACGCTCATAAGTGTCAAATTTATAAATATCCTCAAATGCATCTTCAAATAAATATTTATTTGGGTCTGGATGGTGAGCATAGCCATACAATATACAACCGTGAAGATGAAGAACTTTAGAATTGTTTGATGATATAAGCTTTCTGGGATTAAACCTGTATAAACCTTGTCCATCAATTTCTTCATATCCATCTTCAATAATTTTGTTACTAACACTTTTCTCTATACTGTAATCATAATTTAATGTTGCTATATCCCATGCACATTCATTAAGCGCATCATTCCAAAAGTTCGCAAACCAACGATGCTTATCATTTGAATCAAAACTTTCCATATATTTAAAAATTCGTGTTGCCACTACCTCAAGAATATCTTTTTTTGCTGTTATAAGTTTACCAATACTAAGTTCATACTCATCTCGTCCTTTATCTGTGAGCCATTTATCGCAATTAAGCGTTATGAATGCTCCCAATGGAGGTTTATATTGTTTACCAATAATATGTTTTTGCCGTCCTCTAAAATAAGAACTTATCATTTCTAAAGCATGGAATATTTCTTCAAAGTTGCAAACATCCGGATTATAATAAGAATCCAATCGCTTGATAATCTCTTCTACAAATTCAAAAGTGGATTCTCTCATTTGTTTTGTAAGAAAGTCTGAAGACTGTGGTTTAATCTTACGAACTAAATCAGTCAATTCTTTTGTTAAAGGCCCACCAATATCTAGACATGCACCGGCACCTAAAAAAGCTGTTACTCTCATAAAAATCATCCTATAAAATTATTTCATAAACGAAATTATTCGTGTAATTTTTCACAAATATTTTTCATTTCATCATTACACGCTTTATTTGCATCTTCCAATTGTTTATATATTTTATGCGAATCTTGCATTTCTCTTAACCAATCCGCAAAATACCTTTGACATCCGTAACTATTAACGACAAAATTAATATATGATTCTTGCACGTCGGTACATAACGAAATATCTTGTAATATTTCTTTATAAGCCCCTTTTCCAAATGCTGGAGCTATAAGTTTGTCTAACCCATATCCTACTAATATTAATACAGGGATTGTTATCGGAGCGCCAATTCCAGCGGGTATCGCTATCGATTGTATAACAACATTTATTCCTGCAATTGCACCGCCTGACGTTGCTCCATAAGCTGAATCTTTTAAAACTTCTTTCCAAAACTCATCTCCGGTAATTTCTCCATTTTTCCATCGCTTATAATTTGTGAATGTACTCACAGTGGCTTGAACAACTGCACCTATAACAACGCCATATCCAACTTCTTTTAAGACACCAGGAATAGTATACCCTGCCGACACAGTTCCTGATTTAGCCATACTAACTCGTTCCTGAGTAGCTTTTGCAAGTTGCTTATCAGAAATATGATCAATTGGATTAGCAATTCCTGCCTTTCGTGCTTCAATAGCAAGTTTTTCATTAGCAACAATTTTATGACCAGGATATTTGTCTTCTAATGTTCTTAAAACACTGTTGATAGAATTATCTGTCGTGGCAGTTTTTACCTGCACAGGCGTCTCAGAACCAGAGGCTAAATGGCGTATGTATGCATCCGCTTTTCCAGTTACATTCTTTGATAATTTTGCTGTCTTCCATTTATCAAATGGTATATGAAAACCTTGGTTCTGAGAATTGTTATTAAACATTCGAATAAAATCCCATTCAGCGCCTTTTCCCTGAATCAACTTTTCCCCATACGTTGGGTGTCTGTTTAGCCAATTAGATAAACCTTCATTAAATACCTTTGGGTAAGAATTTTTCATCCACTTCCAGTATTCAACATTATCAACATATTTATAGCCTTGATTAAAAATCAATTTTGAACCACCTACTCCTGCTACTTTTTCTATAAAATCTTTAAATTCTTCAGGTTTTATCTTGTCTATATTCATTGTTTTATCCATTAATATTCTCCTTTTCTTTCTTAACCAATAAAACGTTTATAAAGGGTATCTCTTATAATGTTGCAATTCTTAATGCACGTAATTCACCTGGTAAAGACAAATACACTTCATCGCCAGATGCCTTCATATCGTAAATATCTTTATCAACTTCATATACTCCAAGACGTTCACCTGTTTCAGGATTTACGCAATAAATTTTCCTATCTGAGGAAGCAAAAAATATTTTATTTTTATACAAAAAGCACTGTCCTCTTATTGGCCCATCTGACTTATGCTTCCACCTCAATTTTCCATCCTCACTTACGGCATAAAAGAATGAATCTTCCGAACCAAAGAATATGGTTCTGTGTTCTTTATTTTTGTCCTCGTTAATAACGGGACTTTGAATAAGCGGTCCCCCCTGTCTTAAAGGCCCATAATTTTTTTATATGATGACTATAGTCTAGATTCCTATGCATAAAAGAAGCAGAATTTACCTTTATACCAAATTTTGTGGCAATGTAATCCGCATTTGCACGCCAAAATGAATAATGCGCAATAGCGTATAATTTTCCATCATTACAGGTAAAATAATATACACTTTCGTTTTTCAGATCGTCGGTTGTAGGAAGCAACCCCTTCCATATTGTAGATTCTATTTTTGCCGGTTTATAGCATACATTTCCTTCGACCAATAACTCAAATTTTGTTTTTTTATTAAAAGGATGAGGCGAAAAAAGAACCTTATCTCCACAAGACACGATATCAATTCCATTGGAATGGATATATAAAACGCGCACTGTCCCTGTTTCTCCACTATTGATTGCCTCGCAGGTATGACCTTTTTCTGCAGGTTTATTCACGGTCGACTTCTTTGCCCAAGACGTTGCATTAGAAATATTTGGATAACGATAAAAAGTTTTACTTGTACAGCCTATAAAAAGATCTTGGCCATAAATATATGGTTCGGTAAAAGAATTATTACTGCCAAAAAAATCATTCCATACACATTCGTTTATTTCTAAATTATAGCTATATAGATAAGCATTATCTGTGTATAATAATAAATGTTTAAGTTCAAGAACAGATGGTCTTGTATCATACATCCGTCCTTCTTTGCCATCATAGTTAATTGGCAAAAACCTTTCCTCTGTACCATTGTTTTTGTGCAGTCTATAGAGGGTTTTCGGCACAATAAAACTAATATGTTTTTCTGTAATTTCCATATTACTGCATATGTTCCCATTGAAGGGATAACGCCACAATTTATCAAATAAACTTTTCCCGTGGATGTTAATTCCTGTTAAATTGCTAGTAGCTATTGGACTTTGAATAGTTCCTGTTAGACTCTCTCCTTTATTTTCTCTTTCAAGATATTTGTTTGTGATAACATCAACATCTGTTAAGCTCCTTACAATATCTTCAACATGCAATTCTTCATCTATCATAATACCCTTGTCTTGAAGTTCACTTAGTATAAATTTATTAAAGTCAACTAGCTTTTTCTTATAATCAGGAAGAGCGACAAAATTTATTAGACATCCTATTCCCCTTAATATTGGGTTGTAGGGATCATACAACGCAGCGCCAAATCTATCTTTCAGCTTGATTGCACAATTATTTGTAATCTGCTTCTGTAAATTATAAAGGAATGTTTTTAAGGTTAGAGACGGCTTAAGTATTTTATCTTGTAAAGATTTGGCTAACAAAAAACGTTTCTTGTCGTCCATGCAGGTCTTTGTTTCAAAAACATCGTCTATTATCTTCAAAACCGCATATTCTGAAGGGTATTCATCGTAGTATCCCTTATCAATCAATTGTATAATTTGTGCAAAATCCAAGTCATTTCCGACATGATACATTTTATCGATCAACGATTTAAATGTTGTTATGACTGTTTCCTGAAATACACCAAGGTCGTAACGTATACCAATTATTTTGTGATGAATATCCTTTACGGCCTCCGCTAATATAATATCTCTCGATACAGCCAAGTTCATCATATATATCGCTATTTTCTGCACTTTTAGCAGGTTTGTTTGATTTTCCTGTGCCAATGCTTTATTCTTACCAGTAATTGTTTTCCAAATTCGACTATAGAATCTTTGACTTCTGATATTTTCTAAATTTCGCTCTGAAATAGTTAGTAAAGACAAGGCATCTTGCACCATATCAGTGATTTTCCCTTTATCATTACCGAACTCCTCAAAAATCTTTTTCGCATAGTCCTGCAAGGACTCGTACTCATCGTCTTCGAAACACCTTGTTCCTATATTAGTATCGATGGACTTCATATCTAACGCTTGCATTATATCTCCTCTCTTATTGTACGTTTTTCCCCTATAAACTACACACATCGTTCAAATATTGCTAAATTATTTTTTCATTATACGACTACCATTACAGGATGGACATACTTCGTTCGTGTATCTACGACCGTCACACACGCCACAATCACGAGCAGCCATATTTAACCCCTTTCATTGAAAAAGTAAAAATAATTTTTTTTGCATCTGAAGAAAGCAGGAAAGGCAGGAAAAAAGATTTTATTTTACACAGGGACTTAAGAAATAGGGAAATCAAAAAATGTACGGGTGTATTGCAATACGCCCCTACCGGTTTTATTTTCCTGCCATTCTTGCTTTCCTCAGATGGTTTTAAGTCCTTTTTCTCTTTCCCGCCGTTCCTGTTTTCCTCAGCGATGTTGTTCTGTACAAATCACCCTCTTTATCTCCAAAGTTGGCTTAGCGAAATTTAATATCAAACCGTGTCTTTGGTTTACTGCCCTTAAATAGGAACGTACAATTGCAAAATGTTCATTTGTTATTTCCTTTATGGCCTTTAGTTCAACCACGAATTTCTCAAAGACAAACATATCCAACCGATGTTTACCTACTTCTTTTCCGTTGTAAAATACGGACGTCTCCCACTGTCTTTTGTAAGGAATGCCACGGGACTCAAACTCTAATGAAAGCGCATTTTCGTAAATAGTTTCAAGAAAGCCAGGGCACAGAACCTTGTGAACTTCTATTGTCGATGAAATTATTTTTTCCGTCTCTTCTGCAAATTCCAGATCAATATTTTCTGCCATTTATTTTCCTCGGTAAAAAATTCGTTAAATGGATAAATTATCATGGAACATCTGAGGAAGGCAGGAAGATCAGGAAATATAGGGGGCGTATAACAATACATCCCTACTGATTTTTTTCCTGCCTCTCCTGCTTTCCTTAGCCGAAGAATTAAAAAGAAAGACCCGGTTCCATTGATACGTCCTTTTTTGACACAATCGCCCCAACATCATTGATGATGTCTCCCAATGTCCCTGCCAGCTTCAGTTTAATCGTGACCCTGCCCTCCTCGCATTTCAGGTATTGTATGGTGAGGTATTTCAGGAACGGGCTGTTCAGTATCTTGTTGTTTCTGAGTGAAGGTATTTCGTTCAGGTGGCAGGTGACCAGTCTTGTGTCATCAGCGTCTTTTGAGATTTTAATGAATGGATATTTTATAGGAAGCGCAAGTAATGCCGGTTTCAGGTAAAATGGCTTGAGGTCTAAGAGTTTGATGATTACCGCCTTCGTATTTTTACGAAAATCGCACGAATCATACGCACAGGTGATCTCGATCTTCTTTGCTATCGGTACGAGGTCTACCGCTTTATAAACAAGATGCCCATCGTGCAATTCGACCGAGTGGTTTTGTGTGAATTCGCTGATGCAGTCATTGATAAAACCTTCCGTCAGCGTGATTTCACCATCTGTAAGCTTTTTGATTTCCTGTACTACCCAGTCCTTCGCCTTGCCTACACTGCCCAACTTCTCTTTTGCAATATCTACGACTTTCCTGATCTTACTCATCAAAAAACCCTCCTTCATATGTATAGTATCCTATAAAAAATATTTGACGTATTTAGCAAAAATATGAGCAAAATTAACCCTGTCAGGGTTTAAAACCCTGACAGGGTTGACTCACAAATTTTGTGCTTCGGATTTTTCTTTTCCGACTCGTTCGGGTTAGGAATATTCATTTTATTTATGCTTTTTTGCTGGTAGTAGCATGCATAAAATCCCCCTTAGACTTCGTCGTGAGCTCAGTCGAACGAAAAGGGGGAACAGGGGGTTGTAAAAACTCAGGAAAACACAACCCCCCTAAATCCCCCCTTATTAAGGGGGACTTAATGGGACTTACCCGAAAAACCCCTTTTCGCTGAACTATTTGTCCAATTATCGATTTTGTTAAAAAGCACACTTCTACTGCCTTTCGCATCTGAGGAAGGCAGGAAGGACAGGAAATGTACGGGCGTATGCTATACGCCCCTACCGAATTTCTTTTCCTGCTGTTCATGTCTTCCTTAGATCTTCTACCCTTTTTTTTCTTTCCTGCCATTCCTGCTTTCCTCAGCTAATTTTGATATTTCCGCTTCGCCTGACCCAGCCTACTCTTTGAAGTTTAAAACGGCACTGCTTCCAGTCTGTTTTTCAATTTTCCTATCCACGTATCTTCATCTATTTCAATCTGATTTGAAGGGTCGAAGGAATTCAGAAATCCTGCAATCTCCTCATTACACTTTACGCAGTGATATAATTTCCCTCGCACATTGAGCCATGACATAATTGGTTTCCTATTGGTGGTTGTTGCTGTTTAACGATGCATCCAGAAATGCAGCCTCAATCTTTTTTAAAATATCCAGTATCTTACCGCGCTTTGTTGTTTTTTGTGTCTCTCGTGCTTCCTGAGTTTTTTGTGTTTGTAGAGTTTCCTGGGTTCGTTTCGTCTGCCGGGTAGTCGTACCGCTTAAAAGTTTTTGTGTCTCTACAGCAGAGGATTTTGCAGAATAATACACTTCGGCTGCCTTAGACATCGTATTTGATATGGCGTCTGTCTGTTCTTTTGACACGGAACTGTTTATTGCATCGTTTACAACCCCATTGATTACCGGCTCAAAACCGCTCCGGGCAAGAATTGTATTCATATGGCAGGTAGAAAGGAATAACGTTACTGTGAACAGATACATTTTGTTCATATCAATGATTCTTCTCAATAATCACTGTTAATCTCTTCTTTGTATTGAATCCTTTATGTCCCCCGCTGGCGGGGGTGCAGGGGGTGGATTGGGCTTCTTCCCCACTTCAACTACCCTTTATCATGAATACAAGTTTTCATCTTGAACCCTATGGCAATGGTTCACCAATCATTGCAGAGTAACTGTCTAAACAAACGTATGGATATGCAGATTATAAAACTACCGGAATTTTCACTCATGCCATTCCACCCCCTTAATCCCCCGCCAGCGGGGAACATAAAGTGCAACATCTCCGGCAGTTTTCATACCCTGGTCACAAGGGTCAGCCCTTCATTGTTCGGTAAATATTTGTTTTTTTTAATTTTTCAATTTCTTTCTGGAATTTTTTCTCTCTTTTCATACGGATTTCTACTCGCTTCAGCGTTTCACTTATTGTTGACCCCTTTACTCCAAAATATCTCCAATGTCTCTGTTGTTTGTATTACTCATTGTTTTTGACACATAGATTACTGTTTGTCTTTCCATTTTTCCTGAGCCTTTCTTTAATAACTCTTCTTCCCTTTTACCGTAATAATTACAACAAACATTTGTTACTTTCTCTACAGGAATTATTTTCATGAGTTTTTTTAGCTGAGGAATATTTTCGTCAGGCTTCATACACTGTAACCATGTTTTTTATCTTTGCCACGAATATTTTACTGCCAAGAAGAACTCCTGCTTCCATATCTTCCAGAGGATTATTTCTTTCTTCCGCACCTTCCATGACAAACTCTTTGTATGCCTTTATTGCAGTTGCCTTTGTCTTTGAAAAGTATGAAAGGGTTTCTGCTGTATCTACTATTGATTCTTTTCCCTCATAAGTGCCGATATATTCCCTATAACTTGTCCATTTATAATCATCCGTCTTTTTCACAATTCCGGCTCGCACAGGATTTAAGTGGATATATCTGGACAGAACAATCAGGTAGGTTTCTTTGTCCACGATTATACCCTTAAATCTCCCCTGGAAAAGATGACCAAATCTTTTCTGTCTTTTGTTTATATAAACTGTATAACTTGTGTTGATATTCTGCATGATCCGGGAGATATTTGCCTTTGGTGTTTTCCGAAAAAGCTGATAGTGATTTTCCACAAGGCATAAGCATGGAGCAGATATCCATACCGTTCCTTTGTTCTTCTTAAGATATCCAAAAACTTTTCTCTGTCTTCTGACCCCTTGCCCCTTGATTTATGGAAAATACTTGTATATATCTTTTCTGTGTAAAAATCTTGAGAGAATAACCTTGTCCTCCACGAACTCAATACCAACTCTAAAATCTCCAATTTTTATACGATAGTACGTCTCATATCCTTTTAATTTCTCCAAACTTCTAATCTCCTTCAGGGTTTCTTGCGTTCTTTATTTCGTCAATAATTTCTTTTACTTTCCTTAGCCGTTTTTTATCATCGATCGAACGTAGGTCCTTTTCGAAACTTTCCTCAAAATAAAGTTCCATTTCTAGTCTTTCAAAAAATTTAGAATTTTATCTTCAGTAACAAATTTATTTTTTCTCCCTTCTTTAATGGCGTTTGCCAATCCTACTTCCTCCTGATGTGTACCCCATTGTCTAGACAATGGGGTACACATCATGCATATTGAACATTTAAAAACCAAAATGTGCTACATTATTACCTGTAAAAAGTTCTTGCAAGTTTTTCACCTCCCCTTCATCCCTTCCTTGCAAAGGAGGGAAAAGAGGGGTGGTTGTCTTTGATTGGGCTATGAAGTGCTTTGGAAATAAATCATGTTGGTATTACAAATAAGGGCGAAGAGCAGGCGATACTGCTCTATCAGGATTTTTTGGGTTTTGAAAAGACAAGAGAAATCCTCCTGGCCCCGGAACTTTCAAAGGGGGAGACAAAGGGGTCATTTGTTAACCCAACTTTCGCAGAAAGTTGGGCTAGGTTAGGGTACGGAATATAGAAGTCGGAAGAGAGAGACGAGGGACGAGGAAAGACGGAGGGCTGGAGGCAGAATGAAAAGATCGCGGATACGTGTTCGTGATGACATGACGACATTCATTCATAAAATGAATTTGCCGAAGCTCCAAGGTCAATCTAACGCGAGATGAACTTTCAAGGCTAGACGAATGGATTCTCTCGGGGTTTTGTTTTGAATTGCCCCATACACATCCGTTAAACGGTTCTTGGAAATGGTTCTGATTTGATGTGCCATAACGATAGAGTCTTCAGGCAATCCGGCAGTACCTTTCGGCAATAGGACTTCGTTGGGATAGACGAGCGTCCTGGTTTACGCGAAGTTAAGGGTAGGATAGTAACTACAGGCATGAGCTCGTTAAAATCCTCATCGCTTACCACAAGAACAGGTCTTGTCCCGCGCTGCTCAGAACCTGTGACAGGATCAAGGGTTGCTCGAAAGATGTGCCATTGATAGTTCTTAAAGCTCATGGATGCTTTTCCAGGCTTTCGCAGTCGGTATCCTGGAAATCGCATTGAGATTTCTCAATGTCGTCAAGAAAAAGCGGATCGCGGCTCGCCGCCAAAAGCTGGTGTTTTATCGCTTTTTTGCGATGTCGTTTTATCATTTCACCAATTGCGGCTTCGACAAAGTCATTAAGAGAGGGATATTCAGCTTCAAGGGCAATTTCTTTTGCATCTTTTAGAATTGTTTTGTCTAAGGCAAAAGTTGTCTTTTTTCTTCGGTGTTGTGTCGCCATAAATCACTACCTCCGGTAAAATGTAAATGATACATGCAAAAAAGGCAACAGAATATTACAGGCTTTTTATGTGGTAATGAGGCTGAGCCGGGTAGGTTGGGTTTCACTCAGTTTTACCCAACTTTATACCCGCTAGCGGTAAATATCCTTACGATGGCCTATTCGTATAATGTGAACTATTTTTTGGGAAGAATGTACTTCGTAGATAATGCGGTAATCTCCACTTCGTAAGGAATAGCAACCTTGTTTTCACCTTTGAGATGTTTACCCGAATAGGGGTTGAATGATAGGGAGTCAATAATCTTAATGATGCGTTTGGTTACGGTAGGATTTGCATGCTGAAGTTTTTTGATGTCACGGCTTGCTTTTGGGTCAACCTTAATTTCGAATTTGCTTAAGTTCACGCTTCAATGTTTCCCAGGATATGGTCTTGCCCTTGCAGAAACGTTTCCTCGCCTGAGTAATCTCACGGTCCAACTTTGGAGTTGGTGTATATCCAGCTTCTTCAAGCAGGGCAAGATATTCTTCCATAGGAATTAAAACCATCGGTTTATCAATGGTAACGGGATGCATTGAAATTGTTTTTTGCGCCATTGTTCACTATAATAAATAACCTAACAAACAAGTCATAGACTGTCAAGGTAAAAGGAAAGTCAGAGAAAAGGTCAGAGAAAAGGGCCAATTTTTTACAGGTAATAATCTGTCTGTCTCTAGTATGATGGTGTAATGACACGACCATTACGAGTACAGTACGAAGGTGCAGTGTACCATATGACCTGTCGCGGTAACGAGAGGAAGACGATCTTTAAGGATGACCAGGATAAAAACGTGTTTCTTGAGTTATTGAGCGATGGCGTGAAGACATATAACATTATCCTGTACTGCTATATCCTCATGGACAATCATTTCCGCCTGCTCCTGGAAACTCCCTTGGGCAACCTGGGCGTGTTTATGAGGTGGTTTAATATTACCTATACCTCGCATTACAACAGGAGACACAAAAGGGCCGGTCATTTGTATCAGGGAAGATACAAGAGTATCCTTATGGAAAAGGAGGGCTATTTGCATGTTTTATCCCGGTATATCCACCTGAACCCTGTCAGGACGAGGCAAAAAGAAAAGGTGTCTTTGGCGGAAAAGAAGAAATATTTAAGAAATTATCCGTGGAGCAGTCTTTTGGCTTATATCGATGATACGAAAAAAAAGCGCTTTTATTGATTATGCTCAGGTCCTTTAGAGGTTGAACTGTATATTTTGACAAGGCGTATTTTGTGAAGTATACGCCAAAACCCTTGAATAATTGGGTATTTCCTGAGAGGATGATTTCCCGCCGAAGAAAGTTACCTCACGCGGGTTCGGACTTCGGCGTGAGTGCTCAGTCGAACGATTATGCCAGAGCGAATCCGCCTTTTCCGGAGATAGCATTGATGGATTTGGCGTAAAAACCAACGCCTTAATCCACCCTCTCATAACTTGTCGAGGTAATGAGAGGAAGGTAGTCTTGGGGGTTGAGCGAGATAAGGATGTACTTCTTGAGTTCCTGAAAGTTAATTTGAAAAACGTACCATATCACCCTGTAATGCCGGAATGAAAAGTGCAAATTGGAAAATGCAAAATAGCAAAAAAATCTTTCAGAATAAATATTTGAAAAGTTGATATACTCAAAAGGCTCACAATTTGTATTTTGATATTTTCATTATTTTACGGTGCCCATAAGTACATAAAAGATGGCGTGCCTGAATTGACGAATGATTTTAGGTCGATGTTGAGAAGGTTGATGGTGCCAAAACCGGGACCGCCGAGTTGGGAATAAATATTGTTCTTGTAAGCCCTGGGCCTGTGATACATGACGACGCGTGCCTCTGCTAGCCCTGCATTTTCCTTTGCCAGCAAAATGGCCTCATCGAGATAACCGATCTGATCAATAAGCCCGTATTCCAATGCCTGCCGGGCAGTATAAATCCTGCCGTCGGCGAGTGATCGCAGCTTTTCTGGAGTTAATTCTTTCCTGTTCTCTGCTATGACCGCCAAAAATCTTTCGTACAGGGTATCCATTACACCCTGAAATATCTTTTGTTCCTCTTCTGACATCGTTTTCAATGGTGACCCCATATCCTTATATTCACCGGCCTTTATGGAGGTATCTTTCACGCCGATTTTGTGGAGGAGTCCTTCAGCGTTGAGATTGAGCATAATAACGCCAATGCTGCCGGTAACTGTAGTGGGATGTGCTATAATCTTATCAGCAGAAACGGCCACGTAATAACCGCCCGATGCCCCCAAATCCATAATGCACGCAATAATCCTTGTGTCAGTTTTTTCCTTAAATTGCTCGATTTCATGATAAATCATATCTGAGGCTGTAACTGTGCCGCCCGGGCTATTGATGCGCAGGATGATGGCCTTGATATGTTTGTCTCTGGCTGCCATCTTAAGCTCTTCTTTAATACGGGCAACCATATCAGGCTCGTCCGAAAGTCCTGCAAGACCGCGCTTCCGCTCTTCAGAAATAATGCCGGAAATGTCCATAATGAGTATCTTGTCTTTTCCGCTTCCTGAGACCTTTGTTTCCTTTAGTGGTTCGACAGATGGGACCAGGGAAACTGATATAAAACTACAGCCCGATGAAATAATCAGGCAAAAAACAAAAATAGAAATATAAGAAAAAAAATTGTTTTTCATACAAGTATCATTGTACTTGTCTTTTCCATGCTTTCAAGGTAATTTCCGATTTACAATACCTGAAAAGACAACAATCATGCATTGTCTTATTCTCCAAAAGTCAGACATAAGAAAAAAGGTTTTTTTCGATATTATGCTTGTGTAATTTTTTTTATATGGTATACTTATCACCTATTACATTTAAAGGCTTCGTTCACAGTACACCTTTCCATGTACTGTGAACGAAGCCTTTTTTATTTCATCTGGATACAGGGAAACACCCTCCTTCCCCTTCTCAGCCTTCTTGAAAATTTTTCAGAAAAATTAATTCGTAGTGAATATTTATATTTTAAAATATTTTAAAGAAAGGAGGTTGCCAATGAACACATTTTTTGTATGTCCTAAGTGTGGTAATGATAAAGAATTTAATATCTTTACCAGTAATTTTCAGGCTATCAAACAATCACCTGAACTTGGGAAGCGTATAGACGAAAGCGATGTATTACCCAGTTTGCGACACAACGGTACGTATGTTGAATGTAAGTGTTGTTTTCAAAGAATAGAATACGACAGTGCAGCGTCTACAGGTAAAAAATACATCCAATTTTCTTGCCTAAAGCAGATAACAACGCATTTTAACAGTCCCTTCCGCATTTAGATTTCCGGAGATGTTGACAGTTACCGGTAAAAATAATTTTACAATTTCAATATTCGTGAGCAGATGTTGTGTAACCCTGGGTGTGATAAATTGTGATGCCCCTTTCGAAAGGGCAAGGGGAATGATGATCTGGTCGGCAAGATGCTCATCAATGACGCCGTTGGTTTCGAGGAAAGAGAAGAATTCATTACACGCCTCATCGGCAACGGTTTCTGCACGCTTACCAATGGCGCCTAAACTAAAATAGCAACACTGGCTGTGTTCGAAATTCCCCAGCAGGAATAACATGGTACCCTTTCCCATGGCGGGCGTTTCTCCCACCGATATTTCGTGAGGTATATTTTGCTCTAACAATTTTTTCTTTGCCTGTGTTTGCTGCCGAAGGGCGATATTTATATCCAGATTGCTTACCGTGGATATTCCCTTCACCTGAATGAGTTTTCCTCTGTCTTCGATCCGTAACGGATGCTGTGGTCTTGCCGGATTGATGTGGATCAAAACCTCACCGCCGCCGCGAGGATAATATCCCGCTCTCAGCGTTTGTATTTCAGCATCAAAGCCAATTTTTTTGAGAAAATAGAGCCACTGTTGCGAGAGGTAATCTATACAGGGACTGTGGCTGACGTGTGTTCCTCCAATGATGGTAACCGAAGAAGGCTTATTCTCCAGACTCAGGGGATAAAATATGGTTTGTAAAACGAGAGAAACGGAGCCGGCAGTTCCAATGTCCAAATGATACGTACCTGCTTTTACCTCTTCTGGGTAGAATTTAAGGTCTGTGGATCGTAGCTGATTCCCGATGGTTTCGGCATTGCAGATTTGGGCTGTGGCGTTTACCGCTTGAAGGTGCTGATGGCTGAGTCCCGGTATTTTCCTGTTCGCCCGTATGTTAAAAATCTCAAAGGGCTTTTTTGTAATAGCCGATAATGAAAGGGCTGTACGCAGGATTTGTCCACCCCCTTCACCGAACGAACCGTCGATTTTGATAATGTCGTTACTCATGTTTTATTCCAATTTTATTCCAAAAAAGAAAGGGTAGGACACGAAAATGTCCTACCCTTTTGATTCCATTACCCCTGAAACCTATTTGCAGGTTGAGTTATTTACCACCAAATTCCCTAACCAACTTGACGAGCGGTTCAAGATCAGCGGCGTCAACCCCAAGGTCTGAGAGTTTTACATAATTGGGATTCTTTGTGCCATTGGTCATTGATTCCTTCATCTGTTCATCAGTTCTGGAGTTTTGATAATCAGGATTCGTGAAGTCAGGAACACCAAATTGCTTTCCCGCTTCGCTGCCTTTTCCATCTGTGCCATGGCACAATTCACAGGTGTCCTTGTAAATCTTTTTAATATCCCCGGCATTTGCGGTAAAAGTGGGAAAGCCGAGATATATACCGAATACCGTTGCCACAGGAATTGCACAATAATTTAAAAACCTTTTCAACGAAATTTCCTCCTAAAAAATTTTTGTTTGTTGATACATGTTACGAAATATGTCTTTATACAAATCCCAAAGTATTTTTCCGAAATACTCATCACCTCCCGTCGAAGTCATCCCATCTTTATCTTTGATTCTATAAAATTTATGACGTTATTCAAATCATTTTTATGAAAAACAGGTATCTGAGACCGTATCTTCATGGTGGTGGCGGTGATTTTTATATGGTTCTTGTATTTTTTGTTTGCCGGCATTACCCGGTAAGGGGAATTTTGGACTTCAATATAAGGATACCGCCAATTCTTGTAGCCTTCGACGAGCACGATATCAACGTTCTGATAATGGGTTTTTATGATATCTTTTATTGTCGGAGGCTTTCGTTCAAACCTTTTTATCATAGCCAGCTTTTTTGGTGAAGATATGGAGACAACATCGGCCCCTGCATGATAATGTCTGTACGTATCCTTCCCTTCATAATCGATTTCAAATGAAGGGACATTATACTTGATAGTGCCTACCTTGTACCCCTTTCGCCTGAGCAAAGGTATAATACGCTCGATAAGTGTGGTCTTGCCGGCGTTTTGTTTGCCAATGATCGAGATGACGGGTATATTTTTTGACAACGTTTCTTGACTGTCATATTTATTCCCACAATAACCGGAGGAGTCTTTCTTTTGATAATCCAACGATGGCAAAAGGGAGAAGAATTTTACCGGCTTGCCGGGAATTTAGCAAAAATAAATTGTTTAAGAACAACATACCTGTTAGTATGTCCGCATGCACCATTTACTTAAGGCATTTCAGCATAAAGTTAAAACGATTTTTAAACTCAAATAGTAGCATCAAATCCAGACGGTGTCAAGCACTTTCCTTCTGATGTGAAAGTGAGAAATACATGTTTTAAATTAAATAAATCTGGTATAATGTTTCGTCCTGTGACGGGCCGGCAGGCATCTCTTGTGGCCCTGCTTATGAAAAGGAACAAATTCCCCGGGATTATCTGTTTAATAGCATTATATGATTTTAATTTCGAGCAATTGACAATTTGTGGTGGAGGGATAGATGGAATCGGATGTTAAGAATATTACAGAAAGGGTAAAACGGGAAAGTGACTTCGTAAATACCCTGATGTATGAGGTCGGGAAGGTGATTGTGGGGCAGAAATATTTGATTGAAAGACTATTGATTGGTATCCTTTCCAACGGCCACGTCCTCCTGGAAGGTGTACCCGGCTTGGCAAAGACGATGTCGGTCATGACCCTTGCCAGAGCATTGCAGGCCAGCTTTCAGCGGATACAATTTACGCCGGACTTACTTCCTGCCGATTTGATCGGCACCCTCATCTATAATCCCAAAAACGGGGATTTCACCGTCCGAAAGGGGCCTATCTTTACCAATATTGTCCTTGCCGATGAGATTAACCGCGCCCCGGCAAAGGTACAGAGCGCGCTTCTGGAGGCAATGCAGGACAGGCAGGTTACCATCGGAGATCAGACCTTTCCGCTGGAAGACCCGTTTCTCGTGCTGGCCACACAAAATCCCATCGAGCACGAGGGAACGTATCCACTACCCGAGGCTCAGGTAGACCGCTTTATGTTAAAATTAAACGTTACGTATCCTGATAAGAAGGAAGAACGTGAGATTATGGAACGCATGGCATTGACAAAAAAGGATTTTCGGGTAAATCCGGTAATTTCTCCCGCAGACATCCTGCGTTTGCGTTCCTTGGTCGACGAGATTTATCTGGATGACAAAATCAAGGATTACATTATTGATGTTGTATTTGCATCGAGGGACCCGAAGGCCTATAACCTGGCATTGGATGAATTCATAGAATACGGCGCATCCCCGCGTGCGACAATTTTTCTTACCCTCGCCGCCAAGGCGCATGCCTTTCTAAAGGGTAGGGGGTTTGTGACGCCGCAGGACGTGAAGTCCATCGGGATGGACGTGCTTCGCCACAGGGTTATTATCACCTATGAGGCCGAGGCTGAAGAGATAAGTGCAGAGGATCTTGTGCAAAAAATATTTGATACGGTGGAAGTGCCGTAATAAAACCTGCGATTAAGCTGCTTAAACGGTTTAAACGGCTTAAACAGCTTAAGCCGTTCAGAGAGATATTTATGATCTCAAAAGATATAGTGAAAAAAATCCAGCAGATAGAGATTCATACCCGCCGTCTTGTCAATGAGTCATTTATTGGGGAATATCACAGCGTTTTTAAAGGGAGGGGGATGGAATTCGATGAGGTGCGGGAATATCAACCCGGAGATGAAATTCGAACGATTGACTGGAACGTAACGGCGCGTATGGGACGCCCCTTTATTAAACGATATGTGGAAGAGCGGGAGTTGACGGTGATGCTCCTTGTGGATGTAAGCGCTTCCGGAAATTTTGGGTCAATAAAGCAGTTGAAAAATGAAATTGCCATCGAGATCTGCGCACTGCTGGCATTTTCTGCCATAAAGAATAATGATAAGGTGGGCGTGATCATGTTTACGGATAAAATTGAAAAATTTATCCCCCCGAAAAAAGGAACAAAACATGTGCTGCGGGTCATCAGGGAACTCCTGTGTTCTGAGCCCTCCGGAAAAGGGACAAATATTCCCGTTGCCCTGGAGTATATGAACAAAATATCCTCCCGCCGCACGATTTCTTTTATTGTATCTGATTTTATAGCAGATGATTATGCACAAGCATTACGCATTGCAAATAAGAAGCATGATGTAATTGCCATTACGGTCGTAGATCCCCGGGAACAGGAATTACCAAACGTAGGGTTTATCGAATTACAGGATGCGGAATCAGGCGAGATGGTTTTGGTCGATACGGCAAACCCGCTTGCCAGAAAAGAATTTAGCGCCCTGAATACAAAGCAAAAACAGGAACGGTCAAAGTTGTTCCGCTCAATAGGTGTCGATGAAATTATAATCAACACCGGCAGAAACTATGTGGAACCCGTTATTCGTTTTTTCCGGATAAGGGAAAAGAGGTATTAGTTATACTCAAAAGGTTCACAGTTTACCGTTTATCAAATTGATACCGAGCATCCGTTCCCGAAGGGTAGCGCGGACAAGTTTTGCTTGCCCCTGATCAGGTTCACCACGGATAAACAGGATTTGTCCATGTCACCCCCTGAAAATTAACATTTTATGAGTATCTTGTGTATAGATTGGTGAAATGTCTGACAAGAAATTATCATTTCTGATTTAACGTGTACGATTTTGAGATTTAAAATCATAAATTATGAAATTATTTCCGGATTTGAATTCTTATGGTCAGGTTGAAAATGGGTATAAAGCGTCATAGCCTGCTCCTGGATACCTTCTTGATATTAGAATTGCTTGTCTCTGTGCTGATACCTTTGAAGGGCGCAGCCTTTGCCTTGGAAACAGGGGACACGGGGGAAACGGCCTTGGCAGAGGCAAGTGCATTTACCGAGAGAGATGAGGCGACGATCGGTGACAAGATAAGATTGGGAATTCGTGTGAAATACCGGGGAGACCTTACCGTAGAATTTCCTCAAATTAATCAACAACTTGGCGTATTTACGGTAAAAAAAACGGGAGATGCCGTAGGACCCACAGAGGATAAGGACGGATACTTTGCTGTGGAGCAATACTATGTGCTGAGTTCCTACGAAATCGGACGGCACACAATCCCGCCGGTGAAAATAAAATACAAGGGGAATCAAGGAATGGGTGAGGTTGCTACGAATGAAATTCCTATTAATATCAAAGGGGTGATAAGAGAAGGAGAAACTGCCGCTGATATAAAAGATATCATTCCGCCCGTAGATGTGCCCGCAAGTCTCAAGCGGCTGCTGTTTTGGATATACATCGGGCTTGCAACTCTCTTGTTATGGGGCGTTGTCTCCTGGTTAATCAGCAAACGCAAGAAGGGTTACAAAAAACAGGAACAGCAAATAATAGTAAGATCTCCCCATGAGATTGCCTATGAGTTACTGGAAATTCTGGCGAGAGAAGATCTGATAGCAAAAGGGTTAATCAAGGAGTATTATTATCGCATAACAGACATCGTGCGGCATTATCTTGAAAAGAGGTTTGGTTTATTGGCGCCGGAGCGGACAACGGAGGAATTTCTCGGGGAAATGGCGTATACAAATAAATTGGACGACTCCCACAAGCGGTTGATCCGTGAATTCCTTGAGCGTTGTGATTTGGTGAAATACGCGAAGTACGGGCCCTCCAGGGCGGAAATTCAGGAAACCTATGACGCTGCAAGACGGTTCATTGATGAAACGAGAGAACGGGTTGAGGAAAAGGAGGTGATTGCGCAGTAAATGCATGGAATCTCAGGATGTCATCTTTTTTTCATGGGTGTCATTTGGTTTTTTTTAAATCATTCGGTTTCTTGTAAACCTTTTTAAAAGGGTGATAAAATGGTAAAAGCGCCTGAAAAATTTTTGGATGAATATTTAAGTCATGAAAAAGGTTCAGGGAATAAGGCAGGCACAAGGCCGTCAGGATCGCAAATACGTAAGGTTTCCGGGGAAGAGCTTGCTAGACTTAAACAAAATCTACAAACGTTGTGGGGCATCTATTGCACTCCGGAGATCAAAGAAATCCTTTCCCGGAAACATAAAATTCATTTTTTGGATATAGAAGGTGCCGGTGCAAACTTAAAGCTCAGTTATGTGGATAAGGGCATTTCCCTGGAATATGAGCTAGATATGGGCAGTAAAAAGGAGCTTGCAGGGGCTCATATATATAAACAGGGAGAAATGAATATAAACAGGTATTTTACCTCTGTAGCAGGGGTGGAAGAACTTCTCAAAACAAACAATGCTGTACTCCAGCCTATCGTGGATGTTTTGATAGAGAAAGAGATAGCCGAGACAGATATGTGGAATATTATCGCAAAAGGGGGGCAGGTGCATCTGTCATCCGTATCGTACTTTTAGCACACACTGTGTAAATCTTCATGAATTGGGAATTTATTAAACCTGTTTTTTTGAGTTGTCTGGATTAGGATAAAGGTTTCTATGACCTTCCATAACCCTTTATTACTGCTCGTACTTGTTATTGTTCCGCCGTTAATTTATTGGTATTTTCGCCGCAGGGGAGCAAGCCCGGTTCCCTTTCCTTCGATCGGGATAGTAAAAAAACTCAAACCCTCATTCTGGCAAAGGCGCAGGCACATAGTAATTATCCTTCGGTCTGTCGCTATCGTGCTCCTGGTGATTGCTCTGGCGCGGCCCCGGTACGGAAATGAACAAACAAAGGTAACGACTGAAGGGATAGATATTGTTCTTGCCGTAGATGTTTCGGGGAGTATGCTGGCGGAGGACTTTGAAATCGGGGGCAGAAGGTATAACCGGCTTTACGTCATTAAACAGGTGGTGAAAGATTTTATCCATAAACGCACAAACGACCGTATAGGCCTGGTTGTTTTTGCAGGACGGGCGTACACGCAGTGCCCAATGACGCTTGATTACGGGATGCTCTTACAACTCCTGGAAAAAGTGGAGATCGGTATGGTTGAAGACGGCACAGCTATTGGTTCTGCCATTGGTTCGTCTGTGGACAGACTCAAGAGTACGAAGGCGAAAAGCAAGGTAATTGTCCTTCTGACGGACGGAAGAAATAATGCAGGCGAGATTGATCCGTTTACGGCGGCAGAAATAGCAAGGACATTTGGGATTAAGATTTATGCGATAGGCGCCGGTACAAAGGGTCTGGCCCCGTTTCCGGCTGCAGACCTGTTCGGGAATAGGATAATGAAGCAGGTAAAGATTGATATTGACGATGATGCACTTAATGAAATTGCAAAGATTACAGACGGCAAATATTACCGTGCGACAGATACCGAATCGCTGAAAGAAATTTATCGTCAAATAGATGAACTTGAAAAAACAGAAACCGAGATAACCCAGTATACGGAATACCATGAAGTGTTTCATTATTTTTTATTGCCAGCCTTCGGGTTGTTATTATGTGAGCTGTGTTTAAAGAAAACAAAATTCAGGAAAATACCTTAATGGGGACGCAGGATTCCCCGGATACGCGCAGATAATGAATTTTAATTTTTATACTCTGCATTCATCGGTACCCAAATATTACCATTTATGAAGTACGGAAATCTTAATTACCTTTATTTGCTTCCTGTTATTCCAATTCTCATAATCGGGTACATCCTCGTCTTCAGAAAGAAGATGAATGACCTGAACACATTTGCAAACAGAGAATTATTGGAAAAGACAGGGCTTGTGCTCAGCCAAAAGAGGCAGTGGTTCAAGGCCGGTTTGATGATTGCGGGGATGCTCTTCCTCATATTTACCCTTATCGAGCCGAAGTGGGGCTATCGATGGGAGGAAGTGGAGAAGAAGGGGATTGACATCGTGGTCGCCATGGATACCTCGCGAAGTATGCTGGCTGACGACGTGAAACCAAATCGGCTGGAAGTGGCAAAAAGGGAGGTTGAAGATTTGTTGAAGGTTTTGGAAGGAGACCGTATTGGTCTTGTCGCATTTGCAGGATCGGCTTTTACATACTGCCCGCTGACGTCTGACTACGGCGCCTTTCGTCTTTTTCTGGATGACGTAAACACCAGCATCATTCCGCTCGGCGGCACCGCGCTGGCAGAGGCAATAAGGAAAGGTATCTTAACCTTTGAGGCGAATTCAAAAAACCATAAGGTTATTATATTGATTACCGATGGTGAAAACCACGACGATGATCCTTTAAAAGCTGCCGCAGACGCCGAAGAGCAGGGTATCGTTATCTATACGGTAGGCGTTGGCAAGAAGGATGGCTCCTATATCAGGATGAAGGATGAAAGCGGCCAGGAAAGATTGCTGAAAGACAGACAAGGTCAGGTTGTTAAATCACGATTAGACGAGATAACGTTAAATAAAATTGCATTGGAGACGGGGGGACTTTATACGCCGGCTTACGGAACAAAATGGGGCTTGGAAAAGATTTACCGGGATAGTATTGCAAAAATAGAGGAGTCTGCCTATAAAACGCAGCGCGTGAAGAGATATATGAATCGCTATCAGATTCCTCTTTTTATTGCGATTGTACTCATAACCCTGGAGGGTTTCTTATTGGATAGAAAAAAAGGCAACTCCATGAATTCCTCACTTAATCGGCAAACCCCATGATCTATCGAGAAAGAGACTGTCGTTATAGTATTGCCTTGTAAAAACTTTTTTTGAAGGATTTTTATCTGTCCCTGATCCTTCGGCAAGCGTTCGAATGGGCGTGCGCCGGGGATTCAGGATGGAGCTCCGTTCCTGTTTGTATTGTATGGTTATTATGCTGATGGTTAACTGGTTAATGAATATCTTCAACAAAAAAATGAAGCATTGCAAATTGAGTTTTTTTGTAGTGGTATTATTTGGAGGGGTGTCGCTAGGGTGGATAGACCCCCTTGCAGACAAGGTAAGGGAGGGAAATAAACTTTATCATGCAACTAAATACGACGAGGCATTAGATAAATACGTAAATGCGCAGGTCGATTCACCCGATGCCTTCCAATTAGATTTTAATATAGCTAATGCTCAATACAAAAGAAACAAATACCATGAAGCCGCCCGCTTGTATGAGAAGGTATTTAGCTCCGACGACCGTGAAATGAAGGCGAAATCGAGTTTTAATATGGGAAATACCCTGTACCGCCAGGGCAAGATGAAAGAGGCGCTGGAGTGGTATAAGAAAACGGTTGATTTTATTGATGAAATTGAAAACAGAACCGGCCACGAACTCGATACGCTGAAAAATGATGCAAAATATAACTATGAGTACGTCGAGCGAAAGATGCAGGAAAACGAACAAAAGCAGCAAGATCAGGATGAAAAAGACCGGCAGCAGGAAGAACAGAATGAAAACGACGAACAACAATCGGGTAACAATAAGGACGGGGAGGGAGAAAGCCAGGAATCGCAGAAAGACAAGCAGGAGCACGGTCAGGAGAATAACGGAAAAGAGCATAAGGACGAGAAAGAAGATAACCGGGAGCAACCGGATAATGAGAAACAAAAAGACACTCATTCGGGGCAGCAGCAACCCCAGCCCAGGGGTCAAAGGCAGATGACAAAAGAGGAAGCAGAACGGTTTCTGGAGGCATTAAACCATGCAGAAAAAGAGACACGGCTTATAAAAAGGGATAACCAGCGTTCACAGCATAAATCCGTTGAAAAGGATTGGTGATGATTTTTAAAAAGAGTGAGGTTACGGTTAAGAAATGAGACATAAATTAAGTGGGATGATAAAGATATATTATCGGTATTTTTATATTTTGTTTTTTGCCATTATCATCTTTGCGAGCACCGGAAAGACGTTTGCTCAGGATATTCGCTTAACGGCGACTGTTGATCAAAATGTCTTAACCATAAATGATCAATTAAAGTTAACCGTAACTGTTTATGGCACACAGGATACCGCGCCACCTGCATTCCCGAATATTGATGGTTTTACCCTGCTCTTCGGCCCGCAAATCTCTGCACAAACGAGAATTCTCAATGGAGATGTTTCTGTAAGCAAAGGCTATACCTACGTATTGCAGCCTACAGCGAAAGGCAGGTTCACCATTGGTCCGTCTACCGTAGAGTACCAGGGAAATATTTATTCTTCCGACCCCATAACGGTGGAAGTGGTAGAGATAACCCGCTCGCCGGCCTCACAAACACCGGACTTTGAAAAGCTCGTCTTCGTGGAGCTGAGTACGGATAAGCTTGAGCCATATATATATGAACAGGTGGTGCTGTCATTCAAATTCTATTTTCAAAAGGGATTGCCGGTCAGTGATATAGATTATGCAGCGCCGGCCACAAAGAATTTTATGGAGGAAAAGCTTGGTGACCAAAGGCAATACGAAGAAATCCGGGACGGCATCATATACAACGTCCTGGAACTCCGCACGGCGCTTTTTCCGATGGTATCCGGAGAACTCACTATATCGCCTGCGAAAGTGACATGTAATTTAATCATCCGTCAGCGGAAAGATCGGCGGAATACGTCTCCTGACAGTATTTTTGATGATGCGTTTTTTGATGATTTCTTCAGCAGGGAGCAGAAGAGGTATCCCATTGAGAGGTCAACGCGTTCGATACATTTAACGGTTAAACCACTGCCAGAACACGGAAAGCCCGGCGATTTTAAGGGCGCAGTAGGGACTTACCATATGGAAGTTTCAACACGGGCGCAGCAGGTAAAGGTTGGTGACCCAATTACCCTTTCCATGTCTGTATACGGGGAAGGAAACATTCAAACAATCAGTGAGCCTGTATTGATCTTGAATAATGAGCGCGATTTTAAGCTGTACCCTGCGGAGTCTCACACGCAAATCACCAACAGAGAAGAATTGATTCGCGGACGAAAAATGTTTAGCAAGGTTATAGAACCACAAACGACGGATGTGAAATTTACACCGGCAATAGTGTTTAGCTTTTTTGATCCGCGCACCGGTCAATATAAAACAATTACGAAAGAACCTATGCCCATTATTGTTGAGGCGGGGGAACAAGAAGTCCCCATTCAGTTGACTTTTTCTTCCGATAAAACACTACTGCTGAAACAACAGCCTCGAATATTAACACACGATATTCTCCCTATCATGACGAATATATCTTCGCTGCAGGAGCAGGGAAACAGGGTTTATAAAAATCCCTTCGTCATCGCGTGTCTTTCTATCCCCTCGATTGCCGTCATCGCCTCTTTTGTGATAACGAAGAATAAAGAACGATTGCAGACGGATACCGGTTATGCCAGGAAAAAACGGGCGCATGCGGCAGTCAAAAGGAGATTGGAAGGGGCACAATCAATACTTTGTCAGAATCGCCCCGCTGAGTTTTATTCGTGCCTCTCGAAGGCAGTGTCAGATTACCTGGCCGATAAATTGAATATCCCTCCCGCAAGCGCCTCAGAGGATAGGGTAGGCGCCTTATTAAGGCAAAGGGGGGTGGGAGACGATACCATAGCGGAGGTCTCCCGCTGTTTGATTGACCTCGATCATCGGCGCTTCTCTAAAGAGGGAGGAACAGAGGGTGAGAGGGCGCATTTTTTGAGGCTTGCTGAGGGACTCATCACAAAACTGGAGAAACAACTATAATGAAAATATATTTATGGGTTCTGGTTTTGTGTATAATTCCTTTTTGGGATTTCGGAATACAGAATGCGCATTGCGGATCAGTGAAATCTGAAATTTCAAGTGATGATGCAATAAAATTATTTACCGATGCAAACGAAAAATACCTGCAGGCAACAAAAGATATCGCGGCAAAAAATCTTCAGGAGGCAGAACAGAAGCTAAAAGGAGCGGCCTTACAATACGAGGCGATCGTGGGTGGTGGGTTCAAAAACGGCCAAATATATTATAATCTGGGAAACGCGTACTATCGTCTGGGAGAATTTGGAAAGGCCATCCTGAACTATCGGAAGGCCGAACGGCTTATACCGAGAAATGCGGATCTGCATGCAAACCTGAAACTGGTAAAAGACCTTACGGAAGATAAAGAATCGTCACATGGAATTCCGGTTGCAGCCCGAAGGATATTCTTTTGGGTTTTCCTGCTGAACCAGAGCGAACTGACGATAATAGCCGTTTCCCTTTATGGTGTACTGATGGCATTACTCTTCGTTCTGATCTCCTTTCGATATGCATGGCTGAAAAGGATAATTACAGGTTTTTCTGCCTGCTTATTCGTTGTGGTGATATCCCTGGCTATCAAGGTCTATGTGGAACAGTGTGTGAACCATGGAGTGATCATTACCACAAAGTGCGTAGTACGCTACGGACCCGGAGAAGAGTATGAACCAAAGTTTGAAATACATAGTGGCGCGGAATGCATCATTGAAGAGGAAAGGGATAACTGGTATCGAGTGTATGTAAATGTAGGTGTGAAACAAGATACCGGTTCAGAAACGGGTGCGGAAGAAAAGGTGAGTAAGGACGTCCGAAGGGGCTGGTTGCAAAAGAAGCATGTGGATGTGATTTAGGAGGGTAAAATGGGTGGATTATATGGGAAGTTGTTGATCACTGCATTTATTGTATTTTGCGCCATCCTGTTGGGTTTTATTTTGATGTGCGTTGTTTTTGGGAGAAGGCGAAACGAGGTTTCATGTGAAAATCAGATAAAACCTTTCCAACCCGAAACTCATGGTGGCAATGTAAGTGGATAGAAATTTGAAAGATAGCAGACCTCTCTGTTATTCATACCAGCCTCGTCACTCATATCTTTTCTGCCGTTCAAATAATCATGCCAAAACCCATTGATAATGATATAAGAGAACTTGCCGTATCTGAACTGGATAAAAACATTGTTGTGACGGCGGGCGCGGGAACCGGTAAGACCACACTTCTGGTGAACCGAATGCTGCACCTGCTGCTGGGCCACAAAAGATTCCAAAAAGATGAAAGCCCCATCCTCAAAATTGTGGCCATGACCTTTACGGAAAAGGCCGCCGGTGAAATGAAGGTCAGACTAATGGGGGAATTAGAAAAGATTGTAGCCGTCATTAATGGAAATACCCCCGAAGAAGAGAAAAAAAAGGGAGAAAAATTCCTTATGCATATCCGGGATAGTTACCAGACGACTTACCGTGAGATCGAACGCCGTGCAAGAAAATCCCTTGAGGATATGGATAAGGCCATTATCGGAACTATTCACAGCTTCGCCGCCTATATCCTGCGCTTGTATCCTGTTGAGGCCGGAGTAGTGCCTGGCTTTACAGTGGACGACGGTGATGCCTTTGATGAACTTTTTGGTAAAGAATGGACAAAGTGGCTGGATGCAGAGCTTGCCCTTGCTTCACCGAACGCAGATACCTGGAAGAGTGTGCTCAGGCGGTTAGACCTCGAGTCGCTCAAGAACCTGGCCAGGCGGTTATCGGGGTTTACTATCCCTTTAGATTCTCTTACGGTTGCGGTGGGTAATAAATCTGTAATCGCTCACCCCCACGTTCCCCCCTCCGGGGAGAGTGAATCTGGTAATCGAACACCACATGTACACCTCTCCCCTGGCGGGAGAGGGCTGGGAGGAGGGGGTGCGGCATTGTTACATCCACCGGATATCCAATCCCTGATAGATCCATTATCTGATAAAATCGTTGAGGTTGTCACCTGTTGTGAAAAATCCCGGAACAACCTCCTTTCACAATTGCAGGAATTGGCGAATATTCTTGATTCTATAAAAAATCAGGGTCTTGGTTATCTGAACAATTTAGAGTATGATCTCAACAAAAACCCTTCAACTGCAAAGACCGGTTGGGCCGATGAAGCATTTAAAACCGCGCAGGAATTGGTAAAAGAGTGCCATACCCTCTTAAAGAAGTTAAAGACCGTTGATGATGTCTTTATTGCGACTACAATAAATCTCATTCTTCCTTTTGCAAAGTCATTTCGGCAGACATATTTATCCCACGGATATGTCTCTTTTGACGGACTCCTTACCCTTACCAGGGATTTACTGCAAAAGAAAGAATACCGGTATATCCGTGAGAAACTCAAGAAAGAGTTTAGAGCGACACTCGTCGATGAGTTCCAGGATACAGACCCCCTCCAGTATGAGATCGTCCTCTTCCTCTCTGAGTCATTGGAATATTACAGCACAGATGCCAGAAAGGTAACCCTTGAGACGGGAAAACTCTTTATTGTGGGTGATCCCAAACAGTCCATTTATGCCTTTCGCAGGGCAGATATAGAGGCTTATGAACAAGTGGTACAGCAGGTGTACGGACAGGATGAGACTTTAAAGTTACAGGAAAATTTCAGGAGTCATTCCGGTATCATTGAGGTTGTAAACCAGCTATTTGACGGAAGGATCATGGTTGAACAACCAGGTTTGCAGGCACGGTACGTTCCTATTCACGCAAACAGGCCAAAGAGCCGCCCAACCCAAAAAGTTGAGATTGTCCTGGTTTCTGATAAAGAAGGAGAAGGGCTAAAGGCGGATGAGGCAAGGGAGGCTGAGGCAGAGTGGATTGCACGATGGATAATAAAGCACGTGAATGACGAGGTCATCGAAGATGAATTTGCGGAAAACGGACATCGTCAGCTTAAATACAGGGACGTTGTATTGCTTCTGCGGGCATTTACCCAGGTGAGACCTTATGTTGAGGCGCTCAAAAGGTACGGTATCCCTTATATTGTAGAAGGCGAAAAATACTTCTACACAACCCAGGAAATCCTCGATTTCATGAATCTCCTGCGTGCCATAGAGAATCCCCATGATACGATTGCCCTGGTGGGTGTACTGCGTTCTCCTGTGGTAGGCTTAACCGACCGTGAGATATATGAACTTAAAATAAACCACATATTAGATTACCGCAATAACATTTCGGGTGAAGTCCCCAGGTCATGTGAACTCACACCAAAGGATAAAGATACCCCACCAAAATCCCTCCCCTTCGAAGGGGAGGGGGGGAGAGTAAAAAAACTATCCACGGATTTAAAAAAAATTGTGGAACCATTCTATGGTTTTTTAAGAAAAACCCATGCCCGCTCAGGCGTAGTCCCTGTTTCGCAACTTATTGCAGAGATTATTGACAATACCCATATTGCAGAGATTACGGCATGTGCATGGCATGGTGAACAAAAACTGGCCAACCTCTGGAAACTCCACCAGATGGCTTGCGACATGGAACAGTCCGAGTGTATTTCACTGAAAAACTTTATAGACCGCATCAAGGCACGCATAAAGGAGGCCAGGGAAGAGGGAGAAAGTCCTCTTTCGGATGAGACGCTGGATGTCGTGAAAATCCTGACCATCCATAAATCCAAGGGCCTTGAATTTCCCGTCGTCATCCTGGGCAATCTGCACGGGGAAGTGAGGAACGACAAAGAGGTGTTAGACTCAGCGGTATTTGATTGGTCTGCGTCGATGACGGGCATTGTGATTGGTAAGGGGGATCAAAAGGTAAGAAATCTTCAAAGTATCATCATTGAAAAGAAATTGAACGCCCGTTCGTGGGAGGAGGAGAAACGTGTCCTGTATGTTGCCATGACCAGGGCCAGGGAACGATTGATCCTTACGGGTTCACCGAAGGACGACGATAAATCTTACATGGGACTGATTACAAGATCAGTGAGAGATGTGACAGGCATCGGGCTTGGCGATGAAACATTCACGAACCCCGGTTACACAAAAGAAAATGAAAATTTATCATCCTCCCCCAACCCATCCCATTCCTTCGGCTTTGTTCTGGACAATCAGGGGAGGGGAAATAGCGGAGAATCTCCGTCAAGGGAGGAGAATATAACATACGAGGGAAAAAACCCAATTGGAGAAAAATCCCCTTTCCCCTTGCGGGAAAGGGTCAGGGGCACTTCCCAAGGAAAATTCCCTTTAGGAAATACAGAGGTCTTTGTAGAACATTTTAAATTTGATGGTACACATCGTCCCCCAAAGCCTCCGAAAGAGAAGACCTGGGATGTCGACTGGACAGCCTTTGCCGAACTGTGGAAAGGAAGAGATATTGCAATGGCTGAGGCAGCGAAGAACCCCCTCTTTGTCTCTCCAACGACAATGGTACCCGAAGAAACAATGAAAAAAGGCATATCCATAGCGCCGGGCAGGGCCGAAAGGACGCCTCGTTGTCATCCGGATGAATTTGAACAGCAACGTGCGGAAAACTACTCTTTTTCCCCTCCTTGCAAAGGAGGGGAAAAAGGGGTGGTTATAAAATCCAAAGAAATTAAACCTGATACGGAACAATCACAGCCAGAACATGCCACATTTATCGGTTCCATCTGCCACCGCGTACTGGAGGAATGGGATTTTCACGGGACTTCCCCGGAACTTCAAAGGTCAGTCGAGTCAGCCGTAAAATGGGCCGTTGCCTTTGAAAGTGCTAAGGGAGAATCATCTGCCCAATTTCACAGAGAAGACCTTGCAGATCAAGGAGAAAGTGTTTCCCCCCCTTACGAAGAACACAAGGAAATACTCTTTGATGTGAAACAACTTCATGATGTGGAATATATAAAAGCGGAGGTAGTAAAAATACTCTCAGAATTCATCGGTTCAGAGGCATATAAAGAACTACAGGCCGCTCAGATACTCGGACGCGAGGTACCCATCCTGCTCAACTGGGATGGGCAGATCATGCGGGGTATCATTGATATCCTCTATAAAACAGACGACCACATTATTATTGCCGATTATAAGGCCGATCATGTTACAATAACCGATTTACCAATGAAAGCAGAAAAATACCAGCGTCAAAAAGAGGTCTATGTTGAGGCCGTCAAGCGCTGTCTGAAAACAGACAACCCCGAATTTAAACTCATTTTTTTAAGGGTAGGTAAGGCAGTATCACCGTGATACTTCAGAAGAGGGTTTTTCGTAGTTCTCTGCTTAAGCACAATTTTTTCGACGTGTTCGGATAGATATTCACCTGCCCAGTGATGTTGCAATAGTGGGCTGCCGGGATTCACACCGAGCGTTCTGGTTTTTGGAATGATAACCAAAGAACATGGAAAAACAGGGAAAATGAGAAAAAAAGCTTCCTTTTGCCAAAAGTCTCGCAGCAAATTCCTGGAAAAGATTTTTGTAAGCGTAAAACCGCCCCGCCGCTTTTTTAAAAAGGCGTGTTTTCGCTCAGACACTAAATTCTCATTCGGCAAATAACCTGCTTTTTTACTGATCTGGGCATCCCCCCTTGTCAGGCAACGGGGGCAACTGCGTTTTTAGATGTATTAAAGTTGCAGGTTTCACAATCCACGGCAATACCCCTGTTTTTCTTTTCCTTTAATGCAGCCCGAAGCTTTGTTATCTGGCCTGCATCGATAATTTTTTCTCTTTGTAACGTCAATAATTTGACGCGGATCCGCCTTGTCTTCCTTATGCTCGGACATTTTGTTTTAATCATACCCACGGGGCAGATACCTACAATTTTCTTTTTGTTGATTCTCTTGGACATAATGATGAAACTCCTTTCGTCCTTTTAAATGCAAGATCTATTATCGTTTTCGTGAAGTAAATCGGGGACAATAATCTTTACAGTCTCCTTTGCGGCAGATTGCTCTGCTTCTTTTTTACTTTTGCCCCATCCTCTGCCATATTCAATACCCTTTATAATAACGCTTACTTCGAATGACTTTCCATGGTCCGGTCCGATTTGCTGCAGAATCCGGTAACTTGGTGTAACGCCGTATTCCTTTTGGCTATACTGTTGAAGGATGGATTTGTAATTCTTCTCGTGCTGGTCCTTGCAGACTATGTCCACCTCTTTTTTTAAATACTTTACCGTAAAATTATAGGCGGGATCAAGGCCTCCGTCAAGATATATCGCGGCAACAACTGCTTCAAATACATTGGCAAGCAGCGATTTCGGAAGAAAATTCCGGTCGTTTAGACCCCTTCCCACAGAAAGAAAGTCTTGTAAATTCGCTTCCATGCTAACTTTGGCAAGAGTCGCTTGGCTTACCACGACAGACTTTATCTTTGTTAACTCGCCCTCGCTGCAGTGTGGTAGCATCTTGTAAAGATAGTCGGAGATGATCATGCCCAATATGGCGTCTCCTAAAAATTCTAAGCGTTCATTGGAAAAATTATTTTCCAATTTGCAGGAAGTATGGGTTAATGCCCTTTCAAGCACAACGGTATTATTGAAAGAATATCCTATTGCCAACTGACATTCGCTGAGTTTCTCCGGATCTTTGTGGCTATTCGTTTGGAGTATCATTTTTTTGGAATTTTTTTTCCTTAAACAGCATCGATTCCTCTATGGCGGTGTATTTTGTGGCGGCATCAATAAGCTCAATGGCTGTACTTCGTCTGAAAGAGACCACTTCTACCCGGCAACCATGCGCCTTCAGCATTTCCACAAGCGGTGCAAAATCTCCGTCCCCGCTGACGAGCACCACCGTATCCAACTTCGGCGCAATTGCGATAGAGTCGATGGCAATGCCCATGTCCCAATCCCCTTTTGCAGTTCCGTCGGGTCTCAATCGGAGTTCCTTCGATTTAATTTCATATCCTAAGCGGCTTAATGCATCTGTAAAACTGGATTGGTCCACATCGGGTTTTTGTACAACGTATGCGATTGCACGAATCAGATTTCTGTCGCCAACAATTTCTAATAAAAGTTTACTGTAATCAATTTTTGATTGATGTAGCGCCTTAGCCGAATAAAACATATTTTGGACATCAACGAATATCCCGATCCTTTGCTGTGATCCTTTAATTCGTCCACCTACCATGTATATCTTCCTTTCTGATAATGACTTAATATCATGAAGATTACATAATAAATATAAATACCTAAACTCAAAAAAAGTGAATATAAAAAACGCAGAGAAAATTTAGGTAGGTTTATTAAAAATACACAATAAGAAGTTCAAAGAGCGTAAGGCATCCATGACAAATTCGTCATAAAGTACCTTTTTGCAAACTATTAGAGCAAAGCTAAACCACCTTCTTTAAATATTTTAACAACCTTTTATTGACTGTCAATTAAAAAATGAAATAACTTAATTTTATTGACTCTTCCAGCGAATTCTGATAAATTTACCACTTAATTATCTAAATGCTTTGGAGTCAATAACTAAACATAAAATTAAGATAGATCGGGAATTACCTAAATTTCGTTATGGATATAGCCCTTCTGCGAAAAGAAATTGACAGGTTGGATTCAAAGATTGTTGAGTTGTTGAATGAAAGGGCCAAAATAGTGTTGAAGATTGGTGAAATTAAACAACAACATGGGTCGCAGGTTTATGTTCCTAACAGGGAGCAAGAGGTGTATTCACGCATTACATCGCAAAATACGGGTCCTTTGACCAACGAATGTTTGATGGCGATATACCGCGAATTGATGGCCGGCTCATTAGTATTGGAAAAGGCCATAAAAGTGTCATACCTCGGCCCTGAAGGAACTTTTAGTTACTTTGCCGCCAGGCAGAAATTTGGTTCATCCGTTGAATACGTTCCGGTAAGGGGTATTGATGATGTTTTCAGGGATGTAGTAGCCGGGAGAAGCGATTATGGAATAGTGCCTGTTGAAAATTCCACGGAGGGTGGTATCAGGGAGACATTAAATCTGTTCGTGGAGTTTGATGTCAAAGTGTGTGCCGAAATTATTTTGCCGATTCACCATAATTTAATGGCGCACTGTTCGAAGGAAGAGATTAAAAAGGTGTGTTCAAAACCACAGATTTTGTCTCAATGTAAAAATTGGCTGGCAAGTAACCTCCCCGGTGCGGAGTTAATCGAAGTCAGTAGCAGCGCCGAGGCTGCCCGCATCGTTGCAGAGGCTGTAAAATCAGGAAAAGAGGGGGAATATTGTGCAGTAATTGCCAATGCGGAGATAGCACAGCAGTACGGATTGAATATCCTTTGTAAAAACATTGAAGACAACCCGAACAATGTGACAAGGTTCTTCGTTTTGAGCAAAGAATACGGCGCTCCCAGTGAAAAGGACAGGACTGCGGTGATGTGCTACATAAAAAACCGTGCCGGTGCGTTACTGGAAATACTGGAGCCTTTTAAGACGTACAATATCAATCTTACAAATATTGAGGCATTGCCTACCAGGAAAAAGGCGTGGGAGTATTGTTTTTACCTGGATTTCGAAGGGCATGCGTCAAATGAAACGATAAAAAAGGCACTCGCCGAGATGTCTAAGAGATGTTCCGATATGAAGATTTTAGGATCATTTCCCAAGTGTGATTAAGGGGGTAGAATTCTTAAACAATGATAAAAAAGCCTTTTATCGTAGGAAATTGGAAGATGAATCTTACGCAGAGGGAAGGAGTAGAATTTGCTGAATCGCTGAGACACGGGTTGAGTGGCAGGGATCGGATAATCTGCGGAATTTGTCCTTCTTTCGTCTTTTTGAAAGATATTTGTAAGGTTCTGGAAGGCTCTTGTATCCATGTGGCTGCCCAGAACATTCACAGTGAAAAAAGCGGCGCTTACACGGGTGAAGTTTCCGCATCCATGGTAAAAGAAGCCGGTTGTACTCATGTGCTTATCGGCCATTCCGAACGGAGGCGTATCTTTAAGGAGACAAATTCTTTTATCAATGCCAAGATAAAGGCGGCGTTGTCCGTCAGGCTAAAACCGGTTTTTTGTATCGGAGAGACATTAGAGGAAAGAGAGGATGGAAAAACAAACTATGTGATTTACAATCAATTAAAAGAGGGTTTGCAGGGAATTAGCTCCGGGCAGATGCATGAGATGGTGATTGCTTATGAGCCTGTATGGGCTATCGGTACGGGGAAAACCGCTTTCCCTGAGCAGGCCAATGAAGTTCATTCCTTTATCAGGGGGTTTTTAACGGATGAATATGGTAACGATATTGCGCATAGCTTGACTATTCAATATGGGGGAAGTGTAAAACCGGAGAATGCAGGAGAGTTGATGGCGCAGCCGGAGATTGATGGACTTCTGGTGGGTGGCGCGAGTATTCAGTTGGAGTCCTTTTTGAAAATTGTTGAGGTCGCATCAGCGCCGTAATGTTTTTGATATTTTTTTTATCGGGAGAGTTACATGGTAAAGGCTGAAAAGGCATTTAAATGGGGAATCGCGATCATTGTTATCTTTGGAATATTAAATGCATTCTATTTCTTAAATTTAGTCATTGCGTTAAAGGTTGCGTTGCCCGTATTGTGTGTGTTCCTGATTGGGTCTATCTTGCTGCAATCGGGCAAAGGCGGAGGACTGGCGGCTATTGGTGGATTGGGAGACCAGACTGCCTTTGGTACGAGAACGAGTACCTTTTTAACGAAAATCACGTATCTCATAGGCGCTGCATTTATCGTTGCCACTGTCTTTTTGTTTAAATTATCCATCCCCACACAAGCGATAAATACAATGGTTCCCCGGGAAATTCCTGAAGCGCAGCACACGCATACACATCCTGCGCATGAGGAGCCGCACGCACATGGCGAGCTTCCCCTTACAGGAGCAAAGAGTGACGATACCTCCGCGGTGGGCATGAAAAATGTCGAAGCGCCGGGCAAGCCGGCAGGGGACGGGCAGTCTCATCAAACGGGAATGAAAGGGGGGGCATCGGAGGGGCAGCCAACGGGTATGAATCCCGTTCGTGAGGGCGAACAACCGTCAGGCGTTGCGTTGCCGGGAAGTCCTTAGAGCAAAACGAGTCAGATGAAAATTCAAATAAATAGCCAGAGGACGCAAGGGTTCCGGTGATCGTGATGCTCAAAAGTATGACGGGATTCGGCATAGCTGAATATAAAGACGAAGAACGCACCGTACGGGTGGAATTGCGTTCGGTTAATAACCGGTTTTTGAAGGTAGATACGCGGCTGCCGGACATATTGCAAGCCTTTGAAAGCGAAATCGAACGTCGCATCAGGGAAAAAATCAATCGTGGTACGGTTCTTTTAAATATAAACTATCAATCGCTCCGGCAGGAATCTGAGTACGTCCTGAACAGCGAGAAGTTAAAGGACTATTATCATTTACTGAACGATATTAAAAAAGAGATAGATTCCCGGGAAAGGATATCCGTTAATTCATTGATACTGCTGCCGGGTGTGCTGCAAAAAGGGAAAAACCACGCGGAGAATGCCGATGTCCTGTTATCCATATGCGCCTCTCTTGTGGATGATGCCCTGAAAAAAATGCTTGAAATGAGGGCTGTTGAAGGAAGGCATCTGGGAAAAGATCTTGAACAGCGAAAAGAACATATTCTTTCGATACTCGATAAGATTGAAACAAGGGCGCCAATCGTTGTTCAGGAATACAACAAGCGTTTACAGAACAGACTTGCCTCACTCCTGGCGGGGACTACTGTTGAGTTAACCGATAGCAACCTCTGCCGGGAGATTGCTATCTTTGCCGAACGATGTGATATTACCGAAGAAGTCAGCCGCCTGAAAAGTCACTTATACCAACTGCAGGAAGCAATACATTCGGACGAACCCATAGGGAGAAAGCTTGATTTTATTGTTCAGGAAATGTTCCGTGAGACGAACACCATGTGTTCAAAGGCAAACGACAGTGTGATGCTGAAGGATTTGGTGGACATAAAAACCGAAATTGAGAAAATTCGGGAGCAGATATTTAATATTGAATAGAAATTTGTAATGTGCTCAATTTCCGGTAAAACATAAGTCCAATAAATGGCTAAACGTTTATAGGGCAGGATAGTTATTGGCCCTATAACCATATCAACCATTTTCACCGAATCTTTGGTTGCTGCGGTTGCTCGTGAAAACCTGACTCGAATGGGAATATTTATCTTCAAGAAATATTTTTAAGTAGCGCGAGTGATGGGAAAGATCGTAATCATTTCAGGGCCTTCAGGATCAGGGAAGACGACGGTATGCAAACTGCTTGAAAAAGACCCGCAGGTGAAAAAATCGGTATCTATGACTACACGCCTGCCCCGCCAGAATGAGAAAAACGGCGAGGCCTACCATTTTGTATCGACAGTTAAATTCGAGGAAATGATTCGAAGGGGTGAATTGGCAGAATATGCAGAGTATTGCGGATACTATTATGGAACCCCGCTGAATGCGTTGACGGAAGCCCTTACGAAAGAGATTGTTTATTTACTGGAAATAGAGGTACAGGGTGCACTTCAAATCATGGAGAAATTTCCGGAAGCAATATCGATATTTCTTGTGCCGCCGGACAAAAAAATTCTCGGTCAGCGGTTAATGCAAAGAAATGCAAATAAAGAACAGGATATGGCGCTTCGCCTAAAAATTGCCGATAAAGAATTGGAATATAAGGACAGGTACAACTATTGTGTAGTGAATGACGATCTTGAAGTAACGGTAAACACCATCCGCAAAATACTAAACATGGCCTGATCATGTCCTACCATATCGTTTTAGGAGTTACGGGAAGCATTGCTGCATACAAAGCCGTTGAGGTTGTTTCCGGTCTGATTAAACAGGGAAACCGTGTTACCGTGATTATGACGTCTACCGCCCAGCGCTTTGTGAATCCCGTGACCTTCCGTTCAATCTCCCAAAATCGAGTCGTTACCGATCTTTTTATAGAAAATGAGAATTACGACCCTAACCACGTATCGTTGGCTGAACATGCGGATTTGCTGGTGGTTGTGCCGGCTACGGCAAATTTTATCGGAAAGGTCGTTTCCGGTATCGCAGATGATGCATTGACGTGCACTGTTATGGCAGCGCGTTCCCCCGTGATTATTGCTCCGGCAATGAATGATAGTATGTACGTGAATCCCATTGTACAGGAGAATATAAAGCGGTTAACGAAGCTCGGATACAGAATCATCGAACCTGAAGAAGGCCGGTTGTGTACCGGCCGCGTCGGAAAGGGAAGGCTGGCCTCCGTTGAGAGGATTATTGATATAATCAAAGAAGAACTCAATAAGAAGAGGAGCGAATAATATTGAATAAGGTAAAGGTAAAGGTGATGAAAAAACAGGGATGCGAGGATATACCTTTACCCCGGTATATGAGTGAGGCAGCCAGCGGCATGGATCTGTACGCTGCGGTGGATGGATCTGTCCGGCTTGAGCGCAATGAAATCCGGTTAATTCCAACAGGTATTCACATTGAATTGCCGCCGGGATACGAGGCGCAAGTCAGACCGAGAAGCGGCTTGGCTTTGAAATACGGCTTGACGCTTGTGAATACGCCGGGCACAATTGACAGCGATTATCGCGGAGAAATCGGGATTATCTTGTGCAATCTCGGGAAAGACAGGTTTACCGTAGAACGGGGTATGCGGATCGCACAACTGGTGATACAACCGGTAACCAGAGCGGAGTTAATCACGGTTGAGCGTTTGGAAGAATCTCCGCGCGGGTCGGGTGGTTTTGGTCATACGGGGCATTAATGGTGCTCTTTTGGTTTGAAAAAGTGAATTCTTTTAAATTCTCAGAAGGAATGATATGGGGATTAAACGTTTTGTTCGTTGTATTATTGCGATCATCCTTATAGCCTTCGCATTATTTACCGTATTAAGTTTTCTCAGCTATTCCTCCAATGACCCTCCTTTTGCAGATTATCCCGTCAATAACCCGATAAAAAATATTTGCGGAATTGCGGGAGCGCACATTGCGGGATACGCTATTGCCGCTATGGGGAAAACCTCCTACCTGATCGTTATCTTACTAGGATGGCTCGGGGTACAATACCTTTATAAGGAGGGCATCGAATATCTTTGGGTAAGAGCGACGGGAGCTGTTTTATTAGTGTTTTCGGTTTCATCCCTCCTCACATTCGGTTGTTATGTGTTTAAAAAAAACTTTCTCTCTGTCAACGTGGGCGGGATTTTTGGAATTGTGATTGTTTCAAGGCTTTACGAATATTTTAACTTAACGGGCGCCTTAATTATTCTGGGATTGGGCTTTGTTCTCTCAATTATGCTCTTGCTCAACGCCACTCCTGTCTCACCCTTTATAAAAGAACCAAAAGGGAAAGAAGGTATTTCATCTCCGGTGCGTTATTGTGGTGCGAAAGGTACCGGCGCTTTCAACCATCCGGAAGTAAATGCGATTGATAATTTAAACATTTTGGCCGGTAACCTTACGGGAAACCATTGTGATGCGTTCGCTGCAAAAACAGCCAGGGAAGGGGAAGATGAACTCTGCGAGTCCTGGGACACGGTAGAAAAGGGGGGGAGGGTGCTTCAAGGACCGGATGATAATAATCACGCTTGGGGAGAGGAAGAGACAGAAACAGAGAGAGAGACAGAGGACGAAGCGGATGTTTATCACGCCCGCCCGGTTGGAAAAAAAGCATATACTTACAAACTACCGCCATTGGATTTATTGGAAAAGCCCGTCTTCAAGGAGTATGCGGATGATTGGGTTCAGATTACACAACGTGCCGGGGTTTTGAAAAATACCCTTGAACAGTTTAACGTAAAATCAGAGGTCGTGGAAATCGAACGGGGACCTGTCATTACCATGTATGAATTAGAGTTGGCGCCGGGGACAAAGGTTGGCAAAGTGGTTGGCCTTTCGGACGATCTGGCTATTGCCCTGAAGGCGCCCAGTGTAAGGGTGGTTGCTCCATTGATGGGCAAGTCGTCGATTGGTATTGAAGTTCCCAATATTCAAAGGAAGATGGTGATGCTTAGGGAGTTGCTGGAGGCTTCTGAAGAAGTGCGGAAGAAGATGTCCATTCCGCTTTTAATCGGTAAAGATGTGGCAGGAAATCCCGTCATATCAGATTTGGCGGCTATGCCCCACTTGCTCATTGCAGGGACGACGGGCTCCGGAAAATCGGTTTGCCTGAATTCGGTCATATTGAGTATCCTTTTTTTGAGACATCCCGGTGATGTACAGCTTTTACTGGTAGACCCTAAAATGGTTGAATTTTCATTGTTCCGGGAAATTCCTCATCTGATAAGCCCTGTAGTGACGGATATGAAAAAAGCAGCAGCCGTGCTGGAATGGGCAGTAAGCAAGATGGAGGAACGATACGCTTTACTGGCCAGTGTGGGTGTAAAACACATCAACGGCTATAACAGGCTGGGAATGCCAGAAATTAAAAGACGCCTGAATCCTGACGGAGACGCCAATCTCGAAGACGTTCCCTTTTCTCTTCCCCATATTGTTATTGTGGTGGATGAATTAGCCGACCTCATGATGGTGGCATCCAAAGAGGTTGAAGCATCGGTAATCCGTCTTTCACAAAAGTCCCGTGCCGTGGGTATTCACCTCATACTGGCAACACAGCGACCTTCAGTCGACGTGATTACGGGGTTAATTAAATCAAATTTACCTTCCCGGATCTCCTTTTACGTTGCTTCAAAAGTGGATTCAAGGACGATCCTGGATCAAAATGGGGCAGAGAAACTCCTGGGGAGCGGGGATATGTTATTCCTGCCGCCGGGTACTTCAAAGTTGGTGCGTGTCCAGGGGGCCTATGTAAGCGATGAGGAGGTAAAGAGCGTGGTTGAGCACCTCAAAAAATGCGCTGCGCCGCAGTTCAGTCCGGAATTAAAGTGCTGGAAAGGTGCTTCAGATAGGGAAAACAGCGCCAAGGATAATCTTTACAATGAAGCAGTGAGGATTGTCCTTGAAACGCAAAGGGGGTCTGTTTCACTTTTACAGAGACGACTGGAGATCGGATATTCGCGTGCTGCAAAATTGATCGACCTGATGGCAGAGGATGGAATTGTGGGAGAATACAAGGGCAGCCAGGCAAGGGAGGTGTTCTTAACGCTGGAAGAATGGGATGCACAGATGGCAAGAATGAATCAGGAGGAAATGGACAATACGTAATATGAAATCAAAGAAGGTGGCTTTAATCAATTTGGGGTGTCCCAAAAATCTGGTTGATGCAGAAGAGATCCTTGGCCGGGTGGCGCAGAGCGGGAGTACCATTTGTCAATATCCTGAGGATGCGGAGGTCCTGATTGTAAATACCTGCGGCTTTATCGATGATTCCAAGAAGGAATCAATTGATACGATCTTCAAAATGGCAAAACTGAAGGAAGACGCACGTTGCAAAAAACTCATTGTAACTGGTTGTCTGGCCCAACGGTATCCTGAAGAATTACAGAAGGAAATCCCAGAGATCGACCACGTGGTAGGATTAAAGGATTTTGATAAACTGACGGATCTGTCAGGCTCTGATCGTAAAAGGGAAAAGTCCTCCACCATACAATGCAGCGATGATTGGCGCAATCGTATCAGATTAACTCCGGGGCATTACGCCTACCTCAGGATTTCTGATGGATGTGATAACCGTTGCAGCTATTGTGCTATTCCAGGCATACGGGGAAGGTTCTACAGCCGGACGATAGAGAATATCCTTGAAGAGGCACACCAGATGGCCCATGAAGGTGTAAAGGAAATTAATGTTATTTCTCAGGATACAACCTCTTATGGTGTAGATTTGTATGGCAAACGGCAGTTGCATGTATTATTAGAGAAACTTTCAGAGATAGAAGGCATTGAATGGATACGCATTCTCTATACCCATCCACGGCATTTTTATCCCGAACTTGTCCGTACAATAGGCCTGTATGATAAAATCTGCAAATATATCGATCTGCCTATCCAACACATCAACGATGTTATTTTAGAAAAGATGGGGCGCGGGGTAACACGCGCCCATGTCGAAAGCCTGATCAATGATTTGCGGACTCACATCCCGAAACTTTTTTTAAGAACCTCTGTTATTGTGGGATTTCCCGGAGAGACAGAGAAACATTTTGCCGAGCTTTTAAAGTTCGTAAAAAGTGCAAAGTTTGAAAGACTGGGAGCTTTTACGTACTCAAAAGAGGATGGTACACCAGCAGCATCCTTTAAAAAACAGATACCCGGCGAGGCAAAGGAGTATCGGTTAAAAGAAATCATGCTCGCTCAGCAAAAAATAATTATAAAAAAACACAAAAGTCTGGTGGGGAGCACTATCTCTGTTATGGTCGATGAGAAAGACAAAACGAGTGGAAGGTGGCTTGGCAGAACATACGGGGATGCGCCTGACGTGGACAGTAGGGTGATTATCCGGGAAAATCATTTGAAAGTTGGCGATATTAAAAATATGATGATAACCGGTACTGATGGATATGACCTGATAGGAACACCTGTTCATTTACCGGAGAGGGACGAAGGCGCAAAGGGGTAAAAAACACCGATGGTAACAGGGAGTGAAACAAAAAGGATTTCGAATAGTGGCAGAGGGAGAAGGGTTGGAAGAACGTGAAACATCCATATTTCTTCTCACTTCTTTAGCTATACTCAAGATGCTCACAAAATGTGATTTTTATTCGGGTGGCGCTGAGAAAGGATGCCAGACGAAGACGCCTGACATTATGATGACAAGGCGGGGACGCTTGTCCGTGCCACCCCTTAGGGGGCTGCTCTGTATCAATTTGATAAATCATGAACTATGAACCTTTTGAGTATATTAAAGCTTTGCGTCTTTGGGGTGCATTGTTTCAAAACGAGGAAAGAGGACTAAATGGGAACGTTCGAGTTTTCAAAATGTACGGCATTTAATCTGCCGAACCGCTTGACCTTATTGCGGCTCTTGCTGGCCATTGTATTTTTTATATTCTTATCGTACCGGCATTATACTATTGCCCTTGCTGCATTTTTGTTAGCCTGGCTGACCGATTGGCTGGACGGCTATCTGGCGCGTAAAAAAGGGCTTCTTACCGATTTCGGGCGCATTGCAGACCCCTTTGTGGATAAAATCATTGTCTGTGGCGGATTTATATTACTCATCCACCATGCCCACGATATTATACCACCATGGATGGTGGTGGTAATTGTGGCGAGAGAATTTTTAGTGAACAGCCTCAGAAGCTTTTCGGAGTCAAGGGGGATTGAATTCGGGGCAACCATATGGGGAAAGGCAAAGATGTTTGTCCAGTCACTCACCATCAGCCTCATCCTGCTGTTCTTTGCATATCTCGAGCATCTGATAGCCATCAAACAGGGAATTATTATTATGCTCTGGCTTACCGTGATTATTACCTTAGTTTCAGGAATTAAATATATGGTGAAAGCAGGTCCGGCAATCCTGGCGAAATAGTAGTTTGAATCTGTGTATATGCAAAACCTGTAATTCCAAATGGTTTTTCATCCGGGGCAAAGTTTTGCCCATAACATCCTGGCGCAGCATAGCCGCAACCAAATTGACTACTCTTTCCCCTCCTTCGCAAAGAGGGGACTTTGTCGTGAATGCTCAGTCGAACGATGAAGGGGAGGTCAAAAACTTACACAAAAAAAAGAAATTTTTAGACGGTAATACTATAACACTCCCCATCATCTCATACGGAATCCAACCAGAAATGAAGTTCGTGAGTAATCTGGTCGGGATTACCAATATTGTAACCGAGCAGGTTTCTCAGATGGGTCATTGTGTCTATATCCGCATCTACAAATTTAAATCCCAGATTCTTTTCATGAAGATGAACAAGTTCCGCAGTGAATGTCAAGGTAATATTGGTGGCAGGAAGATAGATTCTTAATACACAACCAGACCCAACGGTTAGAGTAATGGGAATTCCGGAATGCAATAATACGCCGCGCAAAGATATATCTAGCACTTCTAATGTGTGAATTGTCTCGTTCAGTGGAATGTGAGCCTGAGCTGGAAATTTGATACGGCTAAAATAACGGTTACCACACATTGCTCTCTCGTAATCTGACAGTGTTTATGGACAATTTATAAGCGCCGCTTTTCAGAAAAATAAGTATAGCACGTATAATTTAGAATTACAACTTTTTACGCTATCAAAAAGACTTTTCAAGAAACCGGGCGAGGCGGCTTTTCGTCTCGCCTTTTTTACCATATTTGTCATCACCGACGAGTGGATGTCTTTTCTCGGAGAAATGCACCCGTATCTGGTTTTTCTTGCCCGGTAATAATTCAATTTCAAGCAAACCAAATCTTTTGTAACTTTTTCGTATTTTAAAAGATCTCAAGAGAAATCCATGTTTTCTGGCTTGGTGGGGGCGAATGTACCGGTAGAAACAGGTTTAAAACCTGCCTCTTTTCCTATCGATTGGTGTATTGTAATACCATAAATAATATCGATGGAGATTGCGTATGAAATCTGTGACTCTATCACCCAAATTCCAGATCGTCAAAAATGTCATGCAATACACCGGAAGTATTGAAGGGAGAAATTAAAGATCACAAAAATGATATCGAATGCAAGACTTACAAGGCCAAAATCATCCGTAACCTGATTGAACCATGTGAATATTTATGGGCAGAAACAGGGGAATCATGGTTGTCAACGCAACTACATCTATGATAAATTTGACAGTCTGGATGATAAATGTCTTCCGCAGAAAACTATCCAAGAGTTTATTGAGCAGGAAGGTGCATATTATCCCGACATCAATGACGGCACCCATGTAAATATAGCACCGTTACAGAAGGCAGGCTTGCTTCTGAAGTGCTTCACGGCAAAAACTTGGACAAGGAGCCATTGCCGGCCGTGCTGAATGGCGTGCAGACGAACGCAGGTGGTGCCGAGAGGGTAAACTGCCCATGCCAGGATGGTGGAAGTAACAAAACCACAGATTTTGCAAAGGGAATGAATTGATTTTTTTATTGTAATTACGTTATAATTACTAACAAAACATTTGAAATCTGTGGTTTCTGTACTAAAGAAATTTAATTCAATATGAGGTTACTATGAAGATAAATATCATAACTATCGGTAATTCCAAGGGGATAAGGATTCCTAAAGCTATATTAAAACAATGCCATCTGGATAAAGAAGCAGAACTCGAAACAGAAGAAGATAAAATCATAATAAAACCCATTAAGAAAAAACCAAGAAAAGGATGGAAGGAGTCGCTTGGTTCAATGAGAAAGAAGGAAGAAGACACCCTGCTTATAGACGACTCCATTGATAGAGAGATGGAAGATTGGGAGTGGTAAATGCAATATGACGTCTTCCTTGTTAATCTGGATTCAACCATAGGTCATGAGATACAGAAGACCAGACCGTGTCTTGTCATTTCCCCTGATGAAATGAATGATACTATAAATACCGTCATTATAGCTCCCATGACCACTAAATCTCACGAATATCCGACAAGGATACGAATAAAATTTCATGGGAAAGATGGTTGGATTGTCCTGGACCAGATGAGAACCGTCGATAAAAAAAGGTTGGTAAAAAAGCTAGGTAAAATAGAGAATACCGCTATTCGAAAAGTAAAGGACGTAATTAAGGAAATGCTTGTAGATTAAGAGAAAAAGTTATTATTTTTGTGCCGATATGAATAATTCAGAACTTGAAGCATTGTTTAAACATATAGAATCGGATCGTGTGGAGAGAAAGCCATCACTTTCAGATCCTAATAGCATCCGTCAGGCGATATGTGCCTTTGCAAACGATTTACCCGGACATGGAAAACCAGGGGTCATTTTTATAGGGGTTAATGATGATGGTTTCTGCAAAGGACTTCAGGTAACGGATAAACTGTTGCGTAACCTTGCAGATATGCGGGACGATGGAAATATTCAACCGATGCCTTCTATGACGGTTGAAAAGAAGGTACTTTGTGGGTGTGAGCTTGCAGTTGTTATCGTTCAACCTTTTATTGCTCCCCCTGTTCGTCTCAGAGGAAGGACGTGGATACGGGTAGGCCCTCGACGGGCAATTGCCACTCCAGAGGAAGAAACGCGGCTTGCAGAGCGAAGACGGGCAAGGGATATACCCTTCGATATCAGGCCATTATCTTCTGCCACAATACATGATCTTGACCTTGACCTCTTTAAGCGAGAATACCTGCCACTTGCAATTGCTCCAGAAATTCTTGAGCAAAACAGGCGTTCTATTGAAGATCAACTCCTTGCACTACGATTCCTGGACAATGATGGGCAACCCACAGTGCTCAGCATGATGGTGCTGGGGAAAGACCCACAACGGCATATTCCCTGCGACTACATTCAATTTTTACGTATTGATGGGAATGTATTGACCGACACTATTCGTGATCAGAAAGAGGTCAATGGTACCCTCATAGATATTTTACGGAGGCTTGATGAGATACTAGAGGCGCATAATTCTGTGGCATCCTCTATTACCGCCGGAACATTAGAGGTTAAACGCCCTGAATATCCAATGCCTGCGCTTCAACAACTTACTCGCAATGCAGTGCTTCATCGAACTTATGAGGGTACCAATGCACCCGTCCGCATCTATTGGTTTTCAGATCGTATAGAGATTCACAGTCCGGGTGGCCCTTTTGGGCAGGTATCCCGTGAAAATTTCGGACAACCAGGAGTAACTGATTATCGCAATCCCCATCTTGCTGAGGCTATGAAAGTATTAGGATATGTTCAGCGTTTTGGGGTAGGAATTCAAATTGCGCGCGAAGAGCTCAGGAAGAATGGCAATCCGATGCCTGAATTTACCGTAGAACTAACGTATATACTGGCTACTATAAGGAGAATACCGTGAGTGTTCCTGTTATCGCCTTTTTTAATAATAAAGGTGGTGTGGGGAAAACTTCTCTTGTCTATCATCTTTCATGGATGTATTCAGAAATTGGATTGAAGGTTTTATCATCAGACCTTGATCCTCAGGCAAACCTGACCTCGGCTTTTCTTGATGATGATCGACTCGAAGAGTTATGGCCTGAGGATACTCACGATAAGACCGTCTATGGTTGTATCGAACCCCTCTTGAGAGGCATTGGAGATATCCTGGAAAGACCTTACATTGAAGAGATTAATGATTATCTTCACCTTTTGGTTGGGGATCTTTCCCTTGCTCAATTTGAGGATGAGCTTTCTTCACAATGGCCGCTGTGTCTCGATGGAAAAGAGCGGGCATACCGGGTAATTTCAGCCTTCTGGCGTATGTTACAACGCGGCGCCAATGAAATTCAAGCAGATATAATCCTGGTCGATCTTGGTCCAAACCTTGGCGCTATTAACCGTGCGGCACTTGTGGCTTGCGATTTTCTTGTTGTTCCGCTTGCCCCGGACCTCTTTTCATTACAAGGGCTTAAAAACCTGGGACCAACTATACGGACATGGCGGAAAGAATGGGAAGACCGGCGTACCAGATGCCAGATAAAGGAGCTGGCGCTTCCGGAAGGTAAAATAGAACCCAAAGGGTACATATTAATGCAACACGCCATGAGACTGGATCGGCCTGTTAAGGCTTATGATCGATGGGCCGCACGGATACCGGATGTGTATTCATCAGAAGTCGTTGGGCAAGAAATGATACTCGATAAACAGGGAAAGGACCCTCATTGTTTGGGTTTGGTAAAGCACTATAGGAGCATGATGCCTATGGCACAGGAGGCTCATAAGCCCATGTTTCATCTTACACCAGCCGATGGCGCTATTGGCTCTCACGCAAAAGCTGTAATGGATGCACGGGAGAACTTTAGACAACTTGCTATGGAGATTGCCAGGCGTTGTAACGTTGCTGTCATGGAGGAAGTAAGGCAGTGACGGTTACATCAAACAGCTTTCGCAACTGGCTTCGTCAGGAGATTCTCCAGACTCTTAATAAGAAGACCTCCCCACCTCCTAGTTTATTCTAGTCAAGTATTATTTTATAATAAATTAAGATTAATTTGATTGTGGCTAACGGAAGGAGGGCGTAGCCCGACTGGAGTTAGCCACAATCACCGCTCATTTTTCACTTCATCAAAA
>WYAU01000005.1 GCA_011525665.1 Candidatus Brocadia sp.
CCTTTATCTCATTAAAGATGGAATTAGCATGGAGAACAGCCCCAATTGGAAAGGTGAATGCAAATCTACCCTTCTTCAGACAAATAACAGAAAAAGAATTTACACAAAAAACTTGACAGTACCGTTTAATCCGTTTAAACAGCTTTATGGAAATGAGATACCTGAAAAAGAGGCGAAGAGTTATCGGAAAGGAAGTCGATCTCCACCAGGAAGATCCCCTGTCAGGTGTGGCCAATCTTTTTGACGTGGGAGTAGTCTTTATTGTAGGTCTTATCGGGGCATTAATCAGTGCTTATAGCCTGCTTGATTTCCTCTCACCAAAAACAGAAATCACCATGGTCAGGAAAAACGACAATGGTCAGGTAGAGATTGTTACAAAAAAAGGGAGGCAGGTAAAAATTGAAAAAGTTACCGATAAGAATTTGCAGGGGGAAGGTACCCGTCTGGGGACGGCATATCGACTGAAAGATGGAAAGGTAATCTACGTGCCGGAAGGTGACAAGGGAAACTAATTATATTCACTTAAGTAGGCGATGAGCAGTAAGCGGTAGGCGGTAGACAATTGGCAATGAAAATGTCCCACTTTTCGCCTGCTGTCAACCATGTACTTCCCACTGCATTTTTTTGATTGTGGCTACGTCACCTAAGCATGACAGTTTCCTTGTTTGCGGGTGAAAAAGAAAAACCATGGTCTTACAGCATATTTTATATCAAAGGAAAACACAGCATTATTTTCTGTTTTTCCCCCTATATCTTTTGTTTTCGGTTGTTTACGGGGAAACGTTCCTTTTCGCTGATTTAACACACGATGTCTTACAGCAAGATTTACTCAATAAGGCCGACGCTGTTGATTCATCAGAAGATTTTCGGCTGATACCTGGCTATGTATGTCCTGAAGGACATTGCTACGAAATAAAGGGTGAATATAAAAAGTGTAGTATATGTGGACAGGAGTTACGGGCAATTGTTCATGGAGAAAAATTTGCCAGACGCGGGAGTATTTCAGAACGGGTTGCCCTGGAAGAAAAACGCTTTCAAATAGGGGTTAGTGGAACAGCTATTGTTCAACAGATTTTAAGCAGTGAAAAACGGGCATTTTGTCCGGAAGGCTCGCTGGATTTACTTTTTATCTATAGACCGTTTGATTTCACAACTTTATTTCTGGATTTGGAGGCGATTGGGGGAAATGGTCCCGACGAATTTATCGGCAGCCTTTCCGGTCTCAATGATGACGCAGGTGCATTTCAAGACGACAATGGAATTGATCGTTTGTCAGTTCGTGAGGTATGGTTTGAAGCAAAATTATTTGAAAAAAAAGTAAGATTCGTGTCGGGGAAGATAGATTTAACAAATTACTTTGATGGCAATGCCGTAGCCAATGATGAAACAACCCAGTTTATTACCAGTGCCTTTGTAAACAATCTTGCATTAGAAGTCCCGGCGAACGGCCCTGGAGCGGTATCTATTTACGAGATGGAAAACGGTTTGCACTTTCGGTTAGGATTGCAAAGTTCTGATAATGCAGACAGCGGACTGCATACGGAAGGCGGTCTTTATGGAATTGGAGAGATTAGTTTACATTCATATAGCTTTTTTGGACTGGAAGGCAATTATCGTCTCTGGTTAAAAATAAACGGAGGTCAGGATGATAACAAAGGTATCGGGGTGAGCCTGGATCAGCAACTTCCTGGGAATCTGTTCGCTTTTGCAAGATACGGAATAAACGAAAAGAATGGTGCCGATATAAAATATGCCTGGAGCACAGGGTTAGAGTTGCATCACCCCTTCCCCCAGCGAATAAAAGACAGCGCAGCTTTTGCCCTTGGTCATTCAGCAGCATGGGATGGCGGTGAAGAACGTGCAACCGAGATATACTACAGATTTGTCCTTAACGACCACGTTGCTATTACACCCTTATTCCAGGCTGTTTTTAGTCCCGTTGGCTTAGAAGATAATGATGTGATGACCTTATTTGGCGTAAGAACACAAATTGAGTTTTAGTAAAACGAAAAATACCTTTCAAATGCGATACCGTCCCGTTTTTTTATTGACACGATCTCTCTGGCGATATATTATACACAAAAAAGTGTGTAATAGGGAGATGTAATATGGTAAGGATAAATGCTATTCTACCTGAGGATACTCTGATAAAAATAGATGCCATCGCAAAAGAAAAAAAGAAAAGCAGGAGCAGTTTTTTACGGGAAGCCGCCGAGAAGCTGATAGAAGAATATCAACGGCAAAAAGCAGAGGAAATAAAAAGGGAACGCCAAAAACGTGCCGTGGAAATACAAGACACCTTAAAGAAGAAGGCGGGTAAATGGAACGGTGTTTCAGAGGTCAGGAAGTGGAGAGAATTACACAAGTGAAAAAATTTGTCCTTGATACATCCATTATTGTCAAATGGTTTAGCGGGAATGAGACCGATACTGAACATGCCAATAAATTAAGACGCCAGATATTGGAAGGTTTCTGTGACATAACAATACCGGATCTGTTATTCTATGAACTCGCGAATGCACTGAGACACAATCCAAACTTTACCCCTGAGGATGTTCAAGCGTCACTGGATTCTGTTTTTGATATGGAATTTGACGTAAGAAAGGTTGATAATTCGGTGATAGCTGCTGCAATAGACATAGCCTTTAAATATACTGTTACCGTTTACGACTCATATTTTCTTGCGTTGTCCCAGTTAGAAGGCAAACCATTTATTACCGCCGATTACAAATTCACCAGGCGGATAAAAGGTTTTAAAAATATCGTCCATCTAAATGAGATTTAAACAGGAGAAGGCAGGAATATGCTCAAAATCATGGCAATTCCAACGCCCTGTAGAGTCTGAAGTTTCCTTGTAAGGATCTATTAGCAACCCCGTTTACGTGATTGACAGCACAACTGACAAATACACCCGGATTCCCAAAGCAGGCATTTCACCCTGGGCAGCTGAAATCATTGGCGGAAATATTTATTGTCATTGATGAATCTATTTTTGATGAAAAACAGGAACTGCAGATTACACAGATTTCACAGACAGAATTAATCACGAATCCCTGAATCCCCCTAGTTTGTTAAAGGAGGGTAAAGGAGGGTTCAGGGGATAGCAAAATCCCCTCTATTTAAAGTTACAAGACTCAGGTCATGCGAGATAGCCGTTGCGGCGATAAAAATGTCGGGCGGTGAAATCAGTTGGTTTTTACTTTTCAAATCCTTATAAATCTCAGAGGCGGTTTGTGCACATCTTGAGTCAAAAGGCGTGCTGGCAAATCAACGTGCTTTTCTGGGAGAATAATTACCTCTACTTCTTTTGCCTGGAAATCTTCGGGAAGGTTTACAACAATCTTCTTGTCTTTTATCTTTTTGATTTCTCGAATAGCCTGCATGGTAAGTTCCTTTTGAAACAATTTTTGTTAAGTCTATTTTTTTGTACCAATTTATGCAATAGTATAACTAAATAATCCATTGTTTTTTTCCATCCAGTACACTTCTGTATTTTCTTCTATCATTTTTTTCAGTTTCTTCCTTATGGAAAATAATAAAAATATCGTAACTGTTTAGCCAAGTGAAATTTTGTTCGTCCTATACTATTAAAATACCAATAATGTACCGCCGATTCCTTGTAGTTGGCCAACTGCGGGAGATAAACCACCCGCGCTACTTCACTTGGCTAAATAGTTACATCATTTTGCATTCTCGGACAGCCTGTAAATGTCTGACCTAAACTGGTTTTTCCGATTCAAGTATTGACAATAATAATCCTACAATGTAATATATTGTCATACAACGTAATCTATTTAAGGAGATGATATGCCGACAGTACAGAAAAGCATAAGGATTCATGAAAAGACGCTGAAAGAAATTGAACAAATCGCCAGGGATACCGGCAAAGAGTTTTCTGTTGTCGCAAATGAACTGCTTGACGAGGCGGTGAAGATGCAACGGTGCCCGGGTATCGTCTTTACCGAAGGAACAACTGGACGAAGGGCGCGGATTTCAGGCACAGGCATTGAGGTCTGGGAGGTTATTGCAACATACAAAGGTGTTGATGAAGACGCTAACCGCCTGAAAAAGGCTTACCACTGGCTATCAGAACAGCAGTTGAGATCTGCCATCGTTTACTATAAAACCTATCCTGAAGAAATCGACATTCTTATAAAGCAGAATGAAGGGTTGACGGAAGGATATATTCATAAAAAACACCCCTTCCTTATCAGAGACAGCCGTTGAAATATTATCTTGATGAAGATTTGAGTCCAAAGATTGCAGAAATACTCAGAAAACACAGCATAGATGCCGTCAGTGTCCATGAAATTGGCATGGCGCAGGCTGAAGATATAGAACATCTTAAACTGGCTGACTCCGAAAAGAGATGCCTTGTAACACGCAACAGGAATGATTTTATCCGCCTGACCGTTCAATTTTTTCATGAGCATCGTTCTCATGGCGGAGTCCTCATAATTCCCCATACATTACCAGGTGATAATTTCTCACGTATAGCCATGGCCATCATGAAATACGATTCAAAACACCCTTATGACGTAAAATCCTATGGCATTGATTTCCTGAAATCTTAGAGTGTTGAAGAAGTCAGCAGGACAGGCGGTGTCCTTCATTTAATGGTCTTATTGTTGGTAGTTATTTTTTCGAATGTTCGGAAAAGGCTTGTAATACTTCCTCTGCATGGTTTTTTACGTCTACCTTCGTGAAGATATGGACAATCTTTCCATTCTCGTTAATCAGATACGTGTAGCGTTTTGCCATGAGAGAACCTAAAAGGCCGCCCGAAGCGCCATAGGCCCCTGCCACTTCCTTTTTCTCATCACTCAATAAAATAAAGGGTAGTTTGTGTTTCTCTCTGAATTTCCGGTGGGACTCCGGTGAATCAAAACTGACACCCAAAATAACAATTCCCGCCTCCTGCAAGGTGCTGTAGCCGTCCCGAAAACTGCATGCCTCTTTCGTACATCCGGGAGTGTTATCCTTGGGATAAAAATAGAGCACTACCTTTTTACCACGAAATTCAGAGAGTGTACGCAACTTCCCTGCATCGTCCTTTGCTTCAAAATCAGGCGCTGGATCACCTACCTTAACCGGCACAACATCTCCTCCCTTTATAACTCCCATAAAAAAATAACAAAATACAATGAGAATAAAAAAGGCATTCCTGCGTCTTACAAACACAGGAATGCCTTTGTCACAAAATATTTAAGGGGATGTATAACTCCTATTTTGTTTCTTTATCCCTCATGCATTCACCCGGGTTCTTTTTGAATTTTTCGGCACAATCCTCGCAGCAGAGATAAATCGTTTTCCCCTCGTGTTCAACCTTTACAGACTTGTCTTTATTACTGATTGCCTTTTCACAAACCACGCATTTCGTTTCCGCCTTTTCTGCGGCAGAAGCTTGCTTTGCACCACAACAATCGGCACCGGCAATAGCCTCATTAACAGTATAAGACGCCGTTGAAATCAAGGCGGCCAGAGCAACGCCCGCAACATATCCGATACGCTTCTTCATAACAAATCTCCTTTCCCTAAAAAAATGTACTTCATTAATAGATTATTTATAACCCGAATCTTTCATAAGCGCAAGAAAAAAAATGGATTGATGGATTGTTTTTGGTCACGGCACAAAAGAACCATTGCCGTAACTGATACTGTCCCAAACCAAAAAGTATTTTCAGTTGACAACTTCTTTCTACGAGACTATCATTTTCAGAATGATTTCACTCAATGGTATGAAGCAACATAAAAAATTATTCCTGCTGTTCCTGCTGACACTTTGCCTCAGTGGACTAATTGCGCCCCTAATAAAGGTCTTCCTTGATCCACTGACGTCACGTCCTTTCATGATGGATTTGCTGAATTTTACGCACGGCAGTTATGATTTTGGAAGGGTCATGAGACGTATCATGATGGCGGTGGCCGTTCTCCTCATCTTCCTCATGAGAAAACACCTGATGTTCGGCTCCTTTGTAACGGTTGGAATAAAACCTGTCCGGGGTTGGTGGCAGCATCTGCAAAGGGGGTTCTTCCTGAGCACGGGGATGTTTATTTTATATGTTATCTTTTTGTGGATTTGTGGCGCTCAAACGTTTCACCCTGATGCAAAATCTCTCACGGATATGATCTTTCAACTCCTGAAATTATTACTGATCGCGGGGTTGGTGGGATGCATCGAAGAAATACTATTCCGCGGATTCATCTTTCAAAGCCTGTTGGAGGACTTGCGGACCGTTTCCGCCATTTGCATCAGCAGCCTCTTTTATTCCTTCTTACACTTCTTTAAGACAAAATTGCTGGTATCACCCGGCCTCCACCCTTTCATTGGCTTTATCGTCATTTACCAATCCTTTAGGGATATTGTCATAAATTTTGCCTCCATTTTACCTCATATAGCCGGTCTTTTCCTTGTTGGGGTAGTACTGTCTTATGCCTGTTTACGGACCGGTTCACTGTATCTCGCAATTGGAATTCATGCAGGATGGATATTTCTCATTAAGGCGAATAAATTATTCTTTAATCACAGGGGGATGGACCTCACGTGGTTATTTGGTGACAGCAAAATGATCACAGGGGTGCTCGGGTGGTGTTTCTTACTTTTTACATTAATTCTCATACGATTGGTAACGAAAGCGCCGTATAATGGAAAAAACGCTGCAAGAACTCTCTGAGTACGTTGGTGGCACAATCATTGGCGATCCTTCCATAAAGATACGCGGCATCATGGGAATCGACGATGCACAGGAGGGTTACATTACGTTTATATCCAATGATAAATATGTAAAAAAAATCAACCAAACAAAGGCTTCCGCTATTATCGTTTCTCCCAAATTGAAAGATACAAGCCTTTCTCAGAAAAAAGAAAGGACCCTTTTGGTCTGCAGCAACCCCTATCTTGCATTTGCAAAGTTAGTTGAACTCCTGATGTACAAAAAGCCCGCCTATACGAAGGGTATCAATGACTCTGCCACGATTGACAGAACGGCTGTAATTGGACAAGATGTTTCTATACACTCATACGTCACGATAGGTCAAAATACACAGATTGGCAACCGCGTGGTATTATACCCGTGCGTCTCTATCGGAGATAATTGCACAATTGGTGACGACACTATTATTTATCCCAATGCCGTGATTTATAGTGAAACCGTAATTGGCAAGCGGGTGACCATCCACAGCAACACCGTTATCGGCAGCAGCGGCTTCGGATATGCGCCAGATGGCCAGGGTTATTACAAGATACCTCAGGTCGGCGCTACCCGTATCGAAGACGATGTGGATATAGGAGCAAACACAACGATTAACCGTGCCGTACTGGGAGAGACAATCATCCGGAAGGGAACAAAAATCGATAGCCAGGTGGTCATCTCGCACAATGTGGAGATAGGCGAAAATTGCCTGATTGTATCCCAGGTGGGCATTGCAGGTTCAGCCAGGATCGGAAGACACGTTACCCTGGCAGGCGGAGCAGGGGTTGTGGGACACATTGAAATCGGGGACAACGTCACCGTTGGCGGCTATTCCGGGGTTATCAATGATATCCCAAGCAACGAAACGTATCTTGGCGCGCCAGCGCTCCCTATTAAAAGGATGCGCCGATGTTATGTAATCATTGAAAAACTGCCCGAAATGAGAGAATATATTAAGACCTTAGAAAAAAGAATAAAGCAATTGGAGGAGCGTGATACTTTAATGAAGAATACGCAAAGCAAGTAGAGAAGGCCGTAAAATCCGTCAATACTGTAAAATGTAAAGATTTTTGAATTTCAGGAACCACTTTAAAGAAATTACTATGTTTTTTAATATCAGGAGCCTCAGCGTCCTCCGCGGTAAATAGAATTGTCATGGAAAAAATTGGACTAATTGCCGGAAATGGACGATTCCCCATCTTGTTTGCAAAGGCGGCGCGGGATAATAATGTGCCCATCGTTGCCGTCGGAATCGAAGGAGAAACGTCTCCGGAGATTGAACAATACGTTGAAAAGCTCTACTGGGTCGGCGTTGCCCAGATTGGCAAACTCATCAAGGCCTTTAAGCAGGAACACATATCCAGGGCGGTCATGGCGGGCGGACTCAAAAAAACCAACATGTTCACTTCCTGGAGAAATCTTCGCTTCCTGCCGGACTTAAGGACGATTAACCTCTGGTACAGACACGTGAAAAAAAGAGACGACCACTCACTCCTGGAAGCGGTTGCAGATGAACTCTTGAAAGACGGCATTGAATTGCAAAATTCCACACTTTATGTGCCCCAGTTACTCGCCCAAAAGGGCACGTTGACAAAAAAACAACCCACTGAACAGGAAATGGAAGACGTTCATTTCGGATGGCCCGTTGCGAAGGAAATCGCAAGGCTTGGCGTCGGACAATGCATCGTGATAAAGGAAAAGGTCGTTTTGGCAGTTGAGGCCCTGGAAGGCACTGACGAAGCCATCCGCCGCGGCGGAGTCCTTGGGAAAGAAGGGATTGTCGTTATCAAGGTCAGCAAGCATGATTTTGACCCGCGATTTGATATCCCCACCGTTGGGCTGGAAACCATCAAAACATTGAAGGAATCATCTGCGTCCGTCCTTGCCCTTGAAGCGGAAAAAACACTCATCCTGGATGTCGAAGAGACTATTCAGGCCGCTGATCGCGCACAGATTGCCATTGTTGGATTGTAAAATTTGCGGAAACAGGGAGCGGAAGCAACCAAAAGCCTTTGTTCTTCAGAATATTATAGTATGCGCTTAATCAAGACTTTTTCACTTTGCATCATTTTAGTTATATATTTCTTTACGATCCGCGTCGCATGTGCGAAAGAGTGGGGTTTAGAAATGCAACCAATAGAATTGGACATGTGCGACAGCGTCATACTCCATTACGACGGGAAGTCATGGAACACTGTCTATCACAAATTCAATACATGGCTTGACGACATTTATGGGTTCGATGACAACAACATCTTTGCGGTCGGTGCACAAGGCGCTATACTCCATTACGATGGTAAATCATGGACGAATCAAGAAAGTAATACTCCTTATAGGTTGAATAAAATCTGGGGTAGAAACCCTAAGAATATCTTTATTTCGGGAGATTACGGTACTGTCCTTCATTACGAAGGTATGAAATGGAAAAAACAGGAAATTGGTATAAGTGACTGGCTGAGTGACATCTGGGGTTTTAATGAAAAATACCTGTTTATCGTGGGAACTTTAGGAAAAATAATGCATTACAATGAAGAGAAATGGAGCGAGCATAACAGCGGGACTACCAATTGGCTCTATGGAATCAATGGTAACGGCAAGGACAATGTTTGGGCAGTGGGAGACCATGGTATTACACTTCACTATAATGGAAAGAAATGGACAAAGCCCATTCACAACAGTAATAACAGGCTGACGAGTGTTTGGACAGCAGATTCAAAAAATGTATTTATTGTGGGCGCGGATGGTTTTATTATTCATTACAATAAAATGAAATGGACACGACATGCAAGCGGTACCGATAACTGGCTGAGAAGGGTCTGGGGTATTGATACCAATAACATCTTCGCAGTAGGAGATAACGGTACCATACTGTTTTATGATGGCACAAAATGGAACAAACAGAACAGTGGCACCAATTATTTCTTGCTGGGTATATGGGGGAATAGAAAAGACAACATCTATGTTGTCGGATCCAGCCAAAAGGGTCTTTATGACCGTCTTTTAGACGCATCGGCTGAATGAAAATCGAAGTAATTACTCGATACCAATTGGAATGCCGCGGAATTTTAGAACCACCCCTCAATCCCCTCCTTACGAAGGAGGGGACGAAGGGGAGGTAAAGATACGCATCATCCTTGTTCCTCCTTGCGAAGGAGGAAATCAGGGGTGGTTTCTTTGGTTGTGGCTCTGCCACACTGTGTCCTCTGTGGTTAAAGGTCTTTATTCATGCACAATACAGCAATCGGTCTTATCGGCGCAACCTTTTTCATTGCTTTAACCCATGCCATCATGCCGAATCACTGGATGCCCTTCGCACTGATAGGAAAGGGTCAAAAGTGGAGCCTGACGAAAACCATCTTCATCACTGCAATAGCAGGACTGGGTCATTCCATAACGACAACCATCCTTGGTCTCATCATCGCCTTTCTTGGATTTCACATAACCAAATACGCTGAAACCATTGCAGAACCACTGGCAGGTATCATCCTGATCGTACTCGGCATTGCCTTTATCATTGTCGGAAGATTAAGGCACGGCACGCATAACCATAATCACTCAAAATTCTCGGACAAGGCCATTGCCATTTCATTATTCGCCATGCTAAGCTCATCTCCCTGTGTCGCAGCGTTACCTCTCTTTCTCGCTGCCAGCACCTTCAACTGGAGCACGATCGTGTTACTCTCCATCATCTTGTCCGTAACAACCGTCTCAGGCATGTTAGCGCTGACCACCCTGGCCTACACCGGTGTAAGGAAAATTAACCTCTGCAGTATCGAAGAGTACGAAAAGGAAATCATCGGCGGCGTACTTACCCTCATAGGGATAATTTCTCTCATGGTACATTAGTATTCTCGTTGCCACGCAGAGCATGTAAACGAGGCGAAGCGAGGCAAATATCCCTTGACAAAAGGCACCAGAAACATTACAAAATTAATTAATAAAGCATTTTGTGTATGATACAAAAAGCTGGAGGATCTTATGGCGATAATCACAATCCCAAAAATCTTACGTGAAAAACTATCCGAAGAAGGTGCAGAGGCATTAGTTGAAGTCATCAATAAGTCAGACGAACGAACTAAAGAAGACGTCCTCCTCTTCGTTGAAGAAAAATTCGAACGACGACTAGAAGTCGTTAATGAGAAATACGGACGGCGACTCGCCGAAGAGGTTGGAAAGGTGAGGGCCGAATTATCAAATGGATGTTCATATTCATCTTTGGACAGTTCTGGGCGATTGTCGGGGTACTCTTTGCCTTTTTTAGAAAGTAAAAATAGCGCCTGAAAAATCTGCACAGAGTCGCAAAAAATTCCTCTCAATGTAGTTCCAGCCTCCCTCTCGTTCCCATGCTCTGCGTGGGAATGCGGCACTGGACGCTCAGCGTCTTAAATATTTTCACGACCCCAGCCCATACTTTGTAACCTGCACGGTTGTCAATTGGATTCCCATCTTTACCTCACCCCAAATGTTTGAAATAGTAATAGAAAGCCTTCGCTTTCTACGAAATGACGGCTCATGAAAATTGTATGCCTATGTTATCCTTGAGAATCGTCTGCACATGATAGTTGCATCAGATGATCTTCATAAAAACATTGGGCGATTTTGGAAATAGATTTGATTATGTTGTAAATGTGACGCAGAGCGTCTAATGGTACGTACCCACGCAAAGCGTGGGTACAAGATAAAAAGTTCCAAAATAAAATTGCACACACAATGTAGTAGCAAGGCGCGCCTTGCTACTACATAATATTTATGATAGGGCTTTTTGGACAGCTCCGCAAGACAAAAGCGAAGCTAATAAAACCTCTTTGTCCTCTGTAATTTTGTGTTTTATTATCATTTTATAACCTTCACCTTTACCGTTGTCTTAATGCCAGCGGCTTTGTCCTTAAACACCACCTTTGCCTTTCCAGCCTTATTTTTGGCAGTGATGGTAAAAATGGCCTGACCATTGGCATCGGTTACTGCATTTGACGGCGAAACTGTTACCACATCACTGCCAGATTTGACCTTTGCCTTCACCGTTTCTTCAGGAACAGGGGTAACACCATCATCACACATAATAGTAATTGTCACCTCTCGGCCCTCTCCACTTTCAAGTTCGAGTTCTACCGGGAATACCCCCATTAATTCTGCTTCGCATGGCGGTGTGGGCGTTACTTCCGGTATTGGCGATACAAATGGTGAAGGTGTAGGCGCCGGAGTTGGAGTAGGCGTAATCAGAGGCATCAATGAAAAGTTATGATGTACTGTTTGATTCGATACTACCGTAATTGTCTCTATTTCTGATTGTTTAAAGTCCTTTGCCCCTGCTGTCATCTTATGCTGCCCGACAGACACGTCATTAAATCGATAAAGGCCATTTGTATCGGTTTTGGTTACATTCGCCTTTGAATCCAGCACCACGCTTGCGCCTGCAATAGGCTTCCCATCTGCCTGATTCACCACCTCGCCTTCAATGCTTCCGGTAAATGTGGGTGTCGGTGATACTGACGGCGTTGGTGACGGTAGAGGCGTTGTAGAAGTTGTTAATGCAAAATCAACCCTTTCCTGGCCCTCCGCATCAATCGTAACAGATTGAGAAGATGAGGAATAACCCGATGCCGTTGCTGTTACCGTGCGTACTCCTGCGGTTACATCCTGCAATACATAAGCGCCATCCTGGCCTCTCTGTCTGCTCGTTATGACAGATTTACCCGTATCAGTTGACACTGTTGCTCCGTTAATACCGGCACCTGTCTTTGCGTCTGTTACCATGCCAAAAATATCACCTGTACCAGTCGGTGTGGGCGTTACTGTTGGTGTTGGCGTTTCAGGAGGTGACCATGTCCCTGATAGGGTATACGATTGACTCTCGTCATAGTCATTTTGAAAGCCAATAACCTTTATGTAATATGTCCCTGTCGTAGATGCATCATATGATATTGTTTCAGTAATGCCTATGTCTTTTTGTGAATGCGCAACCTCGGTTTGTAAAGCGTTATAGAGGTAAAGATCATAATCCCTGTTAGACGGCACGTCAAGCGTCAGAGAGATGGTAGCGGCGCTTTCTACCGTTATCTTAAAATAATCCACATCTGAGGCGCTGCATATCTTGCCACTATAGCTGTCTTCTGACGTCAATGGGCCATATGCAGTGCTGAAGCTATTGTTTGGTTCATAATCATCCGTACAGGGAGTTGGAGTTGGCGATGGTGTTGGAGTGTGTCCGTTAATAATATAAGTTACGGTTATCGTATCTGTCCCATGATTGCCCGCCCCATCTGTAGCCGTAACGGTTATCACGTTATCTCCACTGGACAGACTCATATTGGAAATACTCCAGCTCGTTGTTCCACCTGCCGTACCACTGCCTCCCCTGTTATTGCTCCATGTCACACTATTCACACCGCTTGTGGTATCAGAGGCACTGCCTCCCAGGCTTATCGTACTGCTCGTTGTTGTATAAGTTGTGTTTGGTGTCGGGCTGGTAATGGTCACCGTTGGTGCAGTGGTATCCAGAGTAATGGAACCGCTGGCGGTATCTGACACATTCCCCGCCGCATCCTTAAACCATGCGTAAAGTGTCTTACTGCCGTCACCGCTGCTTAACGTATACGAAAAACTGGTACTAAAACTGGTGGTGGAAGAAACAGATACCCAGCCCGGATCAGAGGCGGAGGGTTTGTTTGAGTCAGCAGAGAGGTAATAACCCGTCACACCGACATTATCAGTTGCCGAAAGGTTCAGGGTAACGGTGGTTGAATTGGTATATGAGTCGCCACTGTTGATGCTGATTGAACCGATTGGCACTATGGTGTCGATTGGTGTTGGCGTGGGTGTTGGGGTAGGCGCGCTATGCACCACTACTAATTTAGGGTCGTTGGCTGTTCCTGTTTGATCGGCGGAATAAGCAATAAGAGCGGCACCAGCATCGGCAGTCCAATTTGGAGATGTATTAGCCACATCATAACTAGCATTTCGTGTTCCGAATTTTGAAACACCAGTTTTGGAAATGTTGGCAATGCCAGATGCGTTGAGAGCAAAATCATTATATCCCGTAGTGCTAAAGCCCGCGTAAGTGATAGCGGTGGAAAAAGGCGTGCTTCCCAATGTCGTAAAATCTCCTGTAACAAGCGATATGTTAGAAGCTGGATTAGAAGAATATATATTCACATCAGGAGCGTAAGTGCTTTGGTCGTTTTTTGACGAACCATAGAAACTTAAAGTGGCTGAATCAATTGTGTCAGTATCCCCAATTGCCGATGTGTCAAATAAAGCAATGCCTCTAATAAGACTGCTCCAATTATTAGTAACAAAACTACTGTCAAAATGAACCAAATACATGGTGGTGTTTGCATCATTAACATTATCGGCAGTCCCTGCCACTTTGTCTGCCCACGAAGCTAATGTTGTATCTTGACAATACCCATCCACACTTGTACTTTCAGGGTCGGCATCTGGATAAAAAGTAGAGGTGGTGTTGCCGATTTTACCAATTACGATTTGAGCATTCTCTTTTCCGACAATTTTGACATTATGGGCAACTGTCTGCCGTATTGCTTCAATCGGGTCTTCTCTTAGTTTTCTTTGTTTTAGTTCGCCGGTTTTTTCATCCGTCCATTCTCTTATAACGGTAATCGTTCCATTCGGGTCGTCCACTAAAATAGGCGGGTTAAATATCCTAAACCTTTCAATTTCCACCGAGCCGTCTTTACCGAAGCCGAGTTGTTTGCCGCCGTTCCACGCTTTTGCAAAGAGTTCTATACCACTCTGCCCATTGATGTTAATCTCTTTTACTTCACCGATTATTTCCACCTTTACGCCGTATTGCGTGTTTATGTATTCACCCTTAAAATCCTGCCTGGCAATTTCATGGGATTTGATTTGTGCTTTTTCGGAGGCGGTTTTGTTTGTGAGGAGTTTGCAGATTTCCGTTGGATGCGTTTCGTCCAACCTCACATTATCCACCCCCTCCTGTCCAGACAGTATTGCTTTTGCCGGGAACATTCCCGATAAAAGAACTGCCATACACCACAAAATACCAAATTTCCCGTGTACAAGGCCGAATACTTTATTTCTCATATGCTTACCCTCTTCCTGTTATGAAACCTTTATGAAGCGTTGTTATAATTTTGTACGTAACAATTTAGTTTTTTGAAAACGTCAACAGTTCAAAATGCCTTTGTGTCAATATGTAGTGGCAATTCATGAATTGCCACTACAAGGTAAGGTAATTGCATCGTTATGTGGAATTTTCGAAAAACCAAATTGTTACAGCTTTTTGAAATGCATCTTTGTTAAATCCTTATAGATTCTTCATTCTGCTTCATTCATAGATGACAGTGTATGCATTCCATTCTGAGGCCGATAGGCCGAAGAATCTCTTAATATGGATGTTCATATTCATCTTTGGACAGTTCTGGGCCATTGTCGGGGTACTCTTTGCCTTTTTAGGAAGTAAAAATAGCGTCTGAAAAATCTGCAACCAAATCCCCCTTAAAAAAGCTTGCTATATTGTAGAAAGTAGTTGAGCTTTGAGGAAAAGAGCTATACTCTTTCTTGAATAGAATAGGTTTAGTAAGTTAGTAAAATTCAAGTCAAAGAAAGGAGTATAGCTGTGAAAGGGTAGTGTAAAATATATTGTGTAAATTATAAGCGGAGGTAGAAAAAAAGCGCATTCCCCACTATACTTGGAGTTGAAAGAGTAAATAACAAAAAAAACCAAGAAAGGAGGAATACGCTATGTTA
>WYAU01000044.1 GCA_011525665.1 Candidatus Brocadia sp.
CTAACATAGCGTATTCCTCCTTTCTTGGTTTTTTTTGTTATTTACTCTTTCAACTCCAAGTATAGTGGGGAATGCGCTTTTTTTCTACCTCCGCTTATAATTTACACAATATATTTTACACTACCTTTCGTCAATCTCCCTCTGTGTCAATACGATAGAATATAACCAGTCCTATACAACGCCGTATCCTTTTGATGTGTCTCTTTCTGTCTGGTTTTAGCAATACCCAAATCCCGTATCCAAAGCGACAAGTTATAGGCCAGTTGTGCACACAACAGATATACCCAGTTTGCAAAAAACTCTCCCATCGGAAGGTGACTGAGCGCCTGAAACTCATTCGTAAACAGGCAAATCCTTCGCTCACTCGTTCCACGCTTCGCATGGGCCTTCATAAGCTCCTGGACATTGCCCTTACGATTGGTTACTACCGCATAGTAAGAATATGCCATAGACTTAAAGAACGAACGCTGGCCTGTCTTGGTTCTTTTCCCGTTTCCTTTTTATCACATACCGATACTCTTTTGGCCACCCCACAGGCTGATACATCACCTCGGCATACTCAACTGTATCGTCTTCATCATCTCTTTGCCAGGCATTCTCAGGCAGTGTTTCTATCATATTCATCAGAGGGCAAGCCTGGTCTGCAGTAATACTAAACGCCCATCCCTCTTTCTCGCATATCTCTACAACTTCTTTGTTGTAGCAGGCAGAGTCGCTTCGAAGATATACCTTCTTCTGTCCGTATACTTCATGAACTTTTGCATCGATATCTATCGTCCACACTTGCGCGGAGACATCCTCGCCGGAAAATGCCTGTTTTACGGCATTTTTTTCCTGTTCTTGCCTTTTTGCTTATTTCTTTGCCATTGTATGTTTTCAAAGCCTGTTTTTTGGTCTCTGGCTTTTTGAAAAACATCCTGACGGCTCTCCACCTAGCTCTTTTTACACACCCCTTGCAAGAGACTCAACTTTATTCCACACTATTTCCTGAAGGGCCATTATACATAAGTTTTCTAAAAATAATGTATCCACCAATTGCCCCTACATAAAACCAAAAACCTCCTAATCGGGAAGTGGCACTGCCGCATATTAAAGCAAATATAATCGAAATAAAATCAATAACAGGATTAACTGGTTCAAAAATCTGCAAGTGCTTGTGTGGATTTAGCCAGGGTATATTCTCATAATCCTTGATAAGTTTCGTCTGTAGAGATGCTTTTTTCCCTGAATCCTTTAAAGTTTGATTTTGACACGCATCAATGCAATTGTAGCATTTAATACACTCTCTATTGATCACCTTACCATCGAAATGATAAATCTCTCTACTTACATCAATACCTTGTGGACACCTATTTGAGCACGCTCTACAACCGATACAATCAGAAATTCGTGTTATTTTCTTCTGATATGGATTTAAATTCATTAATGGCACAAGCAATACCGTATACGGACACAGGATTCGACAAAATGCACCTTGACCATAAAAGAAGTTGATAATAAAAGTCATGGTAAAAACAATAAAAATACCTACTCCAAAAGGGATTATAAAATCCAGCACCGTCAAACCATTTGTTGCAAGGGATACATTCAATGGCGCATTTACCGAGAAGAGGAGGTTATTATTGCCAGGCAAGTCCGCAAGCGGAGAAGGAGTCTGAATATTAAAATAAAAGTGATACTCGCAACGAGCCCAATACATGATCACTGGCAGTAAAAGAACAAAAAAAATAATACTCCGTAATTGCCACCGGAATCTGGTATTGAGAAGGATATTTTTCTTCCTTAATCTTTGATAGCTGGAAATGTTCCATTTCCGTAGTACCCAATCTGAAAATTCTATAGCCCCACGCAAATGACAAGCCCAGCCACAAAAAGCCCTGCCGTACAAAGGTATAGAGAATAATATAATCATAATCATTATTGCTGCAGCATTTATGTGGCCTGCAAGAAGCGAGGGTACCCCCATCATTGCAGTTTTGCCCCATAACTTTACATCAAAGATATACCAGATCAGGAAATGAAGGAGGATATATAGGTGAACTCCTCCGAGAGACACAATTCTCCAGTCCTTAACGTGTAATCGTCGCATAGAGGACCCTTCAGATTTAAAATAATGCATAGATAAAAGGGGCTAGCGCAGAACCCTGCGTAAAAACAATTAATGCTCCCATCAATAGCAAAAAGATGACAATTGGCGCTAACCACCATTTTTTGCGTACCCTTAAAAATGACAAAAATTCTTTTACAAGTGCAATTTTACTCATTGTTCTCCTCCTTTCGGAATACAAGATACTTTTACCATTCCCTCAATAGGAAATAATTAACAGTACTTATTTCTAGGGGTATTTGCAACTACTTATTACAGCCTTTATCCCCATTTACAACAATTTCATCAATTCAACTTTTCAGGAAATCAGAATTGTTTTTCATAATTATTTTTATCCTTTGCTTTTTCTTTAGGCATCCAGTAACTGTGTGTGATATCTTTGTCGAATTTTAATCCTAAGAAATCCTTGCCAAATAATTTTGCCAGGAAACCGATTGACGTTAGTCCCAGGTAGAATACAACGCCCAAGATTACCATAGTCATAAACCAACTCATGAGGACTGCTAAAGTCATCCAAAACCTGTGAACAGGTTTTAAGACAAAAGGAGCGGTAGCGCCAATAAGAATAAACGCTGTAGCAGCACCAAGAAAATAGTAATGGTAATCTTTTCCACGCCACCAAACTCCTCCCCCCAAGAGCACTAAAACAATACCTATCGTTAGGCCAAATTTCCTCAGTTCACGTCTTCCGCTTTTGATATTTCTAATTTCCTCGACAATCATGCTCTATTCCTTTTGATCGTTAAAAAGAATTTGAAATGCCACTTTGAAATTGATCACACACTCGTACCGAGCTTTAGGTTCTCTGTTGCCAACATTTTCAGCTATTTCTAATCCAGCTCGTATTTTTTAAGCCAATCACTATCTTTGCCCAGCGGTTTTTGTTCTTTCTTCTCAAGCAAAAAATTGCCCATAATCAGATAATCCATATTCGTTCGCATAAAACACAGGTAGGCATCATCAGGAGTGCAAACAATGGGTTCGCCCCTGACATTGAAAGAAGTATTAATAATTACAGGACATCCGTATTTCTCGGCAAACTTTGCTATCATTTGATAATAGAGAGGATTGTCTTCCTTGCTGACAGTCTGAATTCGTGCAGAATAATCAATATGCGTGACCGCTGGAATACTGGAACGAACAACATTCAATTTGTCAATGCCAAAGAGTTTTTGTTCTTCCGCAGACATCTTCCGGCGAATTTCTTTTTTTACTGACGCAACTAAAAGCATATAAGGGCTTTCCTTGTCGAACTCAAAGAAATCCGAAACCCTTTCTTTTATCACCGATGGGGCAAAGGGCCGGAAGCTTTCACGAAACTTTGTCTTCAGGTTCATTACTTCCTGCATTTTCGGAGACCGTGCATCTCCAATAATCGACCGTCCCCCCAAGGCCCTGGGGCCAAACTCCATTCGTCCTTGAAACCAACCGATTACCCTTTGATCCGCAATTAAATCGGCAATCTTTTCTGGTATTTCTCTCTCACAGAGTTCACTATAAGGTATATTTTTCCTTTTTAAAAAATCAGAAATATAACTATTTTCAAAGTTTGGTCCAAGATAGGATCCTTGCTGAAAATCCTTCTTGCCGTTCGTAATTCTCCCGTTCTCTAGATACTGATACCAAACAAATAACGCTGCCCCCAATGCACCTCCTGCATCTCCTGCGGAAGGTTGTATCCAAATATTCTCAAAAGGACCTTCCCGCAGAATCCTTCCGTTGCCGACACAATTCAAAGCCACACCACCTGCCAAACACAGATTTTTTTGGCCGGTCTCCTTGTGAACATGTCGCGCTATACGCAGCATCACTTCCTCAGTTACTTCTTGCACAGAACGGGCTAAATCCATATCACGCTGGGTCAATAGAGATTCCGGTTTTCGAGGAGGGCTGCCGAACAGCTTATCGAATTTCCCGTTGGTCATCGTCAAACCGGCGCAATAATTAAAATATTTCATATTCAGCTTGAAAGAACCATCTTCTTTCAAATCTATCAACTCCGAAAGAATAATATCCTTGTATTTCGGTTCGCCATAAGGTGCTAACCCCATAACCTTATATTCACCTGAATTAACTTTAAACCCCGTGTAATAGGTGAATGCTGAATACAACAAACCTAAGGAATGTGGAAAATGAATTTCTGCCAAAATATCTATCTTGTTATCTTTACCGATACCATAACTTGTTGTTGCCCATTCGCCAACCCCATCCAGGGTAAGGAATGCGGCTTCCTGAAAGGGTGATGGGAAAAATGCGGACGCGGCATGCGATTCATGATGCTCGGGAAAGACAATCTTTCCCTCAAAAGCAAGTTCCTTCTTAATAAATTCTTTCATCCAGATTTTTTGTTTTATCCATAGCGGCATAGCTTTAATAAAAGATCGAATCCCAAATGGTGCATAGGTTAGGTAGGTCATCAGTATACGTTCAAATTTTAGAAAGGGTTTGTCGTAAAAAACAACACAATCCAAGTCCTGTATCTTTAAAGCACTGTTTTGTAGGCAGTAATTTATTGCACTCTTTGGAAATGAATGGTCGTGTTTTTTACGGGTAAAACGCTCTTCCTGTGCAGCCGATATTATCCTGCCGTCTTGAACCAGACATGCAGCGCTGTCGTGGTAAAATGCCGAGATTCCTAATATATTCATATATACTGTTTCCTTTTTCAGAACCGAACAACATAGTTATAAATTATCAGAATGATTCCTTTTATCCCGCTACCAAATCCTTGTTATTTTCTATCTTCCTATTTTATAAAATACAATTAAATTTTTTATCTGGGAGGTCTGTCTTTGTCAAATATATTCTATATATTTTTTAAGGCTATCATAAAGTGTGCCACTTTTACCGTGAATGGAATTATCAGCGTCGGGCTGATGGGTGTAACCTTAATAGATATCTTTGTGAGATAAGTTTTGACGGCATATCATACAATGTGTCATGGCACACTTGTATGACGTCACACCTCTGTGTCATGACACACTTTTTGCATTTCCTTTGAATAAATCGGTTGCTATTTATACTTGTCACGTTATAGTCATAAGTTATTAATAAACATTGTTTTATGGGATAATTAATTTAAAATCCACTTCTGTGCTTATATTCTGGCGTTTGTTTTGCTAATGCTAAATTATTACGACAAAGGCAAACCCTGAGTGATCAGGGGGCGCAAAGTAAAGGGTCTTTAAACTATTTTCCTGCAAACGCAGGAAAATAGAAAGATAGCCTTACTGCCAAAGATGTTTTTTTTCCAAAGATCGTCTTTTGCAGTAAGGCTTTTTTTTGAGTACGGGAGGTGAATACGGGAATCAATTTTCGTATCAGGTAGATTTATGATAATGTAGACAAGAAAGAAGTCATTTTTGTGGATAACAAAAAGAGGAGAAAATGATGAGTCGCTTATGGATGGAAGCAGTATTATGCAGGTGGTTAAAAGTAGGACTTTTAAGTGTTTTATGCTTAGTCGGATGGACGGGATGGATAAAGGCAGACTCATCGGGATTGAGCTTTGAGACGAGGGTGGCATGCCAGAGGTCAATAGAAGATGTCTACTGGAGGCATACGATATGGCCTGAGGAAAATACCTCCCCGAAACCACCGCTGAGCGAGGTTATATCTGAAGATGATCTGAGAAAGAAGGTGGAGGAGACACTGAGGATGTCAAAGGCGCTGGAGGTTATCTGGAAGCAGCCGGTCGAGGGGTATCAGCTCCAGGCGGAAATGGAGCGAATGGCAGAGACAACCCGGAACCCCGAGATATTACGTGAACTATGGTCGGCGCTGGGTAATGATCCACAGTTGATAGCAGAGTGTCTTGCAAGACCCTTGTTAGTGGAAAGGCTCATACACGACTGGTATGCCTTCGATGAGCGGTTTCACGGGAGACTGAAGAAGCGTGTGATGAGGAAGGTGGGATTGCACGACAGGATAGAGGACTTGAAGGGGATGGGAGGGGAATACCGTGAGGTGGGATGGAGGAAAGGGACAAATCCAGGAGAAGAGGCAACAGAGAACAGGAGCGGAGACGTCCTGGAACTGTCTGAGGGTGAGTGGCAGGAGGCGATTGGAAAGTTGGCTGAGGCTTTTGGAAGGGAGGAACAGGATATACCGTTGCGTCGTATAAGCGCATTACAGGAGGATGGAGAGAGGTTTTATGTGATGGAGGTATTGAGGAAAGAGTCAGATCGAGTAAAGGTCGCCGTTGTTGAGTGGAAAAAGAAAGGGTTTGATGAGTGGTGGGCACTGGTGGGTGAGCGGTTTGCACCTGAGGTGGAAGGGGAGGCATTTACCTATCGTTTGCCTGAAATTGCAGTGGATGCCCCCCTACCCTACGCGCCTAACACCTGGTCTGCAACACCAACTTATCCAGCGCCGTCTGCCCGGTACTGGCACACGGCGGTGTGGACGGGGACGCAGATGATTGTGTGGGGCGGCTCGAATGCTACTAGTTATTTCAACACCGGTGGACGTTACAACCCGGCGACGAACACATGGACGGCAACAACCACCACAGGTGCACCTACTGCTCGATACTCGCACACAGCGGTGTGGACGGGTTCGCAGATGATTGTGTGGGGAGGATGGAGTGGTAGTAGTAATTTAAATACCGGCGGGCGTTATAGCCCTTCGACAAACACATGGACATCCACAGGCACAACAAATGCCCCCCCTATTCGAAACTCACACACGGTGGTGTGGACGGGGGCAGAGATGATCGTGTGGGGTGGATTTTTTGACAATGGTTATTATTATGCTGACGGTGGACGTTACAACCCTTCAACAGACACATGGACATCCACAAGCACGACAAACGCACCCAGCCAGCGATATCGGCACACGGCGGTGTGGACGGGCACGCAGATGATCGTATGGGGGGGATTGAGTAGTAGTTCTCTCAACACCGGTGGACGTTACAACCCTTCAACAGACACATGGACATCCACAAGCACGACAGGCGCCCCCAGTGCCCGAGACTTACACACGGCGGTGTGGACGGGGACACAGATGATCGTGTGGGGAGGAAGGAATGGTAGCAGTACTTTCAACACCGGCGGACGCTACAATCCGTCGACAAACACCTGGACATCCACAAGCACGACAGGCGTCCCCAGCGCTCGACGCGCACACACGGCGGTGTGGACGGGCACACAGATGATCGTATGGGGTGGATGGAATGGTACTAGTTATTTCAACACTGGTGGACGCTACAATCCCTCGACAGACACATGGACATCCACAAGCACGACTGGTACCCCTAACGTCAGACACTTGCACACTGCTGTATGGACGGGGACGCAGATGGTTGTGTGGGGCGGATGGAATGGTACTAGTTATCTCAACACCGGTGGCCGCTACAACCCTGCGACAAACACATGGACGTCCACAAGCACGACAGGCGCCCCCAGCGCAAGGGGAGGACATACGGCGGTGTGGACGGGCACGCAGATGATCGTGTGGGGGGGTAACAGTAACACCGGTGGCCGCTACAACCCTGCGACAAACGCATGGACGTCCACAAGCACAACAGGCGCCCCCAGCGCAAGTGTAGACCATACGGCGGTGTGGACGGGCACGCAGATGATTGTGTGGGGGGGGTGGTTTGTTAACACCGGAGGACGTTATAACCCTGTGACAAACATATGGACATCCACAAGTACCACAAACGCTCCTAGCGTAAGGGGAGGACACACGGCGGTGTGGACGGGCACGCAGATGATCGTATGGGGGGGATGGGATATTAATAGCAATTTCAATACGGGTGGACGTTACAACCCTTCAACAGACACATGGACGTCCACAAGCACCACAAACGCCCCCAGTGCCCGACACTCACACACGGCGGTGTGGACGGGTACGCAGATGATTGTGTGGGGGGGAAATGATAGTTACGGCCTCTTTCCCCGTGGCTACACGGCTGCCGTGGATTTAAACACAGGAGGACGCTACAATCCTGCGACAGACAGATGGACATCCACAAGCACAACAGGCGCCCCCAGCGCAAGAGGAGGACATACGGCGGTGTGGACGGGCACGCAGATGATCGTGTGGGGTGGATATAGTGGTAGTTATCTCAATACCGGTGGACGTTACAACCCTTCAACAGACACATGGACATCCACAAGCACAACAGGCGCCCCCAGCGCAAGAGGAGGACATACGGCGGTGTGGACAGGCACGCAGATGATTGTGTGGGGGGGGCGGAATGGTACTAGTACTTTCAATACCGGTGGACGCTATTCCCCATAATAGCTGACGCAGTAACAATTACGAAAGCCCCAACCCTTGCAGAGAGGTTTTGGTTAAAGTTCAACCCCCTCCCCTGATACATCAATACCAGGGGAGGGGAAAACGTATGGGAAGGTTCGTATAGCCGGAAATTCCCAAAAAATTGATAGGAAATTGCTTTTTTTAACTTGAAGTGTCATTGCACCAAAAACACCAAAAATGAAGAGATGATGCCAAGTTTTTTTTAATTCCTTCAGCCAAATTGAATACCAAAAAAGGATGAAACGGCAGGAGCATTATCTGTGGATGGGTAATTTGCAGCAAATTACCCGATTTTTTGTGTGGAATTACCGGAGAATAGACAGGGTATCCCTGTCTCCTGTAATGGCTGGGATAAACAAAATAGTTTAGTTTTGCACAAAACAGGATTCATCATAACCGAGCCAACCGTCTGCCTGTTCGTTGAACACAGACAGGTCATCGAAGAATTCATAGACCAATTCGCTGTTTTTGGGAGAGGAAGAAACGCCGGGAGGGTCTCTGGAAGACGCCTGTGTCCAAAGACCGAGGTGTTTTAGTATCCGGTGTATTACCTGTTGGTCGGTGATAAAGCTGATGATCTTCATCTACCCGCCACAGTTTGGGCTGCACAGAGGATCGACCTCGTAGATTTTCCTGATACACTCGCGCCATTGTTTTGATGGGATACGTCGGGGTCTGTATTCAGATACGTCTATGACCTCGATGGCTTCATCGGTTTCATCAGGCGGTTGATCGTCTGGCATGAGATTGCCCTGTTTTTTCCGTAATCCACGGGATTTGTTCGAGTACCAGCCGTAGTAACGCACCATCTGAAATGATTTTTCAGGGATATGCTGGGTAATGGCTGCGATAAACTCCGCCGCAGTATAGACCTGAAAGTTTTTCTTGTTTTTACCGCTGGTCATTTTAGAACGCGGCATTACGGAGAATGTGCCGGTCCTTTGGAAAAGCCCGTCAGCAGCTATTGCGTGTATGTGAGGATGAAACTTTTCCGGGTAATCCCCAAAGGTGTGTATAGACAGAACAACGCCGGGCACGCCATCCGGAAGTCCTATTGCGTTTTGTAAGAAGATAAGCAAGCTATCATAAGCGCACCGGCACAATTTTGTCAGCAAAGCCCTGTCATGCTTAAAATAGATGCGCAGCATAATGGGAATAGTGAATTATCGTCCTTCTGTTAAGGACAATATTTATGCGCGTGGGATGCGAGAAGTCCCTGCCACTATCAAATAATGATATATCGTATGGTGATTGTTTAGTCCAAACTATGATCTTTGTCTGAAATTGAATTAATAGCTGTCATTCCCGCATGTTCCCTGCTAAAATCGTGCGAGGACAAGCTTTAGCGGGAATCCATGATAAACAAGCCTCTGGATACCCGACAAAAGCATTCGGGTATGACAAAAACCAGTACACGCAAATTCCTAACCGGACAATACTGCTTTTGACACAATATCTTCCGGAATTTTTCCTGCTTCTGCGGATGCCAAATCGAAAAATGTATATCAATCAGACGTTTCGTTTTTCTTTTTTTACATTTGAAATGTAGTAAACAACAGGAACAATAACTATATTTAAGAGGGTAGAACTGAGTAATCCTCCTAATATCACGATTGCCATTGGGCTTTGTATTTCATTTCCAGGCAAATCGCCTGTTATTACTAGAGGAATTAATGCCAGCGCGGTAGTTAAAGCAGTCATGAGAATCGGGTTTAGTCTGTCTATAGAACCTTTCATAACAGTTTCATGCAAAGGAACGCCCTGACTTTGCAATGCCTGGTAGTGCGAAACCAATAATATCCCATTCCGTGTTGCTATTCCAAATAGTGTAATAAATCCAATGATCGAGGGAATGCTTATGATTCCGCCTGTAAACCAAATGCTTAAGATACCACCTATCAGCGCCAACGGTAAATTGAGAAAGACAATTCCTGCAAGCTTGATATTTTTAAATTCCTGATACAGCAAAAGACATATGATGAATAAAGATATTAAAGAGGTAAAGAATAATATTTTCGATGCCTTTGCTTCACTTTCAAATTGTCCTCCATACTGAATGTGGTAGTTTTCCGGCAACTGAATCGTATCCTGTATTTCTTCTTTGATTTGGTTTACTACGCTTTTTAAATCACGCCCGGCAACATTGGCTGAAACAACTATTTTTCGCTGCATATTTTCACGGTTAACGGTGCTGGGGCCTGTTGTCGAAACAATATCAGCTACATAATGTAAAGGAATTTTTAATTTTGTATTTTGAATTTTGGATTGTTGGTTTGGTTCAATATTGGTATCAATGAAAACGTTGCGGATATTTTCTATTTTGCCTCTGTTCTCATCATTATATCGTAATACCAGATCAAAACTTTTGTTACCCTCAAAAACCTGAGATACTTTTTCTCCCGCAAAGGCGACATCAATAAATTCGGCAAATTGACCTATTGAAATGCCATATTTGGCCAGCATATGCCGTTTTGCTTTTATTTGCACCTGAGGAATTTCAATTTGCTGTTCCACGCTAATATCCACAAGCCCTTCTATGTCTTTAATGTTGCGTTGTATCTGATTGGCAAGAGAAAACATTTTCGATAAGTCTGTCCCGAAAAGCTTGATGGCGATGTTGGCTCTCGTGCCTGAGAGCATATGGTCAATACGATGTCCTATAGGCTGTCCGATGGTGATGTCTGCTCCAGAAACTGCGCTTAATTTATCCCGAACGTCCTTCATGAATTCTTCCTTGCTTCTTTCTGTCAAAACAAAGGGGGCATCAATTTCAGCGGCATTTACACCCTGCGCATGTTCGTCTAATTCGGCCCTTCCTGTTCTGCGTGAAGTAATTGAGATTTCGGGCATCGACAGCAGGATATTTTCAATCCTGTTTCCGATTTTATTTGATTCTTCGAGCGATATGCCCGGCATACTGACAGCGTTTATCGTTAAAGTGCCTTCGTTAAATTCGGGCAGGAAACTTCGTCCCAAACCAAGCATTAAATAAATTGCCACAATGAGCATCACGATGGATATCCCGAGTACCGTTTTTTTCATGTTCATTACTTTTTTCAATGCAGAATTATAATATCGGTGAAGCCATCTTTCCGTCCAGCTACCTTTTGCTTGTTTCAAAAGCATTTTGTCGCTGGTAAGCAGAAAACTGCAAAGCACTGGCGTTAGTGTTACCGCGACGATGAGAGATGCAAACAGAGAAACGATAAAGGAGATGCCCAGGGGCTGCAACATTCTCCCCTCCATCCCGCCAAGAAAAAACAAGGGGATAAAAGCAACGATGATGATAAGGGTCGCATTAAGGATTGAAGACCGAATCTCTTTTGAAGCGTCGTAAACGATACCAAGTGTGCTTTTCCGACTTTCAATACTTTTTTGTGCATTTTCCCTTAGGCGCTTAAAGACGTTTTCCACATCAATAATGGCATCATCTACCAATGAGCCAATAGCTATTGCCATCCCGCCAAGAGACATGGTATTAATGGTTAACCCCAAAAATTTAAGGGTAATAATGGAAACAATCAGGGAAAGGGGAATAGCAATCAGGGAAATAATGGTGGTTCGGAAGTTCATTAAGAACAGGAACATAATTATAACGACAAAAAGAGAACCCTCCATGAGAGCTTTTTTAATATTGCTTATAGAAGCCTGAATAAAATCTGCCTGACGGAATATTTTGGAGTTAATTTTGATGTCAGAGGGCAAGGTTTTGGCAATCTCTTCAATAGCATTATCAATTTTTTCGGTAAGTTCCAGGGTGCTAGCGCCTGGTTGTTTTGCAATGGTCATAATAATTGCCGGACTTGCTTTCAATGAACCATCGCCGATTTTAGGGATTGCTCCGCCTATTTTAATCTCTGCAACGTCCTCTATTTTTATCGGAACATTATTGACGACCTTAATTACGGCTTTACCTATTTCTTCCACGCTGTTTGTTCTTCCAACACCCCTTATAATGTATTCATTGCCAAATTCGTTCATGAAACCGCCTGAAGCATTAAGATTGCTTTCTTTGCTTGCTTTCAGCAATTCGTTTAAAGAGATGTTGTAATATTTCATTTTTTGAGGTGAAGAAAGTATTTGGTATTGTTTGTATTCTCCGCCAATTACCATTACCTGTGATACTCCTCCTGTCGCTAATAACCTTGGCCGGATATTCCAGTCTGCAATGGTTCTTAAATCCATTGGAGATTTGCTATCTGATGATAAACCAATAAGCATAATTTCCCCCATGATGGATGATTGAGGCGCAAGCGCAGGATTTCCAACTCCCAGCGGTAGCTTTTCGGCAATAGTGGTGAGTTTTTCGCTGACTATTTGTCGTGCCTTAAAAATATCCGTTCCCCACTCGAATTCTACCCAAACAATTGATATTCCTGCGGCAGATGATGATCGTACCCGGCGCACATTGGTGGCGCCATTGACTGCCGTTTCAATCTGAAAGGTCACTAATTTTTCGACTTCTTCCGGAGCCATTCCGTGCGCTTCGGTTAACACTACTACCGTTGGGGCCGTAAGTTCAGGAAATACATCGACTTCCATTTTGGATGTCGTATAAATGCCCGCTATCAAAAGCAGCGCTGATGACGCTATAATCACCAATCGATTATTTAAGGAGTATTCTATAATCTTGTTTAACATGGTAGAAATTTTAAATTATCGGTTTTCATTTAACATCTAACATTTCTCTTGAGAGGTTTTAACAATTGCAGTAAGAATATTGATGATTTGTAATGCAAAATTAAATGATTTATCAAGAATTATGTTTTCCTTTTTCATTTTTATAAGTTCTCCTTTACCATCTAAAATTTAACATTCATAATTCAAAATTTATTAATGTTCGTGCCCATGAGCAGGCATTTTACCTGACATTGTTGCTAATTTTATTTGGTAGGCCCCTTTAGTGACAACTCTTTCGCCTTCCTTTATACCTGCTAATATCTGTACAGTTACACCATCATTGCCCCCGATTTTTAATTCACGCTTTTGGAATCCTTCGCCTGATGTTTGCACATAGGCAAAGTAATTTTCCTGTTCCTCTATGAGCGCCGAATAAGGAATTACTAACGCATCTCTTATTACGTTGGTTTTTAGAAACACCTCTACGAATGAGCCTGGAATGATTTCACCATTATTGTCAATCTCAAAGTTTACGGGAATATAATAAGCGTTATTGTCGGCGCTTTTCCCATATGAAACAAGCTTGCCATTTAAGCTGTCAGTGCTGTATATTTTATTGTCATGAGCAGTTATGAAATTCGTTGATGAAATACTATCGAGTTTTGAGAAATGCTTTTGAGGCAATTCGGCTTTTAAAATGAGTTTGCGGTTTTGGAAAACGATGGCGATGGGTTGCCCGATTTCAACATGCTCTCCTTCGCTTATCATCACATTTTTTATATAACCTTGTATTGGTGACGCGATTTTGTGTCCACCAGCAGTATAGTTGGTTTCAATAGTGTTAAAAGTGATTTGAGCATTTTTGTATCGGAGTTGTGTTTCTTGAAAATATTTTTGCGAAATAGTATTGTCTTTCACCAATTTTTTGGCTCTTTCAAAATCTATTTTGCTTTTTTCATAGTTATTTTTTGCTTCTTTGTATTTCGTGTCTAAATTACCTTCTGTTAAACCGGCCCCTGAAATGATAAATAATATTTCGCCTGCATTTACAGCAGAACCAATCAGTTTTTTATCGCCTCCGAATGTTATGACACCTTTGCTTTTTGCTATTATCGTTGTCTCGTCTCCAGGTGCAGGCAAGACTTGTCCTGTGGTTTTGATTATTTCAGTAAAGTGCTGTCTTTTTACTTCCTTATTTGCAAAATCTATCTTCCATGCCTGTTCTTTTAAATAAACAATTTCTTCGCCGATTGTCTGTTCTTGTTGATTTACGAGTGCAGTTTGTGTGTCAGGGTAAACAGTGATATTTGCTATTGTTATTTTGTCGGAAAACTCCTTCGTTTGAATGTCAAAGACCAACTGATATGTGCCGGGATTTTCAGGATTCAAAGCCAATCGGAAAATGCCTGGAGACGACGGCTCTTCGGCTTTATCAGTTAATTGTGTCCCGTTTCCGATCAGGCTAACTGTTACGGAACCTTCCGTTACTGCTTTGAAGGTTTCTCCTAATTGGGTAACGTGGGCAGCGAACTTTGAGGTTTCCCCTACGATCAAAGGTTTAAACTCTACAAATAGTTCAGATTTGTCTGTGTAGAGTGTGTAAGCAAGTGGTTCAAACTCTCCGCCTGAATCTCCGAGCAAATGTCGGTGTTCGGCATTACCGTGTTTATGATTGTCATCTTTACAGCCTGCCAATAAGCCTGCAACGATGATGAATGAAATAATTGCTTTGTTCATATCTCCTCCTATTTTATATCATGGTATCGTCAAAACCTAACCACAGAGAAAACTTTTAAAATAATAGTGTCATGCAGAACCTTTTTCGCCTTTTTAAAAAGAATTCCTGCAATCTGCGGTTCCAATATTTACCATCTGTGTCCTCTGTAATGAATCGCTTATTTTAATTCAAAAATAGCGAGCATTTACTTTCATTAAGAAATATAGGAAAAAATGACGCTATTTCTCGAAAGAAAACAAATTTGCAAACAAAGGGAAATGAGGTAATACGATTGGTTTAGATAAGATAGATAGAATTGAGTTGATATAATCTCGTGGAATAATACCGATCTGGAGACAAACGATGGAATGTTTTCGAAGAAAACCAGGGTATTTGATTATCCTGCTGAAGTGAAAAACAGAGAGGCAAATGGGGTTTTAGGGTAAGACTGATATTTTGAGAAACAGATGTGCTTCCTGATAAATAATCGAAAGACAAAATATTCTTTACGTCTCTATGTTCCGTTTCTCCTACTCCATGACATCCTAATCCATGGTCTCCATTCGTATGATGGACATGAACTGTATTATGTACAAAATGAACTTCATGTTCATGTTCCAAAAGCTCACCCATTGTTGCATTTGACAGACAAAATGCAATAGCTACCAATATTAAGTAAAGTTTGATTGGCTTTATTTTTATCATAAAGTATTTGGAGAACAAAAGCACAAATAATGTTAATTCACATATATTACCGTGTCAACAAATTTCCATAAATTAACCTTAATTAGGAAATCCAAAGTTTGTATTGTGGCATACCAGACAACCCTCTGTATAAATAACATGAATCTCCTGAATCCTTCCACTTTCCAAACAGCGCTTGGACACAAGTCGGTACTCAGCGTTCTCTGCAACCTCTGCGGTAAATGTCATTTTTATGCAGGCTCAATCCTCATTGTGGGTTCAGGTTACAAACTTGAACCCGCTAAGAAGACTTAAGCAAGCTTATCTTGTTGTTACTCAAAACAAGGTTTGATAATAGTTAATCGTGTCATTCCTGCGAAATCAGGAATTCACAGGCTTGAGTCATTCTTCTGGATTCCCACTTTTGTGGGAATGACAAACTAAAGCCAAATCATCAATCTACTGCTTTCGCGACTAATTTTGAGTAAGTCTCTATCTATTATCTCAAAAGTCTCAATCCGTTCGCAATTACAATTAATCCCCCTATCTCGTTAATCAGGAGTCCGGGCACAAGGCCAATCAAACCGCATAGAGCTACCGGTACCAGGAAGACAATGATAAGGAGGGAAACCGCAATATTTTGCCGGATATTACTTATAGTCCTCCGGCTCAGTTTAATGATATAAGGGATTTTCTCCAGGTCATCTGACATAAGGACAAAATCACTCGTTTCGATGGCCACATCACTACCAGCGGCCCCCATAGCAATCCCAATATCCGCCCCTGCCATGGCAGGGGCATCATTGACCCCGTCTCCAACCATAGCAATACAGTGGTATTTCCCTTTTAATCTTTTCACTGTTTCTACCTTATCTTCCGGAAACAATTGAGCATAGAATTCATCGATTCCTGTTTCTCTGTAAATTTCAGCGGCTGTTCCCTTGTTATCGCCCGTAAGCATGATAACCCTTTCGATTCCCGCATGCTTTAGGGTCTGAACGACATTTTTGGCCTCCCCCCTGACCCTATCGGCTACAGCAATAATTCCCAGGAGTTCCCTTTCAGAACCCAAAAATATAACTGTTTTCCCCTGACTCTCTAACCCGGAGATTTGAGCAAGGATTTTGTCTGTTTTTTGCGGGCTTTTTACCACAGCCGTTTCTCCTCCCCCTTTGTCCCCCTCCCGGAGGGGGATTGAGGGGGAGGAAGGAAGGGAAACAGGGGTGGTTAATTGGTTATGACTTACTTCACCAGGATTTAAGAATGGCAAAAAAAGACGCTTGTTTCCAATAAAATATTCGCTGTCACCTATTTTTGCCTTTGCCCCCATCCCCGGCAGAGATTCAAAGACATCCACTGCCTGAAGGGATAATCCCCTTTCTTTTGCATAACTTACAATAGTTTCTCCCAGAGGATGCCCTGAATAATTCTCGATACTGGCCGCCAGATTTAATATTGTCTCCTCTGTTTGATTATTCAGAGGTACGATATCAGTAACGGATGGTTTACCGATGGTAATTGTTCCGGTCTTATCAAAGGCAATGGCCTTGAGTTTTTCTGCAATCTCCAAATAAATTCCACCCTTTACCAATACACCATGTCGGGCCGCATTCCCAATAGCCGCAACCACTGCAACCGGAACCGAGAGGGCAATACCACAGGAACACGATACAACGAGGACCACTAATCCCCTATAGAACCAGTAAGAAAATCCTCCCCACAACACGGGAGGAAATACCGCCACAACAAAGGCCATAGCAAACATTGCAGGGGTATAATATTTCCCAAACTTTTCGCCAAAGCGCTGATAGCTGGATTTCCTTGCCTGCGCCTCTTCCACTGAATGGATAATCTTCGCAAGGGTAGTGTCCTTTGCTAATTTCGTTACCATTACTTCCAGGACACCTCTTTGATTGAGTGTACCTGCAAAGACATCGTCTCCCTGCTTCTTTTCTACCGGAATCGATTCACCGGTGATAGGGGATTGATCAACGCTGGAGTAACCTTTTAGTACCTTTCCATCCAGGGGTATCTTTTCTCCCGGACGTATGATGATAATGTCGGAGATGTCTACCTCTTCTGCGAGCAAAATTATTTCCTTTCCGTTCCTCCTGACCAGCGCCTCTTTCGGCGCCAGTGCCATAAGCATCCTTATGGCACCCCTTGATTTGCTCACGGTATAAATTTCTAAAACATCACCTAACAAATAAATGAAGACCAGCATGGATGCCTCTTCCCACAATCCGAGGGTTACAGCCCCTACAGCGCCAGTTACCATGAGGGTTCGGATACTAAGAGTTAATGTTTTTAAGGCGTTGAATGCCATCTTTGCGGGATAATAACCACCGATAACAATAGCCAGACTGTAAAAGATAACAGGTATCGTCCCTTTCCAACCGAGTTTTTCCAATACAAAGGCTGTTAAGGTAAAGAGACCGCATGCCGAGAGGGCTAAAATTCTCTTCTCCTTCCACCAGGCAATCCTGGGCTTGGTTTCCATAACAACGGATGCCTTCATGCCTGTTTCAACAATACTCTTGATGATGTGCTGTATTGAAATTAACGAAGGGTCAAAGGCGACTTTTACCCCTTGGGTGGCAAGGTAGATTTCGAAGCTTTTTATGCCTGTAAGGGACTTCAATTTTTTCTCGATAATCACTACCTCGTCCTGGCAATCCATCCCCTCTATTATTAACTTGTGTGTTTCCAAACGATCTATTACCATTGTTCTCCTCATCAAATTACACCCATCTTGTTTCCAAACTCTGTTTGGGAACAAGCAGATTCGGTGAAGTATACATACAAATTTTCACGACAGTAGTCCACCCCCTTCACCCCCGCCAGCGGGGGACAATGAGTGTCCCCCTCAATGAGGGGAATCCTCGCCCTTTATCCCCCTCTAGACCGCATTTCTCACAGAGGGTAATTTGTGATATCAAAAGGTTTCAAAATACATAATGAGTTTGGTATCCAAGACTGATTTTTCTGCTTTTATGCATCAACATTGAATATCCTGATCGTTTTATTGATA
>WYAU01000045.1 GCA_011525665.1 Candidatus Brocadia sp.
CTAACATAGCGTATTCCTCCTTTCTTGGTTTTTTTTGTTATTTACTCTTTCAACTCCAAGTATAGTGGGGAATGCGCTTTTTTTCTACCTCCGCTTATAATTTACACAATATATTTTACACTACCTTCTTTCCCTCTCGGGTCTAACATTATACCGACATCAGATACGTATAACTTCGGTGACATAGCTCCAGATGCTTCGATACTCGGTATCTTTGAAGCTAACTTTTCCGCAACAGTTCCAGGAAAGTATGAGTTTACACTCACATTGAACGGAGATGGATTCAATGATACAGTAAACCGAAAAGCATTCATTGCCTCTAGCAACCAGCTTGGACCTAGGACTTTCAGTGTTACTATACCCCAAGGAACTATCGTAGCAGATTATTTAACGTTTTTCGGAGGTGACAATTTTGAAAGCCTGATGGCACCAACCGAAATTAAGTGGACTGTTACACCTCAAGCACCTTTTGCAGGACAGTTTTCAGAGATTCCGTTCCAGGATCCGTGGTGGAAGGCCTTTGGCATTGGAGTGATAATAGGCGCTGGTGTCAATATGATTATTGATGGAATAGCTGAAACATGCGGCGGGGATTACCTGGATCCAGCAGGAGAGAAAGTTAATACGGGCATGGGTGTTGTTGGTGGAGGTGCGGCAGCAGCCGACTTGATTGACCCATTCCGACGTGGCGAGGAAAACACAATTCCCTTGGATGGAGAGCTTACTACACGTGAGGAAGTTGAGATGAGTATTACCTATGATGCACCCCCTGTTGCCAAGGAACCGTTTACCGGTGTTGTATCTTGGACGTTCACTCGTTTTACTACAGGCAATACATACTCCCACAGCGTAGTGGAAGCGTTCCAAAATAATCATTTCTCTACTCAACGGAATGTGACGTTCACCCGTGGTACTGATAAATTTGTTGTAACTTCTTCCATTGACAACAACGACGGCCGCTTGAAGAATTCCGCTGCCTATCTTGTGGCACTGTTGTCAAGGAAGGTATCTGAGAGCAGAAAGGAACTAATTACGAGTGTCATTCTTCATGATGATGGTACTCAAGATGACGCAGTAGCCGAAGACGGAACCTACACGGGAACGTTAGCTCTCGACAAAATTCCTCCTGGCACGATTGTGTGCGATGTTTTCGCACAAGATGTCAACGATGCGGAAGAGACCGACCCGCCACTCGTGGCAGCGGGAAAGATCGGTGGGTTTATGATAGGTCATCCATCATTCGGACCGATGTCCTCTTGCCCATTAAGTGACGGTCCAGAGGTAGAGGACGGTAAGGCGATCAGCCTTGTTTCTTTCACTGCCGAGGCGGGTGACGATAGCAATGTTACGCTGAGATGGGAAACAGCCACGGAGGTGGACAATGCCGGATTTAATCTCTACCGCGCAGAAACCAAGGATGGCGCTTATAAAAAGATCAACGACATCCTCATCCCAGCCCAGGGCAATGCCACGTCCGGAGCCGGTTACAGCTTTGTAGATACGCCACCAGCCAAAGGCACGTACTATTACAAGCTGGAGGACGTGGACTACAAAGGGGTGAGCGCCATGCATGGCCCTGAAAAGGTGAGGGTAAGGTCAGATGATGCCACAATAAAGAGTTTAAGGACAAAGAAACGTAAATAAGATGAAGGTTGGAAGTTAGAAGCCAGAATACGGGGATCAGGGATCAGGCAGAGGGTGAAGGCTGACCGCTGATGGCCAAATGACAAGACAGACATCGCAAATTTTTATAGAGAAAGGAAACATACAATGGAAGGCAAAAAATTACCCGGGTACGAAGCGCCAGAAGTGATTACCTACACTGACGAAGATATATTTGAGAAGCTGGGACCTGCACATACCGGCACTATCAAAGGGGATAGTACATTCTAAGGGGGAAGCGAGGGCCACCCATTACAGGTTGTCCGAGAATTGTTTTGCAGATCAAAAGCCATACTATGTATTGATTTGTAATTAAAATTTAATCGATATGTAGTATACGTTAAAGATTGCAGTTGCATTCTTGGACAGCCTGTTTATCACTGACAATCTGTTTAGCTCTGGTATGATGGTATAATGGCACGACCATTACGCATACAATAAAGAAGAAATATTTAAGAAATTATCCGTGGAGCAGTCTTTTGGATTATATCGATGGCACAAAAAGAAGCGCTTTTATTAAAAGATGGACGACAAAAGTTGAAACAAAAGTCTGGAGACAGAAGTCAGAAAAAAGGCAGCCAGCATCGGCTTTCAGCAACCGGCAAAGGGCTGAAGGCTGATTGCTGACTGCTGAAGACTGAGATAAAAGGGGAAAAATCCATTCGATGGACTACACTGAAAAATATATTCGATAAAAAAAAACCGAAATAGAGTAAAAAGAGAATAGAGAGAATAGGGGTCAAAAGAGAGAATAGGGGTCAAATCTTTATTCTTGACAAATCGTTTGGCTCTGGCATTGAAGGGAAGGGGTCGCTTGTCAGGGTACGGAATACAGAAGTCATACGAGAAACGAGAGACGAGGGAAGAGAGAAGGCAGCAGCATGATACTGGTGGATTCGGCGCAAAAAGGCAAACGCCTTAATCGTTCGGCTGAACGCTCACGGCGAAGTCCACCCTACACAAACTAAAGTTACAGTAGCATGGGCACGACAACTATTGGGTTCAAATTACAAATTTGAACCCGGTAGGGGGAAATTTGAACCCGCTGGGGGGGTCATGCCCTGATTCTTACGTGCACTTCCCTTAGCAGGTTTGTAACCCATGGTTTTGTCTTGCACAAACCGTGGTGTGTTGTCGCAAAATGTTCGGGTTCACGCTGCCTGTCTGCGTACGCCGTGCGCACAGGCAGGCGAACATGAACCCACGGGATGGGAGGGTTAGAAATTATCTGATTTTTGAAAATGATCTTGGCTATGCTGATTGGTTTATCGAGAGAAAAAAGGAATACTGGTTATATCCTGAATAGCATGAAAGTGATTGTCAATGGTAAATACCTGATACTGATGTTTCTTTGCGCAACAAGCGATGGTGATATCAGAAAGTGGAATTGTCTTTCCCTGTGACCGAAGTCTTCTGGAAAGCATTCCGGCTTCTATCCAGACATCTTTCGTTATTTCGAGATATTCAATGACATTGAATACGTCTAATACAATTTCATGTTCTCTATGTGTCTTAATACCCTGAAGGAGTTCAGCAATGATTATCCCAACGCCGGCAACAAGATTGTTAGCGATAAGGTCTCTCAGGCAGTTTGAGGTTTCTGATTTTGTACGAAAGAATTCGACCCAGATACACGTATCAGCAATAACTTTTGGATTATTTTTTGCCTTCATATTCCATTATTTCTTCTTTCTCCAATTGTTGCCAGTTGTTTTCTATATCTACGGTGCCCTGGTAAGAAAGAATTTTTTTAATGTGTTTCTTTTTGAGGTAATCCTTAATGGCAATAGCAATCGCCCTGGTTTTTGATTTTTCATGAGTAGCCTCAAGAAGCTGTTTCATTAAAAGGTCGTCAATATTTAACGTGGTACGCATGTTGTGCCTCCTTATTCATATGCTTATAATATATGACATGATTGTATGGCATTGCAATATGCTTGTCAATTGGTTTTAGGAATATGAGTAAGAGATGGGATATTTGGCCTTAATTCTCGAGGCTTCAATTGCTTCCTGTAAGGAATTTTCGATATGAGCTATCGGTAAATTAGGTAAAATTACGCACAAAAAGTAGTCTGCTTTTTCCATGCCACGGGGGCAAAAGGTGGGGTCAAATCTTTATTCTTGGCGTGCCCAGGGAAGGGTACTGCTTTCTAACGGGTGAAAGTCCCGTCATGGTAAAAGCCGGAGCCATGTAGCTTGGATGGCAGGGGGCGGTGGAAACATAACCTTCTGAAGCCCATCGACAAAGTCGGCGTAAGGCCGGTGAGCAAATATCCGGGTCGTAACTTACGTGAACGTA
>WYAU01000046.1 GCA_011525665.1 Candidatus Brocadia sp.
CTAACATAGCGTATTCCTCCTTTCTTGGTTTTTTTTGTTATTTACTCTTTCAACTCCAAGTATAGTGGGGAATGCGCTTTTTTTCTACCTCCGCTTATAATTTACACAATATATTTTACACTACCAGTATGTATTATATTACTTAAACAAAATAATCAGAACCCTGTCCATTGCTTAAGAAATCCACCAATCTCATCCAGCTTTGCAGCAACACTATGGTAATTAATATCCATACCTTTTACGGCATCGATGGTTAACACGTCCGCAGGTGTACGCACATCATGTCTCAGTGGCATCTGTGCACACATCGCAAACGCCAGACTTTTTTCGACTTCACTGCTGACCAGATAATCAATTAGCTTCTTTCCGTTTTCCTGATTAGGACTGTTTTTGATGAGACAAACCATGTTTGGCATAATGAGGGTGCCTATGCTGGTTTGGTCAGGAAATACGACCTTTACCGGACTTCCCTCCTTAATAGCCACATTGGCATCATCTGTATCGGTAATACCCATTTTCACTTCACCCCGTGCAACGAGTCGTTTTACTTCCCCATTCGAGGAAACGATCTTCACTCCATTTGCCTTCAAGTCATTCAAAAACTTTTTGGCCTTTTCATCTCCCAAAATAATAAACAAGGCGGCCATGTGTATTGACGTGGTTCCAAATAATGGATTTGCCATTGCTACCTGACCTCTCCACTTGGGTTTAGCAAGGTCGAATATGGACAAAGGTTTTTCGTCCGTATTTACCAGATTTGTGTTATAGAGTATGATGCGTGCCCGTGCGGAAAACCCTGTCCAGTGACCATCCTCATCCTTATATATCTTTGGAACATCCGCTGCTGCACTTGAAATATAAGGTGTCGTTATGCCTTTAATCTCAAGCAAAGCAGGACGAACAGGGTCGCCGCTCCAGAATACATCCGCCTGGGGATTATCCTTCTCCGCAATTACGCGATTAATTAAACCGGTACCCTTGGTTTCTTCTACATCATAAATAGCCCTGACTTTTATACCAGTTTTCTTTTCAAATGCCTGGAGAACCGGCTCTGAAAAGACCTTGTCTTCCGAGGTATAAACGACTACCTCATTCCCCGCACAACACACCGTTGCTAATATGAATAGTGCTATAAAAAAAGTAAAAATTTTCATAATTCACCTCATTTTTGATTTTATAGAACTGGTTCACCGCAGAGGGCACAAAGAACGCAGAGAAGAAGATTAGAAGGTGGAAAACTGGAAAGATGGAAGATTGAGAATTTAAACGCCCATGCTTCTTAGTTTTTCTGCGATTTTAGTGACCTCTGCGATAAAAAGTTTTACTGATAAACAAAGTTATACCCATGGTCACGCCCCAATCCACACTTTCGCTATTCAAACCGGCAAACCCTGCAATATCATATTCGATATCCTTAGGCCCTTCCCACACCAATCCTCCTAATAGTTGATGGCCGAGTAAAGAACTCTCTACCTTTTCTCCACTATATTCCGTTACAAGATGGAGTTTTTTATAGTGGGGAACGGGTACATCTAATATGATACCGTAAATAAAAAGTCCTCGTGTGTTGTGCTCAAATGCTTCTTTTTCAGTACCTCCACCTAATGTCAGATGGCATGTAATATCTTTTAGATACCAAGAAAATATACCCGTACCTTCAAAGCCTAATCCAGAGGTGCCTTTTTCTGTGGGAAATACAATACCCGTTTCTGTAGCAAAGTTGGGTATCCAATCGCTCCCGCGCCACCAGACCTTCTTATAAAAGCCTGCCGTATTGGCAAATTGCTTTTCTTTTATGCCTAGTGTACCCCTATATTCGCTATCAATGAGTTCGCCTACAGTCTCCAGTACGATCTCACTATCCCACGGTAGCCCATAATTAAAGCGAATGCTTGGCACCTCCAGGGTTATTTCATCAGGTCCGGGATGTTTTTGTTCTTGCAGTCCGAATATCCCTAATTCTATTTCGATCACATTTGGTTCCACCACGTCCGCATCTGTTGTGACAAAGGGTCTTAATGCAAAGACTTCTGCAGGTACAGAAAATTCAGCTAGAACAAATAACGTCAGTAGTACCTGACTTTTCCACATATTATTATAATGTAGCGCTGTAACGTGTAACTAAATTACACATCATTATTACTCAAAAGCGTTAACGGAATAATTGGGTGGCATAGATAAACTTGTTTGTCCGTCCTTTATTCTCAAGTTATAACCTCCCCTCTTTTTCCTGCTTCGCAAGGAAGGGATGCAGGTCATCAAAATATGTGTAAGAATCTGATTTTGTCCAGAGTCCCGCACTACCACCGTCGAAGGTATTATTTGATATCTCAAATACTTTTGCATTATTGAAAAAGCATTGAATCTTGTCTGCCCTGCAAACAACTTTTAATAAATGCCATTCGTTCTCTCAATTATTTACTATTGCCGGTAAATCGCAGTGTGATTATCGGAGAAACCGAATGATCCCAGTAAAGCTCGTCGTTGAGAACGGCGATGGCACAGAAGTTCTCCTTCGTTGGGTCAATCAACGCATCATCATCGTGACCTGTATTAAATTTGCGAGACATCTCCAGTGTCCAGTGCTTTCCTTCGTATAATCCCCTACCTTGCACATCCGCCAAACTGCCAGCAGGCTGACGTTGTTCAAAGGAATCTACTACATTACCTTCAAACGATGATGGCTTGGGTTTCAGGGAGTAAGAAGATGTTCCCTCATCCATGAGACGTGCTATATACACATTCCCATGCCCACCCATTGAGTATTCTACACCATTTTTGATTGGTTTCCGGCTGATGATGTGACGCTTATCATCTACCCACCCAACCGGGTTGCCTCGTCCTGCCTTCCAGTGCCACACATCTGCGGTATACTCGTGAACAATGGTCAGCATGCGAATGTCGAATTCCCCGGTCATCGGAAATTCTAAAGAAAACTGGTCATCCGGTTTCGACGGGCGATCGTAATCTTTCTTTGCTTCATTCCAGATATATGGGTCACGCATATCGTTTTTGGTATCGTCAGGCCATTGTGCCAGAACATACAAGGTATCATCGGTATGAAGGGCTCGCAGAACAACTTCTGTGGGGTTGTCCCCTCCCATCGCTTCCCTTACAACAACCGTAAGCGGTCTGGCTTGTTCCCAGATTTTGTCCATTTTCCCGTCGACTGTCGGTGAAGTCTTTGTATATGAAGACTCCCAGACAAGAGATGTTGACGTTGCAGACCACCCGTAGTCGGAATAAAAGCATAATAACAAACCACTCATAATTACAAAAAAATATTTCATAATTATACCTCCTGTTTCAATATATTTCCGTTTCCTTCACGGATTGTCAGCAGGAAAACAAACGAGACAAAAATCAATATGATGGCAATAATAAGAAATGAGTATTGATAACTCATGTGTGCCAGGAGCAGCCCGGCCAGGATAGGACCGGACGCATGACCGATATCAAAGATACTCCCAAATGTCCCCATGGCGGCGCCATAGTGCTGTTCCTTGCAGAATTCGGCCACCATAGCCGCTGAAGATGAGGTTACGAATGCCTCACCAACACCAAAGACTGAGGCGAAAAATAGCAAGAGATAAAAATTTTGCGTGAACGGAATACAGGCAAAAGGAATTGCACAGATCCACATCCCCAGGAAGATTATGGGTTTTCTGCCATACCGGTCAGAGATTTTTCCCATAGCCGGTTTTGCAAGGATGGTAGTAACAACCTGCGCTCCCCAGAGGATCCCGGCCTGGAATGCCGTCAGACCAGCAACAGTAACCGCATAAACAGGCAAAAATGCCTCTAAAGCGCCTACCGACAGATTTTGCACACCTTCCATGTTGCTCGTGATGATGATGCGATAATCGCTGATCACCTCTCTGATGCCTTTAAAAAACTTCCGTCGTACTTCACCCGGTGAATTTTTGGTATGTACGGTATCAGCTCTTCCTGGGACCATCAGCTTTATGGTAAAACCGAAAGAGATCAGACCCATAATTCCGCAAACCAGATATGCAATATGAAAGTGCTGTAAAGAATTGCTTCCATTGCCGGATAAATAATTAAGTATGTATCCGCCAAATGGCGCGCCAATGAGATTTCCAATGATCGTAACAGAGGAAAATAGGGAAAGTTTCGTGCCCTTTTGATCGCCGGCGGTATCGGCAATCATGGCCATGGCTACCGGACCATAAACAGAAGTAGCCAGACCGTGGAAAAACCTGATCCCTACCAGTTGCCAGTAATGTGTTACCAGATAGTAGACAAAAGGGGTAAATGCAAAAATCAGGATGCTGAAAAAAAGCATCCTGTATCTGCCGTAAATGTCAGAAAGGGCACCGGCAGGTAATTTGAAGAAGATACCGGTTATGGTAGATGCGCCAACGACAAATCCGATTGCCTTTGGACTTGCGCCTAACGATAGCGCAAAGAGGGGCAGGAGCGGCGTTCTTGCCATGGCGTAACTCATCCGCGCAAAGAAACCCACAGTACAGAGGACAACAAAAGGGGAAAGGAATCTGTTTGTCATTTGAAGAGACCAAAATATTGAAGATTTTCTTTCAAACGGTGTTCCAGGTCTTCTTTTACGTGAAACACAAATTCCCGGACTGCCTCTTCCCCCCACCTCTCACGGACATAAGCCATGTTCTCGTGAATTTTTCCAAGGTCGTGGATTTCCGGCGCCTTTATCTTATTATCATCAATCCAGTGGTGAAGTTCCTCATAGGTATTCCCCGTTCTCTCTTTACTGTTTTTTAAATGATCGTCAAGAGGTGGCATGTTCGTCTTTTCCTTTCATAGATGAAGTATAATACTGATACAGTATGTCAAATATTTCCATCCCTTTTTCGAGCAATTTGTTATCGTCCTTTTGTTGTTGCTTTAATCCCCTGATGATGTGTTCTATTCCTTCTGTCTCTTTCCTGTCATATTTATTATCTCTTAGGTCAATTTCGTGAACAATCTCGGCGATTGGCTGTAATGCCGGATCTTGTAAGCCAAAGGCCTTTATAAGGGTCTCAAAGGTGCAGTCTTCCCCGCGGTGGGTAAATTCCGCGCTGTACATATCAAAGGGAATAGCGTCCTTACATTTTTCGTCCTTCGTCAGAAAAACAAATCGGGCCTTTGGGTCAATAAACTTCCTGATAAGCCAGGCCGATGCCATCCGGTCGATGAAGACGTCCTTCCGGGTAACCCATTTTTTCCCTGAAAAATCTTTCCCCTGATATACCTTATGCATAACATCTGCTTCTTTTTTGGATGTTTTCGACCACTCCGCTAATTTTTGCTTTAAAAATTCTATTTTCTGGACGAGACGCTCTTTTTGTGGTGCATGGAAGAAATCGGTCCTCGCAGCATCTTCGGTATTTTTCACTATTTCGTCTAACCTTTTTTTGAAACCATACACAATGTCATCTGTTATGCCTTCTGTCGCCTCTCTCTCTTCCGCCTGCTTCAATACATCATCGCAGGCGGCAATTACGGCGCGATATTCCTTATAGCAGACATCATTGAAGGTCTTAACAATCTCAATGTCTTGTTCTTTATTGAGTGATTCGGTGATGAACAGGGACGCCTCGCTGCCGCTGCCTTTAATCTGTTGGCAAAGCCACTGCAGCCTTTCTTCGTGTTCTTTTGTAAAAGGCAGGACGTATACGGCACTCTTGAAGAGCACTGCGCCATGTTTTTTTAAATCGCGCCAGACCTTTACCCGGAGGTTGGGGGTATCTTGAGCAATTTGATGTATAAACAGAATCCACTTATTCATGAAACCAACGGAATGTGTGTTATGTACGTTACATAATGTTATTAAAATAACACAACAATGGCCACTGTGTCAATAGAAATATTGAACCGTTATTACGTACAATGTTGGTCGATTGTTTGATATGCTAATCTGCTTTTTTGATTGATTTTGGTGGCTGTGTTGAAAATATTCAAACCAGACTCTGAGACTTTTGTTGATTTCCTGCTACGGCATCCCCTTGGTTTTGATATCGTCTATACAATGGTTCAACCGCTTCATCTCCCTTGATTCATACCTGATGTCTTTAAGACACCTTTTCTCCAACGCCCATCGCTTTGGCTTTTGACCAACGCAGTTTAGGGTGGTTTGAAGCCTCCTCCTGTCAGGTGCCTTCGAAGGGTCTTCCTCCGTCTCTTATGGAGTTGCACACAAATTCGAATTCCATGATTTTTTGGCTTCACGCAACCCTCCTTTGTGCTCGTGGCGCACTATGCCCAAAGTATTTCAACCCTATCTCTCCCGTTATTTTTTGCCTTGTAAAGTGCATTATCTACTCGCTTAAGAAAACTGTCTACGGTATCTCCGTCATGAAACTGCGTTACGCCAAAGCTACAGGTAATACATATTCCTTCCTCGAATTTTGCTGTTCTTAACTATTTCTTTCAATTTTCCGGAGGTATTCCCGCGCCTCTACTTTTTCTGTTACATCTATACAGCTTCCTATGTAACCTGCAAACTGTCCATCGAGACCTTTAAAAGGCACACCACGGTCGAATATCCATCGATATCGGCCGTCATGCCGGCGGAGACGGTACTCCATCTCGAATGCTTCCCGCTTTTGGAAAGCGTCTAAATAAACTTTAAGACATTTGTCGAGGTCTTCAGGGTATACCCCTTTTATCCATCCATTTCCCATTTCCTGTTCCATGGTGCGTCCGGTAAAAACAAGCCACCTCTCATTAAAATAATCGCATGCAGTTGTGGTATTTGATCGCCATATCATTATGGGAGCTTGTTCGACAAGTATTTTATACTCTGCAAATGAAAGTAAGTTGTTTTCCATTACACCCCCTTTGTTAATTGCGGGTTTATTGGCCAGAATTCCCATTAAATAATGGGGTAGCTCATGAATTTATTTCTGCTACCTCAACGCCCTAATACAGAGCGCTCTACCTTTTCCCCGCTGTATTCCGTCACAAAATAAGGTCTTCTGTATTGGGGAATAGTATCTAATAAAAAATATTTTTACCTTTTTGGCAAAAATAATCTACTAATTTTAACGGGTAATGGTCAGAAATATCTGCTGATCCCCAGCATAATACCGAATGTATCGTACAATTTTACCGAGGCAGATCCCATGACATGTTTGATACGTGTACCTTCAATACGGGTACCAAATCTGTTACCCATATAGTCCTGATACTTACCATGCAGTTTCTTTCCCGGAAACGTTGCGATATTCTCAGGCTTTACGGTATGGAGGCTGTTCTTGCAAAGGTATCGTACATGGTCTGTAAATAGCTTTGCTGCTGAAAGACTATATCCGTTGTATACTCCACTTGCATAATACTGAACTTATAACCACCCCTCTTTCCTCTCCTTCGCAAGGGGGGATGAAGGGGCAATACCACTGTGCAAAGTCATCGAGAATCCTTATCGAGAAGAACTCCATTTTATCTGACTAACACGAACGAGTGGGTTGAAAATGACTATTCGTTTATTCTTGTATACTACGTTTACAGGTTACCAAAAACATTAAACTTTTCCGACTCCTTCGGATCAGGAGTGGAGATTGGCCAGATCGCGTCTATTATGGGGGTGATAGTTCTTAGAAACACCGCGGGGAGGATAACTATTGTCTGGGGCCACGCTGGGTCTGGCAGATGCCTGCGTATGGTATCGGGTCGGTCGTAAGCTTCTGGACCATTGAACGAGTGGTTGGGTTTTGGTTATAATATTACAGTGAATCCGGATACCCGTGTGTGTTGCAAAGGGCAGGTACTCATGCAGAAGAAACGGATGAAGGAACTGCTTGTGCATTTTCTTCTGTCCGTTAAGCTGCTTTTCTGCACGTCTTACGCGGAGTGAAGGGGTGGAAAAGCCAAGCGTGGTTGTTATATTGTGAAAGATATCTCAGTTCCAAGAAACGATTTTAATGCACTTGTTGAATAAAGCACTATTATGCTAATCATAAGGTCAAAGTATCTCATTCCAGATTTAGAAAAATGTATTGAAAATGGTGCAGTGGCCGTCAAAGGTACAAAGATACACTGTGTTGGTACATTTGATGAGATGAAGATGCTTGCTGGTATTGAAAAAATTATTGACTTGGGAAATGCTGCCATCCTGCCAGGCCTTATCAACACACATACTCACCTTGATTTGACCAACCTGCATAATCGAATCAAGCCAACGGCTAATTTTACCCACTGGATCTTTCAGTTGCTGGGAGCGAGGATTCGGTGGAAAGAAGAAGACTATACCTCGTCGATAGAAAAAGGTGTCCGATATTGTATTGAGGCAGGCACCACGACGGTTGCGGACATTGCCAACACGGAATATTCTTTTTCGGTATTAAAGAAGCGCCCCTTACGCAAGGTCGTGTATAAGGAGGTTATTGACCTGAACCCAGACCACGCAAAGGACGTTATTACAAAAATCCGATCAGAATTATCTGATCCCGGTCATGAGAATGTCAATCACCCCCCAATGCCCCCCCCGTTTACAGGGGGAAACAGGGGAGAAGATCGCCGAAGACCTGATTTGTTTCGTATCGGGATCTCTCCCCATGCGCCGTATTCTGTTTCGAAAGAGTTATATCATGCAATATCTCAACTTGTCCGTGAGACAGACATGCCAGTGTGTACCCACATTGCAGAGACACAGGACGAGATTGAATTTCTGACAAAAGGTTCAGGAAATTTTCCCGTTTTTTTACGTCAGTTACGGGCTATGCCCGCCAGCTGGCAGCCGCCGGGAATTACTCCCGTAGCATACCTGAAAGGGACGGGGATTTTGGATAATCACCCGATCCTCATCCATTGCAATTATATTACCGATGAGGAGATATCCCTGATTAAATATTCCGGGGCAAGCGTTGCGTTCTGCCCCAGGAGCCATCTCTTTTTCGGTCATGCAGGGCATCCGGTACAAAAGCTATTGGATGCAGGGGTTAATGTGGGACTGGGAACCGACAGCCTTGCGAGCAACGACACACTGAGCATCCTCGATGAGATGAAATTCCTGTCTCATCACTCTGGCATTTCACCAAAGACCCTACTCTCTCTGGCAACGGTGAATGGGGCAAAGGCGCTTGGCTGGGAATCACATATAGGACAAATCACAGAGGGTTTTGAGGCAGACCTCTGTGGCATTGCCTTGCCGGAAACCCGCGGAAAGGATGTCTATCACCAGCTTCTCGGCGCCGGATCGAAAAATATCTTTACAATGGTTTCCGGTATTATATGCTATCAGGCATCTTTCTTGTGACTTAGGGCATAGGTCGGCAAGCGGGCTTACTCCATTGCTCCGGAGAGGAAAAGAAAGCCTTGCATATTACGTCCGGAGAAGTATAATTGATTTTTTATTTTCATTTTTTTTCTGACTTACCAGGACCAGCAGGGCAATGAACGGAAATAACGATAAAAAAACGGAGTACGTCTTTCGGGCGCCAAGGGGTACGGAAGACATATTGCCGGAGAAATGGACTTTCTGGAGAAGGCTTGAGGCGGTTGGACGGCAAGAGTTTGAGCTGTGCGGTTATTATGAGATCCGCACCCCGATTTTTGAAGATACCCGATTGTTTGTCAGAAGTATTGGAGAAGCTACGGATATCGTCGAGAAGGAGATGTACACCTTTTCTGATAGTGAAGACTCCAGCATAACCCTGCGTCCCGAAAACACGGCGCCGGTTATGCGGGCATATTTGGAGTATGAATTGTACAAGACAAAAAAATTCCAAAAATTTTACTATATTGGCCCTCAATTCAGAAAGGAACGGCCACAGGCCGGGCGGCTTCGGCAATTTCACCAGATGGGCATAGAAGCGGTAGGCGCCACCGACCCTTTGCTTGATGTGGAAACCATCAGTGTTGCCACCCGGATATTCGACCGCATTGGCCTGAAAGGATACAAGGTCAAAATCAACTCCATAGGGTGTGAAAAATGCAGGCCTGTCTTTCGAAATATTCTGAAAGAAAAACTTTGCAACCGTGAAGAGGAGTTATGCGAGCTCTGTCAGTCACGGTTGAACAGGAATGTATTTCGTATCCTGGATTGTAAAAACGAGAAATGCAAAACGATCAGCCACAGCATGCCTTCTATCAATGATTACCTGTGCGGGGAGTGTCAATCCCATGCGCAGGCAGTGAGAGAAGCGCTTTTGGAGATCGGTATTCCCTATATTGCAGACGCCCATCTGGTGCGGGGGCTGGATTATTATACCAAGACCGTCTATGAAATCACCCATTCGTCTCTGGGTGCCCGCGATGCCATTTGTGCAGGCGGGCGATATGACAATCTGATTTCCGACATCGGGGGACCTCCTATCGGCTCCGTTGGATTTGCCGTCGGGATGGAGGCAACGATCCTGGCTCTTGAAAATGTTATAGCGAAGAGCAAACCGCTGCACGAAGAAGCTTCCCTGCCTTCCCCCCTGGTATATATCGTCTCAATTGGAGAAGAAACGAAAAAAAAATGCTTTTATCTGCTCAACCTTTTAAGAAAGGCGGATATTTCCGCTGATTTTGATTATGAAGGAAGAAGTCCCAAGGCACAAATGCGCACGGCAAATAAGGTGGGGGCAAAATACGTTGTTGTACTGGGACCCGATGAACTGGCCCGCGGAGACGTCAAGGTCAGGATGATGGAAACGGGCGAAGAAATCCCGCTGAAACAAAGCGAAATCCTCAAGTGGTTCCAGGAGCAACGCTGACCTGTCAAAAGTTAACAAGATCTAAATTCCCGGGAGATAGTCGATAGATGGCTACATTGAAACGAACACATACCTGCGGTCAATTACGAATGAAAGATGTGAAATCCACCGTTACCCTGTCGGGCTGGGTAAGCAGTATTCGGGATCACGGAGGGCTGATCTTCATTGACTTACGTGATCGATATGGTATTACCCAGGTGGTTTTCAACCCTGACAAAGGGAATGAATTCTACCATACCGCCGGTCAACTGAGGCCTGAATTTGTTGTGGCTATACAGGGAACAGTTTCTGCCCGGCCTGCCGGTACAGTAAATCCCAATCTGGATACCGGAGAGGTCGAGGTGTACGCTGACACCCTCGAGATATTAAATAAATCAGAAACCCCGCCGTTTGAGATCGAGGACGAAAGTAAAGTATCCCTGGAACTACGTCTCAAGCACCGGTACCTCGACCTGAGACGTCCCGCAATGCAAAGGCGATTGATCTTCCGCCATAAGGTCTGCCAGACGATACGCGAATACCTAGACCGTCTGAATTTTGTCGATATCGAAACGCCCGTACTGACAAAGAGTACCCCGGAAGGGGCCAGGGATTATCTGGTGCCCAGCAGGATAAATCCCGGAAAATTCTACGCGCTGCCCCAATCCCCCCAACTTTTCAAGCAGATTCTCATGGTGGCAGGTTATGACCGTTACTTTCAGGTCGTACGCTGTTTCCGTGATGAAGACCTCCGTGCTCAGCGGCAGCCCGAATTCACCCAGATGGATATGGAGATGTCATTTGTAGATGAAAACGACATTATCCAGATCATTGAGGGCCTCGTTGCCACAATCTTCGATAAGGTTATCGGTAAAAAGATTATCACTCCCTTCCCCCGGCTTCCATATAAAGAGGCCATGGCCTCTTACGGCTGCGATGCCCCTGATTTACGCTTTGGCATGAAAATAAAAGATATATCCGACATAGTTCAAAAATCAGATTTCAAGGTGTTTTTAGACACGATCAAATCCGGCGGGCAGGTTCGGGGTATCAATGCAAACGGCTGCGGGAATTATTCACGGAAAGACATCGATGATTTAACGGCGTTTGTCGGTCAATTCGGGGCAAAGGGACTTGCATGGTTCAAGGTGGAAGAAAATGGTTTGACTTCTTCGATAACAAAATTCTTTCCGGGAGAAACGCAGGAAAAGTTGCAAAGGCATATGGACGCGAAAAAGGGGGATTTACTGCTGTTTGTCGCCGACAAACCCAAGGTAGTATCCCAGTCTCTTGCGCAACTCAGGTTGCATCTTGGTCATAAAAACAAACACATTGATACAAATACTTTCAATTTTTCGTGGGTTGTGGATTTTCCGTTGTTTGATTATAACGAAGATTTAAAACGATATGAGGCGCTTCACCATCCGTTTACATCACCACATCCTGATGACCTTCCAATTCTGGAAGAGAGACCTTTAGACGTAAATGCCCGTGCGTACGATCTCGTGCTTAATGGCGTAGAACTGGGGGGAGGCAGTATTCGTATCCACACACCGGAAATACAAAAGAGCGTCTTCCGTTTGCTTGGAATCGATGAAGAAAGCGCATATATAAAATTTGGTTTTTTACTCGATGCGCTGAAGTATGGCGCACCCCCGCACGGCGGGATCGCTCTCGGTGTCGATCGTATGGTCACGTTGTTATTACAGCTCGACGATATACGGGAAGTTATCGCATTTCCCAAGACGCAAAAGGCCACCTGTCTGATGACAAATGCACCGTCGGAGGTAGATGCACAACAACTTAAGGAATTGGGCATACGACTGCTATAAGTGTATCCCGTTGAAAATTTCAAAAAGATAAAATCATGACTATGAAACGACAATTGCTTTTTCTCCTTATAGGGGCTGCTTTTATTATACTCTTAATCTCTGTCAGTTTTTTCGTGTATTTGAAATATAAGCATCGCTCCCTCTCAAAATTCAATTTCCAGACCTTGGATCAGTATATACAACAAGTACCGCAGGAAAAACTCGATAAAGCTATTACAGCATTAAAAGAAGAACTGAGGAAAAATCCGAATTTTTCAGAAGCTCATGTAGCATTAGGTATGATGTATCATAAAAAGGACTTGCTCGACGACGCGCTTACGGAGTTAAAGACGGCATTGACCATAAAACCCGATCTTATAAACATCTATCAGGAAATGTATCTGATTTACAAGAAGGAGGGCATGGAAGAGGAGGCAAATCAGGCATTAGATTCTTATAATAGACTCAAAGGAAACAAATAAATTTTATTTTGTATAACCAGCTCAAAACGGTTAATATTTATAGTATGAAAAAATATTCGCTTGCATATCTATCCGTTTTTATCCTCATCGGTATATTTTTTATGCAACCGCTGTTTGCACAGAGAGATGACGAGGCGAACAAATACTACCTGGATGCGTACAACTTATACAAACTAGGGAAACTGGACCAATCCCTGGAGATGTTGAGGAAAGTTATAGAAATTAACCCGGACCATGCCGAAGCGCACTTTGGTTTGGGGAGTATCTACTTCCGGCAAAACATGTTTGATGATGCCGTTAAGGAATTCACCAAGGTCACCCGGATTAAACCGGAATACGTCGAGGCCTACCAACGACTTTGGCTGGCATATAAAAAACTGGGCATGAACGACAAAGCGGAGGAAGAACTCCAGAAATATAAAAAATTAATTGAAGAACGCATGCAGAGTATGGTGGGTGGTTCTCCTCAGGTGGTGAAGCCCGTGTCCCCCCCGCAAAGGGAAGAGCCGGAAGAAAAACCCAAGCCGGCAGAATCCCGTCCAGCGGAAGCAAAACCACCGGAAACGACTTCTCCCGATACGGGGACAGGTGTTACTGAATCTAAACCTCCGGAAGAAGAAACTCCAGCGAGAAGACCTATGGTTGTAAAACCAGCGCCTCCCCCCCCGGAGGAAACAAGGCCTCCTTCCGGTAGCAAGCCTTCTGTGGCAGAACCGGGAACGCCTCCCGTATTAGAGACGACAAAACAACTTGAAAAACGATATACAGAGCCTCCGAAGGCGACAACGGAGGAAAAACCCGTTACCGGAACGGAATACAAGTCTCCGTATATCAAAGTCGATAAAAGAGACCCTGCATACAAACATCTTTTTAAACCGTTCAAGAAGATGGGGTCAACTTTATTTAAGAGCCCCTTTAAAAAGAGTACCGAAAAGTGGAAAAAATCCTATGTCGGCAAGCTTGTGAAAGGTTTCCTTTATTATATCGTGACGATACAAATCTGGTTATGCATTGTCGCTTTTTTAGGTATCTATTTCTTTAAAACCAAAAAGGAATGAATTATGAAGAAATGTCCTTATTGTGCAGAAGAAATTAAGGATGAAGCGATTAAGTGTCGTTTTTGTGGTGAATTTTTAACATCGATACCCGATGATAAGAGAAAACCGAATACCCAGGTAAAACCGGAAACCAAACCACAACAAAAAGCGCAAACTCCAAACGCCAAAAAACCAAAAACCGATGTAATCCGGCAGCAAAAGACTGAGTCTTTCTTGCCGGACAAGGAGAGAAAATCAGGTTTCAAAGATACGCAGGTTAGCGCAGAGATGGTTGCTGTTGAAACAGAAGAAGCGACAGTTTTTACTCCTGTCGCCTCTTCTGAAAAACCCGCAGAAACCGTCAAAAAGAAGAAAGACTGGATATTAATAATTGCTATTATTGTGTTTGGAATTTTGTTACTGGTGATCCAGTTCAGTAAGCAATTAGGTATTGAAGGGTTCCCATAAAGTAAAACCCATTTTATACCCTTACCGGAATAAGGGCAGATCCTTTGATTCCGAGAGAAGCGACGTCACAATTTGAGTAACGCCATCCGTACTGCTTCCGATGTAACGTATTTTGTTTTCCCGGTCCAGCACAATCATCGTAGGTATAATTTGGATATTATACAACGCAGGAATTGTCCCTTTCCATCGTTTCCCGTCAAATACCTGAGGCCATTCCACCTCTTCCTGTTTCACAAAACCTCGCAAATCCTCAATATCATCGTCAAGGCTTACACCAATGAACAGAATGCCCTTATTTTTGAACTTACTGTACATTTTTTTCACTTTGGGAAATTCCTGAATACAAGGGTCGCACCACGTTGCCCAAAAATCAATGACAGTGATATTCCCTTTACTTTTTGATAAATCGACAGGCTTTCCGTTAAAATCTGTGACACTGAATATCGGGGCCTCCATGCCAATCCGTATTGTGCCACTCAACTCATTGCCAAAGCTATCTGCCGCCCTGGAATCGATGAGTTTTAATTCTGCCACTGTTTCTTTTGCCTTTTCAATATCGCCTTTTGCCAGCAGTGCCTTTGTCTTAAAATACAATGCTTTTGCCTTAAAAAGGCTGTCAATTTCTCCCTGACCCAGCACGGTATTAAAATATTTAATTGCCTCATCAAAATTATGCATTGCATTGTAAATATTACCGATATAAAACTTCGCTTCCAGCGCTTGCCGTGTCCCGGGATACTTTTCAATCAATGCATTTAACTCTTTCAGCGACTCCTCATAATACTTCTTTGCGTCCGTGAATTTCATTTCCGTGAGGCCGCTCAAATTTTTCCTGGTGATCTCCAGCTGTTTTGCAGCGTTCGGGTCGTGCTTCAGTTCACCCGCATTGCCGGTTAAACCGGGACAGAGCGAAAAAACAAATGCGGCCAGAGTTGCAATAAAAATAAAATGTCTCCTTTTTTTCATGATAACCGACTCCTTTTTATATTTCTAAATCCCCCTTCTAACGATCAATTAATGCTGTCCCGAAGTATATTACATGAATACATCTCAATATTCAAGAGGCATTTCTCTGTGGCTATATCCACAGAGATTCACGAAACTTTCTATTGACCGAATGTGTTTAAAAGATTACGATAGAGCAAGAAAAAATGCAGAAAGAACGGAAAGATTAATGAAAAAATCACAGTGGAGACGTACCGATTTACATCTTTTTCACGGGCACGTGTATCTTTACCCGGCCAAATAATTAAGGAGCGTAGGGAAAATGGAAAAAAAGACTCTGGCATCAATCCTTTTACTCATGACTTTTATCGGGCTGTTTACCGGTGCGGCAACTGCAAACCCCCTGAAGCTTAACGTTAAAGAGCACGTGCTCAAAAACGGTTTAAAGTTGCTTATGCTGGAAAAGCATGACGTGCCTATCGTATGTGTTCGCATTAATTATAAAGTTGGGTCAGTTGATGAACGACCGGGGATTACCGGCGTGTCCCACCTCTTTGAACACATGATGTTTAAAGGGACAAAGATGTTTGGAACGAAGGATTATGCGGCGGAAAAACCGTTGCTTGACAGGGAAGACGAACTGGCTGTGAAAATTTCCATGGAAAAAAGCAGAGAAGAGGCTGCGGACACGAAGAAGGTTGAAACACTTGAAAAGGAATTAGAGGACGTGAGAAAAAAAATCAGGGATTTGGTGGTAAAAGACGAGGTCTTTTCCTTATATCTACGGCACGGCGCTTCCGGGTTGAATGCAGCAACATCCACTGACGGCACGTATTATTTCTGTGATTTACCTGCAAATAAACTGGAATTGTGGGCGTTTATTGAGTCGGACCGCATGAAAAATCTCGTACTCAGGGAATTTTATTCTGAACGGGATGTCGTTATGGAGGAGAGGCGGCTCAGAACGGAAAATAGCCCGATGGGGTTGTTGATTGAGCAACTCAATGCCGTGACCTTTATCGCCCATCCCTACCGTTGGCCTACCATTGGATGGCGATCTGATATACAAAATATCACGAAAGCAGAAACAGAGGAATATTTTAAGCAATACTATGCTCCCAACAACGCAGTAATTGTCATGGTAGGAGCTTTTCATCCCGACGACGCGATAAAATTAGTAGAAAAATACTTTAGCGACATTCCCGGCCAGACGGCTCCTCCTAAGGTAAAAACCGTAGAACCGGAACAGAGGGGGGAACGGAGAGTCGAGGTTGAGTTTGAATCAAATCCCTATATAGCCATATCCTATCACATCCCTGCGATTGGCCACCCTGACCTGTATGCCCTGGACGTCGTGAGTTCTCTCCTTTCAGACGGCAGAACCGCAAGATTATATAAATCCATGATTGAGGATAAACGAATTGCCGTCATGGCTCATGCCTATAATGGAATAGGGAAATATCCAGACACGTTTACCTTTATTGCCGTCCCACGGGCGCCTCATACGGTGGAAGAGGTAGAATCCGCGTTCTATGAAGAAATTGAAAAACTGAAAAAGACCCCTCCTACGGATTGGGAACTGCAAAAGATCAAAAACCAATTGGAGGCGGATTTCATCAGAGGCCTTAATTCAGCCTCGGGTCTTGCCAATGAAATAGGACATTTTGAGGTTCTTTCCGATTGGCGCTATATTAATACCTTTATGGATAAGCTGGCGCAAGTTACTGCAGAGGACGTCTCGGAGGTCGCAAATAAATATTTGAAGAAGAGCAACCGGACCGTGGCCATTCTGGTAAAAAAGGAAAATAACACGAAAACAAAACAAACACAGGGAAAAAATAAGGAAGAAAAGCCAGCAGACGTCTATTAAATAATATCTTTTTCTTCGGCATTTTCCACTAACCGTGAAAGATTAGAAACCAGGGAGATTTTACCGTGAATAAAAATAAATGTTTCGCATTTTTGATCCTGTTTACAGCATTCATGTTTTCCATCGTTTATTCCCCCTTTATCTTCGCACAGTCCCAGGGGCATGAACGCGTTGTAGCTCCATCGGTGGGGAAGCCGGAGTCTGAAGGCGCAAAGATCGTTTCCGGCTTTACATTCAAGCCGCTCAATTTTGCCCCCCCCAAAGTGGATAGGGTTGTCTTAGAAAATGGAATGATTGTGTATCTGCTGGAAGACCATGGCCTGCCACTCTTTCATATCACCGCCCGCATCAGAACCGGCGCAGTTTATGAACCACCGGAAAAGGCGGGTCTGGCCAGTTTGACCGGCTATGTAATGAGAAGCGGCGGCTCCATATCTATGCCGGCCGATAAGATGAATGAGACTCTTGAATTTATGGCCGCCTCCGTGGAAACGTCCATTGACCGTGAATCGGGCAGCACAAGTCTTTCCACGCTTAAGAAAGATATTGATGAAGGCTTAAAAATCTTTGCCGACGTTCTCATGCATCCTGCATTTCCGGAAGACAAGATCAGGATGCGAAAGGATGAAGTCATTGAATCCATCCGGCGTGAGAACGATAATCCCACACAAATAGCGCACAGGGAATTTCGTAAGATCCTGTATGACAGCAGGCACCCTTACAGCAGAAAGGCGGAAGGGACGCTGGAATCCATCGGGAAGATCACCAGGGACGATGTCGTTGCTTTTCACAGGAAATTTTTTTATCCCAATAATATCATCCTTGGCGTCTCGGGTGATTTCCGTAAGGACGAACTCATCAAAAAGCTGAGTGAGGCATTTGCAGGGTGGAAAAAAGGAGATATTCATCTTCCGGAAGTGCCGAAGGTCGAAAAGCGCTTCGAAAGATCAGTGCATTACGTGTACAAGGATATTAATCAGGCGAACGTAATCATGGGACATCTGGGAATTCACCGGAAAAGTCCGGATTATTTTCCGGTTATGATGATGAATTTTATCCTGGGCGGCGGAAGCTTTACGGCCCGTATTCCCGGCAGGATTCGTTCTGATGAAGGACTTGCCTATTCTGCTTTCAGCGCTTTTCAAACTTCACGGGATATAGGGATGTTCTTTGTTTCATGTCAGACGAAATTAGAATCAACCAACCGCGCCATCTCTATAGCACTGGAGGAATTAGATAAGATTCGTAAAACGCTGATTGATAATGAGGAATTGTCGCTGGCAAAAGAGACTTTTATGAACCAGTTCGTCTTCCGGTTTACGACCAGCGCAAGTATCGTGGCACAAAAGGTCGATATTGAGTATGAAGATTTACCTCTGAACTATCTCGAGACGTATCTGGAGAACGTGCAGGCCGTTACCCGGGAAGACATACAGCGGGTCGCTAAGAAGTATTTGCATCCGGACGAGATCAAGATTCTCGTGGTCGGCAATAGGGAAAAGTTCGATAAACCCCTTGATAGTTTCGGGAAGGTCAATGTTATAGAGTTGAAATAAACATCGTTGGCCCCGAATTAAAACGAATTTTAATTTAATAGTTAGGAACTTTTCTTTTATTTATGCGGTTTTTCAGGCTATCTGGTAGCTACAAGGATTTATTTAGATAGTTGGCGGAAGACCTCCCCTTTATCCCCTCCGTGCGAAGGAGGGGAGAGGGGTGGTTATAAATTTATTTATATTTTTTCGTGTAAATTTGTGGCTGAATTATTGCAAGTGGATTACGATGGAAATTAAGACGGTTACTATGGATATCCCAGAGGGTGCCAACATTATTATTGGGCACACTCATTTTATCAAAACGGCGGAAGACTTATATGAGGTTATGGTTAATTCCGTACCCGGCATTAATTTTGGTATCGCCTTCTGTGAAGCCTCCGGTCCGTGCCTCGTCAGGGCAGAGGGAAACGACACTTCTCTGAAAGAGACTGCGATTCAAAATGCCGGAAATATTGCAGCCGGTCATACATTTGTCATCCTCATGAAAGATGCGTTTCCGGTAAACGTACTGAATGCCATCAAGGCGTGTCCGGAGGTATGCTCTGTCTTTTGCGCCACTGCCAATCCCGTACAGGTTATTGTGGCGGAAACTGAACAAGGGAGGGGTGTAATGGGTGTCATTGATGGTTGTAGTCCCCGAGGCGTTGAGGATGAAAAAGACATCCGGAATCGCAAGCAGTTCCTCCGTAAAATCGGCTATAAACTTTAGCAAAGGATTATCTCTGTCCGATAAAAAAACATGGGAACCACAGATTATTCATATTTATTATCTGTGTAATCTGCAAAATCTGCGGTTACTTTTAAAACGTCGTTGTATTCTTTTCTCCGCGGTCAGACTTGAACTGGTTCTTCCTGTCTCTGCTTTGTGCCTTTTTTGCGGCATCGGCTGATGCCCTTTGTAAAAAGTCACTTGCAGGGAGTAATGAATATCTCATTGCCTGGGTGCGTGTAGGATTTGCCACGCCTTTTTTGCTTTTACTTCTGCCCTTTATAGAAATACCCCGGTTAGACAGGCATTTTTTCGTTGTGATACTCATTTTACTTCCGTTAGAGGCTGTCGCCCTCATATTATACATGAAAGCGATCAAGATATCGCCCTTGTCCATTACTTTACCATTTTTAGCGTTAAGCCCGATCTTTATGATCTTTACCTCAAACCTGATACTTGGAGAAAGACTGGATGGATTTGGAATCATGGGTGTTGTCTTTACTGCCCTTGGCGCCTATCTGTTACATGTACGAACCACCAAACAAGGTATCTGGGCACCATTTAAAGCCATAGGACGGGAACGCGGCTCACTGTACATGATTATAGTTGCCTTTCTCTACAGTATTACTTCTAATTTGGGGAAAATGGCGATACAGCACTCCAGCCCTTTATTCTTTACTGCAACATATCTTCCCATCCTTGCGGTGAGCCTTTTTCCTGTTCTGGTATGGAAAAATCATGGTAAAATAAAACAGATATTTTCTCATGGCACTCTATTTAGCCTGATCGGCCTGGCCATCGTCTTCGCAACTATTACACACTTTCTGGCGGTAAATATCGCAGAAGTTCCTTATGTCATTTCAGTAAAACGGATGAGTCTGCTCTTTGGTATCATTTATGGCGCTGTCTGGTTTAAAGAGACGAATATTATGGAGCGGTTGATCGGAGGCGGCGTTATGATTGTTGGAGTAATAATCCTTACCTTATTTTAAAAATGAATAAAATAATTGAATGTGTCCCGAATTTCAGCGAAGGCCGGGATGCCCAAAAAATAGCAAGAATTGTCAGTGAAATTGAAAAGGTAAAAGGCGTTAAATTGCTCAATGCAGAATCAGACGCAGACTATAATCGCACCGTGGTTACCTTTGCAGGTGAACCCGAGGCAGTCAAGGAAGCTGCCTTTTCTGCCATCAAGATGGCTGCAGAGGTTATTGATATGTCGCGGCACAAAGGCGCCCATCCGCGTATTGGCGCCACAGACGTCTGTCCATTTATCCCCATAGCACATACCACGATGGATGAATGCATTCACATTGCACGAACGTTGGGAAAGGAAGTGGGAGGAGAGATCGGCATACCCGTTTACCTGTATGGAGAGGCAGCGATCGTACCCGAACGGCATTTTCTGTCCGATATCAGGAAGGGGGAATATGAAAGCCTGCCCGAAAGATTTAAAGATGAAATGTGGCGACCTGATTATGGGCCCGCGGAATTTAACGAGAGGGTGAGAAAGGCGGGCGTTACGGTAATTGGAGCACGGGAATTTTTGATTGCATACAACGTGAATCTGGAAACACCGGATATCCGGATAGCACACAGGATAGCAGGGATTGTAAGGACTTCCGGGAGTGTAAAGATCAATGACAAAGGGGAAAGGACACGCATCCCCGGACTGCTACAATTCGTACAGGCAATAGGCGTGTATTTGGAGGTACACAATATCACTCAGGTATCCATGAACCTGCAAAATTATAAGATAACGCCACCTCACGTGGCCTTTGAAGAGGTCAAGAAACAGGCCCGTGTATTGGGCGTAGGGGTTACAGGGAGCGAGGTCGTAGGTCTCATTCCCAAAGAGGCGTTACTGGCCGCAGGCCGATTTTATTCGAAGGAGGCGTCAGAAGAGAGGCTTATTGCTGTTGCTGGTGAAAGATTGGGCCTGAGTCAGCTGAACAAATTTATACCAGAGATGAAAGTGATTGAATATGTGCTTGAGCTGGATTGAATGCAATAATTCGTGTATAACCCAAGACAACAAGCCGGAAATGGCAAAGTCCGAAACACGGAATCCCTGGGTTAGCCCTGTCAGGGTTGATCATATTTTCTCCTAAATTATCAAAAAGACTTTATTTTCCTTTGAAACAAACGTATTTCAAGAACCACCTGCCCCTTATTATTTTTATTTCAGTACTTTTGTACATAAACTCCTTGTCCAATACCTTTGTTTATGATGATGTATATATCATTACCGAGAATTATCTCATTAAATCTCTGGAAAATTTACCAAAACTGTTTCAGAAAGATTATTTACTCCTTTCAGGGGAGTTAAGTTATCGCCCTATAGTAACGCTATCATATTTTATCGATTATGCCATCTGGCAGCTCAATCCAGTCGGATATCACCTCACAAACGTCATACTGCACACCGTCACCGTATTTTTATTTTACTGTCTTATAAAAAGTATTTGTAAGAGGCATAGAGTCTCCATATTTGCCACCCTGTTATTTCTGTCACATCCCATTCTTACAGAAACGGTGAATGCGGTGTGCTATAGGGAAGACATCCTTGCCTCTCTCTTCTTCCTGCTGGCATTCATATGTTTCGTAAAAATACGATTCCCAATCTCTGAAAAGGGAACTTCTCTTAAACAAACAAATACACGATTCATCCCTTACTACATCCTCTCATGTGCCTCTTATTGCCTGGCACTCTTCTCAAAGGAGATGGCCATCACCCTTCCCATTCTTCTTGTCTTGTTTGATCTCCTTTATCCTTTAGGTAATAAGAGTAAAACATCAACCATCTCATCCAAATTAATAGGGACAGGAAGATGGGTACCTTTTTATGGGGGATATATTGCAGTTACTGGTTTTTACCTTTTCATCAGGTTCATTGTATTTAAAAATACTTTTAAAACAATTAGTGTTTCCCCAAGTAATGCTACTACCATGACGAAGGTCGTTGCATCATACATAAAACTACTGTTTCTACCCCTCAATCTGAATGCAGACTATATCGTGCCTTACACAAATATCTACGGCCTTTCATTCATTCTCTCCGCTTTGTTCGTTGTATCTGCATGTGTTCTTATTGCACTGCTTTCCAGGAGGGACAAACTCCTGACATTCTTCAATCTGTGGTTTTTTATCACCCTGTTACCCGTATTTGGTATTATTCCCATCGGGAATATTATGGCTGAAAGATATTTGTATCTACCCATCATGGGCTTTTGCGGTACTACCGGGTGTATTCTGGCGAACTATCCATCACTCAGAAAATACATGGCTATTGTTTTGGGGGGAATTCTTTTGAGTATGCAGATTAGCGTAATATACAGGAATGGTGTGTGGCAAGACGATGCCACGTTATGGCGTTACACTTACCAGCGTGAACCCAAGAGTGCACGCGCATGCAGTAACCTGGGCAACGTCTACTTTAAAAATCAACGCTATGAAGAAGCCATCCAGATGTATAAAAAGTCACTCACCTTTCAATATAGCTATCCCTTTATTCATTATAATCTCGGTGCTATCTACGAAAAAATCGGACTGATTGACAAGGCCATCGAGGAATACAAGGCCTCAATATCAAGCCACCATGATAATACGCTCGCCTTCAATAACCTTGGAACCCTTTACGACAGGCAAGGATTATATGATATGGCTATTGAGGCATATAAACAAGCGCTGACCAACAACCCCTATTTCCCACTTACCCACAATAATCTTGGAAACACCTACGAACGTATTGGAAATTCTGAGAAAGCCGAGATGGAATATACTGAGGCCTTAAAAATAAACAAAGACTATGCAGATGCCCATAACAATTTAGGGGCTGTATATCTAAAAAAGGGCATGATGGATAACGCAATTGATGAACTAAAAAAAGCCGCCCAATTAAAGCCAGACCATCTTGACGCACACTATAACCTCGGAATTGCTTATACTGCAAAGGGTTTTTACGAGGAGACAATACATGAATTCAATCTTGCAATACACTATAATCCAAAGGACTTTGCTGCTTATCGGGAACTGGGGATGTTGTATTTAAAACACAAGAAAGATAACCAAAAATCGCTCTACTATTTCAATGAATCGCTCAAGTTAACCCACGACCCTGACGAAGCAAAAAAGGTAAAAGAAATGATAGATGCGATAAAGGCAGGAGGGGTTTTTTAGAATCGGTTTCGAGTTTCGAGTTTCGGGTTTTGGGTTTCGATTTGATTTTTTGATACTTAACAGCTTTCTTTGCGTTCTTTGCGTCTTAGTATCTTAAGAAATAATTTCTACACTTTCGGCAAAAATATTTTTATCATTCATTGGGTTAGCCCGTGATACAAGGCATACAAGCTCATTCGGAGAGGTATGTGCTTTTTAAAAAGTTTTCGGACAACTAACCCGAACTAAATCAAATGAATTGCGTATCATCATAAGAAACGTCTCGTTGTTAAAACGACAAAGAACAGGCATAGGCATTGATAATCTTTTCCGACTTGTTCGGGTTAGGTTTACACTTATAAAATTACCATATTATCCCGATGAATAACCTCGTCGTATAATTTGTAACCCAACACTTTAGCAATATGAGAGGTACTGCATCCCTTAATCTTCTCAATCTCTTCGGAAGAATAATTTGTCAGTCCTCGCGCAATAACCACACCATCCCCCCTGCCACAAATTGAGACCGTGTCCCCTTTGTTAAATGTACCTTCCACCAACACAATGCCTGAGGCAAGTAAACTCTTACCCTTTTCCGTTAAGGCGTGCGTAGCCCCATCGTCCACATAAACCTTTCCTTTTGGCTTTATGGTATAGCCTATCCACCGCTTACGGCTCGCCAGCTTTTCCTCCTTTGGAAGAAACAAGGTACCGATATTTTCACCCTGTACAATCTTCCTTAATACGCCATTCATCCTGCCGTTGGCAATAATGACGGCCTCTCCCGCATTAGTGACTACGGATGCCGCCTCCAATTTGGTCTGCATCCCCCCCACACCTCTTTTAGTTTTTACATCAAACGCCAACTGTTTAACTTCATTGGAAACATTTTCCACAATAGGAATAACCGCCACCTTGCTTTTCCCCGTTGGATATTTATCATACAAACCATCAACGGAAGAGAGGATAATCAGCAACTCTGCATTCAGCAAATTTGTTACCAGTGCAGAAAGTGCGTCATTGTCACCGAACTTGATTTCATCCACGGAAATTGTATCATTTTCGTTTACTACGGGAATGGCATTGAGCTGAAAGAGCGTATGGATCGTATTGCAGGTATTCAAGTATCTCTGCCGATCTTCAAAATCCTCACGGGTAAGGAGTATCTGGGCCGCATGGTAACCGTGTATTTTAAAACAATCATCATACATACTAATTAATTTGCTTTGACCTACTGCTGCAACTGCCTGCAACTCAGGCAACGTAGCGGGTCTCTTCTCAATTCCAAGCTCCCCCATTCCGGAACCAATAGCCCCTGAACTCACAACGACAACATGGTACCCCATCTTGTTTAATTCGACGGCCTGTCCGGCCAGGTTCTTTATCTGCTCTTTATCCAAATACCCATCATCGGTTGTCAGAACGCCAGTACCTATCTTAATAACGATCTTTTTTACCTTAGAGAGAATTTGATTCCGAATATCTTCTTTGTATTTCATACCACAGCAAAGCCTCAACACGATCCCCCTATCACGGGAGGCGAAGGGGGCTGTCAAAAACTTGCAAAAAAAGAAAGATTTTATACTGAAATACTATAAATATGCACCAATCAGACAAGATTCTTCGCTTCGCTCAGAATGACACCGTTTATCATCCTGAGGAGTGAAACGACGAAGAATCTGAATTTACCTGTGTTTATCTGCGTCCAGATGGTAATCATTTAAAAAAGCATTTAAGATATTTTATTCGCTTTCTCAGCGTCCTCTGTGGCAAATTATTTACCTTGATTTAGTTTAATTAAGGTAGTTATAAACCTTGTAAAAGTCAAGAAATATGTTAAATAGGAACTTACATTACTAAGGGACTCTTAATTTAAGGATGAAAAGTCTGATGTTAAAACCGATACAGGTTAAAACCTTACCCAATTTTATGCTATAACAGCATGTCTGCATATAAACATTAAAAATGTCAACATGACATGGTATTACCTGTTGAAAATTAGGACAAAAGAAACCCTAATAAAAAGCAAGCCAGAACAGCAATTTTAAATCCCTGCCTCCCAATCCTTCTCTATCACAATTGATAAACTGCGAGAGATAGAAAAAAACAAAATGGTATGGCAAATCTTTTGCTTTGAAACTTTAGGATTTTATTAAACTCACAAGCAAGAAATATATATCAAATGTGCATTTCATACGTTTGTCTCTAAGGAGAACTATTTTATGAACGAGCATGTATCCGCAATCGATACTATTAACCATGGAGTGGAATTGCCATCATTTTCCCTTGAAAAGCAAATATCAATGGCAGATGGCATTACGAACTTAACCGGCACATGGATTGGGTATACTTCCCTGATCATGTTTCTTGCTGCATACATCCTCGTTATTTTTGAAGACATCATTCATCTGAAGAAGGCAAAACCCATGGTACTCTTTAGTTGTTTTATGTGGTTTTTTATTGGCATTTATGAGGCAATAAATGGGGGAGGGCATTCTCACTCCTTTATAGAACATCTTATCGCGGAAATTGGCAGTCTCTTTTTCTTTCTGTTCGTCGCCATGACGTATATCAATACCCTTTCGTCCCTTAACGTTTTTCAATCTCTGCGGGCAAAATTGCTGTCAATGGGGTTGGGTTATAAACAATTGTTCTGGGCTACGGGGTGTTTTGCATTTATCCTTTCACCGTTTGCAGATAATATGACCACTGCTTTACTTATGTCTACCGTTGCACTGGCGGTCAGTGGTGGGAATAAAAAGTTTATTGTCCCCGCTTTTGTAAACATTGTTGTCGCTGCAAATGCCGGTGGGGCATGGAGTCCTTTTGGAGACATAACTACGTTAATGGTATGGACAGCCGGTAAAGTAGAAACAGTTGCATTTTCCTACCTTTTCGTTCCCGCATTGGTAAATTGGGGAGTACCTGCTCTTATCATGAGTTTTTTCGTACCGAAGGGAAAGCCTGAATGCAGGAAAGAAATTGACGCTCTAAAACCAGGTGCAAAACTGGCGATAGTCTTCGGAATTGTAACTATTGCATTGGGGATTTTTTTCCATCAATTTTTAAATTTGCCGCCATTTTTAGGTATGATGTTGGGCATGGGATTTCTTATGTTCCATTCGTACTATATGAAACACTGGGGAGAAAAAAAGTTTCTGAAAAAATTAGGGCTTACCAAAGACAGACGGAAAACCGAACGTTTCGATTTTTTTAAAAGTGTGGAAGCGATAGAGTATGATACCCTGCTTTTTTTCTTTGGTGTATTAGCAGCCGTAGGGGCATTGCAGTATATAGGATATCTTCGTGTAATTGGAGATAAATTATATGGGAATATGGAATTAACCATGGCAAATACTATCCTTGGCGGTGTTTCCGCGGTACTCGATAATATCCCGCTGATGTATGCTGTTCTCAAAATGAATAAGACAATGGAGGTTGATCAATGGTTGCTTATTACACTGACTACGGGTGTAGGCGGTAGTTTGCTTTCCATAGGTTCGGCAGCCGGCGTTGCGGTAATGGGTATCGGCAAAGAACATTATACATTTCTTTCACACCTGAGATGGACACCGGTTATCGCCATAGGATATTTTGCTAGTATTGCCGTCTGGTGGTTAATTACCATAGGATTACGATAAGCAAACGGGGGCAGACTATTATAAATTTTTAGAGTATCTCAAAAAAGCCTCCGAAAAGTTTCATATTACAGTAAATATTTTAAGTAGAACGAATTTGATGCCACCTCATTAGAGGCTGAAGCTATTTGGGGAAAAGCAGCAAGTGGCCTTGGGTCAGACCTTGATTATAGGCGTGCCCAGGGAAGGGTACTGCTTTCTAACAGGTGAAAGTCCCGTCGTGGTAAAAGCCGGAGCCATGTAGCTTGGATGGCAGGGGGCGATGGAAACATAACCTTCTGAAGCCCATCGACAAAGTCGGCGTAAGGCCGGTGAGCAAATAGGTAGTGTAAAATATATTGTGTAAATTATAAGCGGAGGTAGAAAAAAAGCGCATTCCCCACTATACTTGGAGTTGAAAGAGTAAATAACAAAAAAAACCAAGAAAGGAGGAATACGCTATGTTAG